>CANREP010000001.1 GCA_947629685.1 uncultured Phascolarctobacterium sp.
TCAAATTAAACTCACAAACAGAAAAACAACGGCTCAAATCACGCTATGAGCCGTTGTTTTTTATAAACTGAATAAGTAATCTGGTCTGTCCAGCGGCAAATCACCATATACTTCATCCGTGCTTACCTGATGATAACGCTTGATACCATATTTACAGCAGGCATCTGCCTTTATAATTTAATACTCCGTTATAATTTCTACTCTTGTAGATGCACATATAAGAGTTGATATACAAAAATTTAATACTCCGTTATAATTTCTACTCTTGTAGATTCAATGCTGCTTTCGTAGTATTCTTATTTAATACTCCGTTATAATTTCTACTCTTGTAGATAACAAGTACAGCAGGCATATTAGTATATTTAATACTCCGTTATAATTTCTACTCTTGTAGATAGAGCTTCTTTGTTACTCAGTGGAACATTTAATACTCCGTTATAATTTCTACTCTTGTAGATTACACCAGCCGTCTTGCCCTTTTGAAATTTAATACTCCGTTATAATTTCTACTCTTGTAGATACTGAAGTAGATTTTTTAGTAGTCATTATTTAATACTCCGTTATAATTTCTACTCTTGTAGATCTTTCGATTTCCAGCATAGCGTTGCCTATTTAATACTCCGTTATAATTTCTACTCTTGTAGATTTTGCTGTAGAAGCCTTTTCTTTTTGGATTTAATACTCCGTTATAATTTCTACTCTTGTAGATACAAAATGGAGGGCAAAATGAATGAGATTTAATACTCCGTTATAATTTCTACTCTTGTAGATCTACCCAATGCCGTTGGGCTGATGTTTATTTAATACTCCGTTATAATTTCTACTCTTGTAGATTGCTTTGGATTGGGTAAGCCTTCCGGCATTTAATACTCCGTTATAATTTCTACTCTTGTAGATGAGGAGGCCGCGCCGGAAAAATACTAATTTAATACTCCGTTATAATTTCTACTCTTGTAGATGGAGTACGAGGGCGGCAAGCCCCACATTTAATACTCCGTTATAATTTCTACTCTTGTAGATAATAATGGAGGTTAAAACATGGCTGATTTAATACTCCGTTATAATTTCTACTCTTGTAGATGACGTTCCCCATGTTCCGCCCATGGGAATTTAATACTCCGTTATAATTTCTACTCTTGTAGATGTATAGCACCCGATACATTGCATTTTATTTAATACTCCGTTATAATTTCTACTCTTGTAGATTTGTTACTTTGAATAATTACCTGCCCATTTAATACTCCGTTATAATTTCTACTCTTGTAGATAAATGATTATTCTGAGCGTAGGCGAAATTTAATACTCCGTTATAATTTCTACTCTTGTAGATATGTACCTCATAACGGAACACTCATTGATTTAATACTCCGTTATAATTTCTACTCTTGTAGATAGTATCTGAAAAAATTCTGGGCTCGCGATTTAATACTCCGTTATAATTTCTACTCTTGTAGATACAAGTAGTCGCTTTTTATATGCCGTATATTTAATACTCCGTTATAATTTCTACTCTTGTAGATCTCTGCAAAATCAATGTGCCACTTCGATTTAATACTCCGTTATAATTTCTACTCTTGTAGATTTGATTTTTGTAACTAGTAATGGCTCATTTAATACTCCGTTATAATTTCTACTCTTGTAGATAGGTGAAAATCAGTGCCGCGCAGATATGATTTAATACTCCGTTATAATTTCTACTCTTGTAGATATAAGAGAAAATCACTTCTTAACATAGATTTAATACTCCGTTATAATTTCTACTCTTGTAGATGAATTTGCTGGCAAGGGGACATTGATTATTTAATACTCCGTTATAATTTCTACTCTTGTAGATACCTTGATGTATCGATGACCGACCGTAATTTAATACTCCGTTATAATTTCTACTCTTGTAGATAGGTACTCAGCAGTATACGCCCATCAATTTAATACTCCGTTATAATTTCTACTCTTGTAGATCTCTTGGTATGTTGTTGGCACAAAACATTTAATACTCCGTTATAATTTCTACTCTTGTAGATTCGGTGTACATCTTCAAGTATCTGCCGAGATTTAATACTCCGTTATAATTTCTACTCTTGTAGATATTTAGAAGCATCTGCTGCATAATAATCGTGAATTTCCGCCTGAATTGCTCTTACTTTTACAATATTACGGCTTGCTAAAAAAGTATTTACTGCCTCAGGCATACCGCCAACCAGTAAATATTTACGAAATAAATCCAGCAGTTTATTATGAGTATTTTCCTCCAGCGACTGCCTTGCGTTAAACTTCTTCCGCAAAATATCTATGACGTCAGCATTCATACCATTGGCATAAAGGAATTCTTCAAAATCCAGCGGAAACATCCGTATCTTACGAATACTGCCCATAGGTATGGAAGGTGTCTGCGCCAGGGTAACTCCCAGTAAGGACCCGCTGGTGATATAAGTGTATCTGCCATCCTGAGCAAGAAATTTAAGCATTGTTAAAAGATGCGGATAGGCCTGTATTTCATCAATAAAAATAAGCGTATCCTCTTTTTTGCCCATTTTATTACCGGCAATCATGCTAAGCTGCAAATAAAAATCATCTACGTTGCTTACCCGCGCAAACAGCTTATCGCCTAAAGAATCTTCAATCATATTTATTTCAATAAAATTTTTAAACATTTTTTGTCCAACATAACGGACGATATATGTTTTACCTATCTGACGTGCGCCGTCAATCAGCAAAATTTTATTGGAAGCAGCCTGTAAATGTTCTTCAATAATTTTGGCAATCTTTCTGTGCAGCATACTTCTCACCTTTCTTTATGACTTTTTAAACAAATTTTAGCATTATTTTTATGACTTTTCAATATAATTTAACTTTCGATAAATTGATTTTTCAATATAAATCATAGTTAAAATACTTACTTTTTCAAAAACTGTAGATTAAAAATTAAAAAGCACAAATTTATCTTAATAAAAACAGCAGCACCCCAGCCGTAAGACTTCTTGTGTTTTAAGCAAAAAAGCACTGCCTGCGCAGTGCTTTTTTACATCTTACCTATTTACTTTTCCTCTTATGTTCCTCTAAATACTGCCCCACGATTTTTACGGCGCAGTAATCGCCGCACATGGAGCAGGCTTCATCGTCGCTTTTGTTCTTCTTATTGCGATACTCCGTAGCCTTGACAGGGTCAAGTGCCAGACGCAGCTGCTCCGACCAGTCCAGCTCCTTGCGGGCTTTCGCCATGGCGTTGTCCCAGTCCCAGGCCTGTTTATTGCCTTTGGCAAGGTCGGCGGCATGAGCCGCAATGCGTGCGGCGATAATGCCCTCGCGTACATCGTTTAAATCCGGCAGTCCTAAATGTTCCGCCGGTGTTACATAGCACAAGAAATCTGCGCCGCTGACAGCCGCCAGCGTGCCGCCGATAGCGCTGGTAATATGGTCATAGCCGGGCGCTACGTCCGTTACCAGCGGCCCCAGTACGTAAAAAGGCGCGCCGTGACAGATGCGTTTCTGCAGCTGCATATTGGCGGCAATCTGGTTATAGGGCATATGTCCCGGCCCTTCCACCATTACCTGCACGCCTTTATCCCAGGCACGCTGGGTCAGCTCGCCTAAGTTCAAAAGCTCCTGGATCTGCGCCCTGTCGGTAGCGTCTGCTAAACAGCCGGGACGCAGTCCGTCACCCAGGCTGATAGTTACGTCATATTCGGCGCAGATATCAAGTATCTCGTCATAATATTCGTAAAGAGGATTTTCCTTATCATTGTGCAGCATCCAGCCGGTAATAAAACTGCCGCCGCGGCTGACTACGTCCATAATACGGCCTTCTTCGGTCAGCGCCTTGAGCACGCTTTTCGTAATGCCGCAGTGCAGGGTCATAAAGTCGGCGCCGTCGGCTGCCTGCATACGGATAACGTCAAACAAATCTTCCTTGGTCATTTCTACTACGGCGCCGCGTTTTTTAATGGTTTCTACGGTAGCCTGATACATGGGCACCGTGCCCACCATGACGGTAGAATTTTTAATAATCGCCCGGCGGGAAGCGGTAATATTATTGCCGGTGGATAAATCCATCACGGCGTCCGCTCCTGCGTCCACTGCCGCCTTGAGCTTGTCCAGCTCCGGCTCGATGTCCGGGAAGCTGCTGGATGTGCCGATATTGGCGTTGACTTTTACTTTCAGTCCCTGTCCCACGCCGCGGGGAATAAGGTTTTTGTGCTTGACATTTGCGCAGATAGCGATAGTGCCCTCTGCCACGCCTGCGCGGATAAATTCCTCGCTGACGCCTTCCTGCTGCGCCACTGTGCGCATCGCGTCTGTGATAATGCCCTGTCTTGCCAGCTGCATCTGTGTTGCCATTGTTATTACCTCCATCTGACCGCCTGCGGGAACAAAAATGCCAGTCCCGGCAAAAGGACTGGCAAAATTATTGTCGTTATCCACTTTCCTACGCCGGTATTATCCGTAAATCAGGTTCAAAGGGTCGGGCCTCAGCCCTCTCAGCAAATGCGCCCCTAGCGGTTTATGTATTCAGTTATACGTTTACTTTAACATGTTCTGCCGGTTTTGGCAAATAATTATAAGCTACGGCCGTAAGCATCCATATCGAAAATAGCCTGCTTAAATTCTGCCAGGCTCAGCTTCTGTTTGGAGCCGTTCCATTCGCTGATGGTAACAGCTTTTTCCAGCAGCTTGTCGATATCCGCTTCGGTCAGTTCCATTTCTGCCAGCGTTACGGGCAGGCCCAGTTCTTTATTGAAAGCGGCAATCTTGTTGCGTTCTTCAATCTGTTTATCGTAAGTCAAAAGCACTACGGTACCGAAAGAAACGATTTCGCCATGCAGATGTCTTTCTGCCTGGGGCAGATAGGTGTAGGAGTTGTAGAAGCAGTGCGCCAGCGAAGAATTATAGTAATATTCCTTGCCGCCTACGGTCAGGTTAGAAACAATGCCGGTGCTGATGATGATATCCAGCGCTACTTCACGGATAGCCACGGATTCCTTCTTGTTGCGGCAGTCTTCAAGGGCCTGTTTGCCGTAGTCCAACAGCGGCTGGGTGCAGGCGCGGCTCAGGCAGATGCCCATGAGTGGGGTATGCGGCAGATGGCAGCCGCGGGAAGCAAAATGCGCTTCGTATTCTTTGGAGAGAGCGTCGCCAATACCTGCCCACAGCAGTTTTTCCGGCGCTTCGGCGATAATGGTGGTGTTGATAAAGGTATGCTCGCAGCAGCGTTTCATAAAGTGATAGCCGGCCAAAGAGCCGTCAGTCTTGTACATAACGCAAAGAGCAGTGCAGGCTGCACAGTTGGACGCAATGGTTGGAAACGCGAACATGGGCTTGCCGATGGTATCGGACAAGGTTTTGCAGGTATCTACGGCACGGCCGCCGCCTACAGCAAAAATCATATCGGCGTTTTGTACGGCAGCTTCATCAGCCAGCATCTGTACGTTTTCATAGGTAGCGTCGCCGCCGTACCAGAGCACGTCGGTAACGGTAAGGCCGGCTTCCTTAATGCCTTCCATGAGGGCGGGACGCGCTTTTTCCAGCGCGGTCTTGCCGCCGATGACTACGACGGTTTTGCCGTAGCGGGCAGTAATATTTTTGATTTCCTTATAACAGTCAGGACCCACGCTGTAGCTGGGCAGAAACATAGAATAATTTGCAGACATATATTCCCCTCCGAAAATCATATTTTAACAGTGTAGCTTCAATTATAACATTCCCGCTACGTATGTCAACCAAAGCCGCCTTACAGACGTACCTGCAACGAAAAAAGGTCTGAAACTGTTAACCTCCTAACAGTTTCAGACCGTTATCTCAGTGAAAAAGCTGCACTACGGCAAAAAAGAGCGGCGGCACCAAAAGCGCCGGTAGCATATTGAGCGTCTTGCAGTCGCGCAGGTTAAGGATACCCACGCCGGAGCTCATCAAGAACACCCCGCCCACCAGCGAAATTTCCGCCATCAGCGGCGGCGTCATATAAGGCGCGATGACCCCGGCAAAAAGGTAGATGCTGCCCTGCCACAAAAAAAGTACCAGCGCCGCCAGGGCGATGCCGAAGCCGTAGGCCGATGAAATAATGATGGACGAGACAAAGTCCAGCGTAGCGTTAGTAAAAAGATAGGTGTTGTTGCCGTTGAGACGGCTTTCCACAGGCCCCAGGATGGACAGCGTGCCGATACAGAAGAGCAGTATGGCTGTCGACAGGCCCTCGGCCAGCTTACTGCCGCCTTTAGAGCGCTGCAGCAGGCTGTGAAAACGCCCGTTGATGTCCAGCCGCGTACCGATGACGGTACCCAGCGCCAGACTGAAGATAAAAAGCACGGGGTACTGGCTTTTAGGCATATTGCTTACTACAGCATTAACGCCCAGCGCCACGGTAGCCAGTCCCAGCGCGTCAAAAAGTCCGTTTTTATATTTTTCGCCGATACCGCGGCTGACAAAGCTGCCGATGAAGGAGCCGGTCAAAATGGCGGCGGCGTTGACACATGTGCCGATCATATTATCCCCCCAAAACAAAACTGTCTGCTTCCTGCCGGCGCGCCCAACAAAAAAGACACCCGCAGGTGTCCTTTCAGCCCAGTCCGTTGCAGCGGGCCAGGTCGTCATAGACCAGCGCCGCCAGCTTCGCGGCTGCCGCAGGCTGCCCGGCACACAGCTTGGTGCTCAAAAGCAGCGCGGTCAGTTTTTCCTTATTGCACATCATGCAGCAGCAGGGCAGCATGATCTCGCTGATAAGATAGGCGGCGGCGCGCAGCTGCATCTCGTCCTGCAGCAGGCTGCCGTCCTGCACTTTGGCGGCAAATACCGCCAGCCGCATATCCACGGCCCGTGCCAGCTGTTTTTCCAGTACGCCGCTCATGGTTTAACGCATATTCTCGATAAAGTCTTCAAAAGCGTTGATTAAGAGCGGATGACCGATGACCTTGAGGTCGCGCAGGTAAGCGCCGTAGGATTCGTATACGTTGTCGGCCATTTCCATTTTCAGGCCTTCTTTGACATATTCGTCCATCATCTTGAGGATGAAGCGGTTTACCTCGTTAGTCCCGGGCTGCACGTTCAGCGGGATGATTCTTTCTTCCGCCTCGTATTTTTCTACGGTAACCTGCCAGCCGCCTGGGATGGGAGGCAGTTTTTCTGCTTTAATCATATAGCCTGCGGGAGAAAAGCCCACATATGCTTTCAGTTTATTGTACAGCTTCGCCTTCTGCAGCGGGTAACCGTTGGCGTTGCCCCACTTTACGATTTCGTCGCTGACTTCATTATTATGGATAACGCTGGAAAATTTGGTTTCAGCTAAAATTTCTGCCATGCTATGACCTCCTAAATCAGTACTTGTTCTTATTTTACTCTAATTACCGTCTAAATTCAATGACAACGGCAAGAAAAAACGGCTCCGCGGAGCCGTTTTGTTGAAAAGTGCGTTTAAATCTGTCCCAGATATTTGAGGATAGCCTGGGCGATGATGGCGCTGCCGATGTAGGTACCGGTAAATACTACGCAGGCCAGCACTACGATACGCCAGCCGTTTTTGGCAAAAGCGTCCAAATCCTTGCCGATAGCGACGCCCGCATAAGCCAGGATGGGCGTACACAGGGATACGAAGCCGATCTTCTGTACCCAGAAATTGATAAATTCGCTGCCGGGCACGCCGGGATAAGTCAGGATGCAGCCCAGGGTAACTACATAGGCTACGGACGGGATATTGCCGGGCAGATATTTTGCCATGACGATGCCGGCGAGAGCGATCAGCGCCAGAATCAGCAGGCCGGGAATGGATTCGACGATACCGGCCGGTGTCCCCAGTACATTGGAGAACAGGCTCATAAAGGTAACGATAAGTAAGACGATGATTGTATCTTTAATGCTCATTATTTCTCCTCCTTCCCTGCTTCAGATGCTTCGGGAGCAGTGCCGTATCTCATGCGGTAGCATTTCTTGTACAGCCATTCGGTCATGGGCAGACCCATCCAGATGGACATGTACAGGCCGTCCAGGCCGGAAAGCATATTGCTGGCTGCGCCGAAAGCGGCAATCTGGTTGGCCATATCGGGATACATGGCGCTCAAAGAGCCGACAGCGGCGGTCATCATGCTGGCAGAGCCTACGCCGGCAGCCATTGCCAGGGCATAGGGATGGAACGGCAGAGTGGAAGAAGCGATGCTGGCCATCAAGCCGAAGAAGATGGTACCGAATACGGTACCGGCAATATAAACGCCCATAACGCCGCGGCCTTCGCTGCTGTCCAGGCCAAAGCGTTCGCCGATCAGAGCCACGTTAGGCTCGCGGGCGATGGAGTGTGCAGCGCCGATAGTTTCGCGTTTAAGACCCAAAAGTACAGCCACGGGCACGCCGATGAGCACGGTGCCCAGGTTGCCGAATTCCTGCAGGATCAGCGCCGGAGAAGCGGCGATAATCTTAGGCAGGGTGGGCCCTACGAGGGTGCCGTAACGCGCCATGAGCAGCATCAGGGTGATGCCTAAAAGAGCGCTGGCGTCATGCATTTCCTTTTTGCCGGAAAGATTTAAAAATTTCGGCGTGGTCAAAATACCGATCATCAGCGCATAGAGCATGGGCAGCAAAACAATGGTGCCTACGCCGATTTTGAAAGTATGGGCGCCGATAAGTTCAGCCACGATGATCAGCGCCAGAATGATTGCGTGCAGTTTGATGTTATACAATTACATCCCCTCCTTGTTTATTTGCTGAAATAGCTGTCAAATTTGGCAATGTACTGCTCCTTGGTCAGGATGGGTTTAAAGTCCGCCAGGATAGCCTTTGCTTCCGCCGCATCGTCATACAAGAGGTCGATGAGCGTCATGGCGAAAGCCTTGGCCGGCAGCAGTACGGCCGCCTTGAAATCTACCACTTTGAAGCCTTCCGTGTGCAGCAGCCCGTCCGTACCGCCGATAAACGGATGGATAACGGGAATCAGGTGCGATACGTCGCCCATGTCGGTAGAGGCGCTGAAATGGCCTGCATCCTTAATAGCCACGTCCGGGAAAGCAAGCTGGGCATTTTCCACAAACAGCTCGTTCATACGTTTATTACAGGACAGCGGCATCATGCCGGGCATGGTCTCGATGACTGTTTCCGCCCCTACGGCGTCGCCGCCGGCCTTGAGCGCCGCATCCACACGGCTGTGGGTATTGTCGATAGCGTCCATGGTCTTGGCGCGTACATACAGCTCCATCCTGACATCCGCGGGTACGGAGTTGACGATGTCGCCGCCCTTGGTGATGATAGGATGCACGCGCACCACGTCCTGCTCACGGAAAGTCTCGCGCAGGGCGTTGATGCCCATCAGGCCCAGCATAGCCGCGTTCAGGGCGTTGATGCCTTCGTGGGGAGCATCGGCAGCGTGAGCAACCTGGCCGATGTAGCGCACGGTCTTGCCTACGAAGCCGTTGCTGCTGTCGCCTACAGAAACAGTGGGTTCCGGCATATTCTTGTCGGCGTGCATCTGCATGGCCATGTCGATATCGTCAAAAGCGCCTTCGTAAATCAGCTGTCCCTTGCCGCTTAAAAAGTGCAGCTTGCCTTCCTTAACCAGTTTTTTGCGGAAAGCCAGCTCGATATATTCCTCTGCCGGTACGCCGAAGAAAACTACGTCGCCTGCCAGATGCTGCAGCGCGTCGGATTTCATAATACCGCAGGCCGCGCCCAGCATGGCGGCAATCTGCAGGTTGTGGCCGCAGGCGTGAGCCGCGCCGGTCAGCGGGTCAGCCTTGCAGCTGTCTGGACAGGTAATGGCGTCCAGCTCGCCCAGCACTGCCGCTGTCGGTCCTTCCTTAGCGCCTTTGGCACGGGCCTTGACACCGTTGATGGCCAGCCCCGTCTGCGGGTCGAGTCCCAGTTCGCGCATAAAGTCCGCCACCTTGGCCGCCGTCTTGACTTCTTTAAAGCCCAGTTCCGGCTCGTCGGCAATGCTGTCGGCAACGGCCTTAATCTTGTCGGCATAAGCGTCGATGACGGCGCAGACCTGTTGTTTAAGATTTTCCTTATTCAAGATTTTTCCAACCTCCCTGATGTCATGTATAAAGCAAACGGGGCAGGCCAGGCTGCCCCTTACAATAAATCAACTTGTCAAAATCACCGAAGCTGCTGCGCGATACCGGCCGCGCTGCCAAAACGGCTGTAATGATTTTCAGCCGTATTTGCTTCTGTGCCTTTATTGTATCACTATATGCTGATTTTAACAATACTATTTGTACAATACTGTAAGACTGATAAGTCAGGATTGTTTTCTAATCTGACAAATGTCTATATTTTGCATTTTTATTTACCTTTTTGCCGCGGCTATGCTAAAATATAATATCATTAAATATTTTTACAGAAAGGAGCCTTAGCATGTTCCCTCAGATGAAACAAGATTTGAATGTTATTATGCAGCGCGATCCTGCTGCCAAAACAAGGCTGGAGGCCGCGCTCTGTTATCCCGGGCTTCATGCCATCTGGCTCCACCGTATCGCCCACTATTTCTACAATAAAGGCTGGGTGGTCATCCCCCGTATGCTGAACACCTTCTCCCGTTTTCTGACGGGCATTGATATCCATCCCGGCGCCAAACTGGGTCCGGGGCTTTTCATCGACCACGGCATGGGCCTGGTCATCGGCGAGACTGCCGAGCTGGGCAGCAACGTGACGTTGTACCAGGGCGTAACCCTGGGCGGCACCGGCAAGGAGAAAGGCAAACGCCATCCCACCATCGGTAATAACGTAGTTATTTCAAGCGGCGCCAAAGTACTGGGCTCTTTCACCGTCGGCGATAACTCCAAAATCGGCAGCGGCAGCGTCGTTTTAAAAGAAGTGCCGCCCAACTCCGTCGTCGTCGGCATCCCGGGACGCATCGTGGCCAAGGATGGCATCCGCGTCAGCTCCGCCAGCGGCGAAGACCTGGTCGACCTGAACCATGACCGCCTGCCCGACCCCGTAGCCGATTACGAAGAAAGACTGGCCCGTCATATGGAAGAAATCAATAACCATCTGATGCAGCTGGAAAGCCTGATTTACGGGCGTAAAACTTCCATCAAGTATCAGGATACCGAAAAGCAAGATTCCGAAACGAAAAAAAGAGGTAAGTAACCATGAGCAGAACCATGACTACAGCCGAAGCCATCAGCGAGGCGAGACGCTGCCTGAACTGCGCCCGTCCCACCTGCCGCACCGGCTGCCCTATTGAAAACAATATCCCCCAGTTTATCCGCGCACTGAGCGAGGGCAATATCGGCTCCGCCTATGAAATCATCTCCGAGCGCAGCAACCTGCCCGCCATCTGCGGACGCGTCTGCCCCCATGAACGCCAGTGCGAGGCTCACTGCGTGCTGACCAAGAAAAAATGCGGCATCGAGATCGGCAGTCTGGAAATGTTCGTCGCCGACTTTGCCCACGACAACGATTTAAAACCTATCCCGCCCTCCACCGGGCAGCGCGGCAGAGTCGCCGTCATCGGCTCCGGCCCTGCCGGCCTTACGGTAGCAGGCGACCTGGCGAAAATGGATTTTGCCGTAACTATTTTTGAAGCGCAGAGCGAGCCGGGCGGCGTGCTGCTGTTCGGCATCCCGGAATTCCGCCTGCAAAAAGACGTTGTGCGCCGTGAGATTACCGAGCTGCTGCACCTGGGCGTAGAGATACGCACCAACCAGCTGGCCGGCGTCGACTTTACCGTAGACGACCTGTTTGCCCAAGGCTACGACGCCATCTTCATGGGCACCGGCACCTCGCTGCCCCGCACGCTGGACATCCCCGGCAAGGAACTGACCGGTATCCTCACCGCCACCTATTTCCTGCGCACCGTCGTGCTGGCTGACAGCGGCAAACTGGACGAAAGCGAAACCGTACTGCATACCGGCGATAACGTCATCGTCGTCGGCGCCGGCAACGTGGCTATGGACGCAGCCCGCACCGCAGTACGCCGCGGCGCGAAAAACGTCAACGTCGTTTACCACAAGAGCGAAGACCATATCTCCGCCCTGCCGTCGGAATACAACGCCGCCGTAAAAGAAGGCGTGCAGTTTAACTTCCTTAAGCAGCCCATGGCTTATCTGAACAAAAAGCAGATGCGCGCGCTCAATAATATCCGCCGCCATCCCTGCAAGGCAGATGAAACCGAGGTAGCAGGGCTCCTGCTGCAGAACATTACCCAGACTGCCGACGGCCAGTTTATCGCCGAAGGCGGCCAGGAAGTAATGCCCTGCGACTGCGTCATCCTGGCGGTGGGTCAGAAACCCGCAGCCCGCATCGTATCGACTACCAAAGGCATCCAGGTAGACGACCGCGGCTTCGTCATCACCCGTGAACGCCCCTACGGCATGACGACCCGTCCCGGCGTTTTCAGCAGCGGCGACGTAGTACACGGCCCGGCCACCGTCGTCTTAGCTATGAAGGAATCTAAGAAAGTAGCGGCAGGCATCGCCCAGTACATCGACGCCAAGAAGCTTCTGGCTGACTGCGTAGAATAAAAGTACAAACAAAAAGCTCAGTCCTTTGTAGGACTGAGCTTTTTTGATTTTTATGTTATTTTACATTAAAGGCAGGATCAGGATTTATTCGGATTTGCTGTTTAAAGCGGCGTAAGCTTCTTTCAGCAGAGCCGCCGTCAGAATGAGCAGGATGACGGAAATGCCGGTAACGATGGGATTAGCGTTATCGGACAAAATCATCTGCACGAGGGCTACGATGGTAGTTACCAGCATGAAGCCCATAGGATACATAATAAAGCCGGCGTTTTTCTTCAGCGCGCGGATTACCCATACTCCCAATGCCAGCAGGGCGATAGCTGCTACCAGCTGGTTAGTTGCGCCGAATACCGGCCAGATCATCTGCCAAGCGGCAACCTTGCCGGTCTTGACGAAGATCAGCGCCAGCGCCACAGCCACGCTGATGCCGGTAGCCAGATATTTGTTCAGGCTCATACCGGTAAATTCCTGCAGCTGATAACGGGCCAGGCGGGTCGCAGTATCAAGGGACGTCAGGATGAAAGAGTTCAGCGCCAAGAGGCCGATAGCAGTGCCCAGACGCGGAGAAATACCTATCAGGGTAGCAAATTGGCCCAGGCCCTGTCCGTATACAACGGTGGGGCCGCCTTTAGGCATATCGCCCAGCATCATGATGGTACCCAGGGCGATAACGCCTACCACGCCTTCCAGCAGCATAGCGCCATAACCTACGGCAACAGCGTCGGTCTCACGGGAAAGCTGTTTGGAAGTGGTGCCGGAAGCTACCAGGGAATGGAAGCCGGAAATTGCGCCGCAGGCCACGGTAATAAAGAGCAGCGGCCACAGCCAGTCGCCGGCAGGAGTGATGAAACCTTTGAACGCCGGCAGCTTAACTTCATAGCCTGCGCCGCCGAAGATCATACCCACGCCGCCCAGGAAAACGGAGAAGTACAGCATATAAGACGCCAGGTAGTCGCGAGGTTGCAGCAGCAGCCATACGGGCAGGATGGAAGCGGCAAAGATATAGACGATCAGCACGCCGCGCCAGAAATCAACGCTCATGTTGAAAGTACCCTGTACCCAGGAGCTTTCGATACCGAAAACCAGCGCCCCGAACAGGATGGGGATCATGATGATGGTGCTGACTTTCAGAGAAATATTAAAACGGTAGATAGCAACGCCGAACACCATAGCCATGAAAATATATAAGGTAGCCGTAAAGGCAACAGCCGGATCAGCCGCAAATGTCTGCGCTGCCAGTTCCAGGAATACGGCGATGACCAGCGTCAGGCTCAGCCAGGTAAAAGCCAAAAACAGCTTGTGGCCGCGCGCGCCAATCCATTGACGAACAACCTCGCCGATGGACATGCCTTTATGACGGATAGAAGCCACCAGCGCGCCCATGTCATGTACGCCGCCGAAGAAGATGCAGCCGACGATAATCCATAAAAATGTAGGCAGCCAGCCTAATACGGCAGCCGCAGCGATGGGTCCGACAACGGGGCCTGCGCCGGCGATGGAAGCGAAGTGATGGCCCATCAGCACGGCAGGATGCGCCGGACAGTAGTCGATATTATCCTGAAACTCCTTGGCCGGAGTTTCTTTTTTGGGGTCGAGTCCGTAGAAACGGCTCTGAAAACCGCCATACCATTTATAGGCAATGGCAAAACACACCAGTGTGATAACAAATAATGCCAATAACATGATATTACCTTCCCTTATTAAAAATATAGTCCAACATCAGTCTTTCTGTTCCGCCAGATAAATCAAATCCGCAAATCTTTTTTCCTGGTCTCCTTTCCTGTAATGTAAAATTTCCAGCCAGCCTTTTAATCCCAGCCAGTAGGATTTAACCTGCAATTCTGAAAACTCGCTGTCCGCCAGCAGGAAACGGTGTTTCATCACGTCCTCCTGCGGCTGCCAGTTAGCTTTCAGCCACTGGGCCGACTGCCTGCCCTGATGACTGGTAATGATATAGTCCTCAGCGCTGTAGCGGCCAATCTCGCCTGCCAGACAGTCTTTGACAAAATCCATGCGCCGATGCCAGCCGCGCATCCCGCCGCCTTCCCACGGCTCAAACCCGTAGTCGGCAAGCATTGCTGTCCATTTTTCGCTGTCCATCACAGATATTCCTCCCGCCACTCCTGCATACAGCTGCAGAAATCTTCCCACAGCTCCGGCAGACTGGTAAGGACAGCCTCGCTCCGGGCGCTGTCCCAGCCGCGGAACATGGCTCCCTCGCAGCGCAGTTCAGCATTATCCTGATGGGCAGAGACTATTTCTTCGATCAGATGGTCGTTGACATAGTTGTCATGCAGCAGTCCCAGCATATCCTGCAAATTTTTTAACCGCCGCAGCAGCAGAGACGGGACGGGGATTTCCGGCGCGGCCTGCAAAGCATAACGGAAACGCTTAATCTTGATGCGCACTTTATGCAGCTGCTCCATATTCTCCACGTCGGGATACCGCTCCGGCAGCTGCAGCAGCCTGTCGCACCAGGCGGACAGACGCTGCCGCAGGAAACCGCGCAGCCGCAGCTGCCGCATTTCCTTGCGCAGAGGCAGGCTGTACAGCAGCAGCAAAAAGTCCAGCAAGGCGGAAGTCATGGCGTTGATGCTGCTCAGATGCAGCACCTTCTTGGCCTGACGCTGCCGCCGTTCCTGCAGCAGCCGTTCCAGTTCCAGCGGCTGCTCGTTCTCTTCCTGCCTGCCTTTGCGGATCTTCATGCAGGTCAGCAGCGCCACGTCATATTCCCTGGCGCCGCCCAGCATATCCGTCCATTTCTTAAATTCCGCTTTCCAGTACAGCAGCTTGGCCTCCGGCAGCAGCGGTTTAAACAACGCCAGCGAGGAACGCAGGCGGCGCAGCTTGACGCGCAGCTGCCGCACCGACGGTTTTTCGCCGGGCTGCTGCAGAAAGGTGCCCCACAGCTTGCTGACGTTATACACCTGTACCGGCAAGTGACAGTTCAGGATCGTGGCTACGCTGTCCTCATCATATAAGGGCAGGTCCTCCAGCCGGAACCTGCCGCGCTGCTGCTGCACCCGCAAAAGCAGATCCGGCTCTTCCAGCACAAAATGCAGCCTGCCGCCCAACAGCTTTTTCAGCAGCCGCTGGACCGCAGGCAGGCTGCGGTTATCATATTCAATGACCACATCGTGGATTGGCAGCAGTCTGTCGCTGACTACCATGATGCCGCTCAGGCAGGTAACCTTATAGTCCTTGCTGCCCGGTACGGCAAATTTATAGCTGCTGTATTTCAGCAGGTCGTTATCCGGCAGGTATTTTTCTTTCTGCCTTGTTTTTTCTGCTGCCAGCGGCAGGAGCTTTTTGACAGCATCCAGCAGCTGGCTCTTGTTTTTGACATTGATGCCGTGCAGGCAGAGTTTATGTTTCATTTCGTCTTTATTCCTTAATTTCATTTACCTGGGCGGGCAGGCGCTTGCCGCGCAGTCCGGCCAGGATGTTTTCCGCCGTCAGCAGCGCCATGGCGTCCCGCGTTTCCACGGTAGACGAAGCGATATGTGGCGTCACGGTAAGGTTAGGCAGCGTCAGCAGTTCGTGTTCTCCCGGCAACGGTTCCGGGTCGGTAACATCCAGCGCAGCCGCAGCCAGCCAGCCCTCTTGCAAAGCAGTATACAGCGCATGACTGTCCACCACCGCACCCCGGGAGACGTTGATAAACGCAGCCGTGGGCTTCATCATGGCAAAGGCCCGCTCATTAAACATACCCTTGGTAGAAGGATTCAGCGTCACTGCCGCCACGACAAAATCCGACTGCGCCAGTAAATCTTCCCAGGCAGCATAGCTTACGCCCAGCTGCTCTTCATCAGCCCGGCGATGCCTGTTGTGATAGATGACGCGCATCTTGCTGGCCTGAGCCCGGATAGCGATTTCCTGACCGATGCCGCCCATGCCCACGATGCCCAGCGTCTTGCCTGCCAGGTCGGTGCCGAAGCCCAGTCCGCGCCGCTGCCCCCACAGGCCGCTTTTTACATGTTCATTGCCGCGCACGATATGACGGGCGCAGTCAATAAGCAGCCCGTAAGCCAGGTCTGCCACAGCGTCGTTCAATACGCCTGGCGTATTGCCGACGCGGATGCCGCGGGCAGTGCAGGCTGCTACATCTATATTGTCGTAGCCCACGGAAGCCTGAGCAATGACTTTGAGCCGCGGCGCTTTAGCCAGCAAAGCGGCGTCAATTTTAATATTGCCAGCAGAATACAGGGCGTCCGCCTGCGCCAGCCAGGCGTCAAACTGCTCTGCCGGCACACGCCCTCCCTGCTGCCATGACAATAACTGCACCTGCCCGTTTAACAAATCAAAAGCGGGCTGACGCATCTTACCGCTGGCCGCAACGACATATTGCTTTAAATCTTCCACACGTCTCACCCTTTCTGCGCCGGAATGATTTCCAGCCAGTAATTATCGGGATCGGCGATAAAGTAAATGCCCATGTCCTTGTTTTCGTACACTATGCAGCCCATTGCTTTGTGCTTTTCATAGGCAGCGTCAAAATCTTCTACTACGAAAGCCAGGTGAAATTCGTTCTCGCCCAGGTTATACGGCTCCTTGCGGTCGCGCAGCCAGGTCAGCTCCAGCTGGTGGGGCGTCTTGCCGTCGGTGAGATATACCAGGACAAAACTGCCGTCAGCCGGCTCAAAACGGCGCGCTTCCTTAAGTCCCAGGGCTTCCTTATAAAAAGCCAGACTTTTCTCTAAATCCAATACGTTAAAATTATTATGTGCAAAAGTAAATTCCATGTTTTTTCCTCACTTTACAGATGATTCCAGAATACCTGTCTGAACAGGATAAAAGCCAGCAGAATACCTGCCGCCAGTTTGCCGATCAGCGCCAGGAAACGTACCTTGGCCGCCTGCAGCGCCAGCGCCAGCGCATTTGCCTTTCTGCCGCTGTGCAGATATTCGTACAGGAACGCCGTCACGTAAGCGCCGGCTATGCCCCCGGCAAAAGAGCCCAATACGGGCAGCACCGCCGTACCTGCCAGCGTGCCGATAAAGCCGCCGATGCCGATTAGCAGCACGGCCAGCCAGGAAACTTTTTTTCTTTTGATGCCAAACAGCGACACGCAGAACTCCCAGCCCTCTCCCAGAGCGTAAATCAGCACAGCCGCCGCCAGCAGTCTGCTGTTGCCGAACATTGCCTCGTTATAGACGGCAAAGCCCAGGCTTGTAATCAGGATAAGTGTATTGCCCGGCAGATCAAATATCGTCAGCAAGGGGCCCAGGATAATCATGGTGCCGGCAATAAGCCTTTCCGCCAGATAGTCCATCACTAAATCCTCCTCCGGTTTTATTACGGATTATTATACCATAGAAAATATTTTTTAATCAGCACTTGTGTTAAAAGTATTCGAAAAACCTGTAAACTCGTTGTTTTACACTGCGCCTAATGTTACAATATAAACAAAATCATCCCGGAGGTATTTATGGAGAATATACTGCCAATACTCATGCCCTGGAGCACCTCCATCGGCATCCTTTGTTTCTTTATCCTGCTGCGTTATCTTTACCGCCACTTTCTGTTCAACCTGCTGCACCGTTTTGCTCTGGCCAGTTCTTTTCCTTACGACGAACAGATCCTGGAAGCGTTTGAAAACCCTATTAACATAGTGCTGGTGGTCGGCGGCATCTACGGCGCGCTGATTTTTGCGCCCATCCCCCTGATGAGCAGCACCCTGTTTATCGACCGCGTCCTGCGCAGTACCATCGTGCTGGCGTTCTTCTGGGGCTGCTACAACCTCAGCGACACTACGCACGGCATGATGCTTGACCTGTTCACCCACATCGGCATCCGCACGGAAGAAGCCGTTTCCAACATCTTCTCTACAATTTTACGCATCATCATCGTAGTCCTGTGCTTCGTGACTATCGCTAAGGAATGGAATTACGACATCAGCGGCTTTGTGGCATCCCTCGGTATCGGCTCGCTGGCTATCGCCTTTGCGGCTAAAGACGCGCTGGCCAATGTTTTCGGCAGCCTGATCATCATTCTGGACAAGCCTTTCAAAATCGGCGACTGGATTACCGCCAACGGCATCGAAGGCACGGTCGAAAAAGTTTCTTTCCGCAGCACCTGCGTGCGTACTTTCCCGCAGGAGCTGGTCTATATCCCCAATTCACTGCTCTCCAATACGCCTATCACCAACTTCACCATGCGCCAGAAGCGCCGCGTAGACTTTATCCTGGGTCTTACCTACAGCACTACTGCCGCCCAGATGCAGGATGTCATCGCAGCCATCAAAAATTATCTCGGCAGCTGCGAAGATATGCTCTATACTGACGACATCCGCGTCCACTTCATCGAATACGGCGACAGCAGCCTCAACGTGCGCGTAACTTTTTACGCCAAAACCGGCTCCCAGAAAGAATATCTGGATATCCTGCAGGAAATCAACCTGCAGCTGATGCAGATCATGGAAAAAGCCGGCGTAGGCTGCGCTTTCCCCAGTACCAGCGTCTACTTTGAAACGCCGCTGCAGCAGGTGCAGTCTTCCGAGCCGGCACAGAAATAAGCAGCTGCAATTATTTTTGCCGGTAATAGACATATGTCAGAAACTCTGGTATAATGATTACAGGAAAATTATTATTATTTAGTAATACAAAAGGAGGCGGCCAGGATGGCAGAACTCATCATCATCGGCGGCGGCCCGGCGGGCGTCTCGGCAGCTCTGTATGCTTTGCGGGCAGGGCTCAAGGTGCTGCTGCTGGAAAACGGGCCCGGCGCACTGGCACGGGCGCACCGCATCGAAAATTATTACGGAGTATCAGCCCCGGGCACGGAACTTTACGCAGCAGGTCTATCGCAGGCAGCAGCGTTAGGAGCTGAAATACTCCATGAAGAAGTGCTGTCTTTAGATTACACAGGTAATTTTTCCGTCCAGACCGCTTCCAACACTTATACAGCGCCTGCCGTCGTCCTGGCTACCGGCACCAAGAACGTCACTGTCAAGCTTGAGGGACTGCAGCGTCTGGAGGGACGCGGCGTCAGCTACTGCGCCGTCTGCGACGGCTTTTTCTACCGCGGCAAAAAGGTTGCGGTACTGGGCAGCGGCGCTTACGCCCTGCACGAAGCGGACTATCTTAGGCATCTGGCAGGCAGCGTCACAATTTTGACTAACGGCGCGGACGTAGCGGCGGCTCAGGCTGCCGGTTTTACCGTTGATAATCGTCCCCTGCAGTCTGTCGACGGCGAAGAAAAAGTCAGCGGCGTTACTTTCACTGACGGCGCAGCCCTGCCGCTGGACGGTTTCTTTATCGCCCTCGGCACCGCAGGCAGCAGCGATATGGCCCGCAAACTGGGCGCACTGCTCAACGGACGCTTTATCGCCATTGACGCCGACGGAGCCACCAACATCCCCGGCCTGTTCGCTGCCGGCGACTGTACCGGCGGTATGCTGCAGGTGGCCAAAGCCGTCCACGAAGGCGCGGCGGCAGGCAGCGCAGCTATCAAATACCTGCGTACACTTAACAAACAATAAAATAAGTACAATTATATATTAAAGGAAGTGTTATTTATGGCATTAGAAGTTAATACCAACGAATTCAAACAAGAAGTACTGGAAGCAGCTCAACCCGTCCTGGTAGATTTCTGGGCTCCCTGGTGCGGCCCCTGCCGTATGCAGGCCCCCATTTTGGAAGACTTCGCCAAGGAAAACAGCGGCGTGAAAGTCGTCAAAGTCAATGTAGACGATAACCCGGAACTGGCGGCGCATTTCAATATTATGAGCATCCCCAGCCTGCTGGTTTTCAAAAACGGCGTCAAGGTCAACCAGGCTATCGGCCTGCAAAGCAAAGCCGACCTGGCTGCGCTGGTAAAATAACCCCAGACAGATTAAAAGCGTGTTAACATATGTTAACACGCTTTTTTATTGCACTTTTTACTTTCAAAATAATCAGTTATCAGCCGATACCGCCATATACAAAGCCAAGAATCAGCACCAGCACCGTCAGCGGCACATAGATATAGCGTCCGGCAATGCCGAAAGCGGCAGAGAGTTTGCCATGGCCGATTTCCAGCTCCTGTCTGATGCGTTCCCAGCCCAGTACATAATAAATAGAAACAGCGCCCAGCACCGCGCCGCAAGGCACGATGACTACGGAAACAAAATCCATCCAGCCGCCTACCTTTGGCTCCGCCTCGATAAAGACGCCCACAGCCAGGCTAAGTATGCAGCAGATAAGAACGGCAGTATTTCTGGCAATACCGAAATTTTTCTGCCAGCTTTCACTGACTGCTTCCAGCATATTGATTAAAGACGTGATGCCTGCAAAGAAAACGGACAGGAAGAAAAACACTGCAAAAAACTGTCCCATGGGCATCTGCTGGAAAACCGTTGGCAGCGTCAGGAAGATCAGCGACGGCCCCCTGTCCGCGCCGATGCCGAAAGAAAACACCGCCGGCATAATCGCAAGTCCCGAAAGCATGGCCGCAAGGGTATCAAAGCAGGCGGTACGCAAGGATGCTTTCGGAATATCCACATCCTTATCCAGATACGCTCCGTAAACAATCATCCCGGAGCCGGTAATAGACAACGAGAAGAACGCCTGCCCCATTGCCATGACCCAGGTATCGGCACGCATCAGCATATCCCAGTCGGGCACAAAGAGGAATTCATAACCCTTGCCGCTGCCCGGCAGGAAGAACACCCACACCGCCAGGAATAAAAAGAGCAGGAAAAAGAGCGGCATCAGAACCTTGCTGACTTTCTCAATCCCTTTGATGATACCCATTAAGAGTACCGCGCCGGTAATGGCGATAACCAGCACATGCCAGAGCAGGCTGCCGTATTCGCCGCTGGCCGCCGCAAAATATACTGCCGGGTCGGCTGTCAGCAGCTCGCCGCTGATTGAGCCCCACAGGCTGCGCAGGATCCAGCCGAGGATGATGGCATACCCGATAGCCAGCCCCAGACTGCCCAGAAGCGGAATCCAGCCCAGCGACTTACCCAGCCTGCCCAGACCGCGCCCGGCAAAACAATACTTATACGAGCCAAGCGTGCCGGTGCGAGCCAGACGGCCTATGGCAAACTCGGCGGAAAGGCCCACCCAGCCGAACAAAAACACAAAAAAGAGATAGGGAATTAAAAAAGCCGCTCCCCCATATTCGCCCAGACGATAGGGAAACAGCCAGATATTACCCAGCCCTACTGCCGAACCTACACAAGCAATGATGAAACCAAAAGAAGAAGTAAAGCTTCCGTTCTGATTACCTTCCTGAAATTTTTTCATGATAACTTCCTTTCTACCCTGCGGCCCTGCCGCGCTTCAAGCGATGCCATGCATCGCACATACATCATTACCATAACAGTTTTTCCTCTCTCTGGCAAGCAAAAAATCTGAAAATTATTATTTTTTATTTTATGTAATATTCCGTACACAATTTGCCATTTTACTCTTGCTGACATGACTTTTATTTTTTTTGCTTGACTGTCTGTAAATTAGTGATATAATTTTTTACAATCAATTTTATAAAGCAACGCTATGATAAAGAAGCAGTCTGCTCAGCTTTCAGAAAGCTGCCGGTCGATGCAAGGCAGCAGCAAGGCAAAACTGTTCCGCTTTGGAGCGGCAAATGATGAATTTGACGGTCTCGCCCGATACAGCGAACTAAAGATGGCCGTAGGCAATTTGGGTGGCAACGCGGGAAAGGTTCTCGTCCCATTGGGGATGGAGAGCTTATTTTTTTACCCTGCGCGCCTTGCTGCAGCCGAATTTGGGTGGCACCGCGAGAAGAGAAGCTCGTCCCAAGGGACAGCTTCTCTATTTTTATTGTTAAAGGAGATTTACCCATGACCAGAGCCTATAATTTCAACGCCGGGCCCTCCGCCATGCCGCTTGAAGTACTGCAGGAGGCGCAGGCAGAATTTACCGATTACAAACACACCGGGATGAGCATTATCGAAATCAGCCACCGCAGCGCCGAATACGCCGCGCTGCATCAGGAAACAAAGGACCTGCTGCGCGAGCTGATGGAGATTCCCGACGATTATGAAATCATGTTTATCCAGGGCGGCGGCAGCACCCAGTTCCTTATGACCGCAGCCAACTTCCTTACCGGCGGCGGCAAAGCTGCCTACGTCAATACGGGCGTGTGGGCGAAAAAAGCCATGGCGGAAGCCAAATACTTCGGCGAAGCTTACGAAGCAGCAAGCAGCGCTGACCGCAACCACTGCTATATCCCGCAGGAATTTACTATCCATGATAACACCTGTTACGTGCATCTGACAGCCAACAACACCATCTACGGTACAGAGTATCCTGCTTTTCCAAAATTTGACGTGCCGGTAATCTGTGATATGTCCAGCGACATCCTGTCCCGACCCGTCAACGTGGCAGACTTTGACCTTATCTATGCAGGAGCGCAGAAAAACCTCGGCCCTGCCGGCGTAGTCATCGTTATCGCCAAAAAAGCTTTTCTGGCCAAAGCAAGGCAGAATCTGCCCACCATGCTGAAATACAGCACCTTTGCCGAAAACGATTCCCTGTACAACACGCCCCCGGTATTCTGCATCTATATGGTCAACAAGACCCTGCACTGGATTAAAAACCAGGGCGGCGTCGCTGCCGTAGCTGCCAATAACGCAGCCAAGGCACAGGTTATCTACGACGCTATCGACGGCAGCAACGGCTTCTATATCGGCCATGCCGACAAAGAATACCGCAGCAGGATGAACATTACCTTTAACCTGGCAGATAAAGAGCTGGAAAAAGACTTCGTCGCTCAGGCTAAAGCCGCAGGCTTTATCGGTGTCGGCGGTCATCGTCTGGTCGGCGGCTGCCGCGCTTCCGCCTATAACGCCGTACCTATGGAAGCATGTACCGCTTTGGCAGAATTTATGCACAGTTACCAAAAACAACATCAATAAATAAAGCATCAACACGAAAACGGAGGAAGAAATTATGACCATGAAAATATTAGTAAGCGACGATGTAAGCGAGAAAGGCGTAGCATTGCTGCGCCAGCATTTTGACGTAGATGTAAAAACCAACATGCCCCCCGCAGAGCTGAAAGCCTGCATCGGCCAGTATGACGGACTTGTTACCCGCAGCCAGACCCAGGTTACCAAAGACATTATCGAAGCGGCTACCAACCTCAAGGTTATCGGCCGCGCCGGCGTCGGCGTCGACAACATCGACATCCCGGCGGCAACTGCCCGCGGCATCATGGTACTGAACGCTCCCGAAGGCAACACCATGGCCGCTACCGAGCACACTATCGCCATGATGATGGCCATGACCAGACATATCCCCCAAGCACACGCTTCCATCCAGGCCGGCAAATGGGACAGAAAAAGCTTTGACGGCATCCAGGTACAGGGCAAGACTCTGGGCATCATCGGCGTGGGCCGTATCGGCAGCCGCGTAGCCAAACGTATGCAGGCTATGGAAATGACCACTATCGGCTACGACCCCTATATCACTGAAGAACGCGCTCATCAGGTAGGCGTAGAGCTGGTTGACCTGGATACCCTGCTGGAACGCTCCGATTATATTACCATCCACACCCCGCTGACCAAGGAAACGGAAAAAATGCTCAACGCTGAAACCATCGCCAAGATGAAAGACGGAGTGCGTATCGTCAACTGCGCCCGCGGCGGCTGCGTAGATACCCAGGCGCTGGCTGACGCCCTCAAGAGCGGCAAAGTGGCAGGCGCTGCCATCGACGTTTATCCAGAAGAACCTCTGACCGCGGAAAACAATCCTTTCCTGGGCATGTTCAACGTAGTGCAGACCCCGCATCTGGGCGCTTCCACCATTGAAGCGCAAATCGGCGTCGCTGTAGACGTAGCTTACGGCGTTATCGACGCCCTGCAGGGCAAACCGGTTATGACCGCTGTCAATATGGCTCCCATTCCCAAGAGCGTGGCCGCAGTAATCCAGCCTTATTTCGGGCTGGCAGAACGCATGGGCACTATCGGCATTTACCTGACCGAAGGCCCCGTCCAGGAAGTCGAGGTCGAATACACCGGCATCCTGGCAGAAACCGAAACCCAGGCGCTGACCACAGCGTTTCTCAAAGGCTTGCTGAATCCCATCCTGCAGGACAGCGTCAACTTTGTCAACGCCCCCGGCATCGCTAAAAAACGTCACCTGAATGTTAAGGAAAGCAAATCTCATAGACCCGGCTATTTCACCACTGCCATCACCGTCAAGATTACTACCAATAAAGCAACTCATAAACTGGTAGGCACCCTCTTTGACGGCAAAGAGCCCAAGATTGTCGAAATCGACCAGTACAAAGTAGACTTCAAGCCCGAAGGCTACCTGCTGCTGGCTCCTCACGCCAATAAGCCCAACATGATCGGCCAGATGGCTACCATCCTCGGCAACGCCGGCATCAACATCAACGGGATGCAGGTTGGCAGCACTCCGGTGAAAGATACCAATATCATGGCCATCGCTGTCGGCAACGATATCCCCAACGACATCATGCTGCAGCTGCGCGGCGTAGAAGGCATCCTGGACGTAAAACTCATTAACTGTGAGGGCTGATATGGTTAGAATAATCCTGATACGACACGGTGAAACCACCTGGAACATCGAAGGACGCTACCAGGGACAGGAAGATACCCCGCTCAGCCCTCGCGGTCTGGAGCAGGGACAACTGCTGGCGCAGGGACTGAAAAACGTGCCGCTGGATGTCTGGTAAGCCCGCTGCAGCGCTCTTACCAGACCTGTAAATTCTGCGCCGACTTGCATCAGCTGCCTGTAGCAACGGACGCACGGCTGACTGAAATCAACCACGGCGACTGGGAGGGCGTGCTGGCGCCAGATATTGCCGCCCGCTACCCGCAAGAATTTGAGCAGTGGCATACTGCGCCCCATCTGGTACAGATGCCCGGCAAGGGCGGTGAATGTCTGGAAGATGTGCGCCGCCGCGTGCGTGCCGCCTTTGACGAGTACGCGCAGAAATATGACGGCAAGACGGTACTGGTAGCAGCCCATGACGCTGTCAACAAGGCTATCATCTGCGATTTGCTGGGACTGGGCATGGAACATTTCTGGCAGATTAAACAGGACAACACCTGCATCAATGTCATGGAATACAACGAGGGCACCTGGCGTCTCGTCCTGTTAAATTCCGTCAACCACATGGGCTTTTTGTTCAGCGGCATCGAGCAGGCCGGATTATAAGCTATAGACATAAGAAAAAGAGGTTCAGTTATTACTGAACCTCTTTTTTCTTGCATTTTTCGCTTTATTTGATGTTCTTACCAAGCTCATACGCCTGCTGCAGCGCCAGATGCCCCTTGACGTCGCCGACGCCGGTCACGCCGCCGGCAAAAACTACGCCCGCAAGGCGCGCGTGCTCATAACAGTCAATCCAGCCCTGGATAGCTTTCACTGCTCCTTCCGGCGTATAAGCTTCATTTTCTGCCGCCGCAAACAGCACATAAACATCGCGGAAAGCATATACCGCCGTAAACAGCGGGTTAGTCCTGTCTAAGAAAGTTTTGAGTTGTCCACAGATGCTGTAATAATAAACCGGCGATGCAAAAGCTACAGCATCAGCCTGCTGCAGCACGGGCAGCAGCTCTGCCATATCGTCTGTAATAACGCAGCGGCCTGTTGCCTGACACGCCAGACAGCCGCGGCAGAATTTCAGGTCTTTATCTGCAAGCTCAATATACTGCACCTCATGTCCGCCTGCCTGCGCGCCCTTACTGAAAGCCTGCGCCAACGCAGCAGAATTCCCCTGCTTACGCGGACTGGCAGCAATAACGACAATCTTTTTACCCATCTTGTTCTCCTCCTCAGCCGGACATTTGGCAGAATACAGCCGCCCGGCAGCTTTGTTTCTGTCTTTATTGTACTGCCTCCGGATAAATTCAGCAAATACTTATCTTTTATTACGCAGTATGCCTGCCAGGCATGAAAATTACTGAAATAAAAAGCACGCATAGCGTGCTTTTTATTTCAATAGCCAAACATCACTCTGCACACTCCCAGCAGCAGCGGCTGATGCAGAAGATAAATCAGGAGGCTGTGCCTGCCGGGCAGCGTCAAAAGCTGCACGTCACCATATTTTAACCAATGCAGCTTACCTGCGCGTTCCAGCCAGGCATAAAGAAACCAGCCGCCCAGAAAGACGAAGATATGTGGCAAAAGCGGCACATAATCAGCCGAAGCAAAGGTACTGCCGTGAAAGCCCAGGATTGCCAGCCTGTCATCGTACAGCGCCTGCGGCCACTGCCATAATCTTTCTCCCGCTATTTCCACCCAGCCGCTGCCGACGTCCTGCGTACATAAATACCCCAAAACGCAGAAGATCAGCCCGCCTGCCGGCGTAATCCTGCCAAGCAGCGGACGCAGCAGCCAGCCTATGAGCATTGCGCAACCAAAAAAAGTCAGAATACCGTAATAAATAGCCTCGCTCGGCAGCAGCCAATGGGTAGCCAGCGTAATTGCCAGGCCTAACGCACTAAGTTCCAGACCATGCCGCAGCGTATGCCTGCCCATATGCAGCGCCATTCCCGCCAGCAGCAAGAACAGGCTGCAGCCGGTACGCTGCCAGAGATTGACAGCCAATAAATCCGGCCACTCGGGCATAATATCATAAATCACATATATATCGTATAAAAAATGATAGATAACAACGTTGATAATGGCAAAGCCGCGCAGCGCATCCAGCAGCGGCAGCCTGCCGGCAGCCTTTTCTTCCATCTGCATCACCCGCCGCTTCTATGCAGTACGCCGCAGTTTTTTCTGCAGCCACAGCAGACGGCAGCTCAAGAAAGCCGCACTGAACGCTACCCCGATAACAAGGCTCTGCCAGTAAGCAAAAGGCCCATACCCCAGCACGAAATCAAAAAAGATACCAAACGGCAAACAAATACCCCAGTAGGCGAGCATTCCCGACCAGAAAGTCGCGTTCACGTCTTTATAACCGCGCAGCACGCCTTGGATAGGCGCCGCCACCGCGTCAAAAAACTGCCACAGCACCGCATAAAGCAGAAAATGCACCGTCAACGACAGAATCTCTGCATTAATGCTGTAAATCTGGGCAATCAATCGGCGGTTAAAATATTCACCAAAAATATAAACAAAAGCGCACAGCAGGCTCAGCTCCAGTCCCAGCACCGTATAATCCCGGGCCGACTGCCATCTTTTCGCTCCGGCCTCCACGCCGATGACGATGGTCAGTGCCAGCGAAAAGCTCAATGGCACCATATAAATCAGCGAAGAAAAATTCAGCGCCGCCTGGTGCGCCGCAATCACGTTAGTACCGAACTTAGCTACAAAAAGCGCTACCACGCCGAAGATACTGGACTCCATAAAAATGGACACGCCCATGGGAATACCGATAGTAAGATATTCCCGCACTCTTTCCCGCTGCGGACGGATCAGCCCCAGCACCTGATAGGCACTGAACGCGCCCACCTTTTTCAGCGTCAGCGCAAACATGCCTAACAGCAGCCAGAAGGTGATGCCCGTAGCCACACCGGCGCCGATGCCGCCCAATCGCGGCAGTCCCAGCTTGCCGAAGATAAGCACATAGTTCAGCGCCGCATTGATGGGCAGCGCCAGCATATAAATCTTCATGGTCAGCCCCGTGTACCCCAAGGTATCTACCAAACAGCGCAGCGGCGTTACCAGGAAAAAGGGGAGCACGCCGAAGCCTATGCCCGCCATATACCAGATAGCGACGTGATAGACCTCCGGCGCCAGTCCCATGTGCGTTAAAAGCAGCGGCAATCCGATAATGCCGCCGATAATCACCAGCAAGGCAAAGGCCACAGCCAGCAGAAGTCCATGCCGCACCACGACATTGATTTTATCCTTTTCACCTGCGCCCAAAAGATGCGCCACCAGCGGCATCCCCGCCATCAGCACGCCGTTGATGCCTGTCTGCACCGGCATCCAGATATTGCCGCCGATAGCGGTGCCCGCCAAATCGACAGCGCCGGCCTGCCCCGACATACTGGCGTCAAAAAAGTTCATACCGATAGTAGCAATCTGCGTGCCGATAATGGGCAGCATCACGCTGAGCAGCCGTTTCAGCCTGCCACGCTGACTGCTCTGTAATAGTTTCAGCATTCTTCCTCCTCAGCAAGCTCCGACAAATAAGCCCAGCGGTCTACCAGCGCATCTAATTTCTGCTGCGCCGCCTCCTGCTCTTTCGTCAGCTCGCCCAGCCGCACAAAATCGCTGCCGCAGCCGTTGATTTCTGCTCCCAGCATCTTGAGCTCCGCTTCCGTGCGGGCGATTTCCTGGTCGATATTTTCCAGCTCCAGCCTTTCGCTGTAGGTCATTTTCTTTTTGGCATTTTTCGGCGCCGCTTCCTTTACTGCTGCCTCTTTGGGTTTTTCCGCCACCAGCTGCGTCGCTTCCTGCGCCAGCGTATTCTCGTAATCGCTGTAGCCGCCCACAAACTGACGCAGCGTACCACCCGGCTGCAGAGCAAAAATCTTATTGGCAAACCTGTCCAGAAAATAACGGTCATGGGAAACGGCAATCACCGCTCCCGCAAAGCTGTCCAGATAATCCTCCAAAACGGATAAAGTCGGAATATCAAGATCATTGGTCGGTTCATCCAGCAGCAGCACATTGGGCGCTGTCATCAGCACCCGCAGCAGATACAGACGGCGCTTTTCGCCGCCGCTCAGTTTATTGACCGGCACCCACTGCAGCTCCGACGGAAACAGGAAACGCTCCAGCATCTGCGCCGCGCTGATACGGCTGCCGTCGGCGGTTTCAATATAATTATTTGCTTCTTTGATATATTCCAGCACCTTCTGACTGCTGTCGGGAAATTCGCTGTGCTGGGAAAAATAGCCTATCTTAACGGTTTGCCCCACGGTAATGCTGCCGCCGGTAGGCGCAAGACGTCCGGCAATAATATCCATCAGCGTCGACTTGCCTGCGCCGTTAGGACCTACGATGCCTACCCTGTCGTTGCGCAGCAGGATATAGCTGAACTCCCTGATATAGTCAATACCGTTATAGACCATGCTCACCTTGTCCAGCTCGATAACAGTCTTGCCCAGACGGCTGGCCACCGAGGACATTTCCAGACTGGCTTCCGTCTGCACGTTCTTTACTTCTGCCTCAATCTGGGCAAAGCGTTCCACACGGTCTTTCTTCTTGGTGCGGCGCGCTTCCGCCCCGCGGCTGATCCATGCCAGCTCACGGCGATAGATGTTGCGCAGTTTTTGCGCCGCAGACGCTTCGGCAATGCGGCGTTCTTCACGCTTCTGCAGAAACAGGCTGTAATTGCCCGTATAAAGATAGCCCTTGCCGTTGTCGATTTCCAACGTGCGGTTGACTACCCTGTCGAAGAAATAACGGTCGTGGGTAACCATGAGCAGCGCGCCTTTGCGTTTCAGCAGCTGCTGTTCCAGCCAGGCTACCGTCGCGTTATCCATATGGTTGGTAGGCTCGTCTAAAATCAGCAAATCGGACGGACGCACCAGGACACCTGCCAAAGCCACGCGCTTACGCTGCCCGCCGCTGAGCTCGCCCATCTTCTGCTGTAAATCAGTAATCCCCAGCTGCGTTAAAACTGCCTTGGCTTCGCTTTCCAGCTGCCAGGCGTACTTATTATCCATCTCCTGCTGCAGCTCCAGAAGCTGTTTCTGCCGCCTGTCATTTTCGGGCTCGGCAGCTACCGCCTCTACTGCCGTTTCATACCGGCGCAGCAGCGCCATAAGCGGCGAATCTCCTTTAAAAATCTGCTCCAAAACTGTCGCTTCCGCTTCAAAAGGCGGGTCCTGCGGCAGATATTCCAGTACCACGCCGCCCGGAACGGTCAGTTTACCGCCGCCGCTTTCGCCTGCCGCAATCATTTTCAGCAGCGTACTTTTACCCGTACCGTTGACGCCTATAACGCCTATCTTGTCGCCTTCTTCTATATTAAAGCTGATATTTTCAAACAAAACTCTGTCCCCATAACTGCGGGACATATTTTCTGCGCTTAAAATCATAACAAAAAGCCTGCTTCCTTCATAGATATATTGTTTATTATATCATATGAAATAAGCAGGCTTATTATTTTCTTTATATAACATTTTCTATACTAAAATGTTACCATTTTCATCAGCATTTTTTGTCAAAGCTAAAATTCCTTCTATAAAAGCAATCAACGCAGGAATAAATGTCCAGAAAAAAATCAAATATAAAACTCCCTGTAAAGTTTTTCCAGCATAAAATTTATGTACACCAAGTCCTCCTAACAGCAAAGCTAATAAACCATAAGTAGTTTTATTGACCAACTTTTTCCCATTAGTGCTTTCAAAAACGTTTTTTTTACTTATAATTATTTTATCTTCTTTTTGGTACACTTCAACATTTGTGCCAACAACAGGAGCAAAATCTAATATTTCTTGAGGAACTTCTTTAAATGTTCCATTTTCCATTCCAACTGTAACTATTCCATTATCTACTCTAATTATCTTCGCCATGATATCATACACCTCTTTTTAATATAATATCTTACAATAATTATACAGCACGCTTTAACTACTCGGCAAGATATCTCTCTTCAAAATATTTCTAAAGAACCTTTTCTTTTATACATCTGAGTTTGTCAACACATATGCGATATACTTATCAATCTATGTATACAATAACAGTACATACTGGTCTCTGATATAATTACTAATTTTATATCACAATATTACATAATTTTCTCAATATATTTCCCTTATATTATCAACTATTGATATTTTAGTACAAATATTACATAGTAGTTTCATCTTTATATTATATTTGAGAAAATTTATTATATACCATTAAATTTAATCATTTATGTGTAGATATAAAACTGTACATGTTTTTAAAGAAAGATTGTTATCTAAATAACTATAAGTTTCGCAAATCACGTACATATCTTGATTTTCTTTATTGCAAAACAAACATTGTTTTAAGAACAGAGGCTATTTTTAACTACACGATATTTTCCCCACTACTGATTTAGAGTATTTTAAATTTTATTTCCCTAAAGGTGATACGTTCAAAGTGTATACACTACATAGGGTAAATTTTTGCTATAGATTTTTAATATCATTAAATATCAGTGGCGGTAGTGTCAGGCGGGTCGCTTATTTATGAAACCAGCTTATATAGTATCATACTAAACTAGTTTAAATTACGCAAATTTACTCTATCGCATTACTGGTACCAAGTGTATCTACGCTAATAGATAAGTATACTCATAAAAACATAAACCATAGCTTATTTTTAAGCTATGGTTTATGCTTTACTCTATTTCTTTTATATTATTTCTACTCGACTATATGCTATATACTGTTTTAATCCAGTATATTCTGCGACTATTAGAAGCTCCAGGTCAGGTTTGCCATCCATTTATTGGCTTTGACGGTATCGCCTTTCTGGTATTCATAACCTAAGCCATAGGTTACGTTGGCTTTTTCAGCTTCTACTGCAAAACGGCTTACAAAGCTGCCGCTGTCTGCCGTGTCAAAGCCAAAGCCGTTAGCTGCACCATTCAGGCTGACAGTCTGATTGGTATCTCTGTCGCCCATAGCCCATACATAGCCTGCTTCTACTACCGGACGGATAGTCCAGTCGCCTGCTTTGGTATCACAGCTGTAGGTTACGCCTACAGGCAGCAGCCACAGGTTCTGCTCGTCAACATCGTAGTTCATACCGATGCTGTTGGTGTAGTTGCCGGTACCAAGGTGCATGTAACGCAGTCCTGCATAAGGTACAAACTGACCAATGCCTGCTTCTACTTTCTGCTCTGCTCTTACACCAATGCTGAATACATCGGTATCAGCGTCGGCAGTCAGCTTGTAACCGCTGTTGTTTTGAGTAATATCGCTGCTGCCATGCATGTAGGTAATATCGCCGATAACGGCGCTGTTACCATTGTCAATACGTCCGTATACGGATGCGCCATAGTATTCGGCTTCATTTTTGGTGTAGGAGGCAAGGTTGCTGTTAGTTACATCGCCTTCAACATAGCTGAGGGCGATACCTGCTGTTGCTTTGCCTTTTTTGTACAAATCGCTGCCCACTACGATGCCGTTGTACTGGAGGTCGTAGTCAGCATTCAAACCGCCCAGGCTAATGCCTTCGATGTTTTCTTTGTTATGTACATAATGTGCCCAGATGTCTTTATCCTGGTCGCCATGGGTTGCAATAGAGAGATGGTCTGCTACCGCATCGGTCATAGCGTTGCTTACGCTGTAAGCAGCATGGTTTACGCCGCCCATTTCACCCATGTTTGCTGCGCTGTTGAAGGCTGCAACCTGAGCTGCTTTGGCAGCATTGGTTTTGCTGTTTGCTGCAGCGTTGAAGAAATCAAAGGCTGCATTGCCTTCATTTTTATCAGCTAAAGTTTTATCAACAACGTCAGCAATTACTACTGTGCCTGCGCCGTAAACATTATCTACTTTATCATAGCTTGCGGTAACGTCAAAAGCATTGTCAGCAGCAGTATCACCTGCAAATACTAACAGAGAGTTGTCGGAAATAATGTTGCCATCTGCCCAACCAGCATCTGACCCGGCAATTACTTGATAGGTTTCACCTTTTTTAGCGTTGTCAATGTAGAGTTTAGCATTAGTATCAACCGTTACATTATTATCAGTTGCACCTGTAATTGCAGCAGTTGTATCATTAAACTGCGCACCGTCAATCATAGTTACAGAGTTAGCAGCTGCAGTAAAGGTTCCATTGTTATCAATGGTAGGCGCTGCTGTCAAAGTACCATCTGCTACTATTGCGCCATTTGTCAGATCTACGCTATCAGCAAGGTAAAGAGCTGCAGTAATATCTTGTTCACCCCAGGTAAGGCCTGTCTTAGCAAATACTTCCTGAGCTTCAGCAGTATTATCTACGCCAAAAGAAAGTACGGAGTTTTGGCCTACAGCATATTTACCGTCAAGCGTAGTACTCTTTTCTACAGCCATATTGGAAGCGTCAGAAATTACAGCATTGTCTTTCCAGGCAGGGTCAAGGAATACTGTTGCGCCATTTAAAGTAGCATTGCCTACTACAACATTACCTGCTTTATCTTCGCTGCCAATGTTGATGACTGCGCCGTTTGCACCAGTTAAAGTAGCTGTATTTACAGCACCAGTAATAGTGTTAGTTGTGCTTGCAATTACAGTAACTTTTGCATTTAGCGCACCGCTTGCTGCGTCAAGATTACCGCCATTTAAGGTTACGCCATCAGTAATAGTAGTTTGTCCGTTGGTAGTTAAGTTACTGTCAGTATTAACAATTACGCTGCCAGTTAAGGTGTATTTAGTTTCGGAAGTTGCCAAAGCATTACCGATGGTGAAGGAGCCATTGTCCCCGCTATCGCCGATAGTCACATTAGCAGCTTCACCTGTAGTCTTTATAATCTCACCGCCCTGGCTGCCTCCCAATGTTACGTTCTTATCATTCTTGATGGTTACATTTGTGCCATCTCCCAAGTCAAGTTGGCCTGCACTGAAACCTTCTGAAACAGCCCCAGCACCAGTATCACCAACAACCAAATCACCATTTGCTACAACAGTTACTTTATCGAGAGCAACATCACTACCAATAGCGGCAGCATCTTCAACACTGATTGTATTATCAGCTTCGCCTTCAGTAACCAAGTCGCCGGTCATAACAATTTTTGTTTCACTGTCCGCCTGATATTCTTTTAAATTATTAACAGCAGAATTTAAATAATTCAGGCTATATTTCTCATCATTAAATTTTAAAGTACCGCCTTCATAACTGATAGCAGTATTTGTTACTCTACCGGACTCAGAGTTCAGAACAGTTTCATCATTAGTTACATCTACACCATGTTCAAAAATCTGGTCAGCTTTAGTTTCGATAATGCCATTATCTTTAAGAACTATGCCGCCTGTAACAATTTCAAAATTCTCAATATGTTCTGCGTCATACTTTTCATTAAGATATGCATAGTTGTTGCCTTCCAGGCCAACTAAATATCTTAAGTTATCAGCCTTTAAAGTACCGCCGGTTATTTCAATGCGGCCAGCATCTTCCCCAGCAAGTTTAGCCGCCATAAAGTAGCCATACCCTGTACCATCAGTATCAACTTTATAAACAGTATCAGCATTGCCATTCAGAATAACTTTGCCGCCATTCCACGCAATGATGCCATCGTTAGTAGCAACATTACCGTTATTTACGGTAATTAAACTGCCAGCCCCTTGAGCATCCAAAGAAGAGTTAACTGCTGCATCATTGATAGTTACTTTACCACCCATTTCAGCCTGTACATCGGTATAGCCATCTACAACAGGTTTACCATCCACCATAACGATTGTATTATCATTATCATTTTCTTGCACATACCAGTCAGCTTCATTTATACTGCCACCAGTAATTTCAATAAAGGATCCTTCTCCTTCACCATTAGTGCCTTCAGCCATAATATTCCCAGTAATATTGACATTATTAGCGATTAAACCACTGCCTTCGTTAACTCGGATATATTCCTGTGCATATTTATTACCACTTTCCTGATAATAATCTTTAGAAACAATACTGCCGCCATTAAAATTAGCTACACCACCATCAATTCTAACATCACCTGTTATTAAAGCGTTGTTAGTCGTTAAAGACAGCTTATCACCTGAATTCATATCAATGCCACCAGAGATGTTGCCAGCATTTTTAAAAGTGACATCTGATTCGCCGCGAACTGTTAATTTTTCTATATTATATTCCCCATTAACAGTTACCTTAGCACCGGATTGTTGGAATTCACCACTTACAATGACGTTTTTACCATTTAATTCTGTGCCAGTGATTTCTTTATCAGTATCAATAAAATAATCTTCTGCCGCTAAAACAGTACCGCATACGCCAAATACACTTGCGGCTAAAACAGTGCATAAAACCTTTCTTGACAAATCACTTTTCTTCACAAAATCAACCTCTTTCCAAATTTTATTAATATTAAATTTTGAGATAGCATATGTTTTTTCTAATAATTTAAGTACGCATTATTTACAATGTAGTTAGGCTAAAACTTTACATTTCACAGATTAAATCATTAACTTTTACTTCTAACGCATTAGCAATCTTAAACAAAGTCTCCATAGAATAACTATGTCCGTAGTTTCCTCTTTCAATCAAACTGAGATAATTACTGCTTATTCCCACTATTTCTGAAAGCTGTGCTTGTGTATAACCTTTTTTCTTTCTGTAATATGCAATTTTTAGCCCTATTTCCTTATATTTAAGTGCGAACAAAACATCACTTCACCCCTATGTAAAATTATCCCACAAAGAAAATATTAAACAACAAATATATACTTTGAATATTCGTATCTATACATTGAAATAATCCAGTATTACTAATTACATATTGCTTTTCTAAATATTCATTACCACAAACCAGCCGTGGACAGCTTTATCAAGATAACTGAAAGCGGAATATTTTTCCATACTTCTATCTATAATTATAAAAACGAGATAGCCAATTTTTGGCTATCTCGTTTTATTTGTACAAAATCTATTATTTTGCATTATTTTCTATTATCTCTACATTATCGCCCTGACTCCGCAGCCACATTTCTATCCCGTCTCCGTAAGCTTCTGCGATAAGCAAACATCCCTTCTCAGAATGTTTTAAAACTTTTGCTGTAGGTATGCGGTCCAGTATGGCTTCTAAGGAAGGCCCTCTAAACCAAAACTTTACCTGATGCAATTTACCACTATACATAAATTGTACCCTTTTACGAAACTCACCTTCTTCAAATCTATCCTCATACGGTACACGAAAATGTTTATCAGTAAAGTTACACTTCTTTATCCTGTCAATCCTATATAAAATAGGAATCTGCTCACAGCCTTCTTTAAAAGTTATTTTTTCCACACTGTCTGTGTCATCAATATTAGCAACCAAATAAAAATAAAATTCTGAGAACATTATACTTAACGGTTTCACTACCCTGTTGACCTGTGAGCCATTTTGTCTGTAATAAGTAATTTCTAACTCTGTATGCTGCCTTATCGCCTGAGAAATGTCCCATAATCTATTTAGCAATAATTCTTTGTGCTGTAATTCTGCATAGTGAAACTTTTCATTAGCAATCAGGTCATTTATATGTCTCTGATTTTCATGCGGCACACAACAGGAAACTAATTTCTCCAATATGGGGAACATTTCTGCTTTCATCAAGGCCCTGCTTTCCAATAATATTTTCACTACTGCAAAAGCTTCCTCATTGCTCAATAAACTACGTGCAGGCGGTTCCAACTTATATCCTTTTATTTTTCTATCATACAACAACTGCTGCACAACGCCGGTATCCTCGCTTTGATTGGCTACAAAAGCCCGCAAGTCATCTATATCTCTTTGCACCGATCTTAAAGAACAATTAAACTTTACAGCTTCTTTTTCTTTATATAAAGGGCGACCTTCTACAAGTCTATTATACATACTCAGCAGGCGATTCTTAGCTACATATACATTTTTGTTGCTTTCTTTCATATCAGCACAGCTCCAATATTATCCAAGTCTATTACTCTTCAGTAAATTATACAACATAGCAGTATAAGATGCTAACGATGGACTAAAACTTTTCTTTCAAAGTAAAAGCCCCCAGCCATTCTGCAAGAGAAGACCGGGGGCTGCTGTAGATTTATTTTTTCGGGGAAATTGCTTACCAATGATATTTTTCGCCGCGGCTGATTTTAAAGGCGCGGTAAATCTGCTCTACTAACAGCAGGCGTATCATCTGGTGGGTAAAGGTCATCTTGGAAAAACTCAGGGCAAAATCTGCCCGCCTGCGCAAATCGTCCGTATAACCAAAGGCTCCTCCGATAACGAAGGTTATGTGGCTTTTCCCGCTCAGCGCCAGCTCATCCAGCTTAGCTGCCAAGTCAGGTGAGGACAGCTGCCTGCCGATTACATCCAGCAAAATTACGTAAGAATTTTCCGGGATAATGTTCAGCAGCCTTTGCGTCTCCTTTTCCAGCACCTGCTGCTTCTGCGCCGGTGACGGGTCGTCGGGCATCCGCTCCTCGCCGATAGCCACAACCTCCAGCTTGCAGAAAGGCGTCAGCCTTTTAGTAAATTCTTCGATACCGGCCGTCAGATATTTTTCCTTAATCTTGCCTACGCAGGCAATGGTTATCTTCACGGCTTAGTATCCTTTCGGCACTTCTGCCAGCGTTACCTGTCTGCTTTCGGCAGCGCCGTTGCGCATAATGGTAACTTCTACCGTATCGCCTACGCGGCATTCGTTCAGCTTAGTACGCAAATCTACAGCCGTGCTGACCTTGTTGCCGTTAAAGCTGAGGATGATGTCGCCGGCACGGATGCCTGCCTCGTCAGCCGGGCTGCCCTGCACAACCTTGACGATGAAGATACCGCCGTGCAAGTCGATTTCAAAACCGTAACGTGCGGCAATATCCTTATCCATCAGAGAAGCGCCCAGATACGGACGGGCAATGCGTCCTTTTTCCACCAGTTCGTCCAAAATAGGTTTAGCAGTATTTACGGGGATAGCAAAGCCAATGCCCTCTACGCCGCTGACCGCTACCTTGGCGCTGTTGATGCCCACTACTTCGCCGTCAGCATTGACGAGCGCGCCGCCGCTGTTGCCGGGATTGATAGCCGCATCTGTCTGGATAAGGTTGAATTTACGCTCGCCCACTTCGATGCTGCGGTTCAATGCGCTGATAACACCCGCCGTAACGCTGCCGCGGAATTCCAATCCCAGCGGGTTGCCGATAGCGATAGCCGGCTCGCCTACCAGCAGGCTGTCGGAATCGCCGAACTGCGCTACGGGCAGGTCTTTTTCGTCAATCTTGACTACTGCCAGATCGGTAACTGCGTCTGCGCCCAGCACCTTGCCTTTCACGGTGCGTCCGTCCGTCAGGCTGACGATGATTTCGGAAGCGCCCTCTACCACATGGTTATTAGTAGCGATATAGCCGCGTTTATCGTAAATAACGCCGCTGCCAGTACCGCGCTCGGTCAGCTGCACCCGGTTAAAGATGTCGCGGACATAAGCCTTGTTGGTAATGCCAACTACTGCGGGGCCAACCTTGCTTGCCGCCGCTACAATAGGCGTATTGCGCGCCGCGCTCAGCTTCTGCTCTGCCGCAGCTGCCGGTTTGTTGTCCTTGACAGCCGCATCGGTCTTATTATCGCCGCAGCCTGCAATCAGCACTGCTGCGCCAATCAGTCCGCAGACAAATATATTCAGTGATTTTCTGATAATCCTGTTGCTCATTTGTTTTCACTCCCTGTATTAAAAATCTGTCACTATATTATTCTGCGCCGCTACCAACAGCCGGGCATCCAGACTGCGGCGGCAGCCGTTAAAAATATTCTGCACTGTTTCTACCGCCAGCTGCGGCAGATTGTTTTCCTCGCTCAGGTGGGCAAGGATGATATTTTCCGGCAGCTGCGGCAGTTTTGCCAGCAGCCAGCCTGCGCTCTCATTGGAAAGATGCCCGCGGGTGCTGAGGATGCGCCGTTTCAAAAGCTCCGGGTAAGCGCCGCTCTGCAGCATCTTGATATCGTGGTTAGCTTCTAAAATAAGCGTATCTGCTCCGGCAGCCTCATCGCGCACCACATCGGTGATAAAGCCCGTATCGGTAACATAGGTACATTTGCTGCCTGCGCAGTCAAAGCTGTACCCATGCGGGTCGGCTGCGTCATGGGAGGTGGCAAAGCTCCGCACCTGCACACCGCCGCAGTCCAGGCTGCGTCCGATAACGCGGCAGCTGCGCCGCTGCACCTGCGCGTCCTTGCGCAATATTGCCTGCCACGTCCGCTCGCTGCTGTAGACGGGCACGCTATATTTCTTAGTAAAGGTTGCCAGGCCTTTAACATGGTCTGTATGCTCATGGGTAATAAACACGCCGTCCAGCTCCTGCGCCGTCAGTCCAATCTCTTTCAGGCGGCTGTCCAGCATCCGGCAGCTGATGCCGATGTCCACCAGGAAATTACGGTCGCCGCTGCTGATTAAGGCTGCGTTGCCCTTACTGCCGCTGGCCAGCATGGCCACCCTGAAGGCGCTCATGCTTCCGCCGCCGCAATCGCGGCTCCGGCGCTGGTGCCGATCCTGTCGGCGCCGGCAGCCAGCATGGCCTGCGCGGCTTCCAGGTCGCGGATACCGCCTGCCGCCTTGACCTTCAAACCATATTTAGCGGCTTCCTCTGCCAGCAGGCGCACGTCGCGTTCCGTCGCCCCGCCGCTGTTAAAGCCGGTACTGGTCTTCACATAAGCGGCGCCGCCGCGTGCTACGAGACCACAGGCAATGCGTTTTTCCTCATCCGTCAGCAGGCAGGTCTCGATGATGACCTTAACAGGATAGGGCGCGGCTGCCTGTACTACGGCGGCAATGTCTTCCACTACGCCGTCATAGTTGCCGCTTTTAAAAGCCGCCAGATTCATTACCATATCCACTTCGTCCACATGGTCTTCTTCCACAGCTACGCGGGCTGCCAACGCTTTAACCGCCGTCCTGTCCGCTCCCAGCGGGAAGCCGACCACGGTTACCACCCGCACGTCGCTGCCGTTCAAAAGATGACGCGCCAGTCCTGCGTAGCAGGGATTGACGCATACGGCAGCCAGTTTATATTGCAGCGCTTCCGCACATAAACGCATAATATCCCCTACCTGGGCCTCAGGCTTCAGCAGGGTATGCTCCAGACGTTCAGCAACTGTCATTTTCTTCCACCTCTTCTATCTTAATGGTTTTATTATAGCAGATTTATCCCGTTGTATTGTAGCAAATTCGTAAAAAGAAAAATACCTCTCCCATAGGAAAGGTATTAGTCTCACTCAATGTTTTTTGCGGCAGCGCGGGCAGACGCCGAAGAAATAGCACTGATGACCGCTGATCTCGTAGCCGCTTTCTTTTTCTGCATCCGCTACCAAGGCCTGGGAATTGATGGCCACCACATCGTCGACAGCGCCGCAGACAGTACACTGCACATGATGATGCACACTGGTATCCGCGTCATAGCGGAAGCTGTCCTCGCCGGTGTTCAGAATCTGGATAGCGTTAATCTTGTTCAGAATCTCCACAGTCTTATACACCGTGGCAAAGCTCATGGAAGGATATTTGGGGCGCAGTTCATTATACAGCATCTCGGCGCTGGGATGGCTCTTAGTATTGGCCAGCACTTCATAAACAGCCAGACGCTGCGGCGTTACCTTGTAACCGTTGCTGCGCAGAATGGTTGTAAGCTCCTGATTACTAAGCATAGTACCTCCTCGTTATGATAAACAATTATCATAACATCCTAATAATCTTTATTGTTTATTTTACTGTAAATTTTACTATTTTGTCAATAAATAATTATTATAATTATCCTGCCCAATCTGTTATAATATAAGGAAAACTTTCTTTTTACGAGGTTACTTATGGATAAAATACTGCATATCATTGCACAGGAACTTAATATTATGCACAGTCAGGCTGAAGCAGCCGTCAAGCTTTTAGACGAGGGCAACACCATTCCCTTTATTGCCCGCTACCGTAAAGAAGCCACCGGCTCGCTGGATGAAGAACAGCTGCGCAGCATCGAAGAGCGTCTGGCCTATCTGCGCGGTCTGGAGCAGCGCCGTCAGGAAATACTGACTGCCATTGCCGCCCAAGAAAAGTTAACGCCGGAGCTGGAGCAGGCTATCAACGCCGCTGTTAAGCTGCAGACTCTCGAAGACCTGTACCTGCCCTACCGCCCCAAGCGCCGTACCCGCGCGCAAATTGCCCGGGAAAAAGGCTTGGAACCGCTGGCGCAGCTTTTAGAGGCCCAAAGCGCAAAATCACTGCCGCCGGAACAGCTGGCAGCTCCTTATATTGACCCGGACAAGGACCTGCCTGATACGCAGGCTGTCTGGCAGGGAGCCTGCGACATAGCCGCCGAGGATATTTCCGACAGCGCCGCTGTCCGCGATTTTCTGCGCCGTCGTCTGTGGCAGGAGGGCGTCATCAGCTCCAGGCTGCTGGCAGACGAAAAGGAAGCGCCGGAATTTTTGCAGTACAAAGACTACAGCGAGGCCATCCGCCAGCTGCCGCCGCACCGCATTTTAGCGCTCAACCGCGGCGAAAGCCGTAAAGCGCTCAGGGTAGCGCTTACCATTGATGAAGCAAAACTGCTGCCCCAGCTGGAACAAAAACTGAAAATGAATCCGCGCAGCTCTCTGTATCAGCTGTATAAAGAAGCGGCAACTGACAGTTTTAAACGTCTGCTGTTCCCCTCCTTAGAACGTGAACTGCGCAGTGAACTGACCGAAAAAGCCGAAAAGCAGGCGATCAACGTTTTTGCCGCCAACCTCAGGCAGCTGCTTTTAACTCAGCCCGTAGGCGGTCATATCATCCTTGGGCTTGACCCGGGCTACCGCACCGGCTGCAAGGCTGCCGTCATCGACGCCGGCGGCCGCCTGCTGGCTACTGATACCTTATATATTACCGGCAGCAGGCATCAGCAAGAACAGGCAGAGCAAAAATTTTTAGAACTGCTGCGCGCACACACGGTAACGTTAGTCGCCATCGGCAACGGTACTGCTTCCTATGAAACGGAGCAATTTACTTCACAGATGATTGAAAAGCATAATCTGAACATAGCCTATCTAATCGTCAGCGAGGCAGGCGCTTCCGTCTACTCGGCTTCCAAGCTGGCACGCGAAGAACTGCCGCAGCTGGACGTTTCCCTGCGCGGCGCTGTCTCTATTGCCCGCCGCGTGCAGGACCCGTTGGCAGAGTTGGTCAAGATCGAGCCTAAAGCCATCGGCGTAGGCCAATATCAGCACGATGTCAACCAGAAAGAGCTGGGGGAAACCTTGGGCAAGGTGGTAGAATCCTGCGTCAACCATGTAGGCGTAGAGCTGAATACAGCCTCCCCTTCCCTCTTGAGCTATATAGCTGGGATCTCGTCTGCCGTAGCTAAAAACATCATTGCCTACCGTGACGAACATGGCGGCTTCATCAATCGCCGCGAGCTTTTAAAAGTCAGCAGGCTGGGCCCCGCCGCCTTTACCCAGTGCGCCGGTTTTTTACGTATCAGCCACGGGAAAAGTCCGCTGGATAATACGCCCGTCCACCCGGAAAGCTACGCTTTAGCCGAAAGCATTATCCATGAGTTAGGTTTTACCTTAGCCGACTGCAGCAAAAACGAGCTGCAGCAGGCGGCAGCTCAGGCTGACCCTGCCGTTATTGCCGCAGCACTTAACGCCGGACTGCCTACCGTAACCGATATTTTAGCGGCGCTGTCCCGTCCCGGCCGCGACCCCCGCGAGGACGCGCCCGCCCCCATGACCCGCAGGCATGTTACCCGTCTGTCCGATCTTGCCATCGGCAGCGTCGTCAAAGGCAGGGTACAGAATGTAGTCGACTTCGGTGTCTTTGTCGACATTGGTCTGAAAGTCAGCGGCCTCATCCACAAAAGCGAGCTGAGCAACAGGCGCTTCCGCCATCCTCTCGACATCGTCAGCGTCGGCGATATTATCGAAGCGGAAATTATCAGCATTGATGAAGAACGCAGCCGCATCGGTTTAAGTTTAAAAAGAGCTCAGGCAGCCGCCAAACAGCAATAATACAGCAAAACCCCGCAGCAAAGCTGCGGGGTTTAATTTCAGCTTATTCTTTTTTCAGTACCCAGTATCTGCTTACCAGCTTATCGGACAGCCAGCCGCACAGACAACCGACAGCAGCTCCTGCCAGCACATCGGAAGGATAGTGCACGCCTACATACATGCGGGAAAAACCCATCAGTATCCCCAGTACGAGCAGAGATAAACCGTATTTTGCCGGCAGGTATTTATACAGCAGCCAGCAGGCGGCAAAAGCTCCCGCCGTATGACCCGACGGAAAAGAAGCGCCCGCAGGTTCCGGCACCAGCATGATAAGTCCGCTGATAACTTCAAAAGGACGCTGCCGGTCGATAATATTTTTCAGAAGCAGATTATTCATCAGCAATACCAAGGCCAACGAAGCCAACACACGGACGCCCAGCAGGCGATGCCCCGCGCTCAGGCAGAAATACAGGGCAATGCCTATCCAGACCAGCCCATAATCGCCGATATGGCTGACAGCTTTCATAATATCGGTCAAGCCGTCCTGCCGTCCGTTTTGTATCGTAAGTAAGATATTAGCTTCCATACATGATTTCCTTTCTTAAGCCGCCGCTGTCAGCGCCAGCTCAACAGCAGCGATAAAAAGAGCGGCACTACCAGTGAAAGTACCAGCCCGCTGATAAACGAAAACATACCCGTGCGCATATCCGTAGCTTTGATAGTCAGCGGCAGCAGCGAGTCCATGGCCCCTGCCCCGCCGGGAGCAATGCACATAAGCTTATTCCAGCGCGCCAGCAGCGGGATGAGGATAAAAGACGATGTTTCCCGCAGCATATTGCTCAAAAACGACACTGCGCCCAGCTCCGTGCTGTGCATGGTGCTGACTACTACCGAAGACAGACTGTACCAGCCAAGGCCTGCCGTCACCAGTAGCGAATCGTACAGGCTCAGCCCGGTAAAGAAGCTGCTGAGCCCGCCGCCGACAAAGCTGCCGATAATGATAGCTGACGGTATAGCCAAGGCAAGCGCTAAATTTTGCGGCGTACAGATGCGCTGCAAAAGCTGACGGTTGCTGCCTATCTCGATACCAGCCACCAGCACCATGAAATCCAGCGCCGTCATCAAAACCGTATCCAGCGTATCCTTAGCCGTAACGTCTAAAAATAAATGTCCGCCGAAAATCCCGAGGACGATAGTTCCCAGTAAAGCATAAATCATTTCTGCACCTCACCGCTTTCTGCCCTGCTGCGGAAAATTACCGTTACCGGGTACAGCGCCAACAGACTGCCGATAATGGTCATGCCGCCCAGGAGCAGCGACTGCCATCCCAGCACCTCTATCTGCGCCAAAAGGTCGGCGTCGCAGCCTATCTTGGCTCCCAGACAGACGAGCATCAGAAACAGGCAGGCAGTAGACAGCCTGCTCAGCGTCAGCTTTACTTTATAACCGAAAACATCAAACCATCCCAGTAAAATGCCTGCCACGATGGCGATCATTATCTCCTGCATAGTTCCCCCTCTAAACATCAAAAGGCTCCGCCGCAGCGGAGCCTCTATTTTTTATTCCATTGCCATAAGCACAGGATACAAAGGCTGACCGCCGCGGAACATTTCCACTTCCCAGTCTTCGTTGAGCGTCCGCACATAATCCGCCAGTTCCATGGCTTCTTTTTCCGCCATATCGCTGCCGTAGTACATGCTGATCAGCTCATAATCTCCGTCTGCTAACAGCTTGTTTAAAACGTCTTGTAAGCTGCTGCCGGTGCAGACTATCTTATCGTTAAGCAGCCCCAGGTATTCTCCCTGCCGCACCCTGATACCGCCGACCACGCTGTCGCGCACGGCCATGGTAATCGCGCCGCCGGTAATCTCTCTGCTGCTGCGCGTCATAGCCTGCGTATTTTCTTCCATACTGCGGCCGCTGTTGAAATTCAGCAGTGCCGCCAGTCCCTGCGCCAGATTAGTCGTAGGCACGAAAGATACTCGGGCTGCTCCCAGCAGTTTCTTAGCCTGCTCTGCCGCCAGGATGATATTCTTGTTATTAGGCAGGATGATGTACTGCTCGCAGCCGCCCTCTTCGATAGCCCGGACAAAATCTGCCACCGGCGGATTCATACTCTGACCGCCGTTAATGACAGCGGCTCCCATACCGCGCATGATTTCTGCAATGCCGTCGCCGGCTGCCACAGATAGCACGCCTACGCCGTGTTTTGCCGGCTGCACAGGCTCTTCCTTAAAGATTCTGTTATGATGCTGATCCGCCATATTGTCTATCTTGATGTCATGCAGGCTGCCCCATTGCTGGGCCAGGCTCAGTACCTGTCCCGGCATTGCCGTATGGATATGTACCTTGACGATATCTTCCAGTACCGCCACGATCAAAGAATTACCCAGTACCTGCAGCGCGCCGGTAACAGTGTTCTTGTCTACAGATGCGCCCTGCACGATAAATTCCGTACAGTAAGGATTGGATAAATCTGCTGTTTCTGTCTGCGGCTGCACTGCGCCCGGTCTTGCCGGGATAACTTCCAGCTCTGCGCAGTCCTGACCGCGCAGTCCGGCAAGACAGCCTTCAAAAAAGGCAATGAGGCCCTGTCCGCCTGCATCTACCACGCCGGCAGCTTTCAGCGCCGGCAGCTGCTCGGGAGTACGTGCCAGCTCCTCCTTGCCTGTACGGATAGCTTCCAGCAGCACGCTTTCCAGACTTTCATTACTGCGCACCGCCGCATAGGCTCCCTTGGCCATGGCTCTGGCTACGGAAAGGATAGTTCCCTCCACAGGTTTAGACACGCTGCGGTAAGCATAAAGGATGCCGAACTGAAAAGCCTTGCCGATTTCATTGTTGTCGACGGTTATCTTACCGCCAACACCTTTGCCGATACCGCGCAGCAGCTGCGACAGGATGACGCCGGAATTACCGCGCGCGCCCATAACGGCGCTTCTGGCAGCAGCACTGCCAATTTCACCGACATTGGCCGTATCGCTCATATTGCTCAGCGCCCCGGCTACGGACGCCATAGTATACATCATATTGGTTCCCGTGTCGCCGTCTGGAACCGGGAAAACATTGAGATTATTGATCAACTCATAATTTTTTTCAAAGCTGTGATAAGCCCCCAGCAGCATATGTTTAAGCTGCTGGCCGGTAATCACCTGCCTGTTTTCCGTCATATATAACACCTTTCTTCTAAGCCCGGCGGCGGACAAAAAGGCCTATGACGCCCGGCCCCAGATGTGCGGCCAGCACGGTGCCGATGCCGGTCACCATGGCAGGCACGCCAGGAAACAGCTCTTGCATTTCCAGTTTCAGAGCCTCCGCGTCCTCAGCGGCTACGGCATGTGCCACATAGACCGCCTCGATAGGCTGTTTAGCAGCAGCCAGCTCGATCATTCTTTTTAAAACTTTTTTCCGGGTGCGGCATTTATCCGCCACCTCAAGATTGCCGTCCGCCTGCAGATGCACGATGGGACGGATGCCGAAGATGCTGCCTATCAGCGCTCCTACAGCGCCGATACGGCCTCCCTTCTGCAGATATTCCAGCGTATTGACGCTGAAAAAAGTTTCCGTGCGGGCAAACATATCCTCTGCCAGTGCTGCAGCTTCGTCCATACCCATCCCGTCAGCCGTCCTGGCTAAGAGCTCCATAGCCACACCGCTGATTGGGCAGGCCGCAGTCTTACTGTCTACGACGCGGATATCGGCGCCCTGTATTTCTTCCATCACCTGACGCGCCGCCAGGCAGGCAGTCTGATAGGTGCCGCTTAAAACGCTGCTGACCGTCAGCATGATGATTTTCTTACCCTGCCGGGACAGCTCCGTAAACAGCTCCAGCATGGAACCGATAGGCGGCTGTGATGTGGTCGGCAGTTTGCCCGTAGCTTTGACCATGTCAAACATTTCCTCCAACGAACGTTCCCCGTCGTACCATTCGCTGTCGCCCTGCCGCACCACCAGGCGCAGCACATGACAGCGGGGATCGTCCTTCAGCGGCGTCTCGCCGGCAGCGGCAATGCTGTCCACGATCACATGTATATCTGTACTCATAAGAGCCTCCTGTTGTTTATTGAAGATACTGCTGAAATTTATAATTATGTTATATCTTATCATAAACAGCTGATTTTTTCCATATTAGCACCTGTTTGCTTTATGATTATTCACTTTCTGCATAGCTGTTTACGGCAAAAAAAAAAGCCCTTACGAAGAAGGGCCAAATGAGGGGCTGTTTTGATGCTTTAAGTATAGCAAATTCCATAGTAAAAATCAAGCATTTTTGTAAATTTTCTTACAATTTCTCTTTATTTGAAATCTTTACCAAGCATGATGACGCCGTCACAATCTGACGCGCCGTCCCTGCTGATACGCATCTTGTGAGCAAAGGGCACATTAGAAAGCCTGCTGACCACAGCGCCGTTATTAGTAGTGGAAATTACCATAGTGCTTTCCTGTATCTCGCCGCTGCCGCCGCTGATAACCGTAAAGCCTGCGCTCTGCAGTTTAGCCGTAGCCGCTGCCGCCGCATTTTTATCGCCGCTGCAGTTTACCAGCCGCACAACCGTAGCGCCGGAACGCTCCTCAGCAGCTTCGCTTTCCGGGCGTGCTTCCTGCTTAGCCAGCGCGCGTTTGCTGTCTTTGGCGCTCTGTTTTTTATCTTTGCTCTTAACTTTATCGCTGCCGGTCTTGCCTTTCTCCGTCTTTTCCTCGGCAGCTTCCTTTTCTTTTTTCAGTTCTTCTTTGTTTTCGTCGCTGGTATCACCTTGTTCTACCTTTTCCAGCGCGCGGTTATACTCGTTTTCCATGATTTCCGCCGCGTTCTTGTAGCGCTCGCTCATCTGTGCGCCCTGCATCTTGACCATCTCGCTGCGCAAATCGGTAATATCCGGCAGCCAGTAGCTGATGCCGTCGATATACTGCGGTGTTCCCGGCACCGTCGCCATCACCAGGCCACCCTCTTTAACCATGGAATGAAGCGCCTTGCCGATGTCCATCATATCACCGACCGGCAGATTAGTCTTAATCATGGAGGTCAGCTGCTTAGCCAGCCCGGGGACGTGCAGCAGCATATCCGCAGAAGTAATCTTCTCGTAGACGGCCAGCATAAAATGCTGCTGGCGTCTGATACGGCCGATATCGCCCTCCTCATCACGGTAACGTACATACTGGATAGCCGTTTCGCCGTCCAGATGCTGCGGACCTTTCTGCAAATCAACCTTGAAGCCGTCCCAGTCGTCGTAATAGTACATATCCTTTTCTACATTGATATCGATACCGCCGATAGCGTCTACCAGTCCCTTAAAGCCTTTGAAATCCACCATGACATAATTGTCGATCCTGATGCCCAGAAGCTCTTCCACCGTCTTCTGCGTCAGCTCACGGCCGCCGTAGGCGTAAGCATGGTTAATCTTATCCCAGCCGTGTCCCGGTATACGCACGCGGGTATCGCGAGGGATAGAAAGCAGGGAGATATTCTTGCTGTCTTTGTCGAACATCACTACAAACAAGGTATCGCTGCGTCCTACGTCATTTTCGGAAGGACGTTCATCGACGCCGAGCACGACGATATTCTTTTTCAGCGCCAGACGGTCTTCCCTGGTCAGGTTATCCAGCGATTTATCGGGAAAAAATACACTGTACAGCCCATAAGCCGCTATACAGAGTACGCCTAAAATAATCAGCATCTTGCCACTCAGAAACTTCTTCATCAGTAAACGATCCCTTCCTATCTGATAAAATCATTGAGCACATCACGGTTGCGGCGCAAAAACGCATACAGCATCCTGGCCGTCAGGCCCCAGATGACACGCTCCTGATACCTGTAAAAATACACATTGTACTCTTTATGCATCCGCCAGTCACGCTGCCTGCCCGGCACCAGCCGGTAAGGAAAATCCTCCGCCGGCCTGTCCGCCAGCAGCATGGAACTCTTCAGCGGCTCCTGTTCCAGCAGCTGCCGCAGCGGCACAGTAAATACCTCCTGCACTTCGTCAGTATTGTAGCTTATTTTTTCCGGCTTGCTGATAAAACCCACAAAAGGATGTATGATGGGGCCGGTATGGGTCACCAGGGCGTCAAGCTCGCCCAAAACCCTGATATCTTCTTCTGCCAGCCCCAGCTCTTCACAGGTTTCACGGATAGCCGTAATGCGGAAATCCTTGTCGGCACATTCATAGCGTCCGCCGGGAAAGCAGACTTCTCCGGGCTGTCTGTGCAGCCGCAGCGAGCGCACCTCGAACAGTACCGCCGGCCCTGCCGTCGTGGCCACGATGGGCAGCAGCACAGCCGCGTCCCATAATCTGTCCAGCTTGTCGATACCCGCCGGACGGCGATGCAGTTTTTCATAAATACCCAGCTGTAAAGCTTCTAAATCATTCATTGCCGCACCTTCACAGAAAATAGTATTTAACCTTTCTACAATCTGCAAATAATTTCCTGCCGGAAAATGTAACAATGGTGTAAAAAATATCGCTGCAAAAAAAGACCGCGCCTGCAGGTACAACCTGCAAACGCAGTCTAAAGTTTCCGTTCAATTAAAACAGTGGTTCTTTAATGTTTTCTTTTTCGCTCTTATCAATCAGGTAGCAGACGGTAGCGTCGCCGGTGATGTTAACGCAGGTACGCGGCATATCCAGGATACGGTCGATGCCGGCAATCAGCGCGGAGCCTTCCAGCGGCAGGCCTACAGCGGTCAGAATCATGGTCAGCATGATGAAGCCGGCGCCGGGAACACCCGCAGTACCGATGGAAGCCAGGGTACCAGTCAGGATGACAGTCAGGAGCTGGCCGCTGGTCAGGTCAACACCGTAGATCTGAGCGATGAACAGTGCGCATACGCCTTGGTAAACGGCAGTACCGTCCATATTGATGGTAGCGCCAAGCGGCAGGACGAAGCTGGAGATTTCTTTGGAAACGCCCAGTTTCTGCACACAGGCCATATTAACGGGCAAGCTGCCGCCGGAGGAGCAGCTGGTGAATGCCAGCAGCTGTGCGGGAGCGATGCCTTTGAAGAATTTCATCGGGCTGATCTTACCGATAAATTGCAGCATTGCGCCATAAACGATAAGGGCGTGCAGCAGGCAGCCGAGGTATACGGCAACGACTACTTTCAGCAGCGGCAGCAGTACGGCCGGACCGTTAGCGGCAACTACCGGGGTAATGAGGCCGAAAACGCCGATAGGTGCAAAGTTCATAATCATGCCGACAATCTTGTAGGAAACTTCTGCCAGGCCATCAATAGTTCTCTTCAGATATTCAGCACGTTCCCCGACCATGGAGATACCGATGCCGATAAACAGAGAGAAGACGATGATCTGCAGCATATTTGCTTTCAGCATTGCTTCCATAGCGTTGGTCGGGAAAATATCGATAATAACGCTCATAATAGGCGGCGCAGCTTTAGCAGCAGCTTTCACACCTTCAGCAGGCATATTCACACCTGCGCCGGGTTGGATTACAACAGCCAGGATCAGGCCCAGTACGATTGCAAAAGCAGTGGTGCCCAGGTAGTAGGCCATGGTCTTCGCACCAATGCGGCCGATTTTCTTTACATCGCCCAGGCTGCAGACGCCGATGACCAGAGAAGAAAATACCAGCGGTACGATGATCATTTTGATCATATTCATAAAGATGGTGCCGAACGGAGCGATCCAGGTCTTTGCCAGGTCAACGCCTTCCGCACCCAGCTCCAGGCCGGCAATAATACCGAGGCCGAGAGCAATTAAGATTTTTGTGGATAAGTTCATCATGTACTCCCCCTAAATAAAAATACAATTTATGCTTTTCATTATACCAAAATTTTTCTGTTTTATGCTTTTGTATACAGTATTATTGCCTTGTATACAATATTCTTGCAAAACTTAAATAAAAAACACTCCCTGCAGACAACTGCAGGAAGTGCTTAAAACGCTTACTTATTCCGCAAGGACAAAAGCCTCAGGGCCTCTGCCAGCTCATTGACCGTTACGCCGGACAGCGAGTCCAGACCGCTGTCTTTTTCCTTTTTGCTTTCTTTGCCGTATACCAGCTCGTCGATGGTACAGCCCAAAAACTGGCTGATCTGGATAGCAGAAACCAGGCTGAGCCCGATATTACCGTTTTCGATATTACTCATATGGGTCTGCGACAACCCCAGCGATTTTGCCATCTTAATCTGGGAAACCCCTTGGGTGATACGCATAATCTTGATATTATTACCTATCTTTTTGTAATCAATATCCTTTCTGTCAATAGCCATTCTTTCACTCCTTTAAAGATTTAATAATGTAAAACCGCCTACTTAAAAACAAAGTATTTATCATATTTTTCCGTAAATCACAGCATGATTTAGCGAAACAAAGCAAAAACTTTTTTTGATTTTTATTTTATAAACGGAGCATATTACTTTATTATTTATAACAGGTATTCTATCACAGTTTTTACGACTTTACAACACTAAAGTAAAGTATATTAAAAAAGACAAATACCTGCTGTAAGGTATTTGTCTTATAATTTGCTCTAAGCAGCAGCGGCGGCTATTGTCCGTATCTGCGGAAAGCCGTATGGTTAGTGCAGCCGCTGTATTTATTCAGCACGAAAGAATGGCGTAAAGCAGCCGTGATGAACTTCTTAGCCTGGAAAACAGCCTCGCGTACATCAAGACCGTTGGCCAGTCCGGCAGTGATAGCCGCGGAATATGTGCAGCCGGCGCCGTGATTATAGGAAGGATAAATCTTCTTTTCAGCCATTTCCGTAAATTCCTTGCCGTCATACAATACGTCGATTGCCTCGTCGTTTTCCATGCGCTCGCCGCCTTTGATAACCACGTACCTGGCTCCCAGTTCCTTAATGCGTCCTGCGGCTTCCTTGATGTCCTCCAGAGTCTTCACCTGGGGCATACCTGCCAGGTACGCAGCTTCCAGCGTATTGGGGGTAATGACGTCGGCACGCTGGATCAGCAGCTGTTTGATAGCTGCCGCAGCATCCGGCACCATGATAGTATCAATGCCTTTGCAGACCATTACCGGGTCGATGACCACGTTATGCAGCTTGAAGCGGTCAATAGTACGGGCAACCAGCTCTACCAGTTCAGCGCTGCCCAGCATACCTGTTTTCATGGCGTCGATACCGATGCCTGCCAGAATAGTTTCCAACTGTTTTTCCACTACTTTCAGCTCGATGGGGAAAATCTCATGGTCCCAGGCATTATGCGGATTCTGCGCCACGATGACGGTCAGCGCGGTCATGCCGTAGACATTCAATTCCTCAAAAGTCTTCAAATCCGCAGCCATACCTGCGCCGCCGCTGGTATCACTGCCTGCGATAGTCATAGCCTTATGCAATGCATTCATTATTATTCCCTCCAATAAATATCATTTCCCAAAAATTTCAAACAGCACCACTGCCACTGCGCCCGGGATTCCGAAAAAGCCCGCAATTAGCGCTTTCAGCAGCGTAATCTTCATATGGAAGCCCGCCATGGTTCCCAGCAAGTTAATCACCCACAGCAGGGCTGCGCCGCAGAGCCCGTTCCAGACAAGCCTGAAGGGCAGCGACAGCAATTTTACGGCCACCAGCACGATCAGCACGCCGGTCAACAGCGGCGCAATCGGGCCCAGCGGCCCCAATCCCAGTTCTGCCGAAACACCGTTAAGCATTTCCATAATCACAGCCAGCCTTTCACTTTATCTTTCTCTTACATTTCTCTTCTGTTTTCCAGCGCCCGCGACAAGGTAACCTCGTCGGCGTATTCCAGATCGCCGCCCACCGGCAGCCCGTGCGCGATACGGCTCACCCTGATGCCCACCGGCTTCAGCAGCTGCGCCAGATAGGCGGCAGTAGCCTCGCCCTCCACATCAGAATTAGTCGCAATGATGATTTCGCTTATAGACTCGCGCTGCAGACGCTGAAACAGCTCACGGATGCGCAGATTTTCCGGCCCGATGCCGTCCAGCGGCGAAAGCACGCCATGCAGCACATGGTACAGGCCGCGGTAACCGCGGCTGCGCTCCATCGCGGCAATATCCTGGGGCTGTTCCACCACGCAGATGGTAAAACGGTCCCTGCTGCTATCGCTGCAGATCTCGCAAAGGTCTCCGTCCGTCAGGTTATAGCAGCAGCGGCAGTAATGGATGCTCTCTTTGGCCCCGTGCAAAGCCGCAGCCAGCTGGCGCACGTCCTCTGCCGGCATATCGATGATATGATATGCCAGGCGCATAGCTGTCTTGGACCCGATGCCCGGCAGCCGCCGCAGCTGCTCATACAGATTGGCCAGCGGCCTGATCATCCTGGCCATTATCAGAACATGCCGGGCAGCTTCATACCGCCGGTAACCTTGCCCATTTCTTTTTCAGTCATCTCGTCGACTTTGCGCATTCCTTCATTAACAGCGCTGATAATCAGATCTTCGAGCATTTCCACGTCTTCCGGGTCAACTGCGGACGGAGCGATCTTAATAGCTTTCAGTTCTTTCTTGCCGCTGACAACGACGCTTACAGCACCGCCGCCCACCGTAGTTTCTACTGTACGGCTTTTCAGCTCTTCCTGCAGCTTCATCATATCTGCCTGCATTTTCTGCACTTTTTTCAGCATTCCCTGCATATTGCCCATACCACCGTTAAACATAATCGATATTCCTCCTTAAAATTCGCTTTTATTCATTATCTTTATATTCATACAGACTTTTGCCGAAAGCAGCCATCGCCTTCTGCAAATTAGGCGCTACGGTAGATACATCCACTTCAGGCAGCTTGTCTTCGGCAGGCTGCTCTTTTGGTTTCGGCGGCGCTTTTACGGCCGCGCCTGCTTCAATGCACTCCAGTCTGATATCTTGTCTGGCAGTCCTCAGCAGCGCATCTTCAAACACCAGTCTGTAATCGTCCTTATTCATACGCGCACAGATGAATTTCGCCTTAAAAGCCACCTGCAAAAGTCCGTTGGCAAAGCTCACTACCCGTCCGCCGCGGGCGCAGGACACCATGGCGATTTTCTTTTCTGCCGTCAGTATCTCCAGCGCTTTTTTCCAGTATTCCTCGCCTGTCGCCCAGTCGCCGCCGTACTCTTGTACCGTCTCTTTCGGGGACGCCGCTGGCACAGACGGCCTAACTGCCTTCTGCTCGGACGCGGCGGTTTCCGGCCTCATCGGAATCTCAGCCTGCATCCATGGCTGAGGCGGCGCCCTATCAGCTTCCTGCTGCAGCACTGCCACATCGGTCAACGGCGGCTTGACAGGCTCCTCAGCAGCAGCCGGAACAGATGTAAACACGGTACTACCCGACTGCTGCCGCAGCTGCCGTTCCAGCATTTCTACCCGGGCTGCCAACGCCGCTACTGTACTGCCTTCCAGCCGGCACAAATCAAACAGGCACAGCTCCGCCGTTATCCGCGGGCGCATAGTCCAGCGCAGTTCGCCTATGGCTTCATGCAGCCGCTGCTGCGCCGCCATGATCCTGTCCCGGCCGAAAAACGGCACACATTTGGCCAGCTCGTCGGCCGTATCCGTCAGATAAGCCTCCTGATACGACGGCGCCGCCTGATACAGCAGCAGCGCACGCAGATATTCAGTCAGCTCCGTCAGAATCTGCTTGACGTCCTTACCCTGCTGCAGCAGGTTGTTCAGCTGTTCCAGCACCTGCGGCACGTCCTGCCGGCCAATGCCCAGCACCAGTTCCCGCAGCGCTTCCCTGCCGACGATGCCCAGCACCTCGCGTACAGTCTGCACCGTAACCTGCTGCGCCATGACGCCGCACTGATCTAACAGGCTCAGAGCATCGCGCATACCGCCCTCGGCCTGGATAGCTATCAGCCGTAAAGCTTCAGCATCGGCGCTGATACCGCTTTTTTCCGCTACTAAGGCTAAATGCTCGGCAATCTCATCCACCGTTACCCGCCGGAAATCAAACCGCTGGCAGCGAGAATGAATGGTAGCCGGAATACGGTGCGGGTCCGTCGTTGCCAGGATGAAGATGACATGCGGCGGCGGCTCTTCCAGCGTCTTGAGCAGGGCATTGAAAGCTTCCGTCGTCAGCATGTGCACTTCGTCGATAATATAAATCTTGTATCTGCCGTTAACCGGAGCAAAGGCCAGCTGTTCGCGCAGCGACTTAATCTCTTCGATGCCGCGGTTAGAAGCGGCGTCGATTTCAAACACATCCATGGACGTGCCCGCCGTAATCCGCTCGCAGTTAAGGCAATGCCCGCAGGGATGGGGCGTCGGCCCGCTTTCACAATTCAGCGCCTTAGCCAGGATACGCGCCGTACTGGTCTTGCCGGTACCCCTTGGCCCGGAAAACAGATACGCATGAGCGATGCGTCCGCTGGTCAGCGCATTACTCAAAGCCGTCTTGACCGGCTGCTGGCCCACCAGCGCATCAAAGTCCTGCGGGCGCCAGCGGCGGTATAATGCTACGTATGCCATAAGCTGCTCCTTTGCCGAAAATTTTACAAATACTGCCTATATTATATAACGACAGGTTGACAATATTCAATGCAATATCAGCAAATTATCCTGCCGTCTGGGTATAAAAAAACACAGGCTGCAAAAACAGTCTGTGTTCGCTTACTTCCCTGTAGGGCCGTAAATACCGGGCGCCCCTGCGGCACATGAAAGTATCCGCTTAAGGCTGCTTCCTTCCGGACCTGACCTGGTTCACAGGCTCCCATTGCGCAGGACCCGGCATCTGCGGTCCTACAGAGAAATAAAATAAAAAAACCGCTGGTGCGGCAATTTCTAAATGGCGGAGAGAGAGGGATTCGAACCCTCGGTACGGTTTCCCGTACACACGCTTTCCAGGCGTGCACCTTCAACCGCTCGGTCATCTCTCCAGGTTGAAAATCAAAGCATTGTTCAATTTTGCCAGCACATAACGTACTTGCAGTCAGCACAACTGCAAGTAGTATTATACTGGTTTTTCCAAAATGCGTCAAGCATTTTCTATTATTTTTGTAAAATATTTTATATTTTACTCGTCGCCGCCATCCTCGGCAGGAAGCAGCAAAATCGAGCAGTCAGCGTTAAGGATGACGTTCTGGGAAGTACTGCCGATGACAAGTCCTTTCACCAGTCCTGCGCCGGTCTTGGTCATCATAATCAGGGTAATATGTTCCTGGCGTACCAGATGTACAATCTCCTTGGAAGCCGCACCCCGGGCGATGCAGAAATCGGCGTCGATGCCGAAAATCCTCATCTCGTCCACCAGCTCCTGCAGCAGCAGCCGGGCGTTGCCGTACTGCTCTTTATAATCATGCTTACTGCGGCTGCGTTCAATAACATGCACAAAAATCACCTTGCCCACATATTCGCGCAGACCGCGGACTATATTGAGCGCTGACAGGGATTTTCTGGAAAAGTCAGTCGGTATCATCACCGTATGCAGCAGCCGGCTGCCGTTAACGCAGTCTTCATCCTTATTGATAAACAGCGGCAGTGTCGCAGCGCGCGCCAAATCAAAGGTCGTACTGCCCATGATGGCGCTCTTGATAAAGCCCTTACCATGAGAAGCGACCATAATCAGGTCTGCCCCTGCGTCCTCTCCGGCCCGGCTGATAGCCTCAAAGGGCTCGCCCACCGGCGTTATCACTGATATTTCCTCATAACCTGCCTGTTTCAGATCGTTTTTATACCCTTCCAAACGGCTGCTGACTTTTTTGTAATTACTACCGTCAGGGTCGGCGTCGTCGTCATCGTCAAAGACGTGCGCCAGGACCACTTCCGTTTCCGTATCGGGGCAAAGGCTGAACAGACACTCGGTAAGATTGTCGGACTGCGGCGTCAAATCTGTAGCCAGCAATACCTTGTCGAATGTACTCATCTATCTGCTCCTTTAAAAGTATATCTATCTGTTTACTTTCGCCGTAAAAAAAAAAATTCCTGCCGCAGAGGCAAATAATACTTTCTGCATAATAAAAGGGACGCCGACGGCATCCCTTTCGATATAATCATTCAAAGCGTTAGCACTTTGAGGAGCATTTTCTGCAGGATGCGGCAGCCATGGGCCATATCCTGATGCACAAAGGTCATTGCAGGATCGTGCAGTCCCGGACGCAGATCGCAGCCCAGTCCGATAAAGCCGGTTTTCAGCTGCGGCCTGTACATGGCATAAAAATTGAAGTCCTCGCCTACCGTAGTAGCCGCAGCATCAATCAGTCCTCCCTGCCCCAGTTCAGCCACAATCGCTTCTCGGGCTACGGCAGCCATAGTACTGTCAAAGCTTGACGCCGGGCAGGTACCCACGATTTCAGCAGCAGCCTTAGCGCCGTAAACGGCGGCAGTACCTTGTATTACATCCATAACCCGCTGACGCAGCTGCTCCATTTCTGCATTAGAAGTAGAACGCAGGTCAAAGCCAAGTTCCGCCTTGGCGCAGATAGAATTAAGCGAACCGCCTCCGGCTACAAAGCTGGTAGTTTTCACATTGCCGCACAAAAGCGGGTCGGTATGCAGCGCATTGACTGCGCCGACTATCGCCGCACCTACGTCAATAGCGTTAACTCCCAGATGGGGCTTGGAGCCATGGGCCGGCGTGCCTTCGATAACGGCACGCAGCAAGGTACAGGCTGTCCAGCGCACGGTAGCTATCGCCTGGCCGCTGCCAGCCATCTGACTGCTCATCAGGTGGATGCCGAACAGATAATCAACATCATCCAGCACGCCCGCTTCCAGCAGGCACAAAGCACCCTTGCCGATTTCCTCCGCCGGCTGGAAGATGATTTTCACTTTGCCGCAGGGAATCCCCTGCTCTGCCAGCTCTTCGGCAGCAGCCAGCACCATGGCCATATGAGCGTCATGCCCGCAGGCGTGGATACCGCGCTCGCTGCCGTCCGCCTGCTTGAACATCAGGCAGTCCATATCGGAACGCAGGGCAGCTACCGGTCCCGGCCGGCCGCTGTCCAACACGCCTACGACGCCGGTCGCCGGCCGGCCGTCATGCATCCCTACCTGTTCCTGCACGCAGTAACCAGCCTGGCGCAGCCGCTGCGCCAGAAAAGACGCTGTCTTTACCTCGCAGAAAGCAGGCTCCGGCATAGCGTGCAGCTGCTGCCAGATTGCTTCAATACGTTCTGTCAGCATCATCGTCACTTCCTATTCTTTCCAGCCGATAGATACGGAGCCGGGGAAATGTTCTCTGATGAATTTGGCATTTTCAGGCGACTGATAAACTTTTCTGAACTGTTCCAGACGCGGGTCGTCCAGCGTACCCTTGCGTACAGCTACAATATTTACATAGAAAGAATCCGCCGTTTCGCTGACGATGGCGTCTTTGGCCGGGTTGAGGCCTGCTTCCAGCGCATAGGTCGTATTGATGGCCGCGCAGTCTACATCTTCCAGACTGCGGGGAATAGCGGCTGCTTCCAGCTCGATGAACTTGAAGTTATGCGGATTTTCTGTAATATCCTGCAAGGTTGTATCAATATTCTTGATATCTTTAACTTTAATCAAGCCGTTTTCTGCCAGCATCAAAATAGCGCGGCTGCCGTTGGACGGATCGTTGGGTATGGCAATGGTCGCACCGTCTGGAATGGGCTGTCCGGGTTTGATTTTTCTGGAATAAACATTGATGGGGAACAGCGCTGTCGGGAAAGCGCTTACCAGATCAAAACTGGGCTCCTTTTTCAAGGTCGCATCGAGGAACGGCTTATGCTGATAGCAGTTAGCCCAGATATCTCCCTGCGCCAGCGCCGTATTCGGCGTTACAAAATCGCTGAACTCGACGATTTCGATTTTCAGTCCCTGTTTCGCCGCCAGTTTCTGTACGTTTTCCATGATTTCCGCATGGGGACCGGGGTTGACGCCTACCTTGACAGGTTTGCTGTAATCAGGCTTGGCTTCTTTTTTATCGCCGCCGCAGCCGCTCAGTGCTAAAACGCCCAGGCACAAAACGGCAGCAAACAGGATACGCAGTAATTTATTCATAGTCTCACACTCCGTTACGCATTAAATACCTTGCCCGGATTCAAGATGTTATTAGGATCCATGGCGTGTTTAATAGAGCGCATGATTTCCATTTCTACCGGGTTGGTATAAGTTTCCATGGCCGGCAGTTTTTTAGCGCCGATGCCATGTTCACCGCTCAGGCGTCCGCCCAGGCTGTAAACATAGGCATAAGCTTCCGCATGGAAACGCTGCAGCTCGTCTTCCCATTGTTCGTCGCTCATCTCGCCTTTCAGAATCTGGAAGTGCAGGTTGCCGTCACCGGCATGGGCTAAAGTAAAGAGTTTAAAGCTGTAATTTTTAGAAACCTCGGTCAGATGCTCGATGCAGACCGCAATCTTATCTACGGGCACTACCAGGTCGTCAGAAGTGCTTACCTTAGACAGCAAACGGGTTGCTTCCAGACAGTTGCGGCGGACCTTCCACACGCGCTCGTCGGCTTCCAGTACGTCGGTAGCGCCGCTGGCAGTGCAGATTTCGTCCAGCTGCTCCATCTTCATATCCAGTTCGTCTTCATTAAAGGTTTCTACGGTAACAATAACATAGCTGCCGTCTTCATAATGAGGCAATCTGATTTCTGAATAATCGCTGGCGGCGCGCACGAAATTATTGTCCATAAATTCTACGCTGGTAGGATTAAGACCGGCCTTAATCAGATTAGGCACCAGATCAACAGCTTTGTTGACATCGGTAAAGATAGCTAAAATATCAATCTTATACGGGCACAACGGCAAAAGCTTCAAGGTAGCCTTGGTAATGATGCCCAAGGTGCCTTCGCTGCCCATTACCAGCTGTTCCAGGCAGTAGCCGGTAGAACATTTTTTCAAACGGGAGCCTAACTCCACTATTTCGCCGGTCGGCGTTACTACTTCTATGGAATATACCTGATGACGGGTAGTACCATAGCGCACAGCCTTATTGCCGCCCGCATTGGTGGCAATATTGCCGCCGATCAGGCAGCTTTCCGCACTGCAGGGATCGCCTGCATATAAAAGGCCGGCTTCATTGGCTTTCTGCTGGATTTCTACGGTACGCGCGCCCGCTTCTACTACCATATACATAGCGTCGGCGTTCAGCTCGATAATTTTATCCATACGTTCCAAAAGCAGTACGATACCGCCGCATACAGGTACCGCGCCGCAGGAAACGCTGGTCCCGGCACTGCGGGGAGTTACCGGCACCAGGTATTTATTAGCTATCTTCATCACAGCCGCTACTTCTTCCGTACTGCCCGGCAGTACTACTACCTCCGGCAGATGATGGTAATGCGGGTCAGTTTCTTCATCCGTCTTATAACGGTCGAGCGTCTCCGCATCCACCTTGACATTTTCTTCTCCCACTGCCGCGCGCAGCGCTTCCAGGACTTCCTCGGTTACAGGGTTATACTTGGTCATTTTTCATTCAATCCTTTCTTTCCTACAATTCTACCATGCTGCTAAGCATTGAATATCTTACCCGGGTTAAGGATCAGCTGAGGATCCCAGGCCAGCTTGATCTTGCGCATGAGTTCAAGCTCGCCGGCCGGAGTATAGGCTTCCATATAGGCCAGTTTCTTGGCGCCGATACCGTGCTCGCCGGCCAGACGGCCGCCCTGGCTGTAAGCGTAGCTGTAAACCTCGTTATGGAAAGCAGCTACGTTCTTTTCCCATTCTTCGTCAGTTAAATCGCACTTGCAGAGCACGATATGCAGGTTGCCGTCGCCGATATGGGCGTTGATTTTTACAGGGAACGGATATTTTTCCCCTACCTGCATAATGTATTTGATAGTCTCGGCAATCTTATCTACCGGCACGACTACGTCGTCAGTCAAAGATACCAGGCTGATCAGCCGGACGGACTCCTGACAGTTACGGCGCATACTCCAGATGCGGTCGTCAGCTTCCAGTACGTCGATAGCGCCCGCTGCTTCGCACAGCTCGTCCAGTTTCTCCATTTTGAGGTCCAGTTCGTCTTCAGTAAAGGTTTCTACAGTGATGATGACGTAGATACCGTCTTCATAATGGGGCGCGCCCTTAAATTCGATATAATCGGCGGTGCTGCGCACATAGGAATTGTCCATATATTCGATGCTAGTAGGATTTAATCCGGCCTGCATGATTTTAGGCACTACGTCCAAAGCTTTGACAGGATCGTCAAAAACTGCCAGCAAATCGAAACGGTACGGCGGCAGCGGCTGCAATTTCAGCGTCGCCTTAGTAATAATGCCCAGCGTACCTTCGCTGCCCATGATAAGCTGCTCCATGCAGTAGCCAGTAGAGCATTTTTTCAGTCTTGCCCCTACTTCTACAATCTCGCCGGTAGGCGTAACCACTTCCAGGCTGTATACCTGATTACGGGTAACGCCATAGCGTACCGCCTTATTACCGCCGGCATTGGTAGCCAGGTTGCCGCCTATCTGGCAGCTTTCGGCGCTGCAGGGATCGCCTGCATATAAAAAGCCGGCTTCATTGGCACGCTTTTGAATATCGATTGTACGCACACCTGCTTCTACCACCATATACATAGCTGTAGTATCCATTTCCAGAATCCTGTTCATGCGCTCCATTAACAGCACGATGCCGCCGCAGACGGGGATAGCCCCGTCCGCCAGGCTGGTACCGCCGCCGCGCACAGTAACGGGCACATTATACTTGTTGCACAGCTTCACTACTGCCGCTACTTCTTCGCTGCTGCCCGGCAGCACTACTGCTTCCGGCAGATGGAACATCCTGGGGTCGGTTTCCTCATCAGTCTTGTACTGCTCCAGCTTATCGGCAGCCGTCAGCACATATTCAGCTCCCAGCACCGCCTCCAGTTCTGCCAGCATTTCTTTGTTTACAGAAGCATATTCTTTCATCTATCTTCCCACCTTATCCATTTTTTCTATACTTATTTGGGGATTAACATATCTGGTCTTGCTGTTTATTTTCTTGCGTCCGGCCCGGATAGCGCTCTGCGGACACCAGTGCAGGCATCCCAGACAGACGGCGCAGCTGTTGCCAAACGTCGGCCTGCCATCCTGCATGGAAATATTACCTGCAGGACAGATACGCGCACAAATACCGCAGCCTACACACTTTTGCCCATCAACCTGCGGCCTGTCCGCCTGCAGTATGCCGCGGATAAACTTCCAGCCAAGCGCCGTACCGCCATGCTCCCAGAGAAACGCATCCCGGCAGCGGCTGAGATCCTGCTCTTTAGCCGTCAGACGGCGCTGCATACCAGCCAGCTTATCCTCCGCTGCCGTAAGCATCTTGCTGCGGATAAATTCCGGCACCGCAAAGAAATTATCCGGCATAGCGATATCCTGCGCGTAATCCAGCCTGATGTTCTGCGCCGCCAGCAGCTGATGCAGCTGCTTTAAGGCAAAACCGGCGTTAGCGCCCATCGTCACAAGGGCAAAGCAGTAAGCAGGCGCTGCTTGCAGCTGTCTGAGAAACTCCGCTGCAAACGGCGGCAGAGCGAAACAATATACGGGGCAGACGATACCCAAGATGTCATCCTGCACCTTATAAGGGCTCCGCAGATAGTCGCCCATCTTTTCCAAACGGCAGTCCGTAAGTGCGTCCTGCGCTTTTTGCGCTGCATACAGGCTATTGCCTGTGCCGCTTAAATAAAATATAACAGCCATATCTTTCTCCCATTATAAAAAAATCCTTCCTAATTATAATACAAAAAATGGCGTTTGTCTTGCCAGCCCATGTAAAAAAGCAGCGCACAAGGCGCTGCTTGCTGAAAACTGTATTATTTTTTACATTTAAACCAACTATAAGGCATAGCCTGTACTACCGTTACATTGTCGGCAGCCGTACTGGTCTTAGCGGTTCCGTTTTAAAAATTACGCTGATAGCTGATGCCAAAAATTTTGGCATAGTTATCATGAGTATGCGCGTGCGTATATCCGTCAGTCTGATGGCCGCCGAAGCTCAAATCGCCGATATCCATCCAGCCTAAAGTCAGCGCCAGCGTCTGGTCATCGTCGTGATACTGAGCGCCGAGGGAATAGGTACGACGATTGCCGGTAGGCACGATAAAGTCGCCGCCGTCATAGGGAATGGACGATTCATCATAGGCAAAGCCTGCCAGCACGCTGTATTTATCACTGAGCTTATGTTCCACACCGATAGCATAACGCCAGCCGTCCGACCAGTTTTTAGGATTCTCACTGGAAGTAACAGGGTACAGACCTCCTCCAACAGGCACGTATCCTATTGCACCATCAAAATAAATATTCAGTGCATCATAAGAACTCCAGCCAGTCCAGGTACCGTTTAATTCCACCCGTGTCTTATCATCAAACTTGTGACTGTAGCCGATACTCCAGCTGTCCGGCAGCGTCACCTCGCCGTAAGCACCTGTCTTCGTATTTAAGGTGCCATAGGCATTGAAATCAGCTTCCATGGAATGGGTAATCTTGCTGCGGTACACTACGCCCATTTCGTTTTTATCATCGAAAGTATAGTTTACTGCCGCATTCCAGCCAAGCGCATAGCTTTCGCCATCCAGATGAGTTGGCCCGCCAACAAGATTGCCTTTATTATCAGCCAATGTTAAATTTTTTTCTAAATCAAGGCCAACATAGTTGATGTCCGCACCTACTGCGGCGCTCCATTTCTTATCAAATTTGCGGGCATAAGTAGGCGTAACGCTCACGCCTGCCAGCTTGGAGAAAAAGGCGTTAGTTGCTACCGTAGAGTTTCTTTCAAACTCAGAAATCATACCGAAGCGGGTATAAGCGCCGATACCGAACCATTCCTTGTCGTTGAGCTGTTTAACATAATAACCGCTCGGCACCCAGGCAGCGTGTACAACATTCTTTCCTGACTCAAAATTACTACCTTTATCGTCAAACAAATCATATTTGCCATGAGGGCTGATGTAAACGGCGCTCTGTTTAAAAGCTTCTCCCTGTACCTTGGTAATAGAAGCAGGATTATAGGCAATATTAGCCGCGTCATTTTCGGCAAACATGCGGGCCCCGCCCATGGCCACGCCTTCTGCGCTCCATTCGTTAATGGCGAAACCTTCTGCGCCTGCCGTCTGAGACGCCAGCAGCACTGCCGCCGCACTTAAAGCAAGTAATTGTTTTTTCACGTATGTACGTCCTTTCAGTAGGATTTACTTTAATATTGTATATTTTATCAGTTTTTTGAATTTTTCAAATAAAATCTTTTAATCATCTGTTTAACCGCTCATAAAAAAAGACTGCCGCAGCAGTCCTTCTTTACCGTTGCGGTACTGCCGGCGGCAGCTCCTCCCACGGCGCGTATTTAATTTTCGTACAGGCCAGATATTTCTTATAGCGCGCCTCGTCCTCCTGCTCGGCAACAGCGGCGGCAATGTCTGCGCGTCCCTGTTCATTGAGTGGATAATGCTGCAAAGCCTCGGCCAGCAGCTCTGCGGCTTCTTTAAAATTACCGGCTGCGGCGGCATTTTCTGCCAGGAACTTACCGGCAAAATAACGATACGGATTGACGCCGTTATTCTCCTTTTCAGCTTCCAGCATTTCCTGCGCTTCCTGTTCGGCTTTATCGCCCTGCCCGCTTTCGCGCATAATTTCCAGACGACGGCACCAGATATCGCCTCTGGCAACGCCATGGAAAGGATGTGGGAAACGGCGGCAGTACCGATACGCCCTGTCCAGATAAATCAGCGGCGCATGAGCCGTGTGAGTTAACGTCCAGACGATTTCTGCCACGTCGCGCAGGCACAGTACCATGTGTTCCACATCACTGAGCCCATATTCAGGAATATTTTCCTCATCCGGCTTTTCTTTGATGACCGTGCTCAATACTTCCATAGCTCCTTCGATATCGCCCAACACCAGCAGCATACGCCCTACAATGCTGCGGCAGCGCCAATCGTTCATATCGCTGATCATACCTGCCGGGACCGGCCACTGACAGGTAGCAACTTTATTGACATATTCCTTCCATTGTTCCTGTTCCATATATCTTCCTCCAACTAATTGATAATTATTACTAATTAAAAGTATAGCATCATCCTCCAAGTTAGTCAAGGCAGCAGTAAATCCTCTGGCACGCAATCGCAGACATAAAAAACTCTGCCGCCATAGGCGGCAGAGTTTTTCCGACTCTATCTAAGGAACAAGTTCCCAGCAGTTTTTTATTTTTTAAAGATAAGTACAGGAATATGCGCGTCATGGGCCACTTTAGAACTTACGCTGCCTAACATCAGCTTGCCCAGCGAATTTATACTGCGGCAGCCGATAACAATCAGCGTACAGCCTTCTTCACGGGCCGTCGCAACAATCTCATCGGAGGGATAGCCAAGTTTAGTTATATAATTTGCTGCAACGCCTGCTTCTTTGAGTGTGGCCTGAGCCTGTTCCATGACCTCCGCCCCTACGGTTTTCAGCAGCTCATTGACCTGCTCTACCATATCTTCTTTAAACTGGGAAAGCACGGTCGCTTTTTTACTGAACGGCTCTACCACGTGCATCACACAGATTTCTGCTCCCAGTTTAGCTGCAAGCGACGCGCCGTAACGCAAAAGCTCTGTTGCCATTTCAGAACTGTCAATAGGAATCAAAATCTTCTCACTCATAATTACACCTCCGCTGCCCTGAACTTGACGGGCTTACTTTTTCTGACTATTATTATAGCAGGCTTATTTTAATACTTAAAATACCGCTTTTGTTTCAAAATATACTTTAAAGGTATGGTGATCTTCATGAATCTGCAGCAAATGCGTTACTTCCTCTCCGTCGCTGAAACCGGCAATATCACTATGGCAGCCAGGCTGCTGCATATGGCGCAGCCGCCGCTCAGCCGTCAGATAAAACAGCTGGAGGCCGAACTGGAAACAGAACTCTTTGACCGCAGCAGCCGCCGTCTGCAGCTTACTCCTTCCGGCGTCCTGCTGCTGCACCGGGTACGTGAAATCCTCAATCTGACGGAACGTTCCCTGCAGGAAGTCCGCAGCGTCGGTCAGGCCGTCAGCGGTACCCTGTATATGGGAGCTGTTTCTACCGCTAATTATATGCTGCTGCCCACACTGATTAAAGACTTCAATAAACTATATCCGCAGGTACGCTTCCAACTGATTACCGAAGCTACGACGCGCATCACGGAGCTGCTGGAAAAAGGCATCCTGGAAATCGGTATCGTCAGGACGCCTTTCAACAGCAATTACTTTGACAGCTACAACCTGCCGGAAGAAAAACTGGTAGCTATCATCAATACCGACAGCCAGCCCCTGCCGCCTGCCAAAACTTCCCTTGCTGTAAGCGAACTGGCAGCCTACCCCCTGCTGCTGCACCAGAAATATGAAAACCTGGTCAGCAGTGTTTTTCGTAAGCACCGCTGCCAGCCCCTGTATTTCTGCCGCAGCAACGACACTATCCCGCTGCTGGGCTGGACAGAAGCAGGTCTCGGCGCCACTATCCTGCCGCAGTCGGCAGCAGTACGCGAAACCCGCCCCAAACTGGCTGTCTATGAAATAGAAGACGACGAGCTTACCACCACGGGCGCGTTAGTATGGCTCAAAAAGCGTCACCAGTCAGCAGCGGCAGCAGCCTTTATCAGTTTCTTTATCGAATATTTTTCAGCTTTTAAAAATCATCCCGGCAAATAAAAAGGACTGCCGTCCGGCCGAAGCCATTGGCAGTCATAAAATAAGGGAAAGCGTATTTAATTGCCGCGCACATATTCGCGCGGTACTCTGGGGCTGACGGCACAGACGATTTCATAACAGATGGTATCAGCCCACTGGGCAACAAGCTCCATGGGCAGTTCCCGCCCGCCGAAGACGAGCACTTCATCGCCAGTCCGCACGCCGGGAATATCGGTAATGTCCAGCATGGTCTGATCCATACATACCCTGCCGATAATCGGCGCTTTTTCACCGTTAATCAGCATATAGCCTTTATTGGAAAGCCGCCTGCTGATTCCGTCCGCATACCCAAGGGGCACAGTGGCAATAATGCTGGGCCGCTGCAGGGTAAAAGTGCGCCCATAACCGATAGTTTCACCGGCAGGCAGCTCCTTGATAAAAGCCACCTTGGTCTTAACCGTCATCACCGGCTCAAAATCCTTGTAGCAGTCTATCATATGCGCAGGATGCAGTCCGTACAAAGTTATGCCCTGCCGCACCATATCCAGCTGGTACTCCTGCAGCTCGGTCAGCGCCGCACTGTTGGCAATATGCCGGATAGGTATATGGATGCCTTCTGTCTCAATCAGCCGCAGAGCTTCCTGAAACCGGGCAAACTGATAAGCGGCATACTCCTTGTCATCCGCATCCGCCGTTGCAAAATGGGAGAACACCCCCTCGATATATATGCCCGGCAAAGACGCCGCCAGTTTGGCAAAGCGCCCGGCATCCCGCACATGCAAGCCAATACGGTGCATCCCGGTATCTATTTTCAGATGGATTTTCGCTTTGGTATGCTGCCGCAAAGCAGCTTCATTAAGCGCATACAGTCTTTCTTCATCAAAGACGGCATGGCTGATATCATATCTGACAACTATATCAGCCGTTTCCGGCTGCATGGTACCTAAAATAAGGATAGGAATGTCTATGCCTGCATCACGCAGTTTCACCGCTTCCTGCAGCAGCGCCACCGCCAGAAAATCTGCGCCGTTACGGGCAGCCTCCTGAGCTACGCGCACCGCACCATGACCATAGGCATCAGCCTTTACTACGGCACACAGCCTGGTTGTCGGTTTTAAATTAGCCTTTGCCACCTGGACATTATGGGCTACCGCATCTAAATTTATCTCCGCCCAGGCACCACGTTCAATATGCACAATCTTAACCTCCACCAGCAATAAAAAAATAAACCGTCTACACTTTACTGCAGCGGCTTTTTTCTTGTATTTTCATGCTTTAAACCGTAGCTTTAGCATATAGCTATTTATCTGATTTGTCAACGGTTTCTTTGATATGCAGACCGCACTGGGCAGCGCGGCTGCAGCCGCTGCAGCCGCTGCAATGGCCGCCGTCACCGTACTTGCTGCCAAAATAGCTGCGCAGCGCCAGGATAACGGCGGCGACGATTACTGCTCCGATAATATATTCAGCCATAGCTCCTCCTAATCGTCAAATACAGTATTCTCTGTTTCCCAGCGTTTGAACTGGCAATAACCCCAGGGAGCATACAGACCAAAGGTAACCGTAGTCAGCACCATGATGAGCAGCCACTGGAAGAAAAAGCCTATGCCGGTACCGGTAAACCGCAGGCGACGCCCCTCCACATAAGTGTTGCTGCAAATCCAGCGCTGCTGCGCAGAATACGCCCACGGAAAATACAGTCCAAACGTAATAATAGATACAACGGAAGTCCACAGCATCAGCCAGAAATAGCCGAAACCGCTGCCTTTAAATTGAAATTGTTTATACATAATTTATACCTCGCTGCTATGATTTATTGTACCTTAATCATATCCTATCCAGAGGTAAATTACAAATGAAGTTTTTGTGAGAAAACAGAACTTAAAAAGGCGCTGCTTTTAGCAGCGCCTTTTCTATTGCTAAATCTTATTGCATTTTTTCTTTGAGCATTTTCTGAACCATGCCCGGGTTAGCCTTGCCTCTGGATTTTTTCATAATCTGGCCTACCAGGAAGCCGATAGCCTTATCCTTGCCTGCTTTAAAGTCGGCAACAGACTGCGGATTTTCAGCGATGGTTTCTTCAACCAGTTTCAGGATTGCGCCCTCGTCGCTAACCTGTTCCAGACCAAGCTCTTTAACCAGTACGGACGGAGCTTTATCTTCTTTCAGCATTTCAGCAAATACTTTTTTAGCCAGCTTGCTGGAAAGCACGCCGTCTTTAGTCAGGTTAACCAGTTCAGCCAGGTGAGCCGGCGTTACCTTAAATTCGCTGATGGTAATGCCTTCATTGTTAAGATAGGCAGAAACGTCCCCCAGCATCCAGTTGGAAACGCCCTTGCTGTCTTTGGCAGTCTTGACAGCTTCGTCAAAGTATTCTGCCATAGCTTTAGTTGCTACAATCAAAGAAGCATCGTATTCCGGCAGACCATGTTCTTTGACCAGACGAGCCTGACGCTGTGCCGGCAGTTCCGGCAGTTCGCTGCGTACACGTTCAATCCAGGCATCGTCAAGCTGTACGGGAACAAGGTCTGGTTCCGGGAAATAACGGTAATCGTGAGCTTCTTCCTTAGAACGCATGGACAGGGTTACGCCGTTAGCGTCATCCCAGGTACGGGTCTCCTGTACGATATGGCCGCCGTCTTCCAGAATCTCTTTCTGACGTTCAACTTCATATTCGATAGCGCGTACCAGTGCGCGGAAAGAGTTCAGGTTTTTGATTTCCGCACGGGTACCAAATTCTTTGGCGCCTTCCGGCATGATGGAAATGTTAGCGTCGCAGCGCAGGCTGCCTTCCTGCATCTTGCAGTCGCAAACATCGGTGTATTCCAAAATAGCTTTCAGGTTTTCCATGTAAGCGCGTGCTTCTTCAGCGCTGCGCATATCAGGCTCGGAAACAATCTCAATCAGCGGAACGCCTGCACGGTTGTAGTCTACAGCAGAAGAATCAGAGGTGCTGATGGTAGCGCCGCTGTGTACCAGCTTGCCGGCATCTTCTTCCATGTGGATACGGGTAATGCCGATGCGTTTTTCTTCGCCGTTTACATTAACGTCGATATGACCGTTTTCGCAGATAGGTTTATCAAATTGGGAAATCTGATAGTTTTTAGCCAGGTCAGGATAGAAATAGTTTTTACGGTCAAATTTATTGAATTTCTTGATTTCGCAGTTCAAAGCCAGACCTGCGCGGATAGCAAATTCTACTACCTGTTTGTTGAGCACGGGCAGAGCGCCGGGCATACCCAGGCATACCGGGCATACATGAGTGTTAGGAGCGCTGCCGAAAGCGGTAGAGCAGGAGCAGAATGCTTTAGATTTAGTTTTCAGTTCGGCATGGACTTCCAGGCCGATGACGGTAATATATTTAGTCATTATTTGTTACCTCCCAGCGGTGCGAATACTTTGTGATATTCGTTAGCCTGTTCAAAGGTATAAGCAGCACGGAGAATGGTTGCTTCATCCAGCGGTTTGCCAATCAGCTGCATACCTACGGGCATACCGTCTGCAAAGCCGCAGGGAACGGAAATACCCGGCAGGCCTGCCATGTTGACGGGAATAGTGGTTACGTCCAGCAGATAGATGGACAGCGGATCCATCTTGCCGTCGATAGGATAAGCCACAACAGGGGAAGTAGGAGTTAAAAGCACGTCGCATTGTTTGAATGCTTCTTCAAAGTCTTTGCGGATCAGAGTACGTACCTGCATTGCTTTTTTATAGTAAGCGTCATAGTAACCGCTGCTCAGTACATAGGTGCCCAGCATGATGCGGCGTTTTACTTCCGCGCCAAAGCCTTCGGTACGGCTTAAGGTAGTCATTTCCGGCGCAGAGGTTGCCGAAGTATTACGATAGCCGTAACGTACACCGTCAAAGCGGGCCAGGTTGGCAGACGCTTCTGCCGGCGCGATGATATAGTAAGTGATTACGGCATATTCGGTATGAGGCAGGGAAACTTCGACAATTTCAGCGCCCATGGCTTCGTATTGTTTTACAGCCTTTTCAATTTCAGCCTTTACCTTCGGGTCAAGACCTTCGCCGAAATATTCTTTCGGCAGGCCGATACGCAGACCTTTAACGTCAGCCACCAGAGCCTTGGTAAAGTCAGGCACTTCTACGTCCAGAGAAGTAGAGTCGTGTTCGTCTTTGCCGCAGATAGTGTTGAGCACGAGAGCAGCGTCGGTTACGTCTTTAGTGATAGGCCCGATCTGGTCCAGAGAAGAAGCAAACGCTACGCAGCCATAACGGGATACGCGGCCATAGGTCGGTTTAATACCTACGCAGCCGTTAAAGGAAGCCGGCTGACGGATAGATCCGCCGGTATCGCTGCCCAGCGTCCAGATTGCTTCGCCTGCAGCAATAGCAGCAGCGCTGCCGCCGGAAGAACCGCCGGGAACGCGGTCAAGATTCCATGGATTATGGGTTGCGCCGAAGAAAGAGCTTTCCGTGGTAGAGCCCATGGCAAATTCGTCCATATTGGTCTTGCCCAGGAAAATGGTTTCATCTGCGCGCAAATTTTTGATAACATGCGCATCATAAATAGGAATAAGGTTGCTCAGCATTTTGGAAGAGCAGGTAGTGCGCAGTCCTTTGGTAGAGATATTATCTTTAATAGCACCCGGAACGCCTGCCAGCGGAGCGATTTCTTCACCTGCGGCAATTTTAGCGTCAACTTTGGCAGCCTGTGCCAAAGCGTTTTCTTTATCTAAGGTTACATAAGCGTTTACTTTATCTTCAACTGCATCAATACGTTCATACAGCGCATTGGTGAGTTCTACAGAGCTTACTTCTTTATTAACGAGCTTTTCGTGGAGCTCGTGGGCAGTAAGTTTATATAATTCCACAATAGTGCCTCCTTCTTATTCGATTACGCGCGGTACTTTAAAGCCGCCGTTATGGACAGCCGGAGCGTTGCTCAGCGCTTCTTCATGGGTAACGCCTTCTTTGGCAACATCCTCACGCAGTACGTTGCTTACCGGCAGTACATGAGCGGTAGGCTCGATACCGGCAGTGTCGATTTTTTGCAGAATATCGGCATAGTTAAGAATCTGATTGAACTGTTCCGTAAATTTTTCCATTTCGGTTTCGGGAACGGTCAAACGGGAAAGCTGTGCAATATACTTAACGTCATCAGCAGATACTTTCATTTTTTCACCATCCTATAAATCAATTAATGAATTTTACCAATAACCTGTTTTATTATACCACAAAAACCCTCGCTGTGTACTAAATTTAACAAGCTGGAGCTGTCTTTTACTGCTTAAAATACGGTACAAAAAATTCACTTGCGCGGTTTACGGAAAACTCTATAATTAAAAACAAAGGAGTGATTTATATGCAAAGCATCAATGTTTTTGAACACGCTGAAATAATCTTAAAAACCCTCTCCAAAGGAGTTTTTCTAAGCACCGCCGCTGACGGCAAACAAAATACCATGACCATCGGCTGGGGTGCGCTGGGCTTTATGTGGGGCAGTCCTGTATTTACCGTTATGGTACGCAAATCCCGCTATACCCACGAGCTTATCGAAAAAAATCCACATTTTACCGTCAGCATCCCTGTCAACGACGGTTTTGCTAAAGCGCTCGGGCTGTGCGGTACTAACTCCGGCCGTAATCTGGATAAATTTGCCGCTGCCGGACTGACTGCAGTACCGGCACAGACTGTTGATGTACCTGTCATCCAAGGCTGCGGCCTGCAGATAGAATGTAAAATCGTTGATAAAAACACCATGCAGCCTGCCATATTCGACCAGGAGCTGACGCAGAAATGGTACGGCGGCAACGACTGGCATACTTATTACACCGGCATCATCACCACCGCTTATCTGGAATAGCATCGGCTGCTCCAAAATTTTAATGCTAAGGAGGACTGCGTCATGAACTTTCGCATCCTGGTTTATTTCCTGGCCGTCGTCCGCGAGCGCAGTATCACCAAAGCTGCCGATATGCTGCACATCACCCAGCCCACCCTCAGCCGCCAGCTGATGCAGCTGGAAGAAGACCTAGGCGTCAAACTGTTTGACCGCAGCCAGCGCAGGTTTACCCTGACCCCGGCCGGCAGTTTTCTGGCGCAGCGCGCCTCCGATATCGTCGAGCTGGTAGAAAAGACCGAGCATGACATCAAAGACCAGGAAACTAACCTGAGCGGCAATATCTGCTTCGGCGTCGGTGAAATTGCTTCCGTCAATCTGCTGGCAGAAATCATCAATGCTTTCCAGCAGAAATATCCCAACGTAACTTTTGAGCTGTTTACCGGCACCACCGACATCATCCACCAGAAAATGGAAAAAGGACTGCTTGATATTGCTCTGCTGCAGGAGCCTATCGACATGCTCAATTATAATTTTCTTACCCTGCCGCAGCAGGAAGAAATGGGTATCCTGATGCGCGCCGACGCCGAGCTGGCAGATAAAGCATCAGTTACTGCCGACGATTTGGAAAACAAGCCATTGCTGCTGCCTACACGGCTGCAGCTGCACAGCCTTATTTTGAACTGGCTCAGCGGCAATATTTCTAAAATCAAACTTATCGGCACCTGTAACCTTTTGGGCAATGCATTCCCTCTTGTAGAACATACAGGCTGCTACGCTATTACTGTCAAAACCTCTATGACTGACAGTAACAGCTTCTGCTTCCGGCCGTTACAGCCGCCTATCACCACCAGGGTCTTTCTGGCCTGGCGCAGCAGCGCTACTACCAGCATCACCGTACAGAAATTTATTGAGTTTGCAAGATGCTTTTTAGGCATACGAGATGCTGTAAAATAGGTATTAGACTTTAAAACTACATATTTTTATAATTAAGGCATACAGATAATCTGTATGCCTTTTATTGTTATCTGAAATATTGCGTTACTGACAAAATAGATTTTAAACCATTATCTGCCCGGAAGAAAAGAGGAGTTATATGCGTGCCTTAATATTTAAACTGCAGCGTCTGTTGGGCTATGTTTTAGGTTTTCTGCTGTTTTATAAACCTTTCATGTTCTTTAACAGCTTTTTTGCCTCGTTTTGGCAGGCAAACGGCTTTCATTCATTACATGTTCCCTGTGCCCGCATCCCTATATCCCGCCTGCTGAGCGGCGACTGGGGCTCCTCCGGTCCTGTTTCTCTTTTCTTTTGTCTGCTATTGGCAGTTGTTTCTTTCTGGTTTGGGCCGCTGTTTTGCGGCCGTCTTTGCCCGGCAGGAGCTTTCAGCGAATTTTTAAGCACCCTGTTGCCGAAAAAATATCAGATAGACTGGGGTAAGTATGTTCCCATCACAACACTGCGTTACGGCTTTTTCGCCGGTTTCTTACTGATAACATCCTTAGGTTTTGCTTATCCCTGCGCCTACTGTAATTACTATGCTTTGGAACTCTTTATCATCAGCATAGGCAGCGGCCAGCTGCTTCTTACTTTGCTCTCGCTGCTTGCCGTCTTCTTTTTGGCCAATATCGTCTTCGGCCTGTTTACTCAAGGAGGCCGCGGCTACTGCAATTTCCTTTGTCCCGTCGGAGCTGCAAGCTCTCTTTTGCACCGTATAGGACAATTATTACCCGGCCCTTTTAGGATGCTGGTAAATAAGTCGGCCTGCATCGGCTGCGGCAAATGCGCGCGCAGCTGCCCCATGCGTACAATCAGCCTTAAACAAGGCAAAGCCGATATTGATACTGACCGCTGTATCGTCTGCGGCTGCTGCCAGATACAATGTCCTACCCAAGCAATCCGCTATAAAAGTAATATTACTAAGGAGCTGTAAATTATGAAGAAACAGAAACTGCTGTACGGCGGGGGCGCTTTGGGAGCCGTTTTCCTGCCCCAGTTATTTTCTCGTCTCGGCTATAACCCTGCCGCTTTATCTAATAATTTCCCTACCGCCGGCTGCACAGGCAGCTGCGGCAACTGCGGCGGCTCCTGCCTCAGTTTTATTGCGCCCCTGCTCTTTTTAAGTATCCGCGCTTACCGCGGCAAAAAACAATAATGGATTTAATATTCAAGGAGGTATTTATCATGTTTGGACTTGGTTTACCTGAACTTCTGCTCATCCTCGTTATCGGTTTAATCTTTTTCGGACCCGGCAAACTTCCCGATGTGGGCAAGGCTTTAGGACGCAGTATGCATGAATTTAAGCAGGCGGTCAACGCTGCCGATCCTAAACAGCCTGCAGCAGACAATAAAACGCAAAGTTCCGGCGGGCAAGATGCTGCTTCCTGACCTTACCCAAAGACCGCCTGACAAAGATATGCCGCTTACCGCCCACCTGCTGGAACTGCGCAGCTGTATTTTAAAAAGCCTTGCAGCTCTGCTGGCAGGCAGCGCTGTCAGTCTGTGCTTTATACAGGATATTGTCCGGCTGCTGACATCAGCCGCCGGCAACCTGTATTACATGAAGCCGGCCGAAGCCTTTGTTATCTACATGAAGCTCACTATTTTTTGCGGACTGATACTGGCGCTTCCTTTTATCCTCCGGCAAATTTACAGCTTTATCAGTCCTGCCTTGACTGATAAAGAGCGCCGCTTCCTGTTGCTGGCCCTGCCTGTAATGCTGCTTTTAGGCGGCGGAGGTATGGTTTTTGCCTATCTCTTTGTTTTTCCGCGCGGGCTGTATTTCTTTTTAAGCTTTGCCGGTGACAAAATAACGCCGCTGCTTTCGCTGGAAAGTTATCTTAGCTTTCTGCTGATGCTGACGGCTCCCTTTGCCTTCATCTTCAACATCCCTGTAGGCATCCTGCTTTTAGGCCGCTGCGGTATTATCAGCACTGCTGCGCTTATGCGTTACCGTAAGCACGTCATTCTTGCCTCATTTATCCTGGCTGCGGTTATCACGCCCACGCCGGATATTATCACTCAATGCCTGCTGGCTGTGCCAATGGTCGTTTTATACGAAATCAGTATTATTTTTCTAAAATGCTTTAACAAAGGAGGAAAAGAACATGAACAGACGCAGTTTTCTTAAATCTTCAGCTTTCTCCCTGATGGGACTTGCGGCCGTCTGCTTAGGCTGCAGCAGTCAGCAGCCTGCCGCGGCGACAACGGCTGCTGCCAATACTAATACAGAACAAGGAGCTCAACCGACTATGAACAGCACAAACAAAAAAATCCTCATCGCATATTTTTCCTGGAGCGGCAACACCAAAGCCGTAGCCGAAGCCATCCATGCCCGCACCGGCGGCGATATATATGAAATCGTGCCGGAAACTCCCTACTCGCAAAATTATTCTGCCACCGTTGACAAGGCTAAACAGGAACAGCAAAATAACGCCCGTCCCGCCATCAAAAACAGGCTCACCGACATCAGCCAGTATGACATCGTCTTTATCGGCTATCCCAACTGGTGGGGCAGCCTGCCCATGCCCGTAGCCACTTTTATGGAGGGCTGCAGCTGGCAGGGTAAAACAGTAGCTCCTTTCTTCACCCACGGTGGCGGCGGCGTACAAAACTGCGACCGCGACCTGCGCAAACTGGCTGCCGGCGCTGATATAACCGAATACCTGTGCCTGTCCGGCAACAGGGCAAGAAATTCTCAAAGTGAGATAGACACCTGGCTGCATAAACTTGCTTTATAAATAATCAAGAGGGTGAAATAAATGAAAAGACGCGACTTTCTTAAATCAACTGGACTGGCCGCATCTTTATTGGCCACAGGAGGAATGATAAGCATGGATAAACTATTTGCGCAAGCCCCGGTCATCGGCAGCACCAAGATTACCAAAGCGGCGGCAGGCAGCGGTTCTCACGCCAAAGTTTACTTTACCAGGCATATTGACGCCGAGCATCTGCTCAAGCTGTACAGTTTAATTAACGAAGCCATTTACGGCAAGGTAGCCATCAAACTGCATACGGGCGAAAAGCACGGTCCTAATATTCTGCCGCGTGAAATGGTACGCGCCTTGCAACAGCAGATACCCAACAGCGCCATTGTAGAAACTAACACCTTATATCAGGGCGACCGCTATACGACGAAAGCCCACCGCGAAACCTTACAGGTCAACGGCTGGACTTTCTGCCCGGTAGATATTATGGACGAAGACGGCACCGTTATGCTGCCGGTACGCGGCGGCAAACATTTCAAAGAAGTATCCATGGGCAAAAACATCGTCAACTACGATTCCATGGTCGTACTTACCCATTTTAAGGGTCACGCTATGGGCGGCTTCGGCGGCTCCATGAAAAACATCGCTATCGGCTGCGCCGACGGACGCATCGGCAAGGCGCAGGTGCACGGAGTAGATAAGGATAATATTCCGGCAGACTGGAACGTATGGCCTGCCAAGGAACTGCTCATGGAAAACATGGCGGAATCAGCCAAAGCTACCATCGACTTTTTCGGCAAACATATAGTTTATATCAACGTAATGCGCCGTATGTCCGTAGACTGCGACTGTGCCGGTACTGCAGCGGCAGAGCCAACTATTCCCGATATCGGCATCGCCGCTTCTACAGATATCCTGGCGGTCGACCAGGCCTGCATTGATATGGTCTATGCCCAGATGCACAACCATGACCTGGTAGAACGTATTGAAAGCCGTCACGGACTGCACCAGCTGACCGCCATGCGCGAACTGAAGATGGGCAACGACAAATATGAACTGATTGAAATCGATTAAAACGGCAAAAAGGGAACGAGCAAGCTCGTTCCCTTTTATTTTGCTTTCTATTCAAATGAAGTAAGGAAGTTGCGCATACAGTCTTCCACGCCGCGCTTCACTGCTTTGGCGCGGCTGGGCTCTCCAATCTTCCAGAAATTGATGGAAGTAGAAGAACCTATGCCCTCCACATTCTGATTATACAGGAACTTTTCTTCCTGTACGTCTACGCATTTCAGTTTCATAGTCACCACGGCGCTGTAAGTCTGCGTACCGGCAACAACCATGAAGCCCGTTTCTTTTTCTCTGACGGGCAGCAGGCTGATAAAGATGACCCTGTCAGCGCCGCAGGCTTCGCCCACTGCCACCAGCTCCTCCAGCAGCGGCGCTTCGGGATTTTCAAACGGATATTGCAGCAGCGCTTTCTGTACTTCGTTGCTGCCGCTGATTTTCGTCACACTCGTTTTCTTGCCGGGATATTTCTTTTTCAGGCTGTCCTTGACTGCGCCTACTGCCATTTCCCGGCTGCGCCCTTCCAAGCCGGAAACATCTACATAGGGCAATACGGCTACCGTATAAGACAGCTTACATTCAGTAATCTTGGCGTCGGTAGCGACAAAATGCGTTTCTCCCGTATCTGCCACGCCCTGGTCTATCGCATCAATCGAGCTTGCCTCCCGCTCGGCTGCGCTTACGCTGGCTGCCGCCAACATCAGCAGCATGATTATCAAAAAGAATAACCGCTTCATCATTCAGCCTCCTTGCTGGCGCCGTGCAGCATTTGCAGGAACTCTGCTTCGTCAATAACAGTTACGCCCAGCTGCTGTGCTTTTTCTAGCTTGCTGCCGGCTTCCGCACCGGCGACCACATAATCAGTTTTCTTGCTGACGCTGCCGCTCACCTTGGCGCCTGCATCCTGAGCCATGGTTTTTGCTTCCGCACGTCCCAGCGTCGGTAAGGTGCCGGTAAATACCAGCGTCTTGCCATAAAGAGGATTCGCCGTGTCGGCAGCCTGCGCCGTAAAGTCCATTTTCAGGCCTGCCGCCGCTAAGCGTTCCAGCAGATCGCGGTTAGCCGGCACGGACAGCCAGGTAACGACACTTTCGGCAATCTTGCTGCCGATGTCGCGGATTGCAGCCAGCTGTTCAGGCTCCGCGGTCAGAAGCTTTTCCATACTGCCGAATTCCGTCGCCAGAAGACGCGCCACTTTAGCTCCTACATGGCGGATGCCCAGCGCAAAAAGCAGTCTGTCCATCTCGTTTTCCTTGCTGGCTTCCAAGGCCTGCAGCAGGTTATCGGCAGATTTTTCGCCCATACGCTCCAGCTGCACCAAATCGTCTCTGGTCAGATTATATAGATCAGCCGCATCTTTGACCAGCCCCGTATCCATCAGCTGATTGATAACGGACGGTCCGCAGCCTTCGATATTCATAGCGTCACGGCTGACAAAGTGAATCAGCCCCTCGCGTCCCAGGGCAGGACAGTGAGGATTGGTACAGCGGATCGCCGCTTCATTTTCCGGCCGCTCTACCTGCCAGCCGCATTCCGGGCAGACAGCCGGTATCTCAACAGGTGTTTCTTCGCCGCTGCGTTTTTCGGCAACAACGCGCAGTACTTCGGGAATAATTTCTCCCGCCTTGTTGATAATGACCCTGTCGCCGATACGGATATCCTTTTCCTTGATAAAGTCTACATTATGCAGCGTCGCCCTGCTGACCGTACTGCCGGACAGCTTGACCGGCGTCAGTACCGCCGTCGGTGTCAGGACGCCGGTACGGCCTACGCGCCAGACGATATCCTCCATCGTCGTTTCCGCCTGTTCCGGCGGATATTTAAAGGCGATGGCCCAGCGGGGATCCTTGCCGGTAGCGCCTAAGATACGCTGCTGATAAACATCGTTGACCTTGATTACCGCCCCGTCCGTATCATACGACAGACCGGCGCGTTTTTCGTTAAACTCGCTGATATATTCCAGGGCTTCGTCGATACTGCTCACCAGCCGGTAGTTTTCACTGACCTTGAAGCCGTAGCCTGTCAGCATGGCTAAAGAATCACTGTGTCTTTCTTTCGCTCCGTCGCCCACATAATAGGCAAAAAAGCTCAGTGAACGCTTGGCTGTTACCTGTGGGTCCAGCTGACGCAGGCTGCCTGCCGCCGCGTTACGGGGATTGGCAAATTCACTCTCGCCCGCCTCGGCCCGCTCCTCATTCAGGCGCATAAATTCATGACGCGGCATATACACTTCGCCGCGCACGTCAAAAAGCTCCGGCAGTTCCTGTCCCGCAGGCGCTTTTAATATCAGCGGGATGCTGCGGATGGTGCGCACATTGGCCGTTACGTTTTCGCCGACAACGCCGTCGCCGCGGGTAGCGGCACGCACCAGTCTGCCGTTTTCGTAAATCAGGCTGCAGGCCAGACCGTCGATTTTCGGCTCCATCACATATTCTACTTTGCTGCCTGCCGGCAGGCCGTTATGCACACGTTCATCAAATGCGCGCAGCTCCGCCTCAGAAAAAGCATTGCTCAGACTCAAAAGCGGCGTCAGATGACGTACTTCGGTAAATTCCGGCGATACCTTGCCGCCGACGCGGCGGGTAGGCGAATCTTCCGGCACCTCTTCCGGCCACTGGCTTTCTATCTCACGCAGACGCACCATCAGCCGGTCATACTCAGCGTCGGTGATTTCCGGCGCATCCAGCACATAATACAGGTATTCATGGTGACGGATTTCCGTACGCAGACGGGCAGCTTCCGCCAGCAGCTGATTTTTTTCTTCCATAACTTTTCCTCCGTTGCCGCCTTACAGTTTTTTCAGCACGGCATATTTAGTCAACAGACTGCGGATACCGGCGCCGGCAAAAGCAATCTTGACTTCCTGTCCATCATCGGTATTTTTGACGCTTACCACGGTGCCCGTACCCCATTTGCTGTGCGATACTTTATCGCCCGCAGCAAAACTGCTGCCGCTGCTGTTTGCCTGGGGAATAAAACTGCTTTTAGGCTGCAGGAACCAGCTGGAAGCACTGCGGCTCTCGCTGCGTCTTTCTTCCTGCAGCGGCTGGCGCTGCACTACCGGGCGTTTGTAAATATGCAATAATCCCCGCGGCACTTCCTGCAAAAAGCGGGACGGCGGATAAGATACCGTATGCCCATAAATAGTACGCATCCTGGCATTACTCATAAACAGATATTTTTCTGCCCTGGTAATACCTACGTAGCAAAGACGGCGTTCTTCCTCTATCTCGTCTTCATCCATCAGCGTGCGCGCATGAGGGAAAATGCCCTCTTCCATACCGGCAAGGAATACTGCCGGAAACTCCAAACCCTTAGCAGAATGCAGCGTCATCAGCGTTACTGCATCCTCGCCCAGCTCGGCATCGTCAATATCGGAAACCAGCGCCACATTAGCCAGAAAGTTTTCCAGCGTATTTTCTTCGCCGCCCTTGGCAAAATCTTCCGCCACGGACAATAATTCCATCAGGTTGTCAATACGGCTCTGGTCCTGTATGTTTTTACTCAGCTGCAGCTCTTCCAGATAGCCGGTCTTCTGCATAACGTCCTCGATCAGCTGTTTTACCGGCACCTCCTCGGCTTCGCCCATCAGCTCAAAGATAACGCCGGACAGCTCGTCCAGCTTACCGACAAAACGGCTGTTAAGGCCCGGTACGGCAGCAGCGTTGGACAAAACTTCAAAAAGATGCAGATTATTCTCCGCCGCATAGGACTGCAGTCTGCCCAAAGTGGCATCGCCGATACCGCGTCGCGGTACATTGATAATGCGCAGCAGGCTCAAAGAATCATTCGGATTGAAAATAACCCGCAGATAAGCCAGGATGTCCTTGATTTCCTTGCGCTCGTAGAACTTCGTGCCGCCTACCATGTTATAGCTGATACCGCTCTTAATCAGCATTTCCTCGAACACACGGGACTGAGTATTGGTACGGTATAAAACTGCCATATCGCCCAGGCGCATATTTTCTTCACACTGCAGGCGCTGCAGCTGTTCAATGACGAAACGCGCTTCGTCACGCTCGTCCATGGCCTGGAAATAGGTTATCTCCCGGCCAGTCCCATTATCAGTCCACAAATTTTTTGGCTTTCTCCCGGTATTATTTTCAATGACCGCATTAGCCGCATCTAAAATTACCTGGGTACTTCGGTAATTTTGTTCCAGCTTAATCAATTTAGCGTCGGGATAATCCTTTTCAAAATCCAAGATATTCTGGATGTCAGCACCGCGCCAGCCGTAAATACTCTGGTCAGCGTCGCCCACCACACAGATATTGCGATGCTTGCCTGCCAGCAGCCTGGTCAGCAGGTACTGGACATGGTTAGTGTCCTGATATTCGTCCACCATGATATACTGAAATTTATCCTGATATTTTTCCCGTACTTCTGCATTTTCCTGCAGCAGACGTACAGTAACCAGCAGCAGATCGTCAAAATCAAGGGCATTATTCTGCTGCAGTTTTTCCTGATAACGCGCATAAATCTGCGCCGCTTTTTCATCATAAAAATCGTTGGCCGCTTTAGCATAGTCCAACGGCGACAGCAGCTGATTTTTGGCACTGCTGATACGCGCGCAGATGCCGGCAGGCTGGAAACGTTTTTCATCCAGGTTCATTTCTTTGAGTACCTGTTTGACCACGTTTTGCGCATCAGAAGTATCATAAATAGCAAAATTATTGCCATATCCTTCCAGTTTATCTATATCGCGGCGCAGCAGCCGGGCGCAAAAAGCGTGGAAAGTAAACAGCCAGACATCTTTTGCCGCTTCTCCCGCCATACGATCTACGCGCTCGCGCATTTCTGCCGCCGCCTTATTAGTAAAGGTGATGGCTAAGATCCTGTAGGGCGCAACCCCCTGCTGCAAAAGGTGGGCAATACGGCAGGTGAGCACCTTGGTCTTGCCGCTGCCGGCTCCTGCCAGAATCAGCATAGGCCCGCCCGTAGTGCGGACTGCCAGCGCCTGCTGTGTATTTAATCCCTGTAATGTATCACTCATCTGATAACCTCCGTCAATGTATGTAAACCACTGCTCTATAATTTATTCGTCTAAATATTATACCACATCCACCGGGCGTCTTTAGAAAACTTTTCGTCTCCGCCTGCCTGTATGCTATAATAAATATACATTGTATTTTTTGGACAGACGAGGTAAATCATGACAGCAAATACCGTATCTACAGACATTTCCCGCCGCCCTTTTGTTCCTGCCGACGACCTGAGCAAGCTGTGGCGCGCCATCATCGAATTTGATATGCTGCAGCCGGGCGACAGGATCCTTATCGGTCTCAGCGGCGGCAAGGACAGTATGTTTCTCACAGCCGCACTGGCAGAAATCAAGAAATATTCTCCTATCCCATTTGAACTGGCCTGCTATACGGTCAACGCCATGTTTGCCCCTGATTTTCCCCGTCAGCAGCTGGTAGACTTTTGCCGTAGTTACGGCTTAGAGCACTACAGCGACGACGTCAACGTTATGGAAGCTTGGCAGCATAAAGGCAGCAGTCCCTGTTTTACCTGCGCCTATTTTCGCAGGGCGGCTACCAACCGCCGCGCGCTGGAACTGGGCTTTAACAAGATAGCGCTGGCGCATCATCACGACGACGCCGTAGAAACCTTCTTTATGAATCTCTGTACTTCCGGCCAGCTGCGTACCTTCCTGCCCGTCACTCCACTCAGCCGTACCGGGCTTACCGTGCTGCGTCCTCTTTTATATTACAGAGAAAACGAAATCCGCCAGCTGGTAGATAAGCTCGCGCTGCAGCCTTTAAAAAACCCCTGCCCCTACGACGGCTACACCACCAGGCAGGATATTAAAGAACATATCGCTTCCCTTGACCAGCGTTACCCGGAAATTTATGAACATCTCGCCGCTGCCATGCGCTGCAGCGAGACGCAGGAGCTGTGGCCGCAGAAGCTGAATCAGAAAGAATTAGCAAATAAGTTCAGAGCGTTTTGGAGAAAGAAACAAAAATAAAACCGCCATACGGCGGTTTTATTTTTATACGCTTGTAATCACCAGTTAGCAGGAATTTGTTCAATCTCTCCGGCCACAAACATGATATTGGCAATATTGCATATTAGATTACCACTGTCATCCCTAATTTCCGAAGCGATATTGATGGTAGATTTACCCTTATGAATAATTCTGCTTGTGGCAGTCAGACAGCCCATCCCCTTAACATTTCCTATATAATTGATATTCATATTCAGCGTCTGCGCCATCTTACCCACTGACGCGCAGGTAATCCCCGTCAGCGAATCAGCCAAAGCCGCCATAGCGCCGCCATGCACGCCCAGCCAATGATTGGTATGGATGTCAAAATCAATCGGCATCTCCAAAGTAGCCCCGCCGCAGTGCACTTCTTTAATTTGGATTTTCAGTACATTCATAAAAGCATTGCCCTGCCACATATTTCTGATAAATTCTTCAGCATTCATAACATTCCAGCTCCTTTAAAAACAAATATTGACTATCGTCATATACACGGGGATGACCAGCAGTCCAAATAAAATAGTAATAAAGCTCAACGCCGCCGCATACTGACTGTCAACGCCATATTGCTTAGCGACGATAGCCATCTGGGTCATGGCAGGCATAGCAGCCTGCATAGTAAACACTTTGATAGACATATCAGAAACCGTCATAAAAGGTACCAAAGCAAGTACACATAGCGGACAGATAACAAATCTGCCAAACAGGCCGCCGATAATATCCTTTTCAAAATTAAAACTGCGCAGGGAAATCCGGCTTATCTCAATACCGATAAATATCAGCGACATCGGCGTAGTCAGATTTCCCACATATTGAAAACTATTAAACAAAAATCTCGGCAGCTTAATATCAGCCAAAATCAGCAGCAGGGCTACAAAAAAGCCCAACAGCGGCGGCGACAACAGCTTTTTCAGCACTGCCGGCGAAAAAATCTTCGCTTGAGAGCTTTCTGTATCCGCTACGATATTATGCACTCCCAACGTCCAGAAAAAAATTGTGTTCACGATATAATAAAGCATTACCGAAGGAATACTCTGATCGCCAAACAAAGCCAGATTTACCGGCAAACCGATAAACATGGTATTAGCAATAAAATAATTAGTACAGAAAATTCCCCTGCGCCCCTTTTGTACTTTAAACAATCTGGCCGCCAGCTTACCTATAAGCAGAGCCAGCAGCATCGAGCCTACCGGCAGCAACATATCCGGCGCCATTTTGGCCAGTCTTTCTGCCGTAAAGTTTTTGGTCAGACTGGTAACCATATAAAGCGGCAGCGAAACAGTCGTTACCAGTCTGGCGATAAGAGAGCTGCTTCGCTCGTCAAACCAACCCTTCTTGCTTAGCACATAACCGATCCCAACTATAAAGATAATAGTAAAAATACCTTCCAGTGCCTGTATTACGAAATTTAACATTATCCCACTTCCTTTGAAACGCACAACAAGGTCCGGCATAAAGCCGAACCTTGTTGTGTCTTGTTGGAGGTTTTTAGCATTACTATGCCACAGAAAGCATTTGTGTTTATGTCAAGGAATACTGTCAATATAAAATGTCCCTAAAATATATTAACAGGAAATTCCTTATTTTCCAGTAAATACAATCCAATAGTCACCGATAATAAATCGGCGCTGCCACCCGGGCTTATTCTTTTATGTATAAAATATTTCTCAGCTTCTTGGAGCGCGTTCTTGCCAGCATCTGTAAAAACGCTGCCCAGCAGCATAATCTGCTTAGCCGTCTGTTTAACTTCTTCTGCAGTTGCGACATCTGTCCGCCACAGGACATTACTGTCTTCCACTACAGTCATCAGTGCAATCAATGTATGTACCAAAGCGCTGTTTAAATCAGCTCCGCCAGCAAAGGCTTCGCGCAGAGCAGGCAGTCCCTTATTCAGCACACTCGGAAAGCCATTCTCTACTTCTCCGCGTATACCTGTAATACCGTAACGGCGATACAGCCTTTCTCCTGCAGTAAGATCAGTTTTTTCCTTTGCAGTTTCCAGTTCCTCACGGACTAAACCACTCGTCATCATCTTTACGACATCTACAAGCTGCGTCTTTGCCAAGCCATATTTAATCGCAAATCCTGCCGCGGCGCTTAAAATGCCGCCGGCAAATAAAATTCCCCTCTGCGTATTTACGCCTTTCGTTACTGCCAGCAGTTCCTTTTCTGCATTTCGTCCATAGGCACGCACTTTGCCAAATAACTCTTTGGCGTCTCCCGTATGCGCCATACCTATATCCTGCAATTCATAAAAAGCTCTGCTGAGCACCGCCGAACTCATAGCAAAGGTCATAATGCTCATATCATTATGAGATCCCGTAGTCATGCGGGTTACTAATCCCGGTTTGGGGTGAGTGCAGACCTCAAGCATAATGGCTTGGGTCAGATATCTGCTTACATTGCGAAGTTCAGCATCAAAAGGAGAAAGCTGATATGTATAAAAACTTTTAGGCATATCTATTTTATTGTCTACTCTTTTCAGTAAAATATCGCACTTTTCCATTATACAGAACCAACTTTCTCCTAAATTCTGCTTGTGTTATCAACCAAAAATAGCTTTAGTCAGGAAATAGAATATGGACGGGAAAGTCAGGCAGCCTGAACCAGTATAGAATGTTGCAGTCATTGCAGCATACGGAACAAGTTTAGGATCTACCGCCGCCATACCAGCTGCAGTGCCGGAAGTAGTACCCATTAAACCGCCGAATACCATTGCGGACTGCGGATTATCCAGGCCTACCCATTTAGCAACGAACGGGGTCAAGATCATTACCAATACGGATTTTACAACGCCTGCCGCAATACTGATAGCGATAACTTCGGAAGAAGCACCCAGTGCTGCGCCAGTTACGGGGCCTACAACGAAGGTAGCAACACCTGCGCCGATAGTGCACAGGCTGACAGAATCACGATAACCCAGAGCATAGGCAACAGCCACGCCTGCAATCCAGGAAGTAATAAGTCCGAATACCAGGGAAAGCACGCCTACAGCGCCTACTTTTTTGATTTCTCTGAGGTCTGCGCCAAAAGCAGTTGACACAATTGCAAAATCACGGAACATTGCGCCACCCATGAGACCTACGCCAGCAAACAGAGGAATAGTTGCCAAACCTTTGCTGCCGCCGCCAATATAAGCCAGAATCAGACCAAAAAAGATTGCTACAGCAGAACCATGGATACGGCCTTTAGTAAGTCCAGCCATTTTATAGGCAATTAAATTTGTAATACCGATAACGATAAAAGCAGTTATCAGTCCGTTACCAATCAATACTTTACTTAACATTGCTGTTAAATCCATAATGTACACCTCCTAATCAAATCAGCCTTTCTTTCTGCTCAAAATGGGGATAAAAGCAAAGCCAAGAGCCACGCCTAAGATACCGCCCAATATTGCTACGACACCGCCGGACAGCGCTGCCACAACATTTTGAATAGAACTCATAGCTACTACGATAGGAATATACATTGCGCTCCAGAAAGCAATGCCTTCCTGGCTTTTTTTGTCCAGCCAGCCGCTGTCAATACCTTTGTTACTGAGAATGATGAGGAGCAGCATAGCAAAACCAACGCCGCCTACATTTGCCTTAACGCCTAAGAGAGCGCCAAGAACATCACCGAGAAAAATACCTGTCAAATAACAGAATGCGAGTAATGCAACACCATAAATAACCATATTTACACCACCTTAAGTACAATTTTTTATTATCGCTGCTCTGTAACAGAGCAGCGAAACAACAAAAGGCTAAGTTCAATAATTATTCAACGATAGCAACAACGGTACCAGCGCTTACGCGGTCGCCGGGTTGTACTTTATATTCTTTTACGGTGCCTGCTACCGGGCTCGGTACCAGCTGTTTCATTTTCATTGCTTCCATAACGATCAGCACGTCTTTTACTTCTACATGCTCGCCAACTTGTTTTTCAAAACGTACGATTTTACCGGGTACTCTGGATTTAATTTCCATAATCTAATACTTCCTTTCTCTTTACCGTATAAATAATTATTCAACGATAGCAACAACGGTGCCAGCACTTACGCGGTCGCCGGGTTGTACTTTATATTCTTTTACAGTGCCTGCTACCGGGCTCGGTACCAGCTGTTTCATTTTCATTGCTTCCATAACGATCAGCACGTCTTTTACTTCTACATGCTCGCCAACTTGTTTTTCAAAACGTACGATTTTGCCAGGTACTCTGGATTTAATTTCCATAATTCATTTCTCCCTTTCCAGCATTTGCATAATTTCTTTTTTGTTTAATAAATCTACATCTTTGATGCTTTTGCCCAGCACTGTCGAAGTATCCATAAACAGTTCGGCCAGTTTGATGCCGTATCCGTTGGGCAGCTCCAGTTCAAAGTCCATATTTATCTGTGGACTCAGCGATTTTGCTTTAGTATAGAACTGCTGCAGAACACTATAAGGCGCGGGCTTGAGCAAAATATCAATATCTGAACATTCATCCGTATATGGCAGACCGGTTACAAGTTCCATACCGGCAGAACCCAATATTCCTATTTGCAGGCCATTATCATCAGCAAGTGATGTTATGGCGTCAATAATACGCATACATTCTGTTCGCCTTTGATTAGGACAGGCAGTCAAAGCATAGACAGAGACAATCCTGCCAATTTCCTCTGCCGTCGCATAAGTTGCTATCCGCAACCTATTGCCGTCCATCCTGCGGTAATGTACGAAACCAATCGCTATCCCGCAATCAGCGCCAGTATCATCCCGTCTGATAATACCCGGTACTGCAGCTGCCGCACAGAAAATTTCTTCTGCTGCTTTAAGTGCCTCTTCATTTTGTATCTGCTGTGTAACACGCTGCAACACAGATTTTCTTCCGGCTTCTGTCAGAAAGACCAGGTTATGTCGTTTTAACTGCGTTTTGTCCATACTGGATCCGCCTTGCTGTTTTGCTGATAATCCAGCTGCGCCTGCACCATATCGTCAAAGAACTTAGTCTTTGCCGGATCATCAATAATAAATGGCTTTTGGCTGCTGCCGCTCAGATAGTCCGGGACAAGTTCCAAAACAGTTTGAGCAGCGCTGGTTACCAGTTCAGGACTTACTTTCACGATTCTGCCTTTAATCCTTAAAATGCTTCTTGCTACCCGCCCCAGGGTAACTGCTGAGGTAAGTTTTGTCGCTTTGACAATAACTTCGTATTCTGGATAACTTCTCTGTCGTCTATAGGTAATGATCTTGCCCTCGCTGTTGCAGATATGGCCGCTGTCACTGACCGGGAAACTGTCGCCCATGGGCAATCCTCCCACAACCAGTTCGTACAGCTCTTTTCCGCTGCCGTCAGCAGTAGGAATAAGCGAAATATCATCTCTTACCGGTATCCCGTCCATGGCCAACCAGCCAAACTCCTGGCATCCGTACAGATCATGTACCTCTGCCTGCAGCACACTTTCGGCAACACCAAGCAGTTCTAAATCCAAAGGTGTGCCGGCAGTCAGCAAGATGATATTTTTCGGCAGTTCCTGCGCAACTCCCATATGCCGGGCATCCTCCAGGGCCGCCCGGATGAAAGACGATTCACCTACTACTGCTTTCGGCTGAAATTCATGCAAAGCTGCCAAAAAGGCGTCTCTGCTGGAACGTACCAGAAAGGACCACTCAAGCCCATATTTTTTAAAAGCTTCTCCAGAAAAAACATTTACCAGAGGCGGATAGGTAACAAGCACCCTGTCCCCTGCCTTCAGTCCCACCCGTTCAAGAATCCTGAACGACGCCTGAATCCTTGCCGGCATTTCTGCATAGGTTACGCCAACAATGTTCTGAAAGGCAGAAGACCCGGTTGTAAATGTCAGATAAGCAAAATTAAGAGGGGTATGAACTTCTTCAATGGTATGAGCCGCTGTCGGTCCGGCTATTCCCTTATCAGAAAGCGTTCTTCGGGGCATATCTTCAAATTTAGGCGCTGAGCCAAATTCTTTTACCAGGCTGCTGATTTCATCCAAGATACTGTTCATACTTACCCTCCTAATCTGTTAAGCGTTAATGTATTTATCGGCTACAGCATCAAATTCTTCGTTTACTTTTTTGATTGCAGCCATGCGGTGGGTACGTCCGCCGCGTTCATTACCAAGGATACCGCGTCCCCAAGGTCCAAGCAGTTCAGACTTGCCTTCGGCTTTAAGAGCAGCAACTTCTTTGATATGTTTGATGATGACATCACGCATATCTTCAGGTTTTTCAACAATTTCCTGTACGCCGCCCAGTTTATAGAAGAAGTCAACGCCGGCTGCGAAAACAGGGTTGCTCTTAGACAGTTCTTCCAAGCGTTCGATATCCATCTTGGTAATACGGGAAATAGATGTAATAGGCATTACGTGAATCATAGTGCCGTATTCTTTGGACAGAGCCAGGATGTGGTCTGCCTGCAGTCCATGACACAGGAAAGCGCCGGAAATCGCACGGCCGATAACCATAGCAATAATAGGATGGCCGGTTTTTCTTGCTTCAGCCAGAGCCAGCTGATAGCCGCCGGTAGATTTATTCATACCGGCAATTTCTTCCAGCTTGCCAGGGCCATTACCCGGGGTGTCAACAATCAGGACAATCGGTCTTTTTTCTGCCAACGGTTTGTCTTTATCGCTTTCAATAGTACGATAAACGGCAGTAGCCATTTTATAGCCTTCTTCCAAACCGATTACGCCGCCAAATACAACCGGGAATCTTTCGTTAAATGCATAAGCATCATTGGCAATGACAGTTACAGTCATGCCGTCCATTTTTCCGGTACCAACTACGGAACCGGGACCATATTCAGGGTCAAATTCAAAAGCACCAACATGATTTTCTTCAAAGGAACCGCTGTCTAAAATCATGTCTATCGCATCACGGCCGCGGCCAATCATAGTGTTGTCTAATTCTTCCATGTTTGTTACCTCCTCTGCCCTTATGCGCGTTCTCTGCGTTTTACGACTTTCAGGAATTCAGCAGTGCTGAGTTCAGGAAGTTCTGCAGGATTTTCATTGCCGAAATGTTTCCACAAATCCATAGAATCTTTCGGCTGCATATCGCCGACCAGTTTAACCAGTCCCTGTTGCTCCTGAACCAGTTTCAAAGAACCGATACGACGCATTTTTTCGATTTCATCCATGGGGATATCAGCTACTTCAGCCAGGACATTATGGAAATCGCCAATTTTATCTTCTACCAAGTAGTTGCAGTCCTGGATAATGTATTTATGTTTAGCGCCGGTTGTACGATATACCAAAGCTTTATTGGAGGCGTCAAATTCATCTTTGCCCATTTCCTGCTCGATTACTTCCGGGCCGGTCAGACCGATACGGCCTTCTTCATTCATAACAATGACGTCGGTAGCAGCAGCAACGAATCCCATACCGCCGAAGCAGCCAACTTTGCTGCCTACTACGGAAACGATGGGCACGATACCGCGGCAGTCCTGGAAAGCATCCATTACTTCCGCATGAGCCAGCAGGCCGGCATTTGCTTCATGCAGGCGCACACCGCCGGTTTCAAAGGAGATAGCCACCAGCGGACGACGGGCAGCATAATCGTCGGGATGTTGTTCTTTAATAGCTGCAGCAGCTTTTAAAGCCAGACGGATAGTAGCAACCATTTTGCCGCCGTTCACTTCGCCGATGGCGCCGCCGATAAATTTGCCTTCCATAGATACGACGAAAACAGGATGTTTACCAATCAGGCCCACGCCGGTAACAGTACCGTCGTCAAATTCTACGGCAGCACCCAATACAGGAAGGTGCGGGCTGCAATAACGATCGATAGGGCTCAGAAATTCAGTAAAAGTATCTTTATCAACTAAGCCCAGCGCACGTTCACGGGCATTAGCATCGAAAAAGCTGCTGTTAGCAAGCTCAGTCCAACTTTTCATCTTATTCAGCCTCCTTTGCTGTAGCTTCAGCCAAAGCCTGACGCAATCTCATGTACACTACGATAGGTGTAGCGTTGTCGTCATTGATTTCAATGCTGATATTGCCTACGCCGGTATCATTGACAAATTTTTCAATCATTTTTTCCCAAACTGCATCAAAACCTTTAACAGGAGTTACTACTTTTGCCTTTACATTGCCACCCAGGTCTTTTTTCTCAAACAATACTTCCAAATCGCCGGAACCGGTTACGCCGAGATGGGACCATTCCTTAGCAATAGTTTGAGTAGCTTCTGATTTGAATTCAAATTCCAATACTTGTAATGCCACTTTTCTCTCCTCCTCTTACCAGTTTCTGAATTTAGCAGGCGGATTATACAAGCCTTTAGACCAGACAACAAGGTCATGGACATTTTTAGCTGCCAGCATGGAGCGGTTAGCCCTGCTCATGTCAATGCCGAGATCAGCCGGAGTCTTGATAATGCCCAGTTCACGCAGACGTTTGGTTTCTTTCGGATCAGCTTTCATACCAACTTCGGTGAAGCCTGCGATACCACGGATTGCCGCAGTACGTTCTTCCATGTTGCGGCATTTAGGCAGATATGCGATACCTTCTTCAGTAATGATATGGGTCAGGTCATCGCCGTAAATCATTACCGGTTCGATGGAAAGGTTAGCATTCTTTGCCAGAGCGAAAGCATCAAGTTCTTCTACGAAGCCAGGAGCCAGTTTTTCACGGAAGGTTTCTGCCAGCTGTACTACCAGGCGTTTACCGCGGCGTACAGGTCCCCACAGTTCAGAATTCAGAGCATATTCTTCGCCGCATTTCAGCCATGCGCCGGAGGAATGACGACGTCCTTTAGGATCGCAGCCCATATTAGGTGCACCGCCGAAGCCTGCTACGCGGTTAGCGGTTGCAGTGGAGCTGTTGCCATACGGGTCGATTTGTAAGGTACCGCCAATGAACATATCGATTGCATAATGACCGGCAGTTTGCGAGAAAGCGCGGTTAGAACGCATGGAACCATCCGGGCCAACAAAGAAAATATCGCTGCGGGCAGCAACATAATCTTCCATACCCAGTTCGCCGCCGAAGCAGTGAACAGATTCTACCCAGCCGGTTTCAATAGCCGGGATAAGGGTCGGATGCGGATTCAAAATAAAGTTCCTGCAGATTTTGCCTTTCAGGCCAAGCTCTTCACCATAGGTCGGCAGCAGCAGCTCAATAGCAGCAGTATCAAAGCCGATGCCGTGGTTAAGAGAAGTAACCTCATATTCGCCGTAGATGCCCTTAATGGCCATCATGCCTTTCAAAACCTGAGCGTCGGTAATGAGGGCCGGGTCACGGGTGAACAGCGGCTCGATGTAGAACGGTTTCGGGGATTGTACTACATAGTCAACCCAGTCGCCGGGGATATCAACGCGCGGCAGCTCGTCAACAATTTCATTAACTTGGGCAATAACGATGCCCTGACGGAATTTGGTAGCTTCGACAATAGCCGGAGTATCTTCGGTACTGAAGCCGGTAAACAGATTGCCTTTTTTGTCTGCCATGGTAGCTGCTACCAGCGCCACACGCGGAGTCAGATCAACAAAGTAACGTCCGTAAAGTTCCAGATAAGTATGGATTGCACCCAGTTCCAGTTTGCCTTCCTGCAGGAATTGAGCTATACGGCCAGCCTGAGGTCCAGAGAAAGACATATCCAGTTTTTTAGCAATACCTTTTTCAAAAACATCCAGATGTTCCGGCAAGGTAAGTACGGATTGCACCATGTGCAGATCATGGACTTTTGCAGGATCAACTTGGCATAAGCATTTAGCCAAAAAGTCTGCCTGTTTCTGGTTGTTGCCTTCGATATTTACTTTGTCGAACGGTTTGATTACCGCTTCAAGCAAAGCCACGGTATCTTTGGCATCAACTATTTTTCCTTCCTTGACGTAGGGAGCAGCATTTTTTGCACGTTCCATTGCGTCTTTTTTCAGAGTGTCCCACTCACGAGTGATTCCTTTGTACTCCATTACGGTCTCTCCTTTCTGAATAAGAAAAGCTTTCATATATTAAGGCCAAATAAAAAAAGAGAGTATATGCAGGATTTGCCTGCTCATACTCTCTCATTCCCACTATTCTTTTTTATTCAGCGCTATATATGCATTACGCCCAGCCCTGCACGATCATGATTAGTCATGTAATGCAGTGCCGATTTGCCGAATAAAGCAACTGCTATCCAAGTATCGTCGCGTGCCACAGCTATCTTCATTGCCAGATTGGCACTCGTACTTACGCTTACCAGGATACCCTTCTTTGCTTCTTCGGTCGCATGTATCAATGCATGGATATCATTAGTCGTTTTTTGAATAACACCTGAATTCAAACTTGCACCAATTACAGCACGATTGATTTTTTCGTTAAAATCGTCAAAAGATGTTCTGCCTCCAACTTCTGTAACCACGGCCTTAAACCCATTTTTCGCTACTATCTGTTTAACCCTTTCTTCATCGTAAATAGTCTGAGTCAAAGCCAGCAGCATGGCAGCTACTCCAGAGCTGTTCACACTGTTTTCCATTATAGTCCGTGTACAATCAGTCATCACGATCACTCCTTCTCTCAACGAATGCTTATTTCTCCAAAATCAAAACTCCTCTGTATACCATCTTCATTACGTACCAAGAGAGAACCTTGGGCTCCCATATCTACCGCCGTACCTGAGAATATTATCCTGTCATTATCTTTGACCAAGACCTTCTGTCCCAGCGTACAGCTATAATGTTTCCATTGTGTAAACAGGCTTTCCGGCCCATGTTCAAGCCATACTTCATATAACGAAGACATTTCTTGCAATATTCTCTGCAGCACCTCATCACAGCCGAAGCTTTTTCCTGTAGCAAGAAGCATAGAAGTAGCAATATGCTGAAGCTCTTGAGGAAAATCGTTCAGCCGAAGATTAACATTGACGCCGATGCCAAGTATTACGTAATCAACTCTGCCATTTTCATCAAGCTTCATTTCCGACAGTATGCCGCATATTTTTTTACCCTGCAGTAGCAAATCGTTAGGCCATTTTATTTTTACTTCTTCTGTCTCATACAGAAAGCTTAAAGCCTTAGCAACGGCAACACCAGCCAGTAACGTCAGCTGGGCAACATTTTCAGGGTTGATACGGGGACGGAGAATGACGGAAAACCATAAACCGCCGTTAGGAGAATTCCATACTCTGCCCATCCTGCCGCTGGCACCGCACTGCTTGCCGGCAACTATGACCGAGCCTTCGGCAGCGCCATGTATCGCAGCATCGACAGCAGTAATATTGGTAGATTCTAAAACATCATAATAATGCAGCTGTAATTTCATGACAGATACCCGTTAAAAGCCGTCTAATTTATTTAACCATACCTATAGTTGCAATAAATACACCGCAGGCAATCGCAGATACGATTACGCCGCCGATATTAGCACCCATTGCTACAGGCATTACTACTGCAAACGGATCTTCGTCTTCAGCAGCGTGCTGAGCAATTTTAGCAGTGGTAGGTACGCAGGATACGCCGGCAATACCAACTACAGGGTTAAAGTTGCCTTTTTTGAACCAATATACAACCCAGCCGCCTAACAGGCCGACAATACCAGATACTGCCAGCGCTAATACGCCAAGTACGATCAGCGGAGCTACTTTGGGGTTCAGCAGGGTAGATGCTTCGCACAGAGTACCCAGCAGCAGGCCCAACATCAGGGTGCCGGTATATAAAACGGTGTTTTCGATAAGATCCTGATAAGGAACGATTTCCGCTTCCTTAATAGCCATACCAAGGAAGAAGGACATGATAAGCGGTGCAGCCATCGGCAGCAGGATGCACAACAGAGCGCAGCAAACAAGGATAAAGATAAACTTCTTAGTTTTCGGAACTTCGGGCGCATCAAACCAGATATCATTGCCTCTGTATTTTTTCGGTACCAGCATTTTTACAAGTGCCGGATAGCCTGCATAAGTAAGGCTGAGGTACAGGTAGGCGATAACAGAAATCGGTACGAACAGATGCGGAGCCAGCATCAGGGAAGTAAACAGGACCATCGGGCCGTCGGCGCCGCCGATAGAAGCAACTGCTGCAGCTTCAGGGGGAGTCAGGCCAAGATGTACGCCCAAAATCAAGGTAACAAAAGTACCTGCTTCCGCAAAGATTGCAATAATGATAGAAGTCCAGGGATTAGCCAGGATAAAACTGATTTCGCACATAGCGCCTACGCCCATGAATACCAGGCAGGCAACCAGGCTGTTGCTGAAAGTAAGGTTGTAGATAGGCTGCAGGAAGTTAATCTGCATGATATCTACCAAAGCACCGGGCTCTGAAATCAACGGATCCAGGAACAGTGTTCCGAGCTTACCGCCATCTAAGAACAACACGCCGCAGTTGATACAGATCATACCAATACCCATAGGCACCATGATCAGCGGCTCTAAAGTACGTTTAAATCCAAGGTAAGCAAGGAAAAAGCCAAAAATAATCAACGCGATTCTGGCACCAGCAATAACAGGATCCTGCACAAACAGGCTGGCTATGCCAGGAAACAAAGTAGCAACGATATTTGTATCCATTACTGATCCATCCCTTCTCCATTAGAATTTCCGCCCATGATTTTATTGAGCAGTACTACAGCGCCAATCATGAATAAAGCAATGGCGGCAGTAAATAAATAAGCAAATCCAGCGTATGCCTCAACGCTCATAACTGATTCTCCTTTCAAAATATTATTCACCAGTAAAAAATATTTGTAATTTCCGGACATTCCAAATAAAAAAGACGAAGAAATAGTACCTAACGCTATCTCTCCGTCTCCGTTATTTTACTGGCAATAACCTGTTTCATTGCTCTTACTGACATTTATATGCCGCTTTTTAGATTTACTGCAAAAGTATGCATATAAACAAAAAGAGACCAGGCGACTTCTCACTCAGTCTCCATTATTACGTTGTAAGAGCTTACTGCATTTTAAACTCTCAATCTCTCTTGCGTTTATTCTAATATAAATACACATTTTTGTCAATATTCCCTGCCGCACTTTTATTTTCAAATATGCATTGTCCCCACGCACGCACGCCGGTGATTAGTTATATAATAGAGCGCCGAATAGCCTACAAATGCTACTGACAGCCAGGTCTTATGCCTCACAACGGCAATCTTTAAGGCTACGTTGACCATGATAGACGTGCTGGCAAGAAAACCTCGCGACGCCTCTTCCGCAGCATGGATTACGGCATGTATTTCGTTTACTTCCTTAGCAATAACATTTTTACTCAGACAGGCGCCAATAATATGACTGATAACCCTTCTGCCAAATTCTGTTTCATTACCGCCAAATTCTGTCACTACGCATTGATAGCCTTTTTTCGTGCACAACTCTTTCAGCGCATCCTCTGCCGTTATCGTATTGGACATTGCCAGACACAGGGCTGCCGATTGCGTATCCACAAGCATATCTTCAATAATATGTTCATACAACCTGTTATCAGCCATATAGCTACCCCCTTGTTTCAATAAGGAACACCTGGTTCTATTTTTGCCCGCAGATACAAAAAGAAGATATACATACAATGCATATCTTCTTTTTATTTTTTAAGATACTATAATTTATCAATACGTCAGGATTTCCGGCCCGTCTTCGGTAATCAGGATCGTATGCTCCCACTGGGCCGACAGACTGCCGTCCTGAGTATAAACTGTCCAGTCGTTAGCCGCATCGACAAACACATCCTTGCGTCCGGCATTGATCATGGGCTCGATAGTAAAGATCATGCCCGGCACCAGCAGCATACCGGTCTTTTTCTTGCCGACATGGCAGACAAAAGGTTCCTCGTGAAACTCCACTCCCACGCCATGACCGCCAAACTCCGTCACCACAGAGTAACCGTGCTTTCTGGCCAAAGCCGAAACCGCCGCGCCGATATCGCCCAAAAAGCCCCAGGGCTGCGCTGCCTCTATACCGCGTTTCAGACATTCTTTCGTAATCTCTACCAGGTCTTTGGCTTTTTTATCCACCTTACCAATCATAAACATACGGGAAGCGTCGGCATAATACCCTTCATAAATAGTGGACACGTCCACATTGACGATATCGCCGCTGCGCAACACGTCATGAGGACTGGGAATCCCATGGCATACCTGGTCGTTCACAGAAGTGCAGACACTTTTCGGAAAGCCGCAGAAGCCCAGCGGAGCAGGCGTTGCCCCCCGGCTGATTGTGTAATCGTAAACAATCCTGTCGATTTCTTCCGTAGTCATCCCAGTCTTGATTTTTTCTGCTACCAAATCCAGTACCGCCGTATTTATTTCACAGGCTTTGCGGATACCGGCAATCTGCTCCGGCGTCTTAAGCATATCTCTGTCGGGCACCTCGCAGCCGCGCGCCTTGAATTCAGCAATTTTATCATCAATCTTCTTATGGCAGTCAGCATAGGCTTTGCCGCTGCCGCACCAGCATGATTTCTGTTCCATAACAAGTCTCCTTCTCTGCTATAATCTTAGTTTTATATTATATCATACCCTTAACATTCTGTATAAAAATTATTGTTCGGTATTCTGCCTTATGGTAAAATTATTTTATGTAAAAATTATCATACTAAGAGGAGACTAATCCATGGAAGCCTATTTAATGCAGTTTATTGATTTAATTTTACATCTTGATAAGCACCTTCCTGAAATAATGGCGGCCTACGGCCATTTCATCTACCTTATCCTGTTTCTGGTTGTCTTCTGTGAGACGGGGCTGGTCGTTACGCCTTTTCTGCCCGGCGATTCTCTGCTTTTTGCCTGCGGCGCGCTGGCGGCAACTGCTCCTGAAGGCATGGACATCTTTGTTATCGCCTTTATCTTCCTGATATCATCCATTCTCGGCGATGCCTGCAACTATTTTATCGGCGAAAAATTCGGTGTGGCCATCATCAAGTCTGAACGCGGCCTCATTAAACCGCAGCACGTAGAAAAAGCGGCTAATTTCTATGCCCGTCACGGTCATAAAGCCATCTTCTTAGCCCGTTTCGTCCCCATCGTCCGTACCTTTGCTCCTTTTGTGGCAGGTATCGGCAAAATGCATTATATGACCTTTGCCCATTATAATGTCATCGGTGCTGTCGTATGGGTAACCCTGTTTGTCGGCGCCGGCTATTTCTTCGGCAATATCCCCGTAGTAAAGCATAATTTCCCGCTGGTTACGCTGGGTATCGTGCTCTTTTCCATCCTGCCGCTGCTGTACGAAGTATTCGGCAAAAAATTACTTGGTAAAAAATAAGGAAGTGTTATTTTATGTACTGTTTTAACAGCGATTACACCGAAGGCTGCCATCCTGACATCTTAGCCAAGCTGGCGGCTACCAATATGGACCAGACAACCGGCTACGGTCTTGACCCTTACTGCGATGAGGCCAGAGAGCTGATTAAAAAAGCCTTTGCATGCCCTGATGCCGACGTGCATTTTCTCGTTGGCGGCACTCAGACTAATCTCACCGTTATCTGCGCTGCTCTGCGCCCGCATCAGGCGGTACTGGCAACCGTTCCCAGCCACATCAATACCCATGAGGCAGGCGCTATCGAACATGTAGGGCATCGTGTCCTGCCGCTGCCATCCGCTGACGGAAAATTGACCGCAGCCCAAGTCGCAGCAGCATGGCAAAAATACGATACCGATCCCAGCCGCGAGCACTGGGCGCAGCCCAAAATGGTCTATATCTCTCAGCCTACGGAAATAGGCAGTATGTATTCTAAACAGGAACTGACCGAATTATACGCTGCCTGCCGCGCAGCCGGCCTCTACCTGTTTATCGACGGCGCCCGCCTCGGCTACGCCCTCGGCGCTCCAACCAACGATTTGACTATGGCAGACATTGCCGCCAACTGTGATGTTTTCAGCATCGGCGGCACCAAATGCGGTCTGCTGTTCGGCGAAGCAGTCGTTATCTGCAACGATGAACTGAAACCTGATTTCCGTACCATTGCTAAACAAAACGGCGCCATCCTTGCTAAAGGACGGCTCTTAGGCGTCCAGTTCGGCGAAGCTTTCCGCAACGGCCTGTATACCAGCATCTGCCAAAAAGCCACCCTGCAGGCGCTGAAAATCAAACAAGCCTTAGCGGGTCGCGGTTTTGCCTTTGTGACAGATTCTCCCACTAATCAGCAGTTCGTTATTCTTTCGCCGCAGCAATATGAAAAACTAAGTCATGATTTTGTCCTCAGTCTGATCGAATATCTTCCTGACGGCAATTATTCCGTGCGTATCTGCACCAGCTGGGCTACTTTGGACGAAGAAGTAGATAAATTGATTGAAGCTATTAAAACCTTATAAACCAAAACAATAAAGCCGCTGCAATGCAGCGGCTTTAACTTTCTTATATTTTATTTTTTTACGGGCACATTGCTTACTACGGGTTTATCAGCGTCAGCGTCTATCTTTTCCTGTGCGGTATTCCCGTTCACTTCAGCAGAAGCCTGCGCCAGCGCGGCTTCTTCTACCGTCATAGTATGCGGGAATGCCATAGGCACGCCGATAGCGGTTTCCAGAGAGGTCTTAGAAGTGTTGTAATCATACAGAGACTGCACATAGTTATTCTGTGCGTCTGTCAGCGCTACCTGAGCATCCAGTACGTCGGTGTTAGTGCCAACGCCTGCCATATAACGCACCTGGGCGATATGGTAATCTTCTTCCGCTTTGGCTACAGCCACCTCGGTAGTCTTAATACGTTTTTCTGCTTCCCGCAGACTGAAATAAGTGCTGCGGACGTCCAGCATGATGCTGTCCACCGTATCCCGGTAGGATTCTTCCGCCTTAGCTAAGTCAGCTTCAGCGCCGTGAATCTTCGACAGGGTTACGCCGGTATCAAAAATATTCATGCTGACGCCTACGCCTACGCTCCAGTTACCATTTTCATCACCGGGCCAGTTGCTGTCATTCCAGTTCTGGCTGGCACTGGCGGAAACCTGCGGCATATAACCGCTGCGCGCAACTTTCAGAGCGCCCTTGGCAGCTTCAACATTCTGACGCGCCTGCTCCAGTTCAGGACGATGCCCGGAAGCATAGTCAAGACAGTACTGCATATCGTTATCATAAGGAGTATACTGCATACTGTCCTGCAGTTTAAGCGTGGTATCCATCGGCAGGCCGATGATCTTGTTCAGGGTAGCCTCAGCAATATGGTAGGCATTTTCTGCCTGGATCAGTGTCTGCTGGGCATCTGCCAGTTCAACTTCACTGCGCAGTACGTCTACTTTGGCTACTACGCCTACATCGTACTGAGCTTTAACGTTTTTCAGGTGTTCTTCCAGACGGTTAACAGATTCACGGCTCAGATTCTGCACATTATCTGCCTGCAGCATACCATAGTAGCTGTTAGAAACGGTTTCGCGCATATCATTGTAAGCTTTCTGCTCTCCTACCAGATAATATTTATAATTAGCCTTAGCCTGGTCAATCGTGCCGGATAATTTACCGCCGGTATAGATGGGAATGCTTGCAGAAATAGTGTTAGAATGATTGTTACTAATTCCTTTACCAACGTTTATATTTTCATATCTTATATTTCCTGTTCCAGGTTCAATCCCCGCTATAGTAGTTGATGTCCTATCATCGTTATAACCACCACGAGTAGTACTGTGCTGCCCGGTAATGGTAATACCCCTGCTCTGACGGGCTGCGTTCAGATTTGCTCTGGCAGAATCCTTTTCATAGCCGGAAATCTTAATCGCAGGATTGGTATTAAAAGCTTTTTCCATAGCCTGCTGCAGATTCAGCTCCACAACTTGCGGCTCCGCTTCTTCAGCAAAAGCAGCCTGACTGAACAGCAGCGCCATTGCCGCTGACAGCGCCAGAAAACGTCTGCCTAATTTATATCTCTTCATATAAGTAACCTCCAATCGCGCTGACTAATCAGTCAGTATACCAAAATTATATTTTTTTTACAGGTAAAAGTCAAATAATTTTTAAAAATAACTGCGCACGCCCATATAGGTATCACGCTTGTTTCCCTTAACATCCATGCTCTCGCCGTAGATAGATAAATTATCGTTGAGCCGCAGTTCGCCGCCAACCCTTACCTTGCTGTCATCAAAATCATACAGCTGGGAATACAGGCGGAAATCTTTGCCGAAATCATAGCTCAAGCCGACGCCGAATTCTCCCTGCATGGCCCCCATGCTGAAAGCAGCATTACCTATATACTTACCGGCAATAAAATCGAACTTGTTGGCATCGCCGATATCATAACCGCCCATATAGACAAAACTGTCCTCGGCAGGCTGAAGCTTTACTCCCAAACTGCTGCGCCAGTCGCCCCCCTTAGCGCTGCCGCCTACGTCCGCCTGGATTTTGGCTTCGGAAACAGTGCCTAAAATTTTATTAGCCCTGGCGCTGGCTTCACGAGCGTTAACTACCGTTTCTTTCAATGATTGTTCCACTTCCGGGTCCGTAGCCACATTTTCCAGCATCCCGACAATATTTTCTACCTTGGCGCTGGTATCTGCCAGGTGCTGAGCCATTTTAGCCACGTTTTGACCTGTGGCGCCGTTATTATCAATATTGGCCATAATGCTTTCCATATGCATGGCAACACCGTTCATGCGCATACTCATCTCGTTCATTTGCCTGATCATGGTGTTGATGTCCTGCTGGTTAGCTATCGCCACATCAGCCATAACCTTGGTAAAGGTATTCATGTTCTCACTGATGTCACGCATATTTTTAAAGCCGTCGCGCATGGACTGCTGTACTTCTTTATCGCCAAAGACATTGTTCAGCGCCTCGGCTATATTTTCTACCTTGGTCATCAGATCGCCGGAAGAAGCAAAGAATTCTTCCATGCCGCCGCCAGGTATACCTTTCACTTCACTGCCTTCTACAATATACCCCTGTCCCGGTTTCAGCGGCGGCAGTACGTTCACAAACTTTTCACCCAGGATACCGTCAGCCCCGATAGTAAAGACCGCCCCCTGAGGAATCTTGATATTGTCGTCTATTTCAGCCGTAACAGTGACGCTGTTCGGCTCCACATCAATCTTTTTGACCGTACCTACCTGTACGCCGGCATAACGGACAACATGTCCGGGCATCAGGCCGCTGACCTGAGGATAATCTATCTGCAGCTCGTAGCCGCTGCGGCCAAAGGTAAAAGCGCTCATAAAAGTGATGATGCCGGCCAGTACCACAGCGCCGCCTAAAGTAAACGCGCCTACTTTTACTTCACTGCTGCTCATCGTTTTTCCTCCTTCTTCAGCTCCTGCCCGTTAATAAATGCCTGTACGACAGGATTGCTGCTGTTTTTTATCTCTTCTACCGTACCGGTTGCCACTATCTTGCCTTCATGCAGCATGGCAATACGGTCTGCCGTATAAAATACCGACTCCATATCATGGGTTACCAAAAGCGAGGTGACTCCCAGTTTCTGCTGCGTCTTGCGTATCAGCCTGCTGATGGTCATGGTCATCACCGGGTCAAGCCCGGAAGTCGGCTCGTCATAAAATACTATCTTAGGCTGCATAGCCAGTGCCCGCGCCAGTCCCACACGCTTTTTCATCCCGCCGGAAAGCTCCGACGGCAGCATCTTTTCAGTACCCGGCAAACCTACCAGCTCCAGCAGCTCGCTGACTTTCTTAGTAATCTCATCATCAGACAGCTGTGTATGTCTTCTTAAACCAAAAGCAACATTCTCGCCTACGGAAAGAAAATCAAACAGCGCCGAATACTGAAAAACCACACCCATATGCGTGCGCAGCCTGTCCCATTCGTCCTCAGTATAACCGTTGGTCTCATGGCCGCCGATTACTACGCTGCCAGAAGTAGGCGGCAGCAGCCCCGTCAGCACTTTCATCACCGTGCTCTTGCCGGTACCTGACGGTCCGATAACAGCCAACGTCTCGCCTTCATAAATATCGAAATCAATCTCGTTTAAGACAACCTTGTCCCCGAAAGCAATCTTCAGTTTGCGTACTTTGATCAAAGGCTCGGCCATTATATTAGCTCCTTACACATAGAGGATGACAGACAGAAAATAATTGGTAATAAAAATCAGGATGATGGATAAAACCACTGATTCCGTAGTTGCAAGTCCGACGCCTTCTGCTCCGTTAGGCGCATTCAGCCCCTTATGACAGCCTACGATGGCGATAATGGCTCCAAAGACGGAGCCTTTAATCATACCGCCCACCATATCATAGGTTTCAGCCAGCGTCTTGATGGAATTTTCATAAGTAAAGGTACTGATACCGGCATAATAATGGGCCACCAGCCAGCCGCCGATATTGCCAATCATATTAGCAAAGATTATCAGCACCGGCATCATCAGTACGATAGCGATAAACCGCGGCACAACCAGATAACTTACCGGGTTGGCAGCCATAACCTTGAGGGCGTCAATCTGCTCTGTTACTTTCATGGTGCCGATTTCTGCGGCAATAGCAGCGCCGATACGTCCCGCAACTACAACGCCGGTCAGCACCGGCACCAGCTCACGGGCCATAGCGATAGCTACGATTCCGCCGACCGAAGAAGCCGCGCCGAAACGCACAAATTCCTTAGCCGTCTGGACAGAAAATACCATACCCGTACACAAGATGGTCATCAGTACGATGGGCAAAGAATCAGCTCCCAAAAGAGCCATCTGCCGTAAGGTTTCCTTGCCGTCAGCCTCTTTGAGCTTTTTGACAGTAGCCAGAAACAGCAGCGTCATCCTGCCCGTATAATCGCAGTAAAACAATATTCTCTTACCTAAGGAAGCGCAGATATCTTTCAGCATTTTTGGTTCCTCTCCGGTATTCTTTGTTTTTAGTATACTACAAAATTATGTCTTTTATTTGACTAATTTATTTTCTTACTTCGATAACGAATTCATTTTCCCCGTCGATGATATAATCAAAAGCAGTTTTTTGTTTATAAGGGCTGCCTTTAAGCATTCCGGCAAAGCCGGCATCATCGGCGATATTTTTCTCCGACGGCGGCTGCAGATGCGGCGCTGCGGAAATATCTACGATCAGCTCGTTATTTTTATCTGCTTCATTAAAGTTTTTGATAAAATCCGCCAGCTTATAGCGTACCTCTTTTTTAGGCACAGGCAGGCCTTCTTCCTTCTGTTTGCGCAGCAGATTCTGGATCCAGGCCAACGAACTGCCGCCGCGCACACTTAAAGCCAGCTTGCCGCCAGGATTGTTTTTCGGCACGGTGAAAGTGATAGTTTCAGTAAATTCTGTACCGCGATACGGTTTGAGCACTACGTCAATCAACAGTTTTTCACCAGGCTTGACTTCGCGCTTTTGCGGCGTAACGCGCACAATCTCCGCTACCTGCACATCCTCGCTTACTTCGGCGTTGACGCTGATACCGTAGATATCCACCTGCTCGAATTTATTCTGCGTCAGGATATTAGCAGCCTCTACCAGCTCGGCATTGATAGATTTCAGCAGGTTATCAGCCGCGTAATACATATTATCACGATCTATCAGTACTCTCTGGCCGCTGCTGTCCATGCCGCTGATTTCAAAATGCAGTTTGGCGGTACCGCCGCCATTACGGTCTACTGTCTTGCTGACTGTATTAAAAACTGCAGCGTCGATAACTACCGGCACCAGCATTTCGTCTTCTACAATATTGATGCGGCTGCTGCTGTTAATACCGCGGCTGGTATCACTGACAGCGATAAATACCGGCACGGACTTAGGCGCTGCGCCGGCAATACCGGCAATCCCGCTGGCTCTGTCCTGATTGACGGTGCCTATCACTTTACCGATATTACCCACTTTATAACTGCTCTGCACATTGGGAATACAGCCTAATATCCATACCTTGTTCATAAAGAAACTGCTGTCGCCGCGCTGCATGAAAGGATGTCCAAAAGCCAGGACATGCCCTTCATCGTCAGTCCAGGTCACTGTACCCAATGCTCCCAGAGACATATCACCCTCCATGATAGCAACGCCTACAGCGCTGCCCGGCTCCAATATTTCACTGCCAGGCGCATCACCGCTGCTGCCGCCGTTGACTGCTGCCAGTCCCACGCTCTGCAGTTTTTCCTGCAGATATTCCATCCCGGACGGCGTAAAACCGCCTGCCATAAGGGCAGTTCCCTGCGGTACGAAAGAAGCGTCGTGAGCCAGCGGCATATCCAACAATTTCAGCATACTGCCGATAGGCGTCAGAAAGCAGTAGTGCGGGTCATTAAAAGCCTTGCCAAAGGCCACGGCTCCCACCAGACGTCCGTCTATATAGACCGGGCTGCCGCTCATGCCCTGAGCCACGCCGCCAGTCTTATCAATCAGATCGCCGTACAGGCGCACGAAAATACTGTAGCCTGCAGCCTCACTGCCGTTGACGCCCAATATCTCCACATTAAAATCTTCAATTTTATCCCCGCTGATAACAGTTTTGCCAATGCCCCGCATCCCCGGCTGCAGATCTTTGACCGGCATCAACGGCACATTGGCTGCAGCTATACAGCTATAGCAGCACAGTAAAAATGCTGTCACTAAGGTTTTCAGCTTCATATTGACTCCCTATATATCACAAAACCGGCGCAGCAAGACCCCACGCCGATTTAAAATTACTTAATCTTCCAGGATGACCACGGCCTGCTCCGGCAGGATATTATCTCCCGGCTGCACCAGTACCTGCCGCACAATGCCGTCCCTGTCCGCCCGTGCCGCCGCAATACTGCCCCCGGCTACAGAACGTACCCTGACCAGCACATCGCCAGTTTGCACCTTCATCCCGGTACGCGCCAGCTCTTCTTTACAGACAGTACCACGCAGCACCGATTTCTGCTCCGCAGTACCGGCTCTGCCATACAGATACACCATCCCGGCCGCCAGCAGGACGGCTGCCATACAGAAGGCAATAAGACGTTGGGTCTTCACTATGGACACCTCCTGCAGCAGCTTGGTCGTTTTCGTATAAAATAATTATACAACCTCGCTTTACCTTTGACAAGCAATCTCACCCGCGTGGGAACAGCCCGGCACCGATGCTGACAGCGCGTTCCCTCCCGTCGGAGGGATGATTGACGATGCCTTTGTTCACGACCATGACGCTGGAGCCGCCGCCGTCAAAATTAACAGCCTCGCGCGCGCCAAGGCGCAGAAAATATTGAGCCAGTTCTTCCAGCGTCAGCCCGGAAGAAGCGCCGTTGCGTCCATCGACGACGAGTACCAGTAAGGTCCCGTCTTTCTTCATACCGACGGCAGTCCTGGGCGCACGTCCCCGCGCTATATCTGCTGCGATATTTTCTTCCCGGCTGCGCACATGTACTTTGCCGTCTTCTAATAACAGCGGACCGCCGCCGATGACGACGCTGGCTTTATCTGCCGCTTCACTGCCCAGCGTTTCCGCTACGCTTACCTTATCACCGACTTTGATGCCGGCCAGCGCGGCAGCGTTGGCGCCATGCCCCGAAATAACCTGCGTTCCCGGCTCGATGCTCATATTTCCGGCCGTCGACACAGCAATTACACGGCCGCTGCGCAGTTTGATTTCCCGCCCGTACTGATTAGTACGGGTAGAAGGCGCGTAATACTCGTTGTACAGCACCAGATCCTCGGCAATACGCGCCCTATTCATACCTTTCAACGCCAGCTGCTTTCCGCCGGGCAGCTTTACCGTACCCGTATAGGCAATATCTTTGATGATGGCAGGATTCTTGCCGTCGCTGACATACCCGCTGTGCGGCGCAGCATCCATAGCGTAAATCTCGCCCCTGTCTTTTACCACGCCGATCACCCAGCCGTCGCTGTCAAAATACGACGCATTAACTGCCGCTAATAGGTCAAGCTGTGCCGCCCTTTTTGACACATAACCGCGTCCGTTATAAGTGCCGGCAGCAGAAAAAGGCCGCAGTTCGTAATCGGACTTCTTATCTACGCTGAGCAAATATCCCTGCAGCTGCTTGCCGTTCAGCTCATCCTGCAGATAGGTATAAGTTACCCCTTTAGCCAGCTGCTTACTCTGTTTGATAATATTGATACGGAAAATATCTATGACCAGCCTGTCAGGACCTTGCAGCTGATAAATTTTATACTGGCAGTCCTTAGCCAAGGTAATCTGCAGCCTGCTGCCTTTTTTTCCTTCCGGCTCCAGTTTCACCTTTTTAATAAACGGATCCTTGACCACCGGCTGCTGTTTTTTCGCCGTACTGTCCGGCAATTCGATAATCAGCTCCTTGCCGTCCTTATCCGCCTTATATTTTATCGCTTCTTTGCTGTCCAGCACCAGGCGTACCCTGGCCGGACTGATACTGCTCCTGATACTGTCGATAGGCGCAGCAGACGCTACAGACGGCAGCACATAACATACCGCAGCCAGCATCGCGCCGCAGAATCTGTGTAAAATCATAGTCAACCTCCCGAAAAACAAAATACACAGCTCCAAGCTGTGTATTTATGCAAAGCCTTATCCTAAGTTAGATGAAGTGTAGATTGCTCCCGGATGCAGCTTGTCAAGGCTTTCCAACGCTTTGCCGGTACCCAGAGCCACGCAGTCCAGCGCATTTTCTGCCACATGGGTACTGATGCCGGTCTCCCGTTCCATAATCTCAGCCAATCCGTCCAAGAGCGCGCCGCCGCCAGTCAGGTAAATACCGTTATCCACGATATCGGCTGCCAGTTCCGGCGGACATTTTTCCAGCACGCCGCGCACCGTCGCCACTAAGGACGCTACAGAATCTTCCAACGCCAGACGGCAGTCTTCGGAAGTAACACTGAAAGTTGTAGGCAGGCCGGTAACCATATCGCGTCCGCGGACAGTGATAGAACTGCTGCGGCCGTTTTTAGAAACAGTAGCAATATTGATTTTGATATCTTCTGCCGTGCGCTCGCCAATCAGCACATTATGTACCTTTTTCACATAACGCACGATGGCTTCGTCAAAATGATCGCCGCCGATGCGGATGGAAGAAGATACGACGATGCCTCCCAAACTGAGCACAGCTATATCGGTAGTACCGCCGCCGATATCGACAACCATATTGCCGCGGGGCACGGAAATATCGATACCTGCACCAAGCGCAGCTGCCAACGGCTCCTCGATCAGATAGGTCTTAGCCGCGCCGCCCTGAGTAGTAGCTTCCATAACGGCACGCTTTTCCACCGAAGTAATGCCGATGGGCACACAGGTCATAACACGGGGCTTAAAGAAAAGACATTTGCCAGCCACTTTTTCAATAACGTAAGCCAGTAATTTTTGGGTAATGGTGTAGTTGGCGATAACGCCCTCCTTTAACGGACGGATTGCCACGATATTGCCGGGCGCACGTCCCAGCATCTCGCGTGCTTCGTCGCCCACAGCCAGTACCTTGTTGCGTACCTTATCAATAGCGACTACGGAAGGCTCTTTTAAAACTACGCCTTTGCCTTTTACATATACAAGTATATTTGCAGTACCTAAATCAATACCAATATCAGTACTTTTAAACATTTTCTATCTCCTGTCTTCCAACTAAATCTCAACGCGCTCAATATCTGCGCCTAAAGCTTTCAGCTTATCTACGATATTTTCGTAGCCGCGGTCAATATGGTGCAGATCGCCAATCATGGTTACGCCCTCGGCCACCAGGCCTGCCAGAATCATTGCCGCTCCGGCACGCAGGTCGGTAGCACGCACATCGCAGCCGGTAAGTTTAGCCGGTCCTTCGATGACGGCGCTGCGGCCTTCCGTCGTAATATGCGCGCCCATACGGTTCAGTTCGACCACATGCATAAATCTGTTTTCAAAAACGGTCTCCGTAACCTTGCTCCTGCCTTCGGCAATAACCATCATCGCCATCAGCTGCGCCTGCATATCCGTAGGAAAGCCCGGATACGGCAGCGTCTTGATATCTATGCCTTTGAGAGTACCGTTGCCGATGACGCGGACCTTGTCGATATCCTCCATGACAGTTGCGCCGGCTTCACGCAGTTTTGCTATCAGCGGTTTTTGATGTTCCGGCAGTACATTTTCAATCAGCACATCACCGCCGGTCATAGCCGCCGCAATCATGTAGGTGCCAGCCTCGATACGGTCCGGGATAATGGTATAATCAGCGCCGTGCAGCGTCTCCACACCCTCGATGCGGATTACATTGGTACCGGCGCCGCGCACTTTAGCGCCCATCTTATTCAGATAATTGGCTAAATCGACGATTTCCGGCTCTTCTGCTGCATTCTCCAAAATGGTAGTCCCTTTCGCAAGGGCCGCCGCCATCATGATATTTTCCGTTGCGCCCACACTGGGGAAATCAAAATAAATAGTAGTACCAATCAATCCATTAGGTGCGCTGGCTTCAATATAGCCATGTCCCTGTTCAATCTTCACACCCAGAGCTTCAAATCCTTTAAGGTGAATGTCAATAGGACGGGCACCAATAGCACAGCCGCCAGGCATGGAAATACGCGCATGTCCTTTGCGCGCTAAAAGGGGCCCCATTACGAGGAAAGAAGCGCGCATATTGCGCACCAGTTCATAAGGCGCCTCGCAGGAAGCAATTTCTGTGCTGTCTATATCAAGAACATGTTCCTGAGAATTATCAACCTTTAATCCCAGGCATTTCAATACTTCACTGATTGTATGCACATCTTCCAGCATCGGCACTTCGTCCAGGTGGCTCGGCGTCATCCCCAGGATAGATGCGGCGATAATCGGCAGCACGGCATTTTTGGCTCCGCTCGTCTTTACAGTGCCGACCAGACGCTTGCCGCCTTTTACTACTAATTTTTCCAAAATGTTCCTCCTGTATGTCAAACAGACTATCTGTATCTATATTCAGCAAAATAATTTATAGTAATTATTTTATCATTTTTTGGCACAAATTTTCAACGGTAAAAGCATAAAAATAACCGGTACTAATACCGGCTATTAAAAATTCATCCTTTGACGATCCGCAAGGATATTATAGTAAGTTTCTTTCTCCATCAGCTCACGGCGCAGACATTTTTTCTGTTCTTCATCAGTGCATTCAGCAATAGCTTGCCGCAGATAAGCTATATCCTGCTTCAGATGCAGCATTTTATTGCCGGCCAGGCTTTCCAATACGTCAGACATCTCGCAGACCTCCTCTTTATTATCTTTAGCATACTATACTGGCATGATTTATGCAATAGCAAGTTTCTATCTTCACTTTTTCTTAAAAAAATAACCCCGCTCCTTACGAAACGGGGTATTTCTGCATTTTCTTGATTACTTTTTACCAGTAAGTTCACAAATGCGCAGACGGGTGATAGCTCTTTTCAGAGCCATTTCAGCACGTTCTACATCAAGATTTTCGCTCTTGGCAGCAAGACGGGCTTCAGCACGTTCTTTAGCAGCATTAGCGCGAGCACGGTCGATATCCTCGCCCGGCTCAGCAACGGTAGCTAATACGGTGCATTTGTTATCCTGCATTTCCAAGAAGCCGCCGCATACAGCGAAATATTTTACTGTACCGTCAGTAAATTCGCATTTCAGCGGAGCAATGTCCAGAGATGCAATCGCAGGCACATGGTGAGCCTTGATGCCCATATTACCGGACAATGCACGGAAACCAACATAAGTTACTTCTTCGGAAGTAAAAAGCATCTTATCCGGCGTGACAATTTCAAATGCAAATGCTGTAGCCATTATTCTGCCTTCATAGTTGCAGCTTTGGCAACCGCGTCATCAATGGTACCAACCATGTAGAAAGCGCCTTCCGGCAAATCATCATGTTTGCCTTCCAGGATTTCTTTAAAGCCGCGGATAGTTTCTTTCAGCGGAACATATTGACCCGGAGTACCGGTGAATTGTTCAGCTACAAAGAATGCCTGGCTGAGGAATTTTTGGATTTTACGAGCGCGGGCAACGGTAACTTTGTCCTCTTCGCTCAATTCTTCCATACCAAGAATTGCGATGATATCTTGCAATTCTTTATAACGTTGCAGGATAGCCTGTACGCCACGCGCAACATTATAGTGTTCTTCGCCGATTACCAGCGGATCGAGGATACGGCTGGTGGAATCAAGCGGGTCAACTGCCGGATAAATACCAAGCTCTGCGATTTGACGGGACAATACGGTGGTAGCGTCCAAGTGAGCGAATGTTCCTGCCGGAGCCGGGTCAGTCAAGTCGTCCGCAGGTACATATACTGCCTGTACGGAAGTGATAGAACCGGTCTTGGTGGAAGTAATACGTTCCTGCAGTGCGCCGATATCGTTTGCCAGGGTAGGCTGATAACCTACTGCGGAAGGCATACGGCCGAGCAATGCGGATACTTCGGAACCAGCCTGAATGAAACGGAAAATGTTATCAATGAAGAGAAGCACGTCCTGACCGCCGATATCACGGAAATATTCAGCCATGGTCAGACCGGTAAGGCCTACGCGCATACGAGCTCCCGGGGGTTCGTTCATCTGACCGTAAACCAGAGCGGTTTTGTCGATAACGCCGGACTCTTTCATTTCGCACCACAGGTCATTACCTTCACGAGTACGTTCGCCAACGCCTGCGAATACGGAATAACCGCCATGAGCGGTAGCGATATTATGGATAAGTTCCATAATAATAACGGTTTTACCTACGCCTGCACCGCCGAACAGACCGATTTTACCGCCCATTGCATACGGAGCGATAAGGTCAACGACTTTGATGCCGGTTTCTAAAATTTTAGTAGCTGTTGCCTGTTGGTCAAAGCTCGGTGCCGGTCTGTGGATAGGCCAGTAATCAGCAGCCTCAACTTTGGTATCGTCATGGTCAACAGTTTCCCCAAGCACGTTGAAGATACGGCCCAGAACGCCAGGACCTACCGGAACGCTGATCGGAGCGCCGGTATCAACTGCTTCCATACCGCGAACAAGACCGTCGGTAGAGCTCATTGCAACTGCACGTACTACATTGTAGCCGATGTGCTGCATAACCTCTGCGGTAAGGTGGATTTTTACCTTGCCGTCGTCGGTAGTACCGTCGATTTTGATTGCGTTCAGGATAGCAGGCATGCTTTTAGGAGGAAACTCAATGTCGATAACAGGACCAACAACTTGTACTATTCTACCTGTATTCAAGGTTTTAGCCTCCCTATGAGATATTATTGAGATTGTTTCAATGCTTCAACACCGCCGACGATTTCATTCAGTTCGCGGGTGATGCCGGCCTGACGCGCCTTGTTATAAGACAGCTGCAGGTTTTGTACCAGCTTGCCGGCATTATCGGTTGCAGAAGACATTGCAGTCATTCGAGAGCCCAATTCACTGGCAGCAGATTGTACCAGTGCGGCATAAATAACTGTCTCCAAATATTTTGGAGCAAGCTCTTCCAGAATTTCATCCTCTTCAGGTTCAAAAATGAAAGAAGCCTTTGCTTTAGCTTTGCCTTCCTCTTTTGCAGGAGGTTCTACCGGCAGGATAATCTCGCTGGCCGGGGTCTGGGACAAAGCAGTTTTAAATATTGTATATACAATATGCAGTTCATCAAAATGCTCGTCAGCAAAATGAGCTGCTGCATCAGCAGCAATATCAGCAGCATTGGTATATGCCGGTCTGTCAGAGAAACCGATATGGTAGCTCAGGACCTTATACCCGCGGCGGATAAAGAAGTCTCTTGCCTTACGTCCGCTGGCAATGATTACTACATCATCTTCACATTCGGAGATTTCGGCAACGGCTTTTTTCAGTGCGTTGGAGCTGTATGCGCCTGCCAAACCTTTATCAGAGCATACAACCAGATAACCCACTTTTTTAACCGCACGTTTCTGCAGCAGCGGATGCTTCTTGGGATTTAAACCAGAAAGCACGCTGGGGTCGCTCACAACATTTGACAGCACTTCTTTGATCTTTAAAGCATACGGACGGCTGGCAGCAGCTCTCTCCTGAGCTCTTCTCAGTCTGGCAGCAGCAACCATCTTCATAGCTTTTGTGATCTTACCGATGTTACCTACACCTTTCATGTGGCGATGAATCTCGCGTGCAGTAGCCATCAGTTAATCACCTCGCTTCACTGGCAACAAAAGTTTCCTTGAACTCGGCGATAGCTTTCTTTAATGCTTCTTCATTCTCATCACTGATTTTTTTGCTGCTGCGGATGTCGCCGCCGATTTCAGGATGGTTTGCATCCATGAAATCAAGGAATTCTTTTTCGCAACGGGTTACATCTTTAACAGCTACGTCATCAAGATATCCTTTGGTACCAAGATAGATTGCCATAACCTGTTTTTCAACCGGCAGCGGGCAATATTGACCTTGTTTCAGAAGCTCGGTCAGGCGTTGGCCGCGGTCGAGCTGTGCTTTGGTAGCTTTATCAAGGTCGGAAGCAAACTGAGCAAATGCTGCCAGTTCGCGGTATTGTGCCAGATCCAGACGCAGGGTACCTGCAACGGATTTCATAGCTTTGATCTGAGCAGCGCCGCCTACGCGGGATACGGACAGACCGGAGTTGATTGCCGGACGGATACCGGAATAGAACAGTTCGGATTCCAGGAAGATCTGACCGTCAGTAATGGAAATAACGTTGGTCGGAATAAAGCCGCCTACGTCGCCTGCCAGAGTTTCAATAATCGGCAGAGCGGTGATAGAACCGCCTTTCAGCTCGGTATTGTTCAGTTTAGCAGCGCGTTCCAGCAGACGAGAATGCAAATAGAATACGTCGCCAGGATATGCTTCACGTCCGGGAGGACGGCGGAGCAACAGGGACATCGCACGGTATGCAACAGCATGTTTGGACAGGTCGTCGTATACGCACAGAACGTCTTTGCCTTGATCCATGAAGTATTCTGCCATGGTTACGCCTGCATACGGAGCCAGATACTGCAGCGGAGCAGAATCTGCTGCGGTTGCGGCAACGATGATGGTGTATTCCATAGCGCCGTGTTGTTCAAGAGTACGAACGATACGGGCAATATTGGAAGCCTTTTGGCCGATAGCTACATAAATGCAGATAACGCCGAGGCCTTTTTGGTTGATGATGGTATCGATTGCAACTGCAGTCTTACCAGTGCCGCGGTCGCCGATGATAAGTTCGCGCTGACCACGTCCGATAGGAACAAGTGCGTCGATACATTTGATGCCGGTCTGCAGCGGAGTGTCAACAGATTGACGGTCTGCAATACCGTGTGCGGGAGATTCAACAGGACGGTGAGCAGCAGCTACGATTTCGCCTTTGCCGTCGATCGGATCACCCAATGCGCTTACAACGCGGCCCAGCAGGTTTTCGCCTACGGGAACTTCCATGATACGGCCGGTACGGCGAACCAGGTCGCCTTCCTTAATCTTGGTTTCGCCGCCCATAAGTACGATACCTACGGAATCAGGGTTCAGGTTCAGAACCATGCCGGATACGTTGTGGGGGAGCTCAACCAATTCGCCTGCCATGGCATTTTTCATACCGATTACGGTTGCGATACCGTCACCGATTTTTTCAACGATACCAACTTCTTCAAGATCAGCATCCACATTGTAATTCTCAAGCTTAGCGCTGAGAGCATCAGTCATTTCTTCAGGTTTTTCCAAAGCATAGTCATGAATGTCGATGCCACTCATAACAACTTCCATCTTCTTCAGTTTGCGGAGAGCGGAAGCGTCATATACTTTATCGCCAACCTGGACGATGATACCGCCAAGAATAGCCGGGTCAACTTTTTTGTTTAAAAAGATTTCGCGGCCCAGTTTTTCAGTGAGAATTGCAGAAATGGATTGATACTCATCAACAGTTAATTTTTTAGCTGTGGTAACATTTACGTCTAAAAGTTCTTTGATAGAACCAAGATCCATTTTGAAGTCGGATAATTCTTGCTTAATCAAAGCAATGTTTTCTTCACTCTTCATATTGTACCAATCACCTCCGAATACCGGCTCTTATTTACTGACTTCGCAACTGACAGTAAAGTGCGTCCGGCCTAATGGGAAAGCAGCAAAATTATTTTTTCAGGATAGAGTCAACAATTTCGCCAGCCAGTTTTTTATCTTCTTCAGAACCTAATTTTTGTTCAACGATCTTGCCAGCAGCAATCATGCTAAGGCTGATAACCTGGACGCGGATATCGTCCATAGCTTTTTTCTTTTCCAGAGCGATTGCTTCTTTTGCAGTTGCAATGATCTGATCTTGTTCAGCTTTAGTTTCAGCCACGATTTTATCGTGTGCAGCCTGCGCAGTTTTGCGGGCATTGTCAATGATAGCCTGTGCTTCTTGTCTTGCATTTGCCAGTTTAGCGGCATATTCTGCTTTAACAGCTTCAGCTTCGTCTTTAGCTTTTTCAGCAGCTTCCAAATCCCCAGCAATTTTGTTCTTACGTTCATCCATGATTCTTACAACAGGTTTGTAAGCAAATTTTGCAAGAACGAAAACAAGAATCAAAAAGTTCAGGATCTGCGCGATAAGTGTTGCGTTAAAATTAACCAATTATAGCACTCTCCTTTTCGTAAATTCTTGCAAAAAAATTATTTAATGAAGGGGTTAGCAAATACAAGTACGATTGCAATAACGTAGCAAAGGATAGGCATGGATTCGATCAAACCTACGCAAACCAGCATGTTGGTAAAGATCTTACCAGCTTCTTCAGGTTGACGAGCCATAGATTCAATAGATTTGCCGCACATGTTGCCGTTACCAACACCAGCGCCAGCAGCTGCACCCAAGCATACGAGACCTGCACCGATTACGGATGCAGCGGTAATGATTGCATTTTCAGACATTTGATTCATCCTTTCAAAATTATAAATTAAATTGGAATAACAGATTAGTGTTCGTCATGGCTGGCAAAAGCGAGCGCATAGCTGCCCAAAGCCAGAATGGTAAAGATAAACGCCTGAACAAAGCCAATGAACAAACTGAACATTACCCACAGTTCAGGAATAACCCACGGAGAAAGCTGGTATAATACAATCAGCAAAATTTCGCCTGCAAGGATATTACCAAAAAGACGAAGAGCCATAGTCAGCGGTTTGGTAACTGCATCTAATAAATGCAAGGGCAAGAATGCCGGACTCGGGCTGATAAAATGTTTGAAGTGTCCAAGGCCCTGCTTCATAACGCCAACCATATATGCACTAAACGCTACTAATAAAGAAAGCGCAAAGCAAGTATTGATATCGTTGGTAGGAGAAGTCCAATGCACACCAATTTGGGGAAGAAAAATACCCAGTTCATTGCTAACTAAGATGAACATGAACAAAGTCACAATAAACGGTGCCATAAACTTACGGCCTTTTGTGCCCAAATTGTCTTCCATCAAGCCATTCAAGAAGTCGAGAATAATTTCCATTGCATTTTGCAGTCCTGACGGAACCATCTTCGGATTCCTGCAGACTAATAAAAACAGTACAAATACGATGGCCATAGTTACCCAAGTCATATACATGGTCTGCATATTAACTTCACCCAAAAAAGTGTTCTGAGCAAGGTAATGGATAATTTCACCAGAATTTGCTGCTTCTTTAGCTGCGTCAGCTGCTACATTTCCCATTTGTTACACTCCTTTCTTCACGTTCCTCTCATTAGTAAGTTGGTACGCGATAAATAATAAATTGATGATAAAAAATATATGTATCAGAAGAAAGCCGCCAAATGCGCCAGGCACATGCAGCTTCATTCTTAACATCAAAATTATAAAGCAGGCAGCCGAAGCAACCCGCAGCCATCTGAAACGCTTCATGATCTTCAGGGCCTGCTTCGGAAAATCAACGTAGGGCAGGGACCGCTTCATCCCTACAAACAGGATGATGAGGTCGATTGTCGCGGCAACCACTCCGCAAAACAAACCTTCCGCTAAGTAATGATACCCCAAAAGCTTCACTAAGACAACAAAAAAAAGTGCAGAAAGTGTAATTTTTGTAATAAATTTGCAACTGCCGCTGCGGACTACCGGAGTAAGATCAAAATTCGTCTTCATTTTTCCTTCTTATCTTTTTCTCTGGAGAATATGCTTTTGTTAATCAGATTATAGTATGTAAGCGCCAGTGAAACCACAGCCAAAGCTATACACAGCGAGCGCATGGTGTGGTCGCCTGTCTGAAAATATCTGTCCAGCCAGTCGCCGCCGAAATAAGCCAGCAGAAAATCAAAAACAGCCATGAAAGCCAGCGAAGAAACCGTAGCCAGCGCTTCCAGCATCCGCATATGTTCTTTATCCGGCCCCTGCATGTTCATGATTGTTCCTCTTACAAAATATTTTCAGAAAAATTCACATCTTTATCATATTTTTTACACATATAATTCTAATATTTTTCACTACATTTGTCTATCTTAATTAGTAAGAAATTCAGATAATTTTTGCATCTCAAAACCGTTTTTCCGCAAAACTGCATTAACGATCCTTGCGCAGGCCTGGCCGTCGCCATAGGGATTGGCGGCTTCAGCCATGTTCTTGTAGTGAGCTTCATCATCCAGCAATCTGTTGGTTTCGCGCAATACGTCCTCGTAAGCCGTCCCCACCAGCAGTACAGTACCTGCCGCTACCGCCTCCGGGCGCTCCGTAGTATCGCGCAGTACCAGCACCGGCTTGCCCAGCGCGGGGGCTTCTTCCTGGATACCGCCGCTGTCTGTAAGTACGATATCCACTTTAGCCATCAAATTAGCAAAAGGCTCATAATCCATGGGCTCGATCAGATGCACCCTTGCCAGCCCGCCCAGTTCCTGCTGCACGATTTCGCGTACTTTGGGATTCTTATGCACGGGAAAGATAGCTTCCACATCGTCGTGAGTCTCCAGCACCTTCTTAAGAGCTTTATAAACATGGCGCATAGGTTCGCCCAAGTTTTCTCTGCGATGGGTCGTCATCAGGATGAGACGGTGTCCGCTGGCAAAGACTTTGTTGAATTCTGCATCCTCGAAAACATAATCCGGCTGTACCGTCGCCTGCAACGCGTCTATAACCGTATTGCCGGTCACAAGGATATTGTCAGGATTTACGTTTTCTTTCAGCAGATTCTGCTTGCTGATAGCTGTAGGAGCGAAATGCATATCAGCAATAGCGCCCGTCAGCTTGCGGTTCATTTCCTCCGGGTACGGAGAATATTTATTGCCGGTACGCAGTCCTGCCTCCACATGTCCGACAGGTATCTGCGCATAAAAAGCGGCCAGCGCGCCTGCAAAAGTGGTAGTAGTATCGCCGTGTACCAGTACGATATCAGGCTTGGCCTGTTCCATGACTTCTTTCAGGCCCATCAGCGCACGGGTAGTAACATCGTACAAGGTCTGCCCGGACGTCATAATATTCAGGTCATAATCGGGTCTGATATGAAAAAGTTCCAGCACCTGGTCAAGCATCTCTCTATGCTGAGCAGTAACAGCCACCAGCGGCTCGATAAGCTCCGGGTACTTTTTCATCTCCAGTACCAGCGGGCACATTTTGATAGCTTCCGGGCGGGTGCCGAAAACAGTCATAACTTTAAGCTTTCTCACTTATTCTTCCTCCCCACTATCTGTCATTGAGAATACCTATCTTCTTTGCGCCCACAGCCACCGCCGTAATAATCACCGCGATGATGAGGGCCGCATAAAAGCCGTCCATTTCCGCCCACAGCACGGCGCCGATGCCCAGCGCAGCGCTGATAGCGTACATCAGCAGTACAGCCTGTTTCTGATTCATCCCCATAGCCAGCAGCCTGTGATGCAGATGACCTTTGTCAGGTTGAAAAATCGGCCTGCCGTTGCTGTAGCGGCGCATAATTGCAAAAGCCGTATCCATAATCGGCAGTCCCAGCGCTATGGCCGGCTGTCTTTACGGCCCCGTAAACAGAAACAGCAGCCAGCATATAGCCGATGAACATGCTGCCGGTATCGCCCATGAATATCGTTGCCGGATTGAAGTTATAGCGGATAAAGCCAATGATGCCGCCTGCCAGTGCAGCCGTCAGAATAGCGATATGGTAGTACCCCATCTGTACCGCTACCAGGATCACCGTCAGCGAGGCAATGGCAGAAACGCCTGCCGCCAGTCCGTCCAAACCGTCAATCAGGTTTACTACATTGGTAAAGCTGATTACCCAGAAAATCGTCAGCGGGATAGAAATAAATTCGTCCAGATAGAAATAACCGCCAAAAGGATTATTTACCCATTCTATCCTGATATCGAACAAGATCAATACGCAGGCTGCAGCAATCTGTCCCAGCAGTTTTACCTTGGCCGGCAGCTGGTATTTATCGTCCAAAATACCCACCAGTACGATAAGCGTGCCGCCCAGCAGGATGCCCACGATATCCCACGTCAGCTCCAGGCTGGCGACTACGCCCACCATAAAAGCAATATAGATGGCGAGTCCGCCCAATCTGGGCATGATTTTTTTATGTACTTTACGGTTGTCAGGCTTATCAATGGCCCCTATTTTAAAAGCCAGCATCTTGATATACGGGGTCAGCACATAGCTGACCAGCGCTGCAAGCAGGAAGGGAAAACCATAAACTTTTAACATTTTTACCTCACTATGATTCAGCTGTACATTGGCAGCGGGATTTATTTAATTTCTTAATATAGTATATCAAAAAAAACTGTATTGTAAAAATTTTGTCAAAAAATTTTCACAATGTCTTAACCAAAAATACGGCCTGAAAAAATGGTCATCCGCATCAAACGGATGACCATGCAGTCAGTTATTCATTATGACTATTTCTATCCCTGCCGCTTCCATCATATCCTGCGCCAGCTTATCTGGATAAGGGTTGGCGTAGACTATACGGCTGATGCCGGCATTGATAAGTATCTTGGTGCACACCACACAGGGCTGATGGGTGCAGTAAACGGTACCGCCGTTTACTGACACGCCGTGATAGGCAGCCTGGACTACCGCATTCTGCTCTGCATGGATGCCGCGGCAAAGTTCGTGCATCTGCCCGGAAGGTACCTTGAGCTGCTCACGCAGGCAGCCGACATTTTCACAATGCGGCAGATTCTTGGGCGTGCCATTATAGCCGGTAGCTACAATCTGTCTGTTTTTTACGATCACTGCGCCGACGCTGCGCCGCAAACAGGTAGAACGCTTGCTTACCACGCGGGCAATCTCCATAAAATACGCATCCCAGTCCGGTCTTTCCATACTTATACCGTCCCAAAAATGCGGTCGCCGGCATCTCCCAGACCGGGAACTATATAACCATGCTCATTGAGATGGTCGTCCAGCGCAGCAGTATAAATCTTGACATCGGGATGCACCTCATTTAAGTGTTTTACACCTTCGGGCGCAGCCACCAGGCACATAAGGCGGATATTCTTCAAGCCGCGCTTTTTGAGCTGGTCTACAGCAGCCACCGCTGAGCCGCCGGTAGCCAGCATCGGATCCAGCAGAATGGTATAGGCGCCGGTGTCGCGAGGCAGCTTACAATAATATTCCTCTGGCTCCAAGGTTTCTTCGTTACGGCTCATGCCGATATGGCCTACATTAGCTTCTGGTATCACGCGGATAACACCGTCTAAAAAGCCCAGCCCGGCGCGCAGGATGGGCACCAGGGTGATACTGCCGGAAAGCTTGTAGCCGTTTGTTTCTGCCAAAGGCGTCTGCACTCTGATATTTTCTACAGGTATATCTTTGGTGACTTCGAAAACCATCAGCATCGTAATTTCATCCAGGATGCGTTTAAACCAGCTGGTCGGAGTTTTCGCGTCACGTATTTCAGTGAGTTTGGATTTAATTAACGGATGATCGACTACTTTTATCTGCATCAGAATCTTCCTTTACTTAGATATTGGGATACATAGGGTATTTAGCGCACAAAGCAGCCACTCTTGCCGCAGCTTCTTTCTGCTTTTCAACATCGTCTTTATTCTTCAGTACCAGGCCGATAATAGCGGCTACTTCGCGCATATCGTCTTCATTAAAGCCCCTGGTAGTAACAGCCGGAGTACCCAGGCGGATGCCGCTGGTAACAAACGGGCTGGCCGGATCGAACGGGATAGTATTTTTATTGCAGGTAATGCCGATTTCATCAAGCAGATGTTCAGCATCCTTGCCGGTTAATCCCTGACCTCGCACATCTACCAGTACCAGGTGGTTGTCGGTGCCGCCGGAAACGAGGCGGAAACCTTCTTTGGTCAGCGCTGCCGCAAAAGCTTTCGCATTTTTAACGATATTTTCCTGGTAAGTCTTAAATTCCGGTTTTAAAGCCTCGCCGAAAGCCACCGCTTTAGCTGCTACGACATGCATCAGCGGACCGCCCTGGATGCCCGGGAAGATTGCCTTGTTGATAGCTTTGGCATATTCTTCATTATTGCACAGGATCAGGCCGCCGCGGGGACCGCGCAGCGTCTTATGAGTAGTAGTGGTGACTACGTCGGCATAGGGAACAGGATTGGGATGCAGCCCTGCGGCAACAAGGCCTGCAATATGAGCCATATCCACCAGCAGCAGCGCTCCTGCGCCATGAGCAATCTCCGCCATACGTTTAAAGTCAATTACACGCGGATAAGCGCTGGCGCCTGCTACGATCATTTTAGGACGATGTTCCTGCGCCAATTTTTCCAGCGCAGCGTAATCAATGGTCTCAGTTTCCTGATCTACACCGTAAGGAACTACATTAAAATATTTGCCGGAAATATTGACCGGTGACCCATGGCTCAGATGACCGCCTTGGGAAAGATTCATACCCATGATGGTGTCGCCGGGTTTTAAAAAGGCAAAATATACGGCCAGATTGGTGCTGGCGCCGCAATGCGGCTGTACGTTGGCGTAATTAGCGCCGAACAGTTTCTTTGCTCTTTCGATAGCCAGAGTTTCCACCTTGTCCACATATTCGCAGCCGCCATAATAACGGTGTCCGGGATAACCCTCGGCATATTTATTGGTCAAGATGGTTCCCATAGCTTCCATAACAGCCGGGGAGACAAAATTTTCAGACGCGATGAGCTCGATCTTATTTCTCTGGCGTTCCAGCTCCTCGTTGATAAAACCGTTTAATTCAGGGTCAGTCACAGCCAAGCTTGCTAAATTCATGAATAGTTCCTCCAATGTCGAATATATCTTATCTGTTTTCTGGATAGCGGGCGCGTTCGCCGCCAATCAGCGGCGGCCTTGTACGGGCAGCCGTCAAAAGCGCGTTGCCTATCTGCTTATGCTGCAGGCGGACGGGTACGGCAACTCTTTTCAGATGCATACCGATCAGCGTCTGACCGATATCCATGCCGAGATGGGCTGTTACTGTTTCCACTACTACCGCATGGGCAAACCCCTCATAAGCCGCTGTAGCCATAGCGCCGCCCGCATGGGGCATAGGACGTACCGTTACCTCGGTCAGTCCGTATTTTTCCATGGCTTCCTCTTCCAGTACGATAGCCCTGTTGAGATGTTCGCAGCATTGAACAGCCAGATACAGGCCATGACTGTCAGTTACGGCTTTCAAAGCACTAAAAATCAGCGCAGCAGCTTCGCTGCTGCCGCCGGTACCGATCTTACTGCCGACGACCTCGCTGGTACTGCATCCCAGCACAAAGATCTGCCCTCGTTTAGCTCCGGCAACGGTAATAAGTTCCTCGGCAGCCTCTGCGACCTGCCTGGTAATAATTTGCATGTCCATTATTCTTCAGACTCCAAAGCCATAATCTTATTAACACGTCTTTCATGTCTGCCGCCGGCAAACTCTGTCGCCAGCCAGACATCGACGATCATTTCTGCCAGCCCCACGCCCGTGGTACGTTCGCCCATACATAATACGTTGGCATTATTATGTTCGCGGCTCATTTTGGCAGAATAAACATCTGCGCACAATGCTGCTCTGATACCGCGGCATTTATTGGCAGCAATAGAAATGCCTATGCCGGTTCCGCAGATTAAGATGCCTTTTTCAGCTCCGCTGGCGCCGGAAACAATATCACGGCATAATTTTGCTGCAAAATCAGGATAATCGCAGGATTCTTCTGTATAGGTACCGTGGTCGACAACCTCGATACCCTTGTCCTGCAGGTATTTTTTAATATGCTCTTTCAAATGGATACCGCCATGATCACTAGCCATTGCTATCTTCATAATCATTCCTCCTATCGGTCAAGGTATCAAGCAATTTTATTTTACCATAAAAGACGGCAGCTGCGTACCGTTTTTTATCCTGAGTCCCGTATCCGTAAGCGTTACCAGCTGATAACCGGCAGCCTTACGCATCCTGTTCATCACCGCGAGACCGATCCCGCTTTCGTCAATGCCTTCAGCCAGAATCACATCCGGCCGGCTGCGGTCAAAATCACGCAGCAGATAAAACAGCTCTGCCGCCAGCTCTTCCTTGCTGTCACCCCAGCAGGCCAGCTGCATTCCTGGTATTGCCGGCAGCAAAACTTTCATAGCGCCGCTGCACAGCACGCCGACTTTTAGACCTTCTGCAGCAGCTTTGACAGCCATGGATGGCAATAACTCTGCGCTTTTTCCTTCCAAAAGATACATAGGTGCTTTAGGCGCATAATGTCTGTATTTCATTCCCGGGGCCTTAGGCCTGAAATTTTTATCTCCCTGCAGCGCCGGGTCAATTTCTACTGCACCCAGCACTTCGGTCAGCATCTCATAGGTTATGCCGCCTGGGCGCAGTATTACCGGCACCGGCTCCGTCGTATCAACGACTGTAGATTCGAGGCCTATCCCGCAGCTGCCTCCGTCCAGCACTGCGGCCACTTTGCCCTGCATATCTTCCAGTACGTCGGCTGCATTCGTCGGGCTTGGACGTCCCGAAATGTTGGCTGACGGAGCCGCTATCGGACAACCGCAGGCCTTGATCAGCCGCTGCGCAAAAACGTTGGACGGAAAACGCACCGCCACTGTCGGCAGTCCTGCGCTCACAGCATCCGGCACGATAGCAGATTTTTCAACAATCAGCGTCAAAGGTCCGGGCCAGAATCTATCCATCAGCACTTTAGCATTTTCCGTCAGCCCGCTCGTCAGCCTGCTGATGCTTTCTTTAGCTGCAATATGCAGGATCAGCGGATTATCATTAGGCCGTCCTTTAGCAGCAAAAATCTTAGCCACAGCCTCACTGTTCAGTCCGTCGGCCCCCAGGCCGTAAACTGTTTCCGTCGGAAAGGCCACAACCTCGCCCTGTCTGATAAACTCTGCTGCTTTGATGATTATCTCATCATCAGCAGCATTATTTTGTAATTTCCAATAATATGTCTGCATACCTTCCACCTTCTCTGGCCGCAAAAACCATCCTGTCGATATCTGCATAGTCGCGGCGCACTGCAACGGCGCCCAGTCCACATGCACGGCACATAGCGCATACCGCCTTGCTCTGCCCTATGCCGATTTCAAAGGCCAGCAGTCCGTCCGCTGTAAGATAATCTGCCGCCTTATCAGTAATCCTGCGGTAAAAATCAAGACCGTCCACGCCTCCGTCCAGCGCTCCATGCGGTTCCTGCTGTACGTCGCGCGCCAGCGTGCCTATATCGGCAGCCGGTATATACGGAGGATTGGATACGATGATGTCAAATTTTTTCTCCTCCGGGATGGCGCTGAATAAATCTGACAACAAAAACGCGGCCCTGTCAGCCACACCGATGCGCACGGCATTTTCCTTTGCCACTTTCAAGGCTCCCGGCGCAATATCCACGCCCACACCTTTGGCCTGGGGCAGATAATCCAGCAGCGACACAAGGATAGCCCCGCTGCCGGTACCGATATCCAGTATTTTCGGCTCGCTGTTCACTTTGTCAGCCGCTGAAAGCAGGCTTTCCACCAACAGCTCCGTTTCCGGCCTCGGTACCAGCGTATGGCTGTTGACCTTGAAGGTATTGCGCATAAAAGCTTTTTCGCCCAGGATATATGCCAGCGGCTCATGCTGCGCCCTCCTGGCTACAAAGCCCCTGTAGGCTGCCAGCTCCTGCTCGTCCAGCGGCCGCTCAAAATCAAGATATAATTTTATGCGTTCGCATTTTAAAACAGCACAAAGCAGTATTTCCGCATCAAGGCGCGGGTTTTCCACGCCTTTTTCTGCAAAATACTGCTTCGTCCAATTTAAGATTTTTATGATAGTCCAAACAGGCTTAGTTTCCACTTTATTTCACCTGACGTAATTGTTCACTCTGTTTCGCCGTAATCAGCGCATCCAGCAGCTCGTCCAAGTCGCCGTTGACAATGGTATCAAGCTTATGCAGGGTAAGGCCGATACGATGGTCGGTAACGCGTCCCTGCGGATAATTATAAGTCCTGATACGCTCGCTGCGGTCGCCCGTACCTACCTGGCTCTTTCTGTCCTCAGCTGTTGCCGCGCGCTGTTCTTCCTGCGCCTGTTCCAGTATGCGGGCACGTAGTACGCGCATACATTTTTCACGGTTTTTCAGCTGAGACTTTTCATCCTGACACTGTGCCACGATACCGGTAGGAATATGGGTGATACGCACGGCAGATTCCGTCTTGTTGACATACTGTCCGCCCGCGCCGCCTGCCCTGTAGGTATCTATACGCAGATCAGCCGGATTGATTTCCACATCTACCTCTTCCGCTTCCGGCAGTACGGCCACCGTTACAGTCGAAGTATGCACGCGCCCCTGTGATTCCGTTTCCGGCACACGCTGCACGCGATGGACGCCGCTTTCAAACTTCATGCGGCTATAGACGCTGTCGCCGCTGATCTGGAACACTACTTCCTTGAAGCCTCCCAGCTCGGTGGGGTTAGAGTCCATGACTTCTACCCTCCAGCCGCGCGTTTCAGCGTAACGCACATACATGCGGAACAGCACTCCCGCAAATAAAGCCGCTTCCTCGCCGCCTGCGCCGCCGCGGATCTCCACGATAACATTCTTGTCGTCATTAGGGTCAGAAGGCAGCAGCAGGATCGTCAGCCTTTCTTCATAAGCAACCAGCTTAGGACGCAGTTCCTTCAGTTCTTCTTTGGCCATCTCGGTCAGCTCATCATCGTCACCGGCAGCCAGTATCTCCTCCGCCTCGTCACGAGCCTGCAGCATATCGCGGTATTCGCGGTACACGCCTACGATATCGGCCAGCTTGGCATGAGCCTTGGTGCATTTCAGCCACTCAGTCTGATTGGCGATAACATCAGGGTCGCTTATTTTTGCCTCCAGATCCAGATATCTGTCTTCCAATGCCTGTAATTTATCTATCATTGCTCATTCTTCTCCTGCTCGATAATTTCTTCCGGCGGCAGTACCGCTTTTAAAGAAGCGATAGCTACTTCGATCTGCGAATCGTCCGGCTCCCTGGTAGTCAGCTTCTGCAGCAATAGTCCCGGCATGATGGCAAAATGCACCAGCTTATTATCTGCATGAGCCCCGGCAAACCTGATAATCTCGTAGCTGACGCCCGCAATAACCGGCATCAGCACGACTCTGGAAGCAATGCGCTCTGCCAGATTAGGCCAGCCTAAAAAAGTAAAGATAAACATACTGATCAGCATGACAATCATCAAAAAATTAGTGCCGCAGCGGGGATGCAGCGTACTGAACGGACGCACATTCTCTACTTGCAGCGGCAGCCCGGCCTCATAAGTATAAATCGTCTTATGCTCTGCCCCGTGATATTGAAATACCCTCTGGATGTCGTTCATAGAGGAAATGGCGGCAATATAGATAAGAAAGATGACCATACGCAGTACGCCTTCAGCTAAATTCAGCAGCATAGGATCTGCTGTCAGATTATGCAAAAAACGCATGGACCAGGTTGGCAATACGATAAACAGGCCGATAGCCAGCAGTACAGAGGTAGCAATCGTCATAACCATTTCCCTGGTGCTGAGCTGCTCGTCCTCCTCTCCAGACACCTGCGCCGAATAGGCCAGGGCTTTCATTCCGTCATATAGAGACTCAAACAAAGCCACAACGCCGCGCAGCAGCGGCTTTTTTAAAATCGGATATTTATCGCGGATACTGCTGACAGGATTTACATCAACAGAAATCTCTCCGTCCGGCTGGCGCACAGCTACTGCAATTTTGTCTTTACCGCGCATCATGACGCCTTCGATAACAGCCTGCCCGCCTACATTAAATTTTTGCTTTTCCATAAAGTACCCCAAAACAATACATATCATCAAGCTGCCCTACAGGCAGCTGCAAAAAGTTCTGTATACAAACACAGCAGAGCTTTTTGAGCTCTGCTGTGAAGATGATTATTTTTCTGTGTTATAACGTTTATTGAATTTTTCAATACGGCCACGTGCTGCAACGTTACGTTGTTGGCCGGTAAAGAACGGATGGCATTTGGAGCAAACGTCAACACGCAATTCACCTTTTACACTGCCGGTTACAAAGCTCGCGCCGCAAGCGCAGGTTGCTGTAACTTCGCTGTATTTAGGATGAATATTTTCTTTCATTATTGTGCACCTCACTTTTCAATTACGGATGTTATATACTATTCGATATTAACGCTAAATAATTGTATCACATACCTTTAAGATAAGCAAGCTGTTTTTCCGATGAAAAAAATATTTTTGCACAATAAAAGACCCCCGCCGGAGCGGGGGTAAGTATCAGCCCTCAATAGCGATGTAATTTTCTTCTTTAGCCAGCTGTTTCGGTTCAGTCCTGGGAATGAAGACTTTCAAAATACCGTCTTCAAATTTTGCTTTAATATCTTCCTGTTTTACTGCCTCACCTACATAGAAACTTCTGGAGCATTGCCCAACGTAACGTTCACGGCGGATATAAACGCCCTCTTCATTTTTCTCATCTTTATCGACGCCCTTAGAAGCGCTGATAGTAAGATAACCGTTTTCCAGTTTAGCGGTAACATTTTCTTTCTTGAAGCCCGGCAAGTCAATATCCATTTCATAGCCTGCATCAGTCTGTTTAATATCGGTCTTCATCATATTTTTTTCATGTTTACCGTATAACGGATTATGTCTGCCGAAAAACTCTCTTTCAAACGGAAAATCCATAAAATCATCAAATAAACTTTCACCAAAAATACTCGGAACTCTCATAAGTCATACCTCCATATCAGGCCACAGTTTGCGCTGCGGGTTAAGTTTTATATCTGACATTGAAAAGAAACCGCTCTTTAGCAAGCCGCTCTTTTCTTTGTTCACTTATGTTATAAATCTTTTTGTTAGCACTGTCAATAGACGAGTGCTAATGTTCACAAACTCTACAAATTTGCATATCTTATCTATATTTATTATATTCTTTCATTTTTATCCCCAGCTGTGGATAATTTATCAACATTTCTGTGGATAAAAAGAAAAGCCCGACCAAAGTCAGGCTTATAAGATACCGTAAGCGTATTATCATTTACACATAAATATACTTTAACACAAAGATGATAGCTAAAATATGCATCAGCGCGCTGATTTTTTTATAGCGGTAACTGCCGCTGGCCAGATTGATAATCACATAGGAGATGATGCCCATGGAAATACCCTCAGAAATGGAATAAGTAAAGGGCATGGCCACAGCGGCAATAAATGCCGGAATGGCTTCACTCAGGTCGCTGAAATCAATATTGAGCATACTGCTAAACATTGAAAAGCCTACGATGACCAAGGCCGGAGCCGTAGCAAAAAGCGGGACAGCCAAAAACAACGGCGCAAATAAAATACTGAGCAAAAACAACGCCGCTACCGTCAGCGCCGTAAGTCCTGTACGCCCCCGGCAGTAACACCGGCTGAACTTTCCACTGTAGTGGTAACGGTAGACGTACCTAAGACTGCGCCGCAGGTAGTCGCCATAGCATCAGCTAAAAGCGCGCCTCGTACTCGCGGCAGCTTACCGTCTTTATCCAGCATTTTTGCTTTCGACGCAACACCGATCAAAGTACCGATTGTATCAAATAAATCAACAAACATGAAAGACAACATAACGGCAATAAAATTAAAACTCATCACCGCGCTGAAATCAAACTGTAAAAAGGTCGGCGCTACGCTCGGTATTCCCATTCCCAGTGAAAAATCAGGCAACACTGAATGCATCCCTAATGCCGGATTAGGCACATAAATGCCGGTAATCTCGCAAAAAATACCCAGCATCCAGGTAAAAACGATACCGTATAAAATAGCTCCAGAATAATTTTTGGCAGTAAATACCGCCGTCATCAAAATACCGATAACAGCCAGCAGCGCCCCGATTCCGGTAGAATAAAATTCTCCGCTCGCCAACGCTGACTTAAACGGGTACAAAGCTACAAGACAAGGCCCGTCTATGACTATTTTAGCATTCTGCAGACCAATAAAGGCGATGAAAAGCCCTATGCCGCTGGTAACGCCATACTTTAACGCCGGCGGGATGCAGTTGAAAATCGCTTCGCGTACCTTGGTCAGCGACAGCAGAATAAAGATGATGCCTTCAATAAAGACCGCTGCCAGCGCTACCCGCCAGGAATATCCCATCTGGCCTACAACCGTATAAGCAAAGAAAACATTAAGTCCCATACCTGGCGCCAAAGCAAAGGGATAATTCGCCAATACGGCCATGAATACCGTACCAAGGCAGGCGGCTAAGGCCGTCGCCATAAAGACTGCGCCTGCATCCATACCAGTCGTACTTAAAACGCTGGGATTAACCGCCAAGATATATGCTATCGTCATAAAAGTAGTCAAGCCAGCCATCAGCTCCAGACGGACGCTTGTTTTATTTTCTCTCAATCTAAAAGTTGTTTCTAATGCACGTTTCAGCACAGTTTTCACCTCATAACCCGTATTCAGAAGGCAGATATTTAGTAAAATTCTATGGTATTTTATTCCTATTGTCAATCAGCGGCAGTTTTTCTAAAATAAAATAACCCAAAGGCACTCGTCCTTTGGGTCACTCTCACCATTTGTCTGGAATACCGGGAAAATCCGCAATGGCCAGCATACAGCTCATCCCTGTAGCTAACATTCTGCCGTTTTCATCCAAAACATTCATACTCATATTGATATTAGCCGCATCACGATAACTGATTACCGCTTCCGCTTCTACAAAAGTACCTGCCTCCGCTGCTTTGATAAAGTCGACCGTCATGGAAACGGTGACTACCCTTTTGCCTACGGAAGCGGCCGCAATGCCGGTGGCATTGTCCATCAGCGTCATCAGCAGCCCGCCGTGCAGCTTATTGTTGACATTAGTATGCCTGTCCGGGTCGATTCTAAGACCGACCCGCGCCTTACCACAGGCAATGTCAATTATCCTGATACCGCACAGCTTCATAAAACTGTTATGCGCATACAGCTCCTTAATATACGCACTTATTTCAGAAGGTGTCAATATCACCCCTCCTTCCAGCATTGGGCAAGTCCTTGCGCAAAATCCTCACATTCTTCTAAATTTTCGATAAGACTGCACAAATTTCCTGCCTGCTGCTGGCCGTATACAGGCACAGCCAGATGCATGAACTTAGCTTTGGCTTCTTCCCAAGTTACAGGATTGTCCGGGTCCCCTTTGGGATAATCAACCTGAAGTTCAAGCACTTTGCCGTCGCTGCATACTATTTCCAGTCGGGAAGCAAGTTTCGAGGCATCTTCCTGATGAATCTTCTCAATAGCCGCATCGCGGATCACCTTGGTCTTTGCCATCAGTCCCCTGACAGCGGCATCGTGGATGATGTCCTGTGCGAACTGCTCTATGCCTACGGCTCCGAAAGCAAGCATGGCAGCTACGCAGTACTGGATACTGAATTTACAGCCATAAGGATTCTGCGGCTGCGGATTATTGATCAGGTAGTCTGTAATGTCATTGACATAAAGACGTACTTCCGCAATATCCTCAGCTTGCAGCGCATGTTCCTGCTTCAATACCTGCGCCGCGTAGATAGCAGCATGAGCATGTTTGCAGCAGGCATAAGGTTTGAAGGAGTTTTCGTCTATTCTGAGACGGGCGCAGTCCAAATCGTCCGTCAATTTATCCCAGTGAGGCTCCGGCACCATCGCCCGGCAGAAACCTTTTTCTCCTTCCAAGATGCTGCTGGCTGCCGTAAAACCGTTGTAGGAAAGATAGGCCGAAAGCACGCCTGCATAAGAACTCTTGCCGGCATGAAGCGCTTTACTCATCGCGCCTTCTTTCAGGAACTCCCACAAGCCGGCAGCCTGGGTACCTGCACTGCCATAGCACATGAGTGTCTCCTGCGGCGAAAGCTGCAGCAGATTGGCAGCGGCGGCTGCAGCGCCAAAGGTACCGGCCGTACCCGTAGTATGCCAGAAGAAATAAGATTCTGGAATAACGCTCTCGCCTATCCTGCCTCCGGCTTCATAACCGGCGCAGACAGCGGCAATCATCTGCTTGCCGCTCTTATGCTCAGCCTCCGCGATAGCAAAAACGCCGGGTACAACTACCGTAGCCAGATGGATGATAGACGGATTATGCAGGTCATCAAAATCAAGGGTATGCGAAGCCGCACCGTTGCAGAAAGCTGCATCAAAAACCGACGTCTTGCCTTGAGCACCGTCAAAAACCGTTGACTGGGCCGCATTATTGTGCAGGATCGTCTTCCTGATAATCTTGGCAGGCTGTTCCTGGGAACCGCGGATAGAAACCCCCAGCCAGTCCAGCATACACTTTTTCGCCATGTCAACAGAAACAGGCGTCAGCTTATCATAACTCAAGGCAGCAGTAAAATCAGCTAAAGTCTTGGTAATCATTTCATCAGCTTCTTTCTTACACAACCGTTAATAACCAAGGTAATCAGAACATGGAGCCAGATTGTTTATATTCGCCGAATACTTCGCGCAGTACGCCGCAGATTTCACCAAGAGTAGCATAGGTCTTAACAGTTTCAATCAGATAGGGCATCAGATTTTCTTCACCCTGAGCCGCAGCTTTCAGTTTTGCCAGTGCTGCATCGACAGCTTTCTGGTCTCGCTGCGCTTTCATAGCATTTACTTTGGCAATCTGTCTTTCTGCCACACTGAGGTCGGCAGTCAGTACATCATTAGTCTTAATCTGTTTATTATCGGCAAATTTATTGACGCCGACAACCACGCGAGTACCTTTTTCAATCTCGCTCTGATAAGCGTAGGCATGAGCAGCCATCTCACTCTGCATGTAGCCTTGCTCGATTGCCGCAACAGCACCGCCCATGGCGTCGATCTTAGTGATATATTCATAAGCTTCTTTTTCAAACTTATCTGTCAGCGCTTCTACATAATAGGAGCCTGCCAGCGGGTCGATAGTATCGGCAGCGCCGCTTTCATAAGCGAGCATCTGCTGAGTACGCAGTGCCAGTGTCGCAGATTCTTCAGTCGGCAGCGCGATAGCTTCATCATATGCGCAGCAAGCCATGGACTGGATACCGCCGAGGATTGCAGAAAGCGCCTGCCAGGTGATACGTGCGACATTGTTCAGCGGCTGCTGAGCAGTCAGCACGCTGCCTGCCGTATGCACATGCACGCGCAGCATCTGCGCCTTGGGAACTTCCGCACCGTAACGTTCTTTCATAATTCTTGCCCACAGGCGGCGTGCTGCACGGAATTTTGCTGCTTCAGAGAAGAAGTTCAGACCGGCGGTAAAGATCCAGCTGATACCGGGAGCAAAGTCGTCAACTTTCTGGCCGGCTTTAATAGCAGCATCGATATAAGCCATTGCGTTAGAGAATGCAAAAGCGATTTCCTGTACTTCAGAAGCGCCTGCTTCACGAATGTGGTAAGCGCCTACGCTGATAGTATTCCATTTAGGAATATTCTGCGAGCAGTAAGCGAAAGTGTCGGTAATCAGACGCATGGACGGACGCGGCGGGAAGATATAGGTACCGCGGGCAATATATTCTTTCAGAATATCGTTCTGGATAGTACCTTTGAGCTGTTCCGGCTTCACACCCTGTTTTTCCGCTACGGCCACATACATGGCAAGAAGTACTGCTGCCGGGCCGTTAATGGTCATGGAAGTACTTACTTTATCCAGCGGGATACCGTCAAAAAGTTTTTCCATATCGGCCAAAGAGTCAATGGCCACGCCTACCTTGCCCACTTCGCCGTGAGAAAGCTCTGCATCAGAATCCAAGCCGATCTGAGTCGGCAGGTCCATTGCTACAGAAAGTCCGGTCTGACCGGCTTCCAGCAGGTATTTATAACGGGCATTTGTTTCTTCTGCAGTAGCAAAGCCGGCATAAGCGCGCATGGTCCACAGTCTGCCTCTGTACATAGTAGGCTGCACGCCGCGGGTGAAAGGATATTGCCCGGGAAATCCCAGTTTTTCGCTGTAATCGAAGTCTTCTACGTCCAGCGGAGTATACAGGCGTTTTTCGGCAAATTCCTTTCTTTCGGGAAATTTGCTAATAGCTTTTTCCACTTTGGCATCGTAGCCTGCCATACCTTGCTCAAGCAATTCTTTATTCAACATGATTAACACCCTCCTTATGTTGTTCCTTCATTGTTCCGTACATTTCAAAATTAGCCTGCATATCGAATGCATGTCGCAAATCTACCGGCATATGGCCGCTTTTTCTCTGCGCTATCCGCAGATATTCATACAGCTGATCCTTAAAATCAGGATGCGCACATTTTTCGATAATCAGTTTAGCGCGTTTCACCGGGGTCAAACCGCGCACATCGGCAACGCCCTGCTCGGTAATAAAGACCATGGTATCGTGTTCCGTATGGTCCGCATGGGTTACCATTGGTACTACGCTGGAAATGCTGCCGCCCTTGGCTGTCGACGGAGTAGAGAAAATCGTCAGATAGCCGTTGCGCATATAGTCGCCGCTGCCGCCGATACCATTCATCATACTGCGTCCCAGGACATGGGTGGAATTAGCCTGCCCGTAAATATCAAATTCCAGCGGCGTATTCATGGAGATAACACCCAGCCTTCTGATAACTTCGGGGCTGTTGCTGATATCCAGCGGGCGCAGGACAATGCTCTTGTTATACAGCTGCGGGTCTTCCTTATACATCTTCCATACTTTAGGAGAAGGAGTAAAAGCACACCCGGAAGCCTGTTTGATCTTACCCATCTTAATCAGGCTGAAAACGGCGTCCTGCAGGATTTCCGAATACATCTCCAGATTTTCAAACTTGGATTTAGACAGTCCCAACAATACTGCGTTGGCAATACTGCCTACCCCGGACTGCATGGGGAGCATTTTCTCAGGCAATCTGCCGTGCCGCTGTTCATGTTCCAGAAAATCTACCAGGTGTTCGGCAATCTTGATGCTGTCTGCATCAGGGTCGCACAAATTACGCACATGATCCAAAATATCGGACTCTACGATGCAGTCAATTCTGTCCAGCCCGCATTCCAGATAAGGGGAACCAATCCTGTCCCCTACGCTGTAAATGGGTATTTCCGACCGACAGGGCGGTTTAGCACAGATATAGATATCATGCATACCTTCCAGTGAAAGCGGGATACTGGTGTTGACCTCTACAATCACCTTTTTGGCATGTTTTACCAGCATGGGGATATTACCAATCCCCGGGCCTAAGACGATACTGCCGTCAGCATTGATAGCGGCAGCTTCCACGATAGCCACATCCACATTGCCGAAGAACCCGTAATCAATCTGCTGAGCAAAATGGCTCAGATGCTGATCGATATATTCGATAGTACCGTCGTTGATACCAGCCTTCATACTTTTGTTGGCAGCAGAATAATAAGGCATCCTGCCGCGTACACCGCCCACATTGGCAAGTTCTTCTTCAATCTCAGGTCCTACGGAAGCACCGCTCCAGATATTGATACTGCATTTCTTTCCGGCCTTGATAGCTCTGGCCAAGGCCATCGTAGTCATCTTTGGATAACCGGAAGGCGTAAAGCCGCTGACGCCTACGTTCATACCGTCGGTAATGAGTTCCGCCGCCTTATCGGCGCTGACAACTTTTTCAAAAAGACAGGGAGCACGTAATCTTGTAGCATCTAACATCATAATCCCTCTTTTCTTTAATACATACCTCTGCTATCTTTAGCTTACATCTACAGTCTTATAATGTAAAATATCAAAAATATGTTTTAAATATATGTTTTCTTTATAAGTTAAATTAGTTTTCTGCCTGTTTTACCGCTTTCTGACGGGTTTAGCTCTTTTTCAGAAGTTTTTTGCAATAAAATCCCCAATAATTTATAATAAAAGCAGATCAAACTTATCATTTTTATTTATATGCTTCTTCGTTTACAGATAAAATAATACACATTTACGGAGGCGTAATTATGGATATTGAATATTACCGTAATTTTATCGCTATTGTAGACGCAGGCAGCATCTCTGCTGCCGCCAAAAATATTTCTATCGCCCAGCCCGCCCTGAGCAACCAGCTGAAAACGCTGCAGAAAAAATACGGTACTGCGCTGCTGAACGTCAAACGCGGCGGACACAGCATCGAACTTACAGACGCCGGCTGTATGCTGTATAATGCGGCCAGATATATCTGCTCTGCCGAGGCCAGCGTCATGAAAGAAATTTCCGACTGCAACGCAGGTTTTTCCGGCACGCTGCGTATCAGCCTTTCTCCTTCCATGTCTATAGGTTTTATCAAAAACTATCTCAGCGCTTTCAGTAAGCAATATCCCCGTATCAATTACGAACTATACGAAGTATCCATCGCAGAACTGACGGAACAGCTGCTGAACGGCAAAACGGAAATAGGCGTCGCTAACGCCCCCTTGCTGCAGGAACACCGCTTTGAAACCATTTATCGCCGCAAAGAGCAGCTGATGGCACTGTTTCACAAAGACAGTCCCTATCTGGAAAACGAAAAACCCAATATCCTTTTAGACGACCTGGAAGATATGCCACTGTGCCTTTCCCGCGGCTGCGCCGACCTCTTTCTCAATATCTGCTCCGACTCGCGCATCTTCCCGCAGGTACTCAGCGTCAATACTACCAAGCTGTCCACTATGGCCTGGGCCAGTGAAAATGCCGGTATCGCCATTATCCCTGCTTCTTCCGAAGAAATCTTCCCTCCTGAGCTCGTCTGCAAAACTATTAAGGACGAAAGGCTGTTTCTTGATAAGACACTTTCTATCGTCAAAAGCAGGCCGCTATCCACAGTCGCTAAACTCTTCCTCAACGATTTCGTCAAACAAATCTGACAAAAAGCCCCTGATACTCAGTATCAGGGGCTTTTGCTTTATCTCAGCTATGTTATGGTCTACTTAGTATGTTTATCGTCCACAGCCTGCTGTACAGGCGCAGCCGCCGCATATTTTGTCAGCGCCACCTTGCTGATCCTGAAATCAGCCACAGCGCCTGGTCCGTCGATACAGCCGTTAGGACAGGCCATCCCTTCAAAATAACTGCAGTTAAGTGCGCCTTTACTTACCTGCTCCAGATCGCCGCGGCAATTATCCAGTCCGGCAGCGTAATGCGCCTGCTCTACCTGCCCGCCTTTAGCTTCTACGGTAGCCTTTACTGCCGCCGTAACGCCGGCGTACAGTGGGAAGCCAAGGCCAAGGCTAGAGCCGTCGCGCTCATAATCTTCCGCCGGCTGCTGCTCAATGCTGATATCCTTGCCTTTAAGCATACAATCAATTTCTTCAAAAGTCATAACATAATCGATAACATCGCTGTACTGCCTGCCTTCGGATTTTTTAGCGATGCAGGGCCCGATAAACACGGTCAAAACATCGGGATGCAGCTTTTTAACCAGCTCTCCGCAGGAAACCATAGGCGACGGCGTTTCGGAAATCTTATCTGCCATTTCCGGCACGTGCTTGCGAATCAGGTTGACAAAAGCCGGACAACAGGAGCTGGTCATAACCTGCTGCTTTGCCGGTACTTTTTCCAGATATTCCTCGGCTTCTTTAACGCTGGTGATATCGGCGCCGACGGCAACTTCTACTACATCGGCAAAACCGGCAGCTTTCAGCGCGCTGTAGAACTGTCCGGCCTCCACTTTGAAGCCGAACTGCCCGGCAGCAGACGGGGCTACCATGGCGATTACCCTTCTGCCTTTCTTGATTTCCATGATGACGCGCACGATATTGCTGCGTTCATCAATGGCTCCAAAAGGACAGGCGCTGCGGCAGGCGCCGCATTCCACGCATTTTTCATGGTCAATGACGGCCTTTTTATCCTCGTTGACGCTGACTGCACCTAACGCACAGGCACGCACGCAGGGTCTGCGTATCTCCAGGATGGCTCCGTAGGGGCAGACAGATTTGCAGCGTCCACATTCCACACATTTGGTACGGTCGATAAAGGCCCTGTTCTGGTACAGACTGATAGCCTTTTTAGGACAGTTATCCATGCATTTATGCGTAATGCAGTGACGGCAGGCGTCGGTGACGAAATAGGTTTCAATCGGACACTGGTCGCAGGCCACCGGCAAAACGTCGATTACCGGCAGGTCTTTCCGCTCCGGCGTATTCAGTGTCAGTTTGGCTGCTTCGATAATATTCAGATCGCAGGTCTGTCCCAGCGCCATATTGATACGGTTTTTCAGCACGGCGCGTTCTTTGTAGACACAGCAGCGATATCGCGGCGTATCTTCACGCACTTCCTGCAAAATATCATATACATGCTCCGGCAGCTGGTCGTTCCACGTATAACGAGCCAAATGCTCCAGCACCATCCTGCGCAGCTGCACTACTGCTGTAAGCTCCATGGTATCTTCCTCCTACAATATCGTTCTGCAGTATCATTCGGCAGCCAGCCGCTTTACGTACTGCTCTATTTCTTCCCACAATTCCGGCTGTCCGTCCAGCACTGCCCGCAGACGCTGCGGATACTTGCCTTTCTGGCGGTACAGCTCAATAATAAACGCAACTGTCTGCATAACCTGCTCCTGCGTCAGCGGCACAGCGATATGCCGGCCATGTACCGGACGGCTGCCTGCCAGTCCGCCCACATAAAGCTCAAGGCAGCCCAGTTTGGTAAAGGACGGCATAATGCCAACATCCTGCGCCATAGCTTTACCCAGGCTATTGATACAGCCGAAGACACCAAGTTTGAATTTCTTCGGCACCTCCAGCCCATAAAACTTTTTGTCCAGGCTGCACGCCAAAGCATGTACGTCAAACATCCCCCGGCGGCAGGTTGTGCCTTTGCAGGCCACCACGGCGCGCACTGTAGCGCCCGTACCGCCCAGCCGTAAACCGGCCTGCCGGACTGCATCCCTTACTGCCTCCAGTTCATCTTCCTTAATTCCTTCCAGTTCCAGCGTGCCTCTGCTGGTAGCCGTAACGCAGCCCTGACCAAATTGCTGTGCCAGTGTTCCCACTGCCAGCAGCTCCTGAGCAGTAAACTGTCCGCAGCTGCCCAAGAGACGCAGGGCATACAGTCCGTTTTTCTGTCCTATAATACCAAAAGTCATCTTCTACACTCCGTTCATTTAAAATCAAACAATCAGCATAAAAGTATTCTATACCCATAATATTTTTTCCTGCCCTCAAGCGCAGATATTTCCTCTGCCTTTACCAAAGACAATGCTCTAACTTTTGGCAATATTTAATTATTTTTGTAATTTTTTCAATTTTTACAATAATAAATCTTTTGTTTTTGTATCTTTTTCTCTTTACAAAACAGCTCTTTGTTTCTATAATGAGCATAAGCAACAACGTGGTTGTTGGATAGCATGACTATCTGAAGCCGCGTTGTTGCTTTTTGTTTTATTCTGAGGGGAATAAAAACAATACCCAATACAATTCAGGGAGGTTTTTATTATGAAAGACGTACCAAAACTTTTCGGCAGCCTGGTATTTAACGAGACTATAATGAAAGACCGTCTGCCGACTGCTACCTACAAAGCCTTTAAGGAAGCAGTACAGGAAAACCGTCCGTTGGATCTGGCTATGGCCAACGTCATCGCCAACGCCATGAAAGACTGGGCGCTGGAACACGGAGCTACCCATTTTTCCCATTGGTTCCAGCCAATGACCGGCATTACCGCCGAAAAACATGAAAGCTTTATCGCGCCTACCGCAGAAGGCCGCGCCATTATGGATTTTTCCGGCAAAGAACTTATTCAGGGCGAGCCGGACGCCTCCAGTTTTCCGTCCGGCGGTCTGCGCGCTACTTTTGAAGCACGCGGCTATACTGCCTGGGATCCAACCTCTTATGCCTTCATCAAAGACGACTGCCTGTGTATACCTACAGCTTTCTGCTCTTACACCGGCGAAGTATTAGATAAAAAAACGCCGCTGCTGCGCTCCATGACTGCTGTCAGCAAAGCAGCCTGCCGCATTCTGAAGCTGCTGGGCATCACCACGGCCAAAGTAACCAGCACCGTCGGCCCGGAACAGGAATACTTTCTTGTCGATAAAAAAATGTGGGAAAAGCGCAAAGACCTCGTCTACACCGGCCGCACCCTTTTCGGCGCTAAATCTCCCCGCGGTCAGGAACTGGATGACCATTATTTCGGGATGATTAAGCCTCGCGTCATGGCTTTTATGAAAGAGCTGGACGAAGAACTCTGGAAACTGGGCGTGCTGGCAAAGACGGAACATAACGAAGTCGCTCCGGCCCAACACGAACTGGCCCCCATCTTTACCTCGACCAATGTTGCCGCCGACCATAACCAGCTGACTATGGAATTTATGAAGCGTGTCGCCCTGCGTCACGGACTGGTCTGCCTGCTGCACGAAAAACCCTTTGCGGGAGTAAACGGCAGCGGCAAACACAACAACTGGTCCTTAAGCACCGCCGAAGGCTTGAACCTGCTTGACCCAGGCAAAGAGCCCTACAAAAACATCCGTTTCCTGCTCTTTTTAGCCGCCATCCTAAAAGCCGTAGACGAATATCAGGATCTGCTGCGCATATCAGTCGCCAGCGCCGGCAACGACCACCGTCTGGGAGCTAACGAAGCGCCTCCTGCTATCGTCTCCGTATTTCTCGGTACAGAGCTTACTGCTATTTTAGAAGCAATAGCCGCCGACAAGCCTTATGACAGTATGCCTGTTACCTATATGAAAGTCAGCGATAACACTATTCCGGCCTTAGTCAAAGACAACACCGACAGGAACAGGACTTCTCCCTTTGCCTTCACCGGCAATAAGTTTGAATTCCGTATGCCCGGCAGTATGTTCTCCATCTCCGGCCCCAACATCGTCCTGAATACTATCGTAGCAGAAGAACTGGACAACTTTGCTGACCGGCTGGAACAGGCCGAGGATATAGAAAACGCAGTTTACAAACTGGTACGCGAAACCTATCTGGCCCATAAACGCATCGTCTTCAATGGCAACGGTTATACTGACGCCTGGGTTCAGGAAGCCGCAAAGCGCGGACTGCTCAACCTTAAATCTACGCCGGAAGCCCTGCCGCACCTGACAGACGCAAAAAACATCGCATTGTTTGAAAAACATAATATCTTTACTGCCGCAGAAGTAGAATCGCGTGTAGAAATCCTGCTGGAAAACTACTGCACCGTCTTAAAGATAGAAGCAGCCACCATGCTGGAAATGCTGCATAAAGACATCCTGCCGGCGATAAACGCCTACGTAAGCGACTTAGCCGCCGCTGCTCTTGATAAAAAAGCCGCAGGCATCTCTGCCGGTTTTGAAACCAAGCTGGCAGAAAAGCTTTCTAACTATAGCAGTGAAATCTATGCAGCCAGCGAAAAACTGACCACAGCCCTGTCAGCGGCCACTGCCATCCATACCAGCAAAGAAGCCGCCGCTTTCTACCATGACAGCGTCCTGGCAGCCATGGTAGAACTGCGTACAGCGGCAGATAAAGCCGAAGCGCTGCTGGGAGAAAAATACCTGCCCTATCCCACCTACGGCGAGCTGCTGTTTGGCGTCAACGATTGATCAAGAGTTATTTTCCTGCACAACGAGGTGCATCCTTTTGGGATGTACCTCTCTTTTTTTGCAGTCATTTCCGGGAGGGATTTTCAAATGTATTCCGCAACAGACACCATCTGGGTACTTATCGGGGCGTTCATGGTCTTTGCCATGCAGCCCGGATTTGCTATGGTAGAAACTGGCTTTACCAGGGCGAAAAACGCCGGCAATATCGTCATGAAGAATTTCATGGATCTTGCTCTCGGCTCCATTGTTTTCTGGCTCGTAGGCTTCGGACTGATGTTCGGCAGCGATTTTCAAGGCCTGCTCGGCAAACCAGATTTTTTTATTTTGAATGATTACGGCGCTTCGTTTCCGTCCATGGCATTCGTCATCTTTCAGACGGTATTCTGCGCTACAGCAGCAACTATTGTTTCCGGCGCCATGGCCGAGCGCACTAAATTTTCCGTCTACTGTCTTTACAGCATCATCATCAGCGCTTTAATCTACCCTGTATCGGGTCATTGGATCTGGGGCGGCGGCTGGCTTTCCCAGCTCGGCTTCCACGATTTTGCCGGTTCCACAGCCGTGCATATGGTCGGCGGCATCGCTGCCTTAGTCGGCGCTAAGCTGCTTGGCCCGCGAATCGGCAAATATAATTCCGACGGCACCGTCAACGCTATCCCCGGCCACAGCCTCACCCTCGGCGCACTGGGCGTATTCCTGCTGTGGTTTGGCTGGTTTGGCTTCAACGGCTGTTCCACTGTCTGTGCTACCGGCGACAGCGCTCTGATGTCCATGTCTAAAATATTCGTCACTACCAATATGGCTGCTGCAGCCGGAGCTACTGCGACTATGTTCTATACCTGGGCCCGTTACGGCAAGCCGGATGTCTCCATGACACTCAACGGCGCTTTGGCAGGCCTGGTAGGTATCACAGCCGGCTGTGATATGGTCAGCATCGCCGGCGCTTTCTGTATCGGCTCCTTAGCCGGCATCCTGGTAGTCATAGCGGTAGAATTTTTCGACCAGAAGCTTAAAATTGACGACCCTGTCGGAGCCATCTCCGTACACGGCGTCTGCGGCGCATTCGGCACCGTCTGCGTAGGCCTCTTTGCCGAAGACGGCGGCCTGTTCTACTCCGGCTCTGCCGGCCTGCTGCTGACTCAGCTGACCGGCATCATTGCCGTTGCTGCTTATGCCTTAATCACCATGACCATCCTTTTTAAATTATTGGATAAAACTATCGGTCTGCGCGTATCGCCCCAGGAAGAAATTGCCGGCCTTGACATGGAAGAACATGGCCTGGCCAGCAGCTACGCCGACTTTATGCCGGTAACAGAATACCTACCTCATTCCCACCCTGCCGACTATGAGCCTGTCACCTTTACTAAATCCGCTTCCGCCAAAGGCAAGATCAAAATGAGCAAGGTAGTCATCATCACTTCGCAGAACCGTTTTGAAGCCTTGAAAACTGCTTTGGACAAATTGGGCGTCACAGGCATGACTGTCACTAAGGTACTGGGCTACGGCATCCAAAAAGGCCGGACCGAAATGTATCGCGGTGCGGAAGTAGCGGCTTACCTGCTGCCGAAAATCAAAGTAGAGCTGGTAGTTTCCGCTCTGCCAGTCGAAACAGTGATTGCTACCGCCAAGCAAGTGCTTTTTACCGGCAGATACGGGGACGGAAAAATCTTCGTTTACGATGTTGAAGACGTCGTCAAGATCAGAACCGGCGAAAGCGGCTTCGACGCATTACAGGATCTGCCTTTGGAAAATGCTGGAAGCTGATTGCCGCATCGGCAAAAATATGGTCAATAATTACAGCTTTTTTGCCTGTCCTAATCTCCTGCCTAAAATTTTTTCTATACGCAGCTATCAGCGCCGCCATTTTATGATAATATTATCTGTAAGAATATTCGTAACTAAGAGGTACCTATGCACATTTATGCTATCGGTGATTTGCACCTTTCCGGCAACCCTCCCAGCAAGCCTATGGAAATTTTCGGCAAGCACTGGGCCGGCCACAAAGAAAAAATCAGAGCTAACTGGCTGCAGACTGTTACAGCCGCGGACACAGTAATCATCTGCGGCGACATCTCCTGGGCGCTGCAGCTTGAAGAAGCCAAAAGCGACCTGCACTGGCTCGCTGAGCTGCCGGGCGAAAAAATACTGCTGCGCGGCAATCACGATTACTGGTGGACAAGCCTGAAAAAAATGCAGCAGTTTACCGAAAATCGTTTCCGTTTCTTACAGAACAACTGCCTGCTGGCAGGCGGCACCGCTGTCTGCGGTACGCGCGGCTGGCTCTTGCCGTCTTCCGACAATTTTACTCCTGCTGACGAAAAAATCTACCAGCGCGAAAGCATCCGGCTGGAGCTTTCTCTCCAGGCAGCGGCAGCTCAGCAGGCCGACCGCATCATCTGCGTCTTGCATTATCCGCCTCTTTTTGCCGCCGACGAACATACGCTTTTTACTGACCTAATGGAAAAATATCCTGTCAGCCACTGCGTTTATGGCCATATCCACGGCGAAAACCATATTTCTGTTTTTGAAGGCCAGCGTGCAGGCATCTGCTATAAACTGGTTTCCTGCGACACCCAGCAATTTCAGCTGTATCAAATACTGTAAAAAAGCTCTCCATAGCCAGTTAAACGACTATGGAGAGCTTTTTCTTTAGAGGATGTAATAAAATGATGAAAACCCCGCTACAAGGCCTTCATGATGCGAAAAAGAGACTGTATCCGTAAATTCTATATTGCCGCCGCTGAGCAGCACACCGCCGATACTGCAGCCGCGCCCCACCCTGATGCCTTTGCGTGACAGCAGCAGGGCCTGCGGCATTCTGACATTATCGCCTATTATAATTTGTTTTTCTGAAAGCAGTACGATTTGATCCGTAAATTCACAGCCGTCAGCCACCGAGATAGTGCCCTGGGCGGCGATAAGGCCGCTGCCGGCCACTTTCATCCCGCCGGTAAAACTCAAACCTCTGTAATCATCCAGATAATAAAATCGTCTGCTCAAGCCGTCCAGCCGCAGCGTCTCCATGGGCAATTCGCCGATAGCCTGGTAAGCGAAAGCTTCTGCCGCCGGAAACATTACTTCCCTGCCGCCTGCATATAGCGTTTCCGGCGGCAGAAACTCCGCCCCTATTACCGACGCACCGCTGATGATGCCGCAGGCACGCGCCTGCTGTTGGACGCTTTCCGGCAGAGAAAAATAAGCCTGCCTGAGCCGCTGCCGCAGTTCGCCGCACTCTGCCGTAATTTCCGTATAGCGGACACACTGGTCTTCGCTAATCTTTACCTTACTGCTGACTGCAGCAGCGGCGTCTCCAAGATAAAAACTTGCCGTAAATACTTTATTGCCGTCCCGGCAACTTTCTTCTGCCAGATTTTCCATAGCTGAAAAGCACAGTAATCTCAGCTGTTCAGCACGAATCTGCTGCTGGTGTTTTTCGTATTCCCGCCCTGCATAAAGATAAAACAGCTGAGCTGCCAGCAACAGCAGCATACCTGTTATCAGCAGAGACAAAGAAACGCTGCCCCGTTTACGCTGCATCCTGTACCTTTCCGTTCAGACAATAAAACAAGCGCTTAAAATGCTGCCGCCGCGTCTGCTTTTGCAGGGTAAATTCCACCTTCAGCGTCCTGTCATCAACTTTCTGTACCTGCCAGTCCATGACCTTGCAGTCAGGAATATACAGCGGATTTTTACCCTTGGTACCGGCAGTCTGCGTCTGCTTATACAGCCCGTTATTTTCCAGCGTATAAAGATAGCTTTTGCCTCCGAATACTGTCCGGCAACCGACTTTTGCTGCACCCCTGAAATCTTTGCTGACAGTAATCAAGACGCTGTCATACGTCAAGTCCTTTTCCAGTACGCTCAGCATATATCTGCCTGCATCCTGCAGCTGGATATCCAGCACCGCCTTCCGGCAATTTTGCCAAACAGTGACGCTGCTGCCATAAATCAATACCATTAGCAGTGCGGCTGCTGCCAGACTGAGCTGCAGTTCCGCTATAAGAAAGCCTTGCTTATTTTTCCAATCGCACCAGATTGCAGCAAATTTTTCCTTCATGATTTAATATCTGTACTTCTTTCATTATTTTTCCCTGGTCTGCACTGATATTTTCCCTTATCTGCCAGCCGTCAGCAGTCTCGCCTGTAAAAAGCTCCAGCTGCCCTGCCTGCCAAGCGTTTTCCAACTGCTGTCTGCGCTGCAGCAGCCTGATGCCGCTGCCATACAGCTTCAGTGCTCCCATCAGCAGGATGCCCGTCAGCAGGAAGACAGCCGCCGTCTCGATTAAAAGAAACCCTTTACTGTTCTTCACTCACGATCACCCTCCCCGTCACCGGCTGGACAGATAAAATACAGCTTGCCTTAAACAGTTTCTGATGCGTGAGAACGATATTCCCGGTCAGCGACGGACTGCCGGTATTGGTATACTGCACATACGCCAGCTTGTTGTCCACCCTCACATCACCGCAGCCAAAATCGCTGAAATAAATGCGTCTGACGATTTTCCTGTCCACATAAAATGCGTAACCGCTTTTATCAGTCATAAACTTAATCTGCCTGTTCAAAATACCATCGTCAAACAGAGATTGCCGCTGCAGCAGCCTGATATCGGCAGACAGTATTTCTGCCGCCTGTCTCAGCTGCTGCTGATGATAATAATGCTGCCAGCCGCTGCCGCCTGTCACCAGCAAGGCTACAGCTAATCCCAGCAGAAAGCAGCCTGCCAGGACGTCTGTCAAGATAAAGCCGCCCTTATTGCTGCACCGCTTTGCTGCCGCTGGAAATGACCTCATTGCAGGAAGCATTTTTACCTTTCAGCGTATAGGTGAGTCCGTCGCTTTCCACCGTATAAGTCAGCTCCTCATTAAGAGCATCCTTGAAAGCGCTGCCTTTGGCCAAATAGCTGCCGTCCAGTTCCGTCAAGCCCTCCGGCAGCGTGCCATTTTCCAGCTTATACAGCTGCAAGGCCTGGTCTACAGCAGCCAGATCATTTTTCAGTTTGGCATTCTTGACCTTCTCGTTAGCGCCTTCCAGCGAAGGCATCAGCATCGTCAGCAGCACGCCTAAAAGGGCGGCTGCCGCCACAATCTCTATCAGGGTAAAACCTCCCTGTTTTCCTCCTCTGTGCATTCTTCCATCTCCTTCATTCATATTCAGGCAAGGCTGTAAATAAATCAAACAGCGGCCCCATTACCGAACATACTACCAGAGCCGTCAGTAAAGCTGCCACCAGCAGCAGCGCAGGCGCTAAAAGCTCTCGGAGGCGTTCCAGCCTGTCTTTAAAATCCTGTTCCAAAATATCGGCTGCTTCTGTCAGCATATGCGGCAGCTGCCCGGTAGCTGCTCCCACTGCGATAAACTCCCTTGTCAGCGGCGAAAAGATACCGGCGGCCCTTTGAGCTGCGGTGCCGATTTCTACACCCCGCAGCAGGCTCTGCCGGAAAAGATGCAGCTGCGCCTGCCGCCGCTCATCAGTCAATACTCTGCCTGCTTCCTCTACCGCTGCCGTAATATTCAAACCGCTGTTTAAAAGTAAGGCCAAAAGCTTGCAGAAACGAATCTCCTGCGTCAACCCGTAAATACCTTGCAACACCGGCAAATGCAACAGACACCCCTGTAAAGCCTGCCTGTACTGATACAGCATCACGGCAAAGCAAAATGCAGCTGCAGCCGCCAGCAGGCAATTATCTGCAAGAAATCCGTTCAGCCAAAGCACCCAGCACAGAAAACTATCCGGCTGCGTCTGCATGGAAGTATAGACCCCGGCTAGCTGCGGCAGCACATACAGTAAAAAGAAAAGAGAAACCGCTGCTGTTGCCGTCAGTAAAAATACAGGATAAGCCGCTGCCTTATAAAGAAAACTTTTCAGCTCCTGCTGTCTGGCATAATACCCGGCAGCCGCCTCTAAGACGCGCTGCAGTTCGCCGCCGCTTTCACCGGCGGCAGTCAGCGTAACTGCCAGCGGCGGGAAAAAAACGCTGTCGCACGCCATCGCCTCATGCAGCGTACTGCCGGCGCGCAGTCTTTCCTGCAGCCGCTCGCAAACCAGTCCCAGCTCTTTACTCCAGCGCTGCCGCAATATTTCTATTCCCTGCAAAAGAGGTATCCCACTGCCCAAAATCACCGCCAGCTGTTTAAAAAACACTATGCGCTGCCTGTCTGTAAACTTTCTGCCGCCGCACAGCTTTCTAAATACGCTGTCCTGCCGGCAGCGCTGTAATGCAACCACATAACCATACCGGCTCCGCAGCATTTCTGCCGCTTCTGCGCAGGATGCCGCCTCCATCCTGCCGCTGAAATATCTGCCTGCCGCACTGCGTGCCTTCCATGCATACAGAGCTATCATTATCCCCTCCCCGCTTGAACAAACATTCTACAAGCGCACTTTTTTACCTGTACCTCTCCGCCACATCTGTGAAGAAATATTGTCCAAATAGTGAATACTGGTCAGTCAGCTTGTACAGCCCGTTCCGCCGCTTGACACTGTCTCAGCCCCCTCTTATACTTATAAACAGGATATCCAACACATTTCCTATTATCTCAACAAAGGTTATGGTACTTCACTATGAAAATCATTCTCAGCCTCCTGCTGAGCCTGCTGCTTGTATCCTCTGCGGCCTTTGCCGCCGACGACGACCGCTGGCTGCTGGCAGGTAAAGATTCTCCCAATAATAATGCCTGGTACATCGACAGCAGGACCTTAAAAATCCATGAGAACAGCACTGTACTTTTCTGGGCCAAGGTCATGCTCGGCGACCCCAAATACGATATTACGGAAATCAAGATAAAATATCTGCTCTCTGCTGACCGCCTGCAGCTGACCAAGCTGGTGGAAATAGGTTACAGCAAGACCGGCGAAACCATCTGGAACAACAACGTCTCTAAGACTATTTCCGTTATTCCCGGTTCCGGCCCGGAAAAGCTCGTACTTTTTGTAGACGATTTTATCCAGAAGCAGGAAGCCGAAAAAGCAAAGGTCAAGACGGCTGAAAAACAAGCCGAAACGCCAGCTGCGTCTAAAGACGTCAAACAGCAGCCTGCTGCAGAGCCAACTGCCGCCCCAAAAACGGAGCCGCAGCCTATTTCCGGCCAGCCGACGATAAAGGCCGCTGCCGCAGCCATCCAGCAGGCGGATAAACCTGCCGTTACTAATAAAAAAGCAGAAACTGACAGCAAACATACTGTTCCTGCTGCCACAACATAAAACCTGGCAGCTCACAAGCCAAAAAGAAACGGCTATACTGTCAAACAATATAGCTGTTTTTGCATACGAAAAGCCGGTAACCACAATCCTGCGGTTACCGGCTTTTTTACTGTCCGATCCTAATATGCTCTTCATATCCTGCTTCAGGCCACCATTCAACAGCTACGCGCCGCAAACACTGCCGCACATAATCTTCTGAAAACGAAAATACGCATCCGTACCAATATCTCCATTCTCAGTGTTTTTTGCCTGCAGCATCCGGCTATCGGGATGATGTCTGTTAAAAAATTCTACAATATGAAAGCCGCATTTATTCACATAAAAATGAATATTGCGTTCTTCAAAATAAGGCGTTACCGTTTCCCAGACCGCCGTTGCCGGATAACGGGCTTCAATGGCATTCCAGGCGGCCAGGCCAAGGCCCCGGCCATGATATTCCGGCGAGATAAAAAATAAATCCAGCGCATTATGCCGGGTAGCATTATCTATCATCAGTACTGCTCCGCCTATACGCCGTCCATTATACACAAGATGATATACTTCAGACTTTTCGTCATAAAGCGACGCTTTCACATCGCTTTCAGCAGGAACAGGCTCATTTATGCCAAACTTTTCCCTAACGGCAACGGAAAATGCCTCCTGCAATTTTGCTGTAAACAAGGAAAACTCTTCCGGGAACACTTTTTCAAGTACTACATTACTATTAACCGCCACAGTCAGCACCACTTTCCTACCAATATGACTCCTTATACCGCCTCTGCCGATTGCCTGCCCTCGTTACGATGCCGTATGAATACAGCGGCGCTGATCAGCAGCAGGCAGACGCCGCCTACATAAAATACTGTTTTCAGCGGCCAATAGGTAGCCAGCGCGCCGCCTGCCAAAGGACCTACCATGGAGCCCATCTGCTGGGCAGAAAACATAAAGCCGAAGATCCTGCCGCGCTGGCTGTGCTTGGTCTTATTGGTAAGGATTGCGCTGATTGAAGGATTGATACCGGCAAAAAACATACCTACGACAAAATTAACGATAGCAAAATTCCACAGCGATTCCGGCATGGCAGTACAAATCATGGCGATGCCGGAAAGCGCCGCCGCGATATACAGCGAGCAGTAAAAGCCTCTGCGCTGCCCAAAGCGTCCCCAGAAAGGCGCCGTTATAGCGCTTGCCACACCTACCAGGGAAAATACCAGCCCGGACATAAAGATAATATTATCCATACTGTGATTAAGCTCCGCCACATACAGGCTTAGTATCGGCTGAATCAGAAGGATGACCATCTGCACCACGCCGGCATATAAAAGCGTTTCCGTAATTGCCGGCTGCCGCAGCAGTTCCATATTGCTTTCCTCCGGCTGGCCGGCATCATTTTTACTTTTAGGCGGCTCTGGAATATATACATAAAAGACCAGTGTAATAATCAAAAGCATGATGCCGCCAAAATAAAAAGACGCGCGCATACCGAACACCGAGGCCAGCAGTCCGCCTATCAGCGGCCCCACTACATTGCCTACGGTCAGCCCGGACTGCAGGATACCAAGACTTACACCCAGCTTATCGATCGGCACGCTGGAAGTAGCAATAGCCAGGCATACAGACCATAGTCCTGCGGCAAAACCATGCAGTACCCGCACACAAAACATCTGCTCCGGCGAAGTAACTACTGCCCCCAACAGATATACGATGGCCAAACCCAGACCGGAACGGATGGCCATCAGCTTCTTACCTTTTTTATCAGCCATCTTGCCCCAGATAGGCGACATAATACCGCCTATCAGGAAAGTAACGGAAAAAATAGCGCCGGACCACATTTTTACATCCGCCTGCGAAACTCCCAGCTCTTTAATCAGATACATGGGCAAAAACGGTATCAGCATCGTATAGCTGGCCGACATAAAAACCACATTGGTTGTCAGTATAGCTAAAACAATTTTCCAGTTTTTCATCATCGTGCTTCTTTCTTAATCTTCATAATTTAAAACAGACTCGCGCAAAAAAATATGTTAAATATTATAGCAAAATATATTTTATTAGTAAACAAGCCCCTAAAATAAAAAACAAAAGGAAACTGCAATGCAGTTTCCTTTTGTTTTTTGGAGGAGAAAATATTTATTCACCTGATTTTCAGGTAAACACACAATAAATTATTTGCCGGCCAGCAGACGGCCGATCGCAGCGCAGGCTTCCAAAGCAGCAGGATCCGGCTCGTTAAGCGCCAATACTCCCGGCGCTACCAGCTGCGCGCCTGCTGCGGCAACCCTTGCTTCCCAGTCCTGCATATAGGACCCGCCCCAGCCGTAAGAGCCAAACAAAGCCACTTTCTTACCGGCCAGCATTTTTTCTAATTCCGCAAAAAACGGCTCAAACTCATATTCTTCCAGCACCTCTGCCCCCATAGCCGAGCAGCCCAATGCCAACGCCGGATATTGTGCCGCGTCGGCGGCAGTGATTTTGTCTACTTCTGTTAAAAAAGCTTCAGCACCGCTGCTGCTGATAGCTGCGACAACCGCCTGCGCCATCATTTTCGTATTGCCGCTGCCGCTCCAGTAAATTACAGGTATTTTTTTCATAGTAGCCTCCTTACACAGCTGTTACTGCATTATAAAGTGATAGACCTTCCGTCAGCTTCTGCAGGACGGAATCTCTGCATTTCTCATAGGTTGCAAAAAGTTTCTTTGCCTGTTCTACGTCTCCGTATACTTTCCAATAGCCGCTGTATTTACACCTGCAGCCCTTATGCAGCACAAACCCCAGTACATCTTCCAGCGGATAACCCAGAAAGATGCCTATTTCATGAGGAAAGCCGCATTCCTGCTGCAGCCTGCTTTCTAAAGTCAAAAGATCCTCTTTCAGAGAATTTTTCCCGCCGTACCCGGCAGCAGTCAGATAAGCGCGGCAGCCTTTGTCCTGTAATACCTGACGCAACTTTTCTTCATTATAGATTAAAAGCAGGCTGCGCCTGCTGCACCGGCACACCAGCCGGAAAACTATACCCTGCGGCGCAAAGTCTTTGTTATATTCATGCAGCAGCTGCTGCAGCTTTGCCATATCCATATGCGGCAGCGAGATTACATTAGCCGGCTTCACCTGCATTAGTACTGGCGCACAGTGAAAGGCCAGCAGTTCATCAAATCCATGAAAACCGAACAGATCCATGTTTACCTCCCTGTCATGATAGTTTTTGCTAACCAATGCCAAACAGAAGATGCAAAGGGATAGTCAAGGTCAATTATATATAATACAGAAGGGTTAAATTCCGCATTGGTTAGCATCAACTAACTTTAGTGTTATCTTAACACATTTTATCCGAGTTAGCAATAGCTAATTTAAAATTTTTCTATCAAAAGAAAAACACGGGAGAAAATCATTCCTCCCGTGTCCTATTCCCGTGCACAGCTACATCTGCACACAAAAGTTGCAGCTGCTGCCTGATGTTGCTATTTTCGTCCGGCAGCACTACCGTCAGCCTTATACAGCCTGCCAGCTGCGGACAGGCAGCAAAGTCAGCTGCCAGTATACCGTGACTCAGCAGGAACCGATAAATAAAATGGCCGCTTTTTTCCAGTGCTGTCATCACTTCGTCCCTGCCATATACTTCGTCATAGCTTTCCGCCAATATTTCCGCCATCCTGCCACTGGCCCGGAAAAGCACGAAATTTGCTGCCGACGGCCAGACTTCAAACCCCTGCTGCTGTAAAAAATCCGTAAGCAGTTCGCGCTCCTGTACAACTTTTTTAATCAAATCCTTGTACAGCAGCTTATTCTCATACACAACCTTTGCTGTCATAAGCGTATAGGCATTTACCTGGTAGGGCAAAAGCGTTTTGCCTAAAATCCGAATAATTCCGCTGCAGCCTACGGCATAACCGCACCGCAGTCCCGCCAGCCCATATGCCTTGGAAAAAGTACGTATACATAAAAGATTGCTGTATTTATTGCTGATAGTCAGGACTGACCCCGCTACCAGCCAGATTTTATTAAGCGGCCGCATATCCAAACTGTCCACATCTCTGCCGCCGGCAAATTCCATACAAGCCTCGTCAACTACTACCGGACATTTTACCGAAGCAACTATTCTTTCTATTTGCGGCAAAGGATTATAGTTGCCGGTAGGATTATTGGGATTACAGATAATCAGCAGCGCCACCTGCTCTTTCTGGCAGAAACTGATGACCGCCTCGGCATCCAGATAACCGTCTTCCCTAAGCCTGTACGGCGCCGCCTCGCTGTCCGAAAGCTGCACATAGGTCGCGTACATGTCATAGGACGGCACAGGGAAAGCAATCTTCCTGCCGCTGCCGCCGAAAGCGTAGCAGGCCTTCTGCAGCAGCTCTCCCGCTCCGTTGCCGATTCTGACGTTATCTTCCGGCAGATCGAGCTCCTTGGCGATAACACCGCTCAGGTTCTCCGCTTTAATAGGCGGATAACGGTGAAAAGGAAAGGTCTCGGTCATACTGAGAATTTTTTCCTTTACCGCTTCCGGCATGGGGTAATTGCTCTCATTAGTGTCGGCAATAATCTTAGCTTCGACGTGCTGCACTGTATAGCCGCTGAGATTTTCTATACTCTTACGTACATTAAATTCATCCATAAAATTTTCCTCAGTCTTTGTCGCGGCGCAGCAGCGGCATCACGGAGTTATAACCGTCCGCACCATAGACAAGGCAGCGTTTGACACGGGAGATAGTAGCGGTGCTGGCGCCTGTTTTTTCCACGATTGTCTCATAAATGCAGCCTTCATCCAGCATCCGCGCTACTTCAAGACGCTGCGCCATCGCCTTGAGCTCGCTGATAGTACAGATATCTTCAAAAAAACGGTAGCACTGCTCTTTATCCTGCAGGCTCAAAATGGCAGTGAACAGCTGATCCGTAAGTTCATCGCGTATTTTATCTGACATGGTAAATCCTCCCTTGCACACTACAGTCTTTTATCTTTACTTTATCACTTTATCTTGTGAAAGACAAGATAAAAATATTTAAAGTAATATTTTTGTTGACAATATTTGAAAATCATTGTATCATTAACTCACTAACTTAACAGTTATTCATCAAGAGTAGCCGAGGGACTGGCCCAATGAAGCTACGGCAACCACACTTTATGTGAACGGTGCCAAATCCAACGGAGTAATCCGGCAGATGAAGAAGTGCTTGACCATAACGACATGTACCCTTCGCTGACTGGTGAAGGGTTTTTTTATTCTGTAAAACAAGAAAGGATGCTGTTTTTATGATAGAACTGCTTAACATCGAAAAAACCTACTACAGCAAAGCAGGCGATATCCACGCCCTCAAAACCACCAACCTGCATATTAAGGAAGGAGAGATTTTCGGCATCATCGGTTTATCCGGCGCAGGCAAATCCACCCTGGTACGCTGCATCAATATGCTGGAAAAACCTACGGCAGGCAGAGTTATCGTTGATGGCGCCGACCTGACGGCCATGAACGACACCCAGCTGCGTAAAGCGCGGCAGAGCATCGGCATGATCTTCCAGCACTTTAATCTGCTGGCTTCCCGCACCGTGTACGACAACATCGCTTTCCCCCTGGAAATCCAGGGTCTCAGTAAAGACGAAATTGACAAAAGAGTTCGTCCGCTGCTGGAACTGGTTCAGCTGGAAACAAGAGCCGACTATTACCCCAGTCAGCTGTCCGGCGGTCAAAAACAGCGTGTAGGCATTGCCCGCGCCCTGGCCAGCAACCCCAAAGTACTGCTGTGCGATGAGGCCACCTCCGCACTTGATCCGCAGACCACCAAGTCCATACTGGATTTGCTGAAAGACATCAACCGCAAGATGAATCTCACCATCGTCATGATTACCCACCAGATGGAAGTAGTCAAGGCAGTCTGCGACCGGGTCGCTGTTATCGAAAACGGCATTATTATTGAAGAAGGACCCATGATCGACGTTTTCACCAATCCCCAGCATCCCACCACTAAAGAATTCACGAAAAGCGCGACTAACGATAATTTTGCAGCCATGCTCAAGAATATGCATCTGTCCGAGCAATACAGCAACGGCAGCAAGCTGATTACCCGTATTTCTTTTCTGGGTAATTCCGCCGGCGAGCCTATCGTATCCGGCATGGTTAAAAAATTCGACGTCGATGTCAGCATCCTGTACGGCAACATCGACCATCTGAAAGACGTTCCCTTCGGCACGCTGGTTATCGAGATTTCCGGCAGCAAAGAAGGCATCGAAAACGCCCTGGCCTACCTGCACGGTCAGGATCTGAAAACGGAGGTAATCGGTTATGAGTCCTGATATGATTGATCTTTTAATAAAATCCTTTTTTGAAACCTGCTACATGGTCATTGTTTCCACGGTCATGGCTACCGTCATCGGTATCCCGCTGGGCGTTATCCTGACCGTAACCCGTAAAGACCATATCCTGCCTAACTCGGCGGTAAATTCCATCCTGGGAGCCATCGTCAACGCTACCCGTTCCACTCCCTTCATCATCCTCATGGTAGCAATCATCCCGCTGACCCGTATCATCGTCGGCTCTTCCATCGGCACTACGGCCGCTATCGTCCCGCTGACGATTTCTGCCGCTCCCTTTATTGCCCGTATCATTGAATCTTCCCTGTTGGAAATCAACCCCGGCGTTATTGAAGCAGCTCAGGCTATGGGCGCCAGCCCCATGCAGATCATCACTAAAGTACTGCTGCCGGAAGCGCTTCATTCCATCGTTTTAGGCGTTACGTTAGCTATCATCAGCCTGATTGGCTACTCTGCCATGGCAGGCGCGCTGGGCGGCGGCGGTCTCGGCGACTTGGCTATACGTTACGGCTATCAGCGTTTCCAGCTGGACGTTATGATTACTACCGTCATCATCCTCATCATCATGGTACAGGCCATGCAGTCGCTGGGCAACTGGATGTCCAAAAAGCTGAACAAAAACAAACTTTAAGGCAGCCCTGCTGTTTAAAGATAAATATCAACACTTATAAGACAATCAAGGAGGAATTCAACATGAAAAACATTTTCAGACTTTTTGCTGCAGCAATCTGTCTGCTGGCCCTTCTGACAGCAGGCTGCGGTTCCGACGACAGCAAAAACAAAGACAGCAAGGCTCCCGTTAAAATCGGCGTTACTGCCGGCCCCCATGCAGAAATCATGGACAACGTAAAGAAACTGGCAGCCAAAGAAGGTCTGCAGGTAGAGGTAGTGGAATTTTCCGACTACGTTACCCCCAACGTTTCCCTGTATCAGGAAGAGCTTTTTGCCAACAGTATGCAACATACTCCTTATCTGGCAGCAACCAAGGAAAAAGAGCCTAAATTCGACCTGGTAGAAGTCTTCAAGACTGTAAACTTCCCCATGGCTGTTTACTCCAAAACCCTGAAAAAGGGCGACGCTATCCCTGACGGCGCTATCATCGGCATCCCCAACGATCCTTCCAACGGCGGACGCGCTCTGCTGCTTTTAGCAGACAAAGGTTTGATCAAGGTTAAAGATATCAATGATGTTACTACCACCGTTAAGGACATTACCGAAAATCCCCATAACTATGTGATCCGCGAACTGGACGCAGCCATCATCCCCAACAGCCTGCCTGATTTGACCATCGCCGTCATCAACGCCAACTACGCTATCCCCGCAGGCCTTAATCCGACCAAAGACTCTCTCCTGCTGGAAAAAGCTGATAATCCCTACGTCAATATCTTTGTAACCAAAGAAAAATACAAAGATGATCCGCGTATCGCACAACTGAAAAAAATCTATCAATCCGACGCAAACAAAAAATTCATCGACGAGCATTTCCAAGGCTCCATCGTTGCCGGCTGGTAACATAAAAGCGGCTGCTATCAGGCAGCCGCTTTTTATTTGATAAAAATTTGACATTTATTTTTATCAAATCTATTATAATCTATATAGAAACATATCCAGATTAAGCATACAGAGGAGGCATTTGCATGAATATCTGGCATGACATTGATCCTAAACGTATCTCTCCCGATGATTTTTGCGCAGTTATCGAAATTCCCAAAGGCTGCAAGGTAAAATATGAACTGGATAAAGAGACCGGCCTTTTAAAAATGGATCGCGTACTCTTCACCTCTACCCACTACCCTGCCAACTATGGTTTCATCCCCCGCACTTACGCCGCTGACAACGACCCGCTGGACGTTTTGGTGTTATGCTCGGAGGAAGTAGTTCCTCTGACGCTGATGCGCTGCTATCCTATCGGCGTTATCATCATGGAAGACAACGGTGATATGGACGAAAAAATTATCGCTATCCCGTTCGGCGACCCCATGTATAACTCTTATAAATCTATCACCGAACTGCCGCAGCATATCAGCGACGAAATGATCCACTTCTTCTCCGTTTACAAATCGTTAGAAGGAAAAAGCACCGCTCTGGAAGAAGCCCACGGCGTAGAACGCGCCAGAGAAATCATCCTGCAGTGCCAGCAGCGCTACAAAGACGAATTTTGCTGAAAAAATAAAAAGCACTTGCATCGCAAGTGCTTTTTATTTTTTTGCCGAGCCATACAGAAAACGGTCAATAATGATAGCGGCAATTTTCTCAGTTTCAAGATTAGAGTCATACTCGCGCTGATTAAACACGCACATGGCTACGCTCCAGAAAAGTTCCCTGGTGACTATATGGGAATCTCCCTCTTTCAGGAAACCAATCCGCATCCCTTCCACAATAACATTGTAAAGGATGATGAACTCCGCTTCCATAATCAATGAATACCTCAGCACCTGCTCTTTCAGCTTCTCCGAAGGCTCCACATTACTATACCGCGACAGGATGACGTATTCATCCCCATTTTTTAATACGCGGCAGCCGTTGCCTATACCCAGCATTTCAAAGCAGACTATCTGCCACAGCGCATAATGCTCACGATAAAAGCCGACCATCGTCGTCATATAGGCCAACAGCTTCGCTTCAATATCGGCAGCCCCGTCCACGACTTCCTGCAGTTTTTCTACAAAAGGCGTATTTTTGTCGGAAATCAGTTTATAAAAAAGCTGCTCCTTATTGCCAAAATATTTATAAACCGTACCCTTGCCAACATCTGCCAGAGCGATGATCTCATCCACAGTGGCTTTTTCATAGCCTCTGGCAGAAAAGACCTTTTCCGCGGCCAGCAGGATACGCTGATCCTTAGGCAGGCTCACATCAATTTGCACTCTAACCCCCTCCTTGAAGATTACCGCTCTTAAATATCGTTAGTATTATTATAACCGCTAAACGCACTTATTGCCAGTTTTATACGCTGCCAGTAACCTGAAAAGGAAATATTTTTTTAAATACTTCCTTAACTTCCTAAGATTGCATATAATATATTTAACCGATATATTTATCCGCAAGTATACGGAGGCCTATATGTAAGAGTGAGGAGGAATCTTTATGAGCCTGAAAATTATTACCAACCGCTGCAAAGGCTGCGGTATCTGTGCGGCTTTCTGTCCCAAACAGGTACTTGCCGTCAATGAAGTGGAAAAAATCGAAGCTGTTGCTGAAGAAAATTGCATAAAATGCGGTCAGTGTGAAATGCGCTGCCCTGATTACGCTATATTTGTAGAAAAATAATTCAAAGGAGTGACCTGAATGTCTAAAATATTACTGCTGCAAGGAAATCAGGCCGTGGTAGAAGGCGCGATCGCTGCCGGAGTAAAATTTTTCGGCGGCTATCCCATTACTCCTTCCACGGAAATAGCCGAATCGCTGGCAGAACGTCTGCCTCTTGTCGGCGGCAAATTTATCCAGATGGAAGATGAAATCGCATCCATGGGCGCCATCATCGGCGCGTCCCTGACTGGCAAAAAAGTTATGACAGCCACCAGCGGCCCTGGCTTCTCACTGAAACAGGAGCTTATCGGCTATGCCTGCGCTGCTGAAATTCCCCTGGTAATCGTCAATGTACAGCGTGTAGGCCCGTCTACCGGCCAGCCTACCTCTCCTTCCCAGGGCGACATCATGCAGGCCCGCTGGGGCACGCACGGCGACCACTGGCTTATAGCCATTACTCCGGCCAGCGTTCCCGAATGCTTCGAACTTACTCTGCGCGCTTACGCTTTAAGCGAAAAATACCGCGTTCCCGTCATCCTGCTCATGGATGAAGTAATCGGCCATATGCGCGAAAAAATCGAACTGCCCGATAACTATGACGAAATCCCGCAGGCAGAGCGTAAACAGCCTGACTGCGCTCCGGCTGATTTTAAAGCCTATGCTGCTGACGAAAGCCTCGTACCGCCCATGCCGCCATTCGGCAACGGCTACCGCTGGCATGTAACCGGCCTGGTACATGACGAGACCGGCTTCCCCAAAGGCGCAGGCAGCGCTACTAAAGCTGCCGCCGACCGTCAATACCATAAACTGTACGACCATCTTGACGATATCGTCCAAGTAGAAAACTACTGCATGGAAGACGCGGAATATGCCATCGTCGCTTTCGGCGGCGCTGCCCGTACTGCCTATGAAGCAGTAGATATGGCCCGCAAAGAAGGCATCAAGGCAGGCCTGCTCCGCCCCATCACTATCTGGCCCTTTGCCGAAAACGAAATCCAGAAACTGGCAGGCAAAGTAAAAGGCATCCTGGTGCATGAGCTGAACCGCGGCCAATATGTATACGAAGTAGAACGTGCTGCCGCAGGCAAAGTACCTGTATACAGCTACGCAAAATATGATAACGAACCGGCAACTCCCGCGCAGCTGCTGGCAGAATTCAAAAAAGCAATGGCACTGTAAGAGAGGAGAACAATTCTATGAGTATGGAACAACTGATTGATAAATATTTCCGTCCCGGACGCCTGCCTCATATCTGGTGCCCCGGCTGCGGCAACGGTATCGTAACCGGCGCTATCGTTAAAGCTATCGACAAGCTGGCGCTGGAAAAAGATTCTGTGGCTGTTATTTCCGGCATCGGCTGCAGCAGCCGTGCCTCCGGATACCTGGACTTTAATACCGTCCACTCTGCCCATGGCCGCGCTCTGCCCGTAGCAACCGGCGTTAAACTGGCCGACCCTTCCCTGAACGTTGTCGTAGTAACTGGCGACGGCGATGCCACCGCTATCGGCGGCAACCACCTCATCCATGCGGCACGCCGCAATATCGACATGACTGTCGTACTGTACAATAACAGCATCTACGGCATGACCGGCGGCCAGTACTCTCCCATGACCCCCTATGGCAGCAAAGCGACTACCGCTCCCTATGCCACTATCGAACATGATTTTGACATCGCCGAACTGGCTAAAGCAGCAGGCGCTACCTTCGTAGCGCGCGCTACTACTTTCCATACCCAGCTGCTGGTAGACCTGATTGCCAAAGGTATCCAGCACAAAGGTTTCAGTATCATTGAAGCAGTTTCCGCCTGCCCCATCTCTTTCGGCAGACAAAACAAGCTGGGCGGCCCTGCCGACATGATGAAATGGCAGCGCGACCACGCAGTTATGCTGCCGGCTTGGAACAAACTGACCGAAGAACAGCGCAGCGGCAAATTCCCCATCGGTCTGCTTTACGAAGTTACGGACCGCAAAGAATATACAGAAGCTTATGATGAGCTGATTGCCCGTGCACAGGGAGGTAATAAATAATGAAATATGAATTACGTTTAAGCGGTACCGGCGGTCAAGGCCTGATCCTCGCCGGCATTATTCTGGCAGAAGCAGCGCTGCTGGACGAAAAACTTGCTATCCAGTCCCAGTCTTACGGACCGGAAGCAAGGGGCGGCGCTTCTAAATCTGAAGTAATCATTGCCGACGAAGTTATCCATTTCCCCAAGGTTACTAAACCTAACCTGCTGCTGGCCATGAGCCAGGAAGCCGCCGCTAAATATTCCCATGACCTGGATCAGGACAGTATCCTGATTACCGACAGTCTGTTTGTCAAAGACGTTCCTGCATTCGGCGGCAAGGTATATGAACTGCCCATTACTCACAGCGCTAAAGAAGAACTGGGCAAAGGTCTTTTTGCCAACATCGTAGCGCTGGGCGCACTGGTAAAACTGACCGGTATCGTCACCGAAGCGAGCCTGGTCAAAGCCGTACTGAACCGCGTCCCTAAAGGAACTGAAGAAGCTAACAAAAAAGCCTTGACAGTGGGTATGAACTTAATTAAATAAAAATAAAAAACGCAGATGTAATCATCTGCGTTTTTTTATTTTCGCGTGACAGGTGACTGTTTGCCAGTCTTTTTCATTTTCTCCAAATATCCCCTCAATTTGGCCGCTTCCGCGAATACTGCCTTTCTCTTTTTCTTGGCAGTATATAGCCACGCGTTAAGCTTTCAGCTTATAAAAAAACAACAATGGACTGAAAGCATCTGCTCACAACTCCATTGTTGTTGAGTATTATTATAACACTATTATACATATATGTAAATATTTTCTTAACTATTTTTGTATATTTCTTTTTAATGTTCGGCTTTTATAGCCTTTTAGGCATTTTTTCTTATTTTTTACACTTTAATGTTCCGTTTTTTCTTGACAAAAGCCGTATAAAAATTTAAACTACTAACATAAAAGTACGCAGAGGTACTTAATCCACTATAAAAGGCAGGTACTTAATCATGGCTGAAATGTTATATGAGGGGAAAGCAAAAAAGGTTTTTGCTACAGAAAATCCTAACGAAGTAGTTATCTATTATAAAGATGACGCCACCGCTTTCAACGGGTTAAAGAAAGGTACCATCATGGATAAAGGTATCATGAACAATACCATTACTACCTTCTTCTTTGACCTGCTTGGTAAAAACGGTATCCCGCATCATCAGATCAAAAAGCTCTCCGAGCGAGAATCCTTATGCAAAAAAGTGCATATCATCCCACTCGAAGTAGTTACCCGCAACATAGCTGCCGGCAGCCTGGCAAAAAAAATGGGCGTAGAAGAAGGCTATGTGCTGAAAAAACCTATTATCGAATTTTGTTATAAAAACGACGACCTGGGCGACCCCATGATTAACGACGACTACGCCGAAGCCTTCGGTATCGCCACCGACGCGCAGGTACAGGAAATCAAAGCCCTTACCCTGAAAATAAACGATATCCTGAAAAAATTCCTTGCTGAACGTAAAATCCGTTTAGTAGACTTTAAAATGGAATTCGGTACCGACGCCGACGGCAAAGTCATCCTGGCTGACGAAATCACCCCGGATACCGCCCGTCTCTGGGACTGGGATACTAACGAAAAACTTGATAAAGACCGCTTCCGCCGGGATCTTGGTAATGTAGAAGAAGCTTACCATGAAGTTATCCGCCGCCTGACCGGTAAATAAGCTGCAAAAAAAGACGCATATCACATGAATGCGTCTTTTTTATTTTCCTATGCAGGCAATATTTATTTTATTTTTATCAGTTCATAACTTCTGGTACCAAGTCCCAGTTTCTCCGCGTGCTGCAGGCAGGTCTTCCATTCAGATTCCGGCGTAATGTTGTGGAAATGATCGTGTCCCTGGCAAGCTTCGGCATGATCGCGTAAATGTTCTGCCAGCACGGAATTTTCCATAACAGGAGCGGCATTTACCAAATCTGCGCAGGCCTGGTCCAGCGCTACTGGGTCAAAGGAAGCCAGCATACCGATATCCGGCACTACGGGCGCATCGTTTTCTGCATGGCAGTCGCAATAAGGAGAAACATCCACAATCAGGCTGATATGGAAATGAGGTCTGCCGTTGAGGACAGCAAAAGCATATTCTGCCATACGTTTGTTAAGGTTCTCCATGCTGGCATCATTCAAGGCATGGATAGCATCCATCGGGCAGATACCCAGGCAGCGTCCGCAGCCTACGCATTTGTTAATATCGATAGAAGCTTTGCCGTCCGTGATTGACGGGGCGTTATGAGCGCAGATTTTTACGCAGCGTCCGCAGCCGATACATTTCTTTTGCGAAACTTTGGGCTTCCCGTCGTTATGCATCTCCATCTTACCGGCGCGGGAACCGCCGCCCATACCAATATTTTTCAGCGCGCCTCCGAATCCGGTCATTTCATGTCCTTTAAAATGAGTGAGACTGATGACGATGTCGGCATCCATCAGCGCCCGGCCTATCTTGGCCTCTTTGACCAGCTCGCCGCCCGGCACCGGCACATAAGCTTCGTCCGTGCCTTTCAGTCCGTCGGCAATAATTACATGACAGCCGGTAGAAAAAGGACTGAAACCGTTTTCATAAGCGGAGGAGATATGCTCCAGCGCATGTTTTCTGCGGCCTACATACAGGGTGTTGCAGTCGGTCAGGAAGGGATAGCCGCCCAATTCTTTGACCACGTCGGCTACAGCTTTGGCATAATTGGGGCGCAGGTAAGAAACATTGCCCGGCTCGCCAAAATGAATCTTGATAGCGGCAAATTGTTTCTCAAAATCAATATTGCCGATACCGGCAGCCTTAATCAGTTTCTGCAGCTTCTGCGGCATACTCAGGCTGCCGTAAGCGGTACGAAAATCTGTAAAATAAACTTTAGCCTTTTCCATAAAATCTCCCCCAATTCTCAAGGCTTATCTTACACTGCCCTATAACAGACCGGGCAGATATAAATCATCAGTAGTAATAAAAGGCTCGCCTAAAGCGCGGCCGGGAACAAAAGTGCCGTGACAGTCACTGCCGCCGCTGATTAAAAGTCCGCGGCTGCGGCAATATTCCAGCAGTTTCCGGGTGTTTTCCTCACTGTGCCCGGAATGATAACATTCAAACCCGTCAAAACTTTCATCTTCTAAAAGCTCCAGTACGCTTTCCAGTCCCGGACCATGAAAACCGCTGGCCGCATGAGCGCACACTGCCGCTCCTCCGGCAGCGTGAATAGTCGCAATGACCTCTCGCACCGGCGGGAACTCTGGAAAACCCAGCTTATGTTCCTTGGTGAAGATACGTCCGAAAAAGTCATTGACATCCCGGCACAGGCCTTTATCCTGCAGATAGGCCAACGCCCGCCAGCCGCCGCGTCTGCGGTCATAATCATATCCGGCAAACTCACGCACGCTTACCGGCCAGCCTTCCTGCTCCAGCACGGCGATACTGTCCACGTCCTTATCGTCCAATAATTTTTCATTATGCTGCAGCAAGGGCAGCAGCTCTTTATTGCCGATGTTGATACCATAGCCCAGGATGTGGAACATGGTTCCCGCCTTGGTAGCGCAGATCTCCGCAGCCGGAATAAACTTCATTCCCGCCGCACGCGCCAGCTTTTCAGCTTCTGCCACATTGGCAATACTGTCATGGTCGGTAACAGCCAATGCCTGCAGCCCCTTGGCGGCTGCCTGCTCTATCAGTTCCGCCGGCGTCCAGGTACCGTCGGAAGCAGTCGTATGGATATGCAGATCAGCCCTCATTTGCTTTCTCCTCTTCGCAGATATGGCAATGATGCTGCTGCGGTTTCTGCAATCCAGTCTTTTTCCGGCCGAAAAAGATGCTGCCAATAAACAGCGCTGTTTCCGTAAGTACGATGGTGCCGCCAGGCGCGAGATTAGCATAATAGGAAATCACTAAGCCCAGCACTACGGAAACCAGTCCGTAGAAAATACTTTGCAGGATCGTAGAAGCGAAACTCTTGGCCGTCTGCAGCGCGCAGGCCACCGGGATGACCATCATGGCGGATACCAAAAGCAGGCCCACGATGCGCATGGACAGCGCTACTGTAAGCGCCGTCAGCACAGCCAGCAGCATATTCAGTTTATCTACCGGCAGTCCTGCTACCCGGGCGGAAACTTCGTCAAAAGTCAAATACTGCAGCGGACGGTAATACAGCGCTACAAACAGGATAGTGCACAACCCCAGTACCGCGACGATAAGCAAATCGCTGCCGCTGACGGTCATCAGGCTGCCAAACAAAATACTGCCCAAATTAAAGCCGCCTTCTTTATTGATACTGGTAAACACTACCGCCAGACCCATACCGCAGTAGAAGAAAATAGCCAGGATCATTTCTGCCGAAGCCGCCAGCCTGCTGCGCACACGCTCAATGGCCAGCGCTCCCAAAACAGTAGCCACGGCTGCGCTGATTACCGGACTGTACCCGCCCAGAGCGCCTGCCGCCACGCCGGCAAAGGCAATATGTCCCAGCCCGTCGCCTATCAGCGACTGACGCCGCAGCACCAGGAAACTGCCAATCAGCGGACAGATAACCGCCATAATCATACCGGCAATCCAGGCCCGCTGCATAAATTCCATTTCAAATATTTCCAACATAAAAATCTCCGTCTTATCTGTAAAAATATCCATGTCTGTGATGATGTTTCAACGCGGCATGTACTTCGCCCCAGAAGCAGATGCCATGATCCAGGCACAGTGCGTTACGCGCAGCGTCAGCCGCCAGGTCCAGGTCATGCGATACCATGACGACAGTCACTCCCTGCTCCCGGTTGATGCGTTTCAACATGGCATACAGCGATATCTTCGCCGCCGTGTCTACACCTGTCGCCGGTTCATCCAGCAAGAGTATTTCCGGCTGTTTGACCATAGCGCGCGCCAAAAATACCCTCTGCTGCTGCCCGCCGCTCAGCTCGCCTATCTTGCGGTGCTGCAGCTCCTGCAGGTCAAAATATTTCAGCAATTCTTCCAGCCGCTGCCTGTCAGCCTGATTAGGCCGATGCAGCAGCGACGTCTTATTCAGTAGCCCCAGGGCGATGACCTCGCGGACACTGATAGGGAAATCACGCTGCTGCCGGGCAGGATTCTGCGGCACATAGCCGATTTTTTCCCAGTTATCAAACTTTTCTACCGGCACGCCATAGTAGTAGATATCTCCCTGCGTCGGCTGGGTTACATGCGCCAGCATCTTGAGCAGCGTACTCTTACCGGCGCCGTTGGCTCCGATGACCGCTACAAAGTCTCCCTGCTCGATTTCCAGATTCAATTTATGAAAGACCCAGCCCTCGCCGTAGTCGAAGCCGAGATCTTCAATCCTGATGATTTTCTCCATTTTACATCCTTACTGCACAGCCAGCGCCAGTTTAAGATTATCAATATTGCGTTGCATAATCTTGATATAGTCCAAATTTTCTTTGCGCCCTTCTTCGCTCAAGCCCTCCAACGGATCAAGCACCGCTGTCTGCACGCCGGTCTCTTTGGCCAGTACCTTAGCGATGCGCGGATCGGACAATGTTTCAAAAAAGATATAGTCTACCTGCTCCCGCTTTACGATACCGGCCAGCCGCTGCAAATCGGCAGGCGTAGGCTCTGCCTGCGGCGAAAGCCCGCTCACTGCCAGCTGCCGTAGTCCGTAGTCGGCAGCAAGATGTCCGAAGGCTGCGTGAGAAGTTATAAATACTCTTTTCTGCGCCGCAGCTGCTATTTCCTGCATCTGGCGGTCAAGCTCCTGCAGCTGCGCCAGATATTTTCTGCTGTTTTCCTGATAATAGGCGGCATTGGCAGCATCGGCCTCACAGAAAGCATCTGTAATACGTTCTACCTCTATCATGGCTTTTTTAGGACTGATCCAGACATGCGGGTCCTGTTTGCCGCCGTTCTCATATAAACCTCTGCCAGCCTGCACGGCCAGTACCTTCCGTTCTGCCACGGCCTGCAGCGCCTGTTCGGCCCAAGGCTCCACCAGTCCGTTATATACAAAAAGCTGCGACCTGCCTATCTTAGTCAGATCGCGCGGCGACGGCTCCCAGTCATGGGGCTCGGCTCCGTCCGGCACCAGCATCGTCACCTGCGCCCGCTCGCCGCCTATTGCCCTGGCAAACTCTGCCATCGGATAAAAGCTCGCCGTCACCTGCAGCTTATCTTGCTCCGTATTATTATCAGTACAGCCGCCGACCAACAACGCCAGCAGCACCAAAAGCCAAAAAATTTTCTTCATTGATTACCTCCTTAGATAGTTTATTTACCTTAATTATTAGTTTGTCAAATTTTCTCTATTATACTACAATATACGATAATAAAGAAAATATTTCTTCCTTTCCCGTTTATCAACAAAACAAGGAGTGATCTTCATGCTGCCAGAAAAGAAATTTATCGCCTCATTTGATATCGACGCGCAAAACACTTTTACGCCTGTCTGCCCGGATGAACTTCCCGTAGCAGGCGGCGATACTATTGCTGCCGAACTTAACGCCCAGGCAGGCTTTGCTTCTTTGCGCATAGCTTCCCGCGACGCTCATCCCGCCGGCGCGTTGTGGCTGAGCAGCCCGGAATGTCCGCCTCTGACGCCTATTTCAGGTTATCCCGACCTTGACCTGCGCTGGCCCGCTCATGCTATCGTCGGTACCAAGGGCTTCGACTTTATTGATGGTCTTGATCCTGCCGCCTACGCTTTCCAGGTTTTCAAAGGTATAGAGCCGGATAAGCATCCTTACGGCGCCTGCTATCACGATCTTGCGGATAAACTGTCGACCGGAGTTATCGAGTACCTGCGCTGTAATAATATCACTACGGTAATCTGCGGCGGCCTGGCAACGGACTACTGCGTAAAAAATACCATCCTGCAGCTGCGCCGTGCCGGGTTCGACGTCATCCTCAATCAGGCGGCCTGCCGCGGTATCGCGCCGGATACCATAGCTGCCGCCATGGAGGAAATGACTGCTGCAGGAGTACGTTTTGTTAACTGCGCAGCTGACCTTGCCAAACTGTAATCACATACTCTGCTAAACAGCAAAACCACCTTCGTCAGCGAAGGTGGTTTTATTTTTATATTTCGTTCGTCAGCCTTTGCAATACTGCATCCAGCAAACAACTGCAGCGGAAAATATTTTCCGGCGTACTATATTCTGCCGCGGCGTGGCTGATACCGCGTACACTGGGTACAAAAAGCATCACTGCGGGAATACCTGCTCCAGCAAAAATCTGTGTATCATGCCCGGCCCAACTGGGAAGAGCAAGATAATCCAGATGCAGACGCTCCGCTTCCTCAGAAGCCGTTGTCACCAGCCGTTCAGACAACGGCACCGCCGACACATGGAAATCACCGTCTGTCTGCCAAATCACACCGTTGGCAGCTGCAGCCTGCTCGATAATACGCAGTACCTGCCCTCTCACCTCCTGCAAGATAGCATCATCATAAGAACGTGTTTCCACGCACAGGCTAACCCGGCCGGGAACGATATTGGGCACATTCGGCTCCACGGTAAACTTTCCCACCGTAGCCACAAAACGCCTGTCCTGCCGCGCCAGATCGCGCACGGCAATAATCACTTCCGCTCCGGCAGCTGCCGCATCACGGCGCCGGTGCATGGCGGTAGTACCGGCATGATTGGCTTCCCCGCAAAAAGTAATATGCAGACGGTCATAGCCGACGATATGCGTTACGATACCAACTTCACGCTCCTGTTCATCCAGCTCCGCCCCCTGCTCGATATGCAGTTCCACAAAAGCCGCCAGATTGCCGAACCCACAGGCCGCACTGCTCAGAGCATCCTGCGGCAGTCCTGCTTCGCGCAGACAGTCTGCCAGCGTACCCGCCCTGCTTGTACATTTTATCTCATCTGCCTGTCTGCCCTTAAACTCACCGCTGCGCACCCGCACACCAAAACAGGCCATCCCAAAAGCTGTGCCTTCCTCCTCGGCAGTAGCTATTACCTGCAGGCTGCGCTGAGGCATATAGCCGTCCTCCTGCCAGCTGCGGGCCACTTCCAGCGCTGCTGCTATTCCCAGCACGCCGTCAAAATTTCCGCCCTGAGGCACTGTGTCAAGATGCGAACCACTCATTACAGCAGGCAACTGCGGCTGTTTGCCCCGCAGCGTACCGATAAGATTACCGGCTGCGTCAATCTCTGTCGTCATGCCGGCCTGCTCCATTTCCTGCCGCAGATATTCCTGGGCTTGCATAAATTCCCTGCTGTAAGTAAGCCTGGTAGTGCCTCCGTCAGGCAACGCTCCGTATTCTGCCAGCTTCTGCAGCGTCTGCTGCAGTCTTGCACTGTTTATCGCCATAACGCTTACCCCTTTCCTTACAGATAGTTCAGTATTTCTGCCGCATGAGGCAGGATAATATCCGGCTTGATATCTCCCTGCTCGACATCCTGCATAGTCGCTTCGCCGGTAAGCACCATGACGGAAAGGATACCATTGTTCAGTCCGAAAGCAATATCTGTCGAAAGCCTGTCGCCTACCATGGCGATTTCTTCTTTTCTGTAGCCCGTCTTATCCAGCACCACATCCACCATGTACTGATAGGGCTTGCCGAAAATCAGCTGCGGCTTCTTGCCGGTAGCTGTTTCAATCAGCTGCAGCATCGCGCCGCAGTCAGGAATAAATTCCCCGCCTTCAATAGGACAACGCACATCGGGATGAGTGGCTACATAGGGCACTCCCCTATCGATTAACCGGCAGGCAGCCGCCAGCTTATCATACGCCAGCGTCATGTCAAAGCCGACTACCACGTAATCAGCTCCCTCTTCCAAACTGCTGCTGAGTTTAAAGCCTGCCTTGATAATTGTTTCTTCCAGCTGCGGCGTCCCCAGCACAAACAACTTTGCGCCGGGAGCAGTTTTGCGCATATAGTTGGTAAACGCATCTGATGAAATCAGAATATCGTCATATGTAACAGGTACGCCCAGCATGTTCATTTTTTCTACATAATGCCCGTGCCCTTTAGACGAATTGTTAGTCAGTAAATAATAATCCCTGCCCGCTTCCCGCAGTCTGTCAAAAAAACCTTCCATTCCCGGAATCAGCGTATTGCCAAGATTGATGGTGCCGTCCATGTCAAACAAAAAACATTTTATCTGTTTAAGCCGCTGTAAATCAGCCATATATTCCTCCCCTAAGCCAAAAGATTATTTTATTTGTTATTATAAAGCATTTTATAACAACAATAAACCGTTCTGCTCAAAAACACTGCCATACAAAAAAGCACCGGCATGATACCGGTGCTTGAATAGATTTTAACCCAACAACAGTCTGTCGCTGTCCATCGTATCGCCGCTGGCTTTTTCAAACATTTCCAACAAATCGGGAATCTGCAGATTCTGCTTTTCTTCTCCCTGCACGTCGATGATGACCCTGCCGTTATGCAGCATGATCAGCCTGTTGCCAAACCGCAATGCGTCGCGCATATTATGCGTAATCATCAAAGTAGTCAAATTATCCTTCTTGACAATCTTATCCGTCAGTCCCAATACCTTTTCCGCCGTCTTGGGGTCAAGCGCTGCCGTATGTTCGTCCAAAAGCAGCAGCTTGGGTTTCTTCAGCGTCGCCATCAAAAGCGTCAGCGCCTGGCGCTGTCCGCCGCTGAGCAGCCCCACTTTGGCCGTCATGCGTTCTTCCAGTCCCAGATCCAGCTCTTTAAGCAGTTCATAGAAGCGTTCGTGCTGCTCATCATTAAAGCTCCAGGACAAGCCAGGTGTCTTGCCGCGTCTTGCAGCCAGCGCCAGGTTTTCTTCAATCATCATTCCGGCAGCCGTTCCCAGCATCGGATCCTGGAAAACGCGGCCGATATATTTGGCGCGTTTATGCTCAGGCTTCTTGGACAGGTCTTCCCCGTCGATAATAATCTTACCGCTGTCCACGGCAAATACCCCGGCAATAGCGTTAAGCGTCGTAGACTTACCTGCGCCGTTGCCGCCGATGACCGTGGCAAAATCTCCCGGTTTCAGATGCAGGCTCAATCCCTGCAAAGCACGTTTCTCGTTAATCGTTCCCGGGAAAAAAGTTTTATAGATATTTTCCACTCGCAGCATCTCAGCGCACCGCCTTTCTGGCACTTACCTTGTTTTTCAGCAGCGGCATGGACAGCGCAAAGGCTACCAGCACAGAGGTAAACAGTTTCAAATCATTAGGCGGCATACCCATCTGCAGTACCACTGCAATCACGATACGGTATACAATAGAACCAAGGATTACGGAAATTATGCAGTTTTTAAAGCTGCGGGTACCAAACAATACCTCGCCGATAATAACCGAAGCCAGTCCGATAACGATGGTGCCAGTACCCATACCTACATCGGCAAAGCCGTTGCTTTGCGCCACCAGCGCCCCGGAAACAGCAACAAGCGCATTGCTGAGCAGCAGTCCCAGGATAATGGTAACATTGGTATCGACGCCCTGAGCACGAATCATCTGCTGGTTAAAGCCGGTAGCGCGGATAGCGGCACCGATTTCCGTACCGAAAAACCAGTACAGGAACATCCCTATCAGGAACGTAACCGCCAGCCCGACGATAAAAGTCGTCTCCGCACTGCTGAGCCCCAGCATATTGCGCACGATAGAAAAAGTCGTATCTACTCCCAGCAATGACAGGTTAGCCTTACCCATGATACGCAGATTGACGGAATACAGCGCGATCATAGTCAAAATACCTGCCAGCAGAGCCGGGATCTTCATCTTGGTATGCAGAATGCCGGTAACAACTCCGGCCAGCATACCGACAACAGCAGCCGCTGCAACAGCAACTAAAGGACCATAGCCAGCAGCCAGCAGCGAAGCCGCTGCCGCCGCGCCCAAAGGAAAACTGCCTTCTACAGTCAGGTCGGCTATATCCAGCACTCTGAAAGTAACATAAACGCCTAACGCCATCACAGCCCATAACAAGCCTTGGGCGACAGTAGGCACTAACAAATCCAACATACTACCATCCTTCCATTTTACGAATTTTTATATTATTTTATTCTTAATTAAGCTTTTTGTCTTATAATTTAAAGAAAAAGACGAGGTGATTTCTTTGTGGGCAATCTTTGCTTTATTATCGGCTGTATTTGCAGCGCTAACTTCCATCTTTGCCAAAATCGGCATAGAAAATGTTAATTCCAATCTGGCCACAGCCATCCGTACCCTGGTAGTTTTAATCATGGCCTGGGGTATCGTCCTGATGACAGGCAAGCTGAACCAGCTACCGGCAATAGACTCCAAAAGCTGGCTTTTTCTCATTCTCAGCGGTCTGGCAACAGGCCTTTCCTGGCTCTGCTATTTTTACGCTCTGCAGATAGGGGAAGCCAGCAAAGTAGTTCCTGTAGACAAATTCAGCGTAGTCATCACCATGGTCATGGCTTTCTTCATTCTTGGAGAAGCAGTTACCGTTAAAACTGTGGCAGGAGGCCTACTGATAACCTTTGGAACACTGCTTCTTATATTTTGAGCATAAATTTATAAAATGTCTGCCAAAAAATGGCAGACATTTTCTTTTATTCAATAACTTGTGCGCCTTTCAGCACTTCTTCCGGGATTGTCAGACCGATTTTCTGTGCTTCTTTCTTATTGATAGTTACGGTAAATTCTTTCTGTGCCTGGATGGGCATTTCTGCAGGTTTGGCCTTACCGTTTAAAATCTCTGCGGCCATCTCGCCGGTTTGTACGCCCAGTCTGTAGTAATCAATACCCAGGGTTGCCAGGCCGCCAGCTCTTACCATACCGCCTTCACCGCAGATTACCGGCAGTTTTGCTTCTGTTGTTACTACGTTCAGCGTAGGCATAGCGGAAGCCAGTACATTATCTGTGGGCACATAAATAGCCTGTACGTCGCCTGCCAGGCTATGGGCCGCCTGCTGGATATCGTTGACAGTAGAAACAGTAGCTTCTTTAACCGTAATCCCCTTAGCAGCCGCCGCTTTTTTCAGCAGCTCTACCTGCAGCTGGGAATTAACCTCGCTGGAGCAGTAAATAGTGCCGATAGTCTTTGCATCGGGAACAAGCTTCAACAGCAAATCAAGCTGCGCTTCCACAGGATTCATGTCCGTAGTACCCGTAACATTGGTGCCGGGCTTAGCATTGGATTTTATCAGTTTTGCAGCTTCATAATCCGTTACTGCCGTTGCTACAATCGGTATATCGCTGGTTACATTAGCGACTGTCTGCGCCGCCGGAGTAGCGATAGCACAGATCAGGTCAACCTTGTTGCTGACAAAACGGTGCGCGATATTCTGCAAATTAGACTGGTCTGCCTGAGCATTCTGACGGTCATAGACAACATTCTGCCCTTCTTTAAAGCCTTTGGCAGCCATACCGTCCACAAAGCCCTTATTGGCAGCGTCAAGCGCTTCATGTTCTACCATCTGCACGATGCCTACATTAACTTTTTTGCCGCCGGCTTCTTTCTTATCGCCGCCGCAGCCGCCCAAAAGGCCCATTGCCAGCGTGAGCATGATTCCTGCAGTCAGTACTTTGATTTTTCTGCTTTTTAATACCATCATTTTAATCATCCTTCCATTCTACAATACTACAAAATAAACGACCACTTAAGGTTATTGTGTTCATTTTACGCTGTTCTGAACTGCTTGTAAACGAAAAAAGCCATTTCTGCTAAATATTCGCTTTTTTCTGAATACTTTGTATGAAATTTTACATTTTTGTCATATCTTCAGGCAGCAAAAAGCCGGCATATGCAAAATATACCGGCCTGATAAATTACTTATAATAACTGCTGCGCAGTCTTCTCCGTCAAAATGATATGCGTCAGAATACCCGTCTTTAAAGCTCCCTCTGCCGCCTTCACATTATCATCGGCCAAAACGCCGATTACCTTGCTGCAATGCCTGAGCAGAGACAGCGGCACATGCATACAGAAATCATTATTACCGCTGATGAACTCGCCGCGGCTATTGTAATAATAAGACAGAAAACTGCCCACAGCTTTCTGCCGCTGCAGCGCATCGCCAAAACGCGTCGCCGTAGCTTCATCTGGCACGCCAGGATAACCTTTAATGCCGAGCACAGCGGCGTCGGTCTGCTGCCATAAACGGTAAATAGCTTTATAAGCGGCGCCTGCTTCATAAGCTTCACGCTCTTCCTCGGAATCAGGAAAAGCCGGACAGTTCATAACGCAGGACTGCCTGCCGCAGGAGGCGCTCCAGAGACGTACCAGTTCGTCAGGGTGATAACCTTTATTGGGAATATGAGCCTTGCCGATCAGCGGATAAACAGCGCCTTCCTGCCTGCCGCTCAATTTGCATAACTCGCTGACTACTTCGCCAATAGCGTAACCCCACCCCAGCCCTACGTTATGGGCATAGGACAGTTCTAACGCCAGATACCTGGCGGTCTGCTGCCATAAGCCGTCCTCTTTCCGCAGCACCAGACCGCCCTGCAGATTATACCGCAGCTGCAGGTTCTTCAACAGTTCGGCATTGCCTTCTTCAGCAGTTCTGACCTCGATATGGACGATACCTGCTTCCCGCGCCCGCGTCAACATCTTGCTTACTGTCGGACGCGAAACACCCAAACGTGCAGCGACCTCCGCCTGCGTCAGATTTTCTTCGTAGTACAGTTTGGCAGCCGCAATCAGTTCGTTGCGTTCCTGAGGAGTCAGCATTTATTTAACTTCTTCCATCAGCTCAAAAAGAATACCGTCCTTCATCACGAAAGCAATACGGGTATGCTCGTCGGCCAGCCAGGGCTCTACGATAACCTGATTTTCCTGCAGCTGTTTGTCCAAGTCGTCAACTTTATAGGCAACGTGTACCAGCGTCTGCAGTTCCTTGGGCAGCGGGGTATCTTTTTCAAAGCGCAGATATTCGATATGAAATTCATTGCTTGCCGGGTCGATAATATGGGTCTTGATACCCTCCGCATATATCTCGCCCGGACGGGCAATATCAGTGGGTACGCCAACATGCATGAATTCTTTCATTTATTTCACGTCCTTTTTTAAAAGCTCATAAGCACGATATGCCTCTTCAGGTTTAGCGCCTTCATGAACTACCATCCTGATAGCCTGCAGCATGGCGCTGGGACATTCTGCCTGCAGTACGTTGCGGCCCATGTCCACACCGGCAGCGCCTTCACTGACAGCGCGGTAAGCCATAGCCAGCGCTTCATTTTCCGGTATCTTCTTGCCGCCGGCAATAACTACAGGTACGGGGCAGGCAGCAGTAATCTGTTCAAAATTTTCGCAGTAATAAGTCTTAATGATATGTGCGCCCTGCTCAGCCAGCAATCTGGTAGCCAGCGCAAAATATCTGGTAGTTCTTTCCATCTCTTTGCCCACAGCCACGACGCCAAGTACAGGAATACCGTATTTTTCGCCGGCATTGACATAATAAGCCAGATTATCAAGTGATCCCAATTCGCCGTCAGCCCCTACAAAGCATTGTACAGCCATGCAGGAAGCGTTCATGCGGATAGCGTCCTCAATATCCACTGCAGCCGTTCCAAAGCTCATATCGTCTTTCAGTACGCTGCCGTCGGCAGTGCAGCGCAGCGCAATCGCCTTGTTATGATTAGACGGGATACAGGTGCGCAGCGCTCCCCTGGTCGCCATCAGGCAGTCGGCATACTGCATCAGCGGCGGAATCACCAAGTCCAGACGTTCCAGCCCGGCGGTGGAGCCCATGATGTAGCCATGGTCAAAGGCCAGCATAATCGTATGACCGTCATCCGCAAAAATCTTGGCAAGACGGCTCTGCATACCCCAGCCGGCACTGTTCATACCTTTGACATGGAAATTATGTACGGGCGGCGCAATACCGATACCGTAATCCTTTGCTAAAATATTGCCATCTTTATCAGCCATTATCTTTCTCCTTTATCTCTGCAGACAATTAGTTCCTGTAATAAGGGGTACGGCAGGGAGCATTCCAGTAGCCCAGCATTTCCTCATCCATTCTGGCAATAAACATCTGGAAACCTGCTGTCTCCTGAACGGTAAGGATTTCACCTACAGCGCTGGCAGCAACTTCGATGCCTTTTTGCGCCAGATATTTGCAGCAGCCACGGAAAACAATGAGCTGTTCCATGAGGGTAGTCGCGCCGCTGCCATTGATGATTACCAGCAGTTTTTCGCCTGGTTGCACATCGAGGTCTTTCAGCAGCGCTTCCATCATCAGCTCAGCAGTCTCGTCAGCAGATTTCATCGGCTGAGTACCGCCGCCGCCTTCGCCATGCTGGCCCATGCCTACTTCCATGGTGCCTTCGGCAATATGAGCTATTTCCATGCCGGTAGCCGGATGGGTAGCGCCTGCGGTAGCTACGGCGATAGTAGCCATATTATCAGCAAATTTCTGCGCAATGGCAGCAACTTCTTCCAAAGATTTTCCTGCAGCTGCAGCCGCACCGGCAATCTTATACAAAGGAATACAGCCGACTAAGCCGCGGCGGTCGTCAGCATTTTCACGCGGCGCATTGGCAATATCTTCCTGGGTAACTACTTTAATCACGTTCAGCCCCAGTTTCTTCACCTGTTTCATGGTCAGGTTGCCGGTCAGCATATCGCCCGCATGATTCAATACCACAAAAAGCACGCCATGTCCTTTATCAGCCATCTTGATTGCTTCCACGCATGCCTGCGGTCCAGGCGCCGCAAAAATATTGCCTGCTACGGAAATGTCTACCATACCTTCGCCTACAAAACCGCTGATAGCCGGCTCATGTCCTGTGCCGCCAAGAGTAACGATGGTGACGCGGTCAGCGTCTTGGAGTTTTTTATTGACTACCAGATTCCCCTGTTCCAGAGAAATAATGTCGGGATTGGCAAGAGCCAGGCCTTCCAGCAATTCAGCAGTCAGATTTTCAGGATTGTTGATAAATTTTTTCATGATGTCGCCTCCGTTGCAAAATAAATCTTTGATGATATATTCGAGAAGCCTGCCGCTTCCGTAAAACTACAGCGCTTCTGCCATAGAAGTAAACAGGATGGAGATAGAGACGGCTCCGGGATCTTTTGTTCCCAGACTGCGCTCGCCTACATTTTTGGCACGACCGAAACGCGCCACCATATCGGCAGTAGCCTCCGCCCCCTGTCTTGCAGCAGCAGCTACGGCCTGCATAACGGTCTTTAAATCTCCGTCAGCAGTCATACCCGCCTCCAGAGCCGGATACAGCGCGTCTACCATAGTCTTATCGCCAGGTTTCGCCTTCGATATTTCCGCAAAATCTTCTTTAGCCTGCGCAAACATCTGCTTTACTCCCTGGGCGTCAAGTTCAGCTGTTCCTTCCGGCACACCCTCGGCAAACCCGCCGAAAACAGTTCCCCACAGCGGTCCGGCGCTGCCGCCGTTGCTGCCCATAAACAGCATACTCAGGTCATCCAGCAGTTCTTTCATATCGCTGCCACCCTCTTCCAGACGCCCTTTCATGGCATCAGCCATGCGGCCGATAGTAATACCATGGTCGCCGTCTCCAGCTACGCTGTCCAGCTCGCACAGATACTTGCTTTGCGCTTTCAGTTCACCTGCTGCCGCCAGCAGCATTTTCTGCAAAAGTTCTAAGGTAAGCATCTTATCACCTCTTGGCTTTCATGTTGTTAATATAATTTTAACATTTGTCAGAACATATGTAAATCGTATTCTGAAAATTACTGCAGATAAAAAAAGAAGGCCACAGCCTTCTTTTTTACACTCAGTCCTGCCAGATGAATCTGTTCAGCTTTTGCAATATTTGCGGCAGCTCATGGCATAAACTGCCTATATGTACCCGCTCCGTACGACGGTGCAGATCTTTACCCCACGGTCCCAGAAGCAGGAAAGGAATCTGCAGCGCCGCCAAAGCCCTACTGTCAAAACTGTACAGCTCGCCCCAGACCGGCGCATTACTGCCGAAAACATCGTCCGTAGCCTGCTCCGTCCCCAGATAGCTGCAGTCGGAAATACCCATGAAATATCTTTGCAGCCGCACCGGCAGCAGCGTCTGAACGAAGTTTTCCACCTGCGCAAAATCCTGCACAAGATTTTTACTGCTCAACGGTGGATAATAAGGCGGCGCAAATCCGATGACGACGACCGGCTCTTCACAGCCGGAAAAATCCAGGACCTGTTCCATGGCCCATAAAGTAAGCGTTGGAAAATCTGCTTTTTCTTCCTGCAGCCGTCTTGCCAATTCCTGCTGCAGTTCTTGATAAAATGTCCGAAAACCGCTTTTCTTTTCAGCCTTCTGTACGAGCTGTTCGTATCTTAGCACAGCCACCTCGTTGCCGCTACCCTGCTTGGTCATGGCGGCGTCAGCCGCTTCGCGGCATTTTGCTTCCAGCCACTGCAGCACTTCTTCCGGCTGCCTGCGGAAAGTAAGTATATTACAGTAAGCGCCGCCACGCCGCGGCAGAGAAAAATCGTAACATCCCTTAAAGTCGCGCATATAATTCCATACGGGCGGCAGCGTCTGTTCATCCCCTTCTTTATCTACCAGGAAGCGGTCCCCCTCCGTTCTGCTGACAATTTCAGCTATGATAGCTACAGGATTCACGCCTTCATAATAACTGCCTATCTGCACGGCGCGTCCCTGCACCAGCACGCAGGGCAGCATTTTACCTACCGTACCGCTATAGACAGTCTGCAGTCCGTTTTCTCTGCTGTTCGGCTCACAGTTCACTGCCAGTTCATAGCTGAGTTTGTAGCGCTCGCGCAGTTCCTGCAGCAGCGGCAGACATCCCCGCATCCCGGCAGAAAAAGCCTCTTCGTCTGGAACTGACAGGAACAAGAGGCTGCCGCTGTCAGGATTAGCCGCATATTGTTCCAGTACTGCCAGTTGGGCGGCAGTGCCGCCTTTCATGTCACAGGTACCGCGCCCGAACAGCCACTGCCCGGAAGCAAGGTCTTCCTGAACTTCTTTATCCAGTGCTGTTTCCTGCAGCGCCTGCGCCAGCCGCTCTGGCTGAGTAGCTATCTCTGCCAGAGTTCCGTACACATCGGTATCTACCACGTCGTGATGCCCCATATAGATTACCGTGCGGCGGCTCTTTCCCAGTACCAGCCCATATATGCAGCTGCGCTGCCATACGTCACCTGGCAGAGCGTAAGCGCCGCATAACCAGTCATGGCGCTGAAAATACGGCATCTCCCGCATAATACGCAGCAAATACTCCTCTATGTCTCTTTCTGCCGCCGTATTGGTAGGGCTGTAAATATTGACTGCCTCCTTGACGATTTTTAAAACTCTTTCTTCCAGCATCTTATTCTCCTTAAAAATATAAGAAGATATTGAGAGATTCAATATCTTCTTAATATAGCTTATACGGTGCCGTCCTCCAGGATACCCAGTTTTCTGCGCCAGTAACGGGAATAAACCGCTCCGGCAGGATTGTTGGCCAATACCCTGTCTTTGGTAATCAGACTGGAAACAGGCGCTTCAGAAGCTTTGGTAAAAATCATATCGTGTCCCACGCACAGGCCCACAATAAAATTCATCTCCGTATGCGCTTCGTTGAGGAGCTGCGCCTGCATTTTAGGATTGCACATCGCTTCGCGCTGCCCCGGTTTGATTTTTTCCAGTTCCAGTACGTCTTTATCGATGGAACAATTTTTGCAGCAGACAGAATCAACCGTCAGACCTGCATTTTTAAAATACTGGGCGCAGAACTTCGCTTCATTGGCCAGTCCGATGCAGAAAGCAATGCCTATCTTCTTTACGCCTAACTGCTGCAGGAAGAACAGGCTCTCTTCCAGCCTCGTCATTTTCAGATAATTACGGCTCTCAGTAGCCGCCGCGGCTTTCATAATGGCCTTATCTTCTTCGTCATACAAGGCCACCGCCTCTTGCTCGCTGTAACGCGTGCAGTTCTGACCTTTGACATAACAGTTATGATGTTTGCAGAAAGCGCAATTCATAAAATTACCCCCTTTTATCTACAGCGTTTTAAATAACTGTCAGATATCTTGACAGTATATGTATTCTGCGGCGGCGAAAATTTTCCTGCTGCATTTCCTGTACCCTATCGGGTGAAAAACTGGTAATAATCAGCAATATATGATATTATATTTAAGTTAAGATATATTTTTAATGAAATCTATTCTCATATAAAAAATATGGTGATAATATGTCTCAAAAAGAATCTGTTTTTGCTTATCCGGCTATGCTTAATCTGCAGGACAAAGAATGCGTCATCATCGGCGGCGGCAGCGTAGCTGCCCGCAAACTTGTCTCGCTCTGTGCAGCCGGAGCGCGCGTTACCGTCGCTGCGCCACAGTTCAGTCCCCAGCTGATGCAGGCTGCGGAAAGCAAGCATGTTAAACTGCTTGCTGTCAGCTACAACAGGGAACTGCTGCTGAACGCCTTTTTGGTCATCGCAGCTACGGATAACATGGAAGTCAATCGTCAGGTAACTGCCGATGCGCCTTTTTTATGCAATAACGTTACGGAGCCGGAACTGAGTAATTTTACCGTTCCTTCTACCATTAAAAGCGGCAGCATCACCGTGGCTGTAGCTACCGGCGGGGTGCCTGCTTATACCAGGCTGCTCAAAACACATCTCAGCCGTGCCCTGCCGCCCGCTTTTGCCGAATTCAACGACTTTCTGTCCGGCGTCCGCCTCGAAGTTAAACAGATTCCCTCTACACCCATACAGCGTACCGATTTTTGGCGGCGTACGCTGACACTTGAGATACTTGCACTGCTGCAACAGGGCAGCATTACCATAGCAAAGGAGAAAATATTACATGCAGTTAACAGTTTTAGGGCTCAATCACAGAACCGCACCTGTTGAAATCCGTGAACGCTTTAATTTTACTGCCGACCGTGCAGCCAGCATCATGCGCCGTATGCGTAATTATGACAATATTCCTGAAGCGATGCTGCTTTCCACCTGCAATCGTACCGAGCTGTACATGGTCATGGAAAATACCGATGAGTCCATTCCTTTTGTCAAACACCTGCTGCGCCATCTGGCAGGAGAACAATACAAGCCGGAATACTTTTACAATCTTTCCGGCACCCAATGTGTACGCCATCTGTTCCGCGTTGCTTCCAGCCTTGATTCTTTGGTTATCGGCGAAGGTCAGATCCTCAGCCAGATTAAGAACGCCTACCATATAGCCCGCACCAACGGTATGACTGACACTATCCTCAATACACTGCTCAACAAAGCTATCGCCGTAGGCAAACGCGTGCGCACGGAAACTAAGATTGCCTACAGCAGCGTATCCGTGTCTTCTGCGGCAGTTGATCTGGCCATCGACATTATCGGCGACCTGAGCAAGGCCAACATCCTGGTACTTGGCGCCGGCCATATGAGCGAGCTTACGGCCCGCCACCTGATTGATAAAGGCGCGCGTACCATCTTCGTCAGCAACCGCAACTTAGAACACGCCAAAGAACTGGCGGAAAAATTCAACGGCACGGCCATTCCTTATTCTCAGATGTTTGAACAGGCTTCCATTGCCGACATCATCATTACCTCCACCGGCGCACCCCACTATGTGCTCACCGTGGAAAATCTCGGCCCGCTGCTGCCGCAGCGCAACGGTAAGCCGCTGATCCTTGTAGATATAGCCGTTCCCCGCGACGTTGACCCGCTGCTGGGCCAAATGGAAGGCGTTACTGTTTATAACATTGACGACCTGGAAGACGTTGTCGACGTCAATAAGACCTTCCGCTCCAATGAAGCCAGGATGGCAGCTCAGATTATTGAAGAAGAAATCCTTGCGCTCAAGGAAAGACTGCGTTATTACACGATGCGTCCCGTCATGGTACAGCTGCATGACAAGATGAACTTCCTGCGGCAGAAAATCCTCAAAAAGGCTTTTGTCAAACTGCCGGAACTGACGGATAAGGAACGCCGCATCATCGACCTGATGACCCAGCGTCTGGAGCATAAATTCCTGCGCGAGCCTATGAAGGCCATGAACAGCGTTGCCGGTACTGAACGCGAAGAAGATTATAAACAGATGATTTGTGAACTATTCCAATTAAACGAAACCGGAGAGGAGTTTGGTGATGAAAGCAAATTTGATAATTGGGACTAGGCAGAGCCTGCTGGCCTTGTGGCAAAGCAACCATATCGCCGGATTGCTGCGCAAGCAGTACCCCGACTGCCAGATAACCCTGAAAAAAATCGTTACCAAAGGCGACCGCATCCTGGACGTACCCTTGGCTCAGATTGGCGGCAAGGGTCTTTTTACCAAGGAAATTGAAAATGAATTATTGGACGGCACCGTCGACCTGGCGGTACACAGTCTGAAAGATATGCCTACGGTACTGCCGGAAGGACTGTGTCTGACCGCTATCACTGCCCGCGCCAATGTAGGCGACGCCTTTGTCAGCAACAAATACGCTTCTTTCAGCCAGCTGCCCCAGGGAGCCGTACTCGGGACTTCCAGTCTGCGGCGCAAAGCCCAGCTTTTGGCAGTACGTCCCGACCTCAAAATAGTAGATTTACGCGGCAATGTTGATACCCGCCTGCGGAAACTGGATGAGGGCCAGATGGATGCTATCATCCTGGCTGCCGCCGGGCTGGAACGTCTCGGTCATGCCGACCGCATCCGTGAAATCATCCCTGCCTCCGTCTGCCTGCCCGCCGTAGGACAGGGCGCGCTGGCAATCGAATGCCGCAGCGATAATCAAACAGTACGCGAGATGCTGGCTTTCTTAAATGACCTGCCTACCAAACAGGCTACCGACGCAGAACGCGCTTTTCTGGGCCTGATCGAAGGCGGCTGCCAGGTACCTATCGGCGTCCATGCCGAAGTGACAGACAGCAAGATAAAGATTGAAGCAGTGATTGCTTCTTTAGACGGAAGCACCGTCCTGCGTAATAATATTACTGGCCCGGCTGCCCAAGCTGGCGAACTTGGCCGCGAGCTCGGCCACCTGATGCTTGCCGAAGGCGGCAAGCAGATTCTTGCCGATATCTTATAAGGAGTGTGACAAAATGACAAAACAGGGTAAAGTGTATCTGATTGGCGCAGGCCCCGGCGATCCCGGCCTGTTAGGTTTAAAAGCCAAGGAATGTCTGGAAAAGGCCGACGCTGTTGTCTATGACCGTCTGGCAGACCCCCGCATCCTGGCCTATGCCCGCAAAGACGCGGAAATGGTTTATGTTGGCAAAGCCAGCGCCAATCATACTATGCGTCAACCCGATATTAATAAACTGCTGGTAAAGCTGGCCGCAGAAGGCAAGGTCGTAGCCCGTCTCAAAGGCGGCGACCCTTTTGTATTCGGCCGCGGCGGCGAAGAAGCTATCGAACTTTTAGAAGCAGGATTGCCCTTTGAATTTGTTCCCGGCGTAACCTCTGCTATCGCTGTAGCAGAATATGCAGGTATTCCTGTAACTCACCGCCATGTTGCTACTTCCTTTGCAGTCATCACCGGTCATGAAGACCCCACGAAAGGCGAATCTACCATTAACTGGCATGGTCTTGCCACTGCCGTAGATACGCTGGTCTTCCTCATGGGCGTAGAAAATATTGAACGCATCAGCAGCCAGCTGATTGCTAACGGCCGCAGTGCCGACTGCCCGGCTGCAGTTATCCGCTGGGGCACCCGTCCTGAACAGCGCACCCTGGTAACTACCCTTGGCCAGGCTGCTTCTGACGTCAAGAAACATAATCTGAAACCGCCTGCAATCTTTCTGGTAGGCGAAGTAGTCAAACTGCGCAGCCAGCTGCAATGGTTTGACAACAAGCCCCTGTTCGGCAAAACCGTTATCGTTACCCGTGCCCGCGCGCAGGCCAGCCAGCTGACCAAACAGCTGGAAGAACAAGGCGCACGTGTACTGGAAGCACCTTCTATTAAAATCGTTCCTGCTGCCGACTATGCGCCGCTGCAGCAGGCTATCAGCAATATTGATACCTATAAATGGCTGGTACTTACCAGCAGCAACGGCGTAGAACATTTCTTTGACCAGCTTGCTAAAGCAGGCAAAGACAGCCGTAGTCTGCACGGTGTGAAAATCGCCGCTATCGGCAGCGCTACCGCCAAGGCTCTGGCTGCTCACGGTATTACTGCCGACCTGGTTCCTTCCGCTTACAAGGCGGAAGAACTTGCTGACGCAATGCAGCAGAATGTCACCAACGGTGACAAAGTACTCATCGCCCGCGCCAAAGTAGCCCGTGAAGTGCTGCCGCAGCGTCTGCGTGAGCTCGGCGCGCAGGTAGATGTAGTTACTGCCTACGAAACAGTAACCGACTGCGAAAACAAAGATGAACTGCTGCAGCTGCTGGAAAACGGCGAGGCTGATATGATAACTTTCACCAGCTCCTCCACCGTTACCAATATGCTCGATATCCTGGGCGACAAAAAAGACTTGCTGCAAAAAACTGTTATCGCGGCCATCGGCCCCGTTACCGCGGCAACCTGTATCAAAAACGGTCTGACACCGGCAGTTACTGCCGCTGAATATACTATCGACGGTTTAATGTCCGCCATCCAAAGTTACTACAAGGAGTGATTATCATGGGCTTTCCTATTTACCGTCCCCGCCGTCTGCGCGCCAGCGAAAATCTGCGCAGCATGATCCGCGAAACTGAAATTTCTGTTAAAGACCTTATTTATCCTGTTTTCGTCGTTCCCGGCAAAAACATCAAACACGAAATAGAATCTCTGCCCGGCAACTACCACTGGTCGGTGGACAGAGTACTCGAATGCATCGACGAAGTAGTCAAACTGGGCATCCCGTCCATCATCCTCTTCGGCCTGCCCTCCTACAAAAACGCTACCGGCAGCAGCGCCTGGGACATGGAAGAACCTGTTCAGCAGGCTTGTATGCTCATCAAATCTAAATATCCTGAGCTGGTCATCACTACCGACGTCTGCCTGTGCGAATATACCGAACACGGTCATTGCGGCGTACTGGAAAACGGCTGCACCGTCAACAATGACGAAACCCTGCCGCTGCTGGCCAAAGTCGCTGTTTCCCATGCTAAAGCCGGCGCAGATATCATCGCTCCCTCCAATATGATGGACGGTTATGTACAGGCTATCCGTACCGCACTGGATGAAGCAGGTTTTATCAATATCCCCATCATGGCTTATTCCGCAAAATTTGCTTCTGCTTATTACGGACCCTTCCGCGCAGCCGCCGATTCCACACCGGCTGCCGGCGACCGCAAAGGCTATCAGATGGACCCTGCCAACAGCGACGAAGCACTGCGCGAAACCTATCTGGATATCGAGGAAGGCGCAGACATCATCATGGTCAAACCGGCGCTCGCTTTCCTCGACATCGTACAGCGCGTACATGAAACCTTTAACCGTCCGCTGTGCGTTTACAATGTCAGCGGCGAATATGCCATGGTCAAAGCAGCCGCTGAAAAAGGCTGGATAGATGAAAAACGCATCGTCATGGAAACCATGCTGGCTTTCAAACGCGCCGGCGCCAAGATGATTATCACCTATCATGCTCTTGACGTAGCCAAATGGCTGCAGGAAAAATAATCCAAGGAGAAATCTGCATGGAACATACAAAATCCCAGGCTGCTTTTACCGAAGCACGCCAATATATACCCGGCGGCGTTAACAGCCCCGTGCGTTCTTTCCGCAGCGTCGGCGGCGTACCGCCGTTTATTGCCGGCGGCAAAGGCAGTAAAATATACGATATCGACGGTAACGAATATATCGACTATGTCTTATCCTATGGCCCGCTCCTGATGGGGCACGTACCTGACTGCGTAACCCATGCCGTCAAGGCGGCAGCCGACAAAGGCACTTCCTACGGCGCGCCTACGCTGACCGAGACCGAACTGGCCAAGCTGGTCTGCCGGCTCGTCCCCTCCATGGAAATGGTACGCATGGTCAACAGCGGTACGGAAGCAACCATGAGCGCACTGCGCCTGGCACGTGCTTACACCGGCCGTGACTGCATCGTTAAATTTATCGGCTGCTATCACGGCCATCACGACAGCCTGCTGGTAAAAGCCGGCAGCGGCGCAGCCACTTTCGGCGTACCTGACAGTCCCGGCGTACCTAAAGCCGTAGCTTCTACCACTATTACTGTTGCTTTCAACGACTTGCCTGCACTGGAGCAGGTCTTTGCTGAACGCGGCCAGGAAATTGCTGCCGTCATCTTAGAACCTACACCCGGTAATATGGGTCTCGTCCTGCCTCACGAAGGTTATCTGGAAGCAGTCCGCAAGCTTACCCAAGAACACGGCAGCCTGCTGATCTGCGACGAGGTTATGAGCGGTTTCCGCAGCGCTCAGGGCGGCAGCCAGTCCCTGTATGGTATTGACCCCGATATCACCTGCTTAGGCAAAGTTATCGGCGGCGGCCTGCCCGTAGCAGCTTACGGCGGCAAACGTAAAATCATGGAAATGGTTGCTCCCGCCGGCCCCATGTATCAGGCCGGTACCCTCAGCGGCAACCCTCTGGCCATGGCTGCCGGTATCGCTGCTCTTACCTACATGGAAGAAAACAAAGTCTGCGAAAAGCTGGAAAGTATGACCGCCATCCTCACCGGCGGGCTGGAAAAAGCTGCCGCACAGGCAGGCGTTCCCGTCCAAATTCATCGTCTGGGCAGTATGTTTACTGTTTTCTTCAGTGACAAGCCTGTTACCGACTATGCTTCCGCAGCAGCCTGCGATCTGGAAGCCTTTAAAACCTATTTCCACAGTATGTTGGAACAAGGTATCTACCTGCCGCCGTCTCAATTTGAAACTAACTTTATCTCTCTGGCACACTCGCCGGAAGATATCCAAAAAACTATCGATGCTGCTGCAGTAGCTTTCAAAGCGGTAAAAGCAGCCGCCAAATAGACTCTTATAAAAGAGACCGTAAAACTATTTGTTTTACGGTCTTTTTCTTATCTTTTCCACTCTATCCACAGTAAGTTATCCACAGTGTTGATAAACATGTTGATAAATGACAAAACAACTAAAAAGCCCGGCTTATCAAAGCCGGGCTGCGAATATTTGCTATGAAAATAAAAATGGTGATCCACCCGCGACTCGAACGCGGGACACCCTGATTAAAAGTCAGGTGCTCTACCGACTGAGCTAGTGGATCACATCAGTTGCTGTATCAGCAACAATATTATTATACTTATATCCACTTTGTTTGTCAAGAATTTTTTCTTATTTTTAATCGGTAAAATTATCAAAATACCCTTGCACAAGCACTACCGGCGTACCTTTATCGCCGGAACCGCTGGTCAGATCGCACAAAGAACCAATCAAATCGGTGAGCTGTCTGGGTGTCGTACCTTGAGAAACCATGCTGCCTACCAGGCTGCCGTTTTTTTCTTTGATACGTTTAGAAATCGCTTCCTGCAAAGCTTTACCGCTTAAATCTTTAAAGTCGTTATCAGCCAGATATTTCAGTTTTAACTCATTGGGCGTGCCTATCAGTCCGGGAGTGAAAGCAGGAGACACGACTGGGTCGGCCAGTTCCCAAATCTTACCCTGCGGGTCTTTAAAAGCGCCGTCCCCATAAACCATAACTTCCACATGCTTGCCGGTCAATTCCATGATTTTACTTTGAATAGCCTCTACAGTACCCTGGCATTCACGCGGAAACAGCTTCACCTGTTCAGTAGTGGATTTATTAGAACCCAGCAGTCCATAGCGGCTGTTATAGCCGCTGCCGTCAATGGCTTCAGTCATAATATCGTCCAGCCCGCAGACAATCTTAGCCCCTGCCGCCTTGAGCAGGCGTTTGGTACGCGCACGGCTATGGATATCGCAATTCAGTACGCAGTCGGTATAGTTAAGGATGGTCTTTACCTGATTGGCGAAGATAATTTCTACTTCCGCGCCCTCATCACGGATCAGATTACCATAATAAGCAACATAATCTACTCCGGTAAATTCATGTTTATTTTCACCGAACAATTCCCGATACTGCTCTAATGTCAATACGTCGCTGTAAGGATTGATACCTGCCGCATCCAGCTGATCGTAAGTCAGGAGCGCGTTGCCTACTTCATCGCTTGGATAGCTCAGCATCAGGATGATTTTTTTTGCGCCTCTGGCGATACCTTTCAGGCAGACAGAAAATCTGTTCCTGGACAAGATAGGGAAAATGACGCCGATAGTTTCTCCTCCCAGCTTTTTGCGCACGTCGGCTGCAATAGTATCAACAGAAACGTAATTACCCTGTGCGCGGGCCACAATGGATTCGGTTACTGAAATAACATCCCTGTCGCGCAGTTGAAAACCCTCTGCCTGCGCAGCCGCCATAACGCTGTCTACCACGATGGCAGCCACGTCGTCTCCTTCTCTGATAATCGGGCAGCGGATGCCTCTTACAACAGTACCTACTTTTCTTTCCATTATTTTACCTCCGAAGCTAAGATTCATTATATGTATAAACTGAAAGAACTTTTTATTTCTTCCTTATAATGCCAATACATAATAATTATATCTTATCAGAAGAGGAGCAGGCAAGAATTTTCTTGCCACGCCTGAGGCAATAAAAAATCCTGCCTTGCGGCAGGATTTTTCTTTACAGTAATTCTTTTAAAACTATGGTCTGTTCGCGGTTAGGGCCGACAGAAACAATGCCCAGTTCCACACCGGCAACTTCGCTGATACGCTGCAGGTATTTTTTCGCATTTTCCGGCAGCTTGTCATATTCGCGGATACCGCTGATATCGGTCATCCAGCCGGCAAACTCTTCATAAATCGGTTCAGCCTTAGCCAGCACATTGAGACTTGCAGGGATACGCTTCAGCACTTCGTCGCCAATCTTATAGCCAACGCACATCTTGATAACCGGCATCTGATCCAGGATATCCAGGCGGGTAATGGCCAGATAGTCCAAGCTGTTCAGACGGGCGCTGTAGCGGAGCATGAACGCATCCAGCCAGCCGCAGCGGCGCGGGCGTCCAGTAACTGTACCATATTCATGGGCAGTCTCGCGGATCTGGTTGCCGGGGCCGTCTGTATCATGCAATTCGGTAATGAAAGGACCTTCGCCTACCCTGGTAGTATAAGCCTTGACTACGCCGACTACATGATCGATGTTTCTGGGACCGATACCGCTGCCGGTGCAGGCATTGCCAGCCGTCGGATTAGAGCTGGTAACATACGGATAGGTACCATGGTCGATATCAAGGAAAGTAGCCTGCGCACCTTCAAACAGTACTTTCTTGCCAGCTTCAAACAGCTCGTCCATGATGACGCCGGTATCAGTAACATAGGGACGCAGTCTTTCAGCATAGCCGAGATATTCTTGCAGTACAGCCTCATATTCAAAAGGCTCGCCGCCATAAATCTTGGTAATAATCTGGTTTTTAGCTTCCAGGTTGATTTTCAGTTTAGCCGCAAAAGTATCAGGCTCCATCAAATCACACACACGGATGCCTACACGGGCAACTTTATCCATATAGCAGGGGCCGATACCGCCTTTGGTGGTACCAATCTTGTTCTTGCCCAGAGCATTTTCCTGCAGTTCATCAAGACGCTGATGATAGGGCAGCACCACATGAGCACGGTCGGAAATCTTCAGATTGCCGCAGTCGATGCCCTTTTCTTTCATCCCTTCGATTTCCTGCAGTACTACGCCGGGGTTAATAACTACGCCGTTGCCCAGTACATTGACCTTGTCTTTGAACAGCACGCCGGAAGGCAGCAGTCTGAGCTTATAGGATATGTTATCAACCACTACGGTATGACCGGCATTGGAGCCACCGGAATAGCGTACTACAGCGTCGGCGCGCTGAGCCAGATAATCGACGATCTTACCTTTTCCTTCGTCGCCCCACTGGGCGCCTAAAACAATTACAGATGACATAACAGTCTCCCCTTATCTTATAATCCAAATCTTGACATAATCAGGTCAATATTGCGCAGCATCGGTTTCGGATCGAAGCAATGCTCGATTTCCGCATCGGTCAGATATTTTTTGATGTCAGGATCATTTTCTACATTGGTTTTGAAATCGGCGCCTTCCAGCCAGCGCGCCATAGCATTGCGCTGTACCCATTTATAAGCGTCTTCGCGCAATACTCCCTTGCTTACCAGAGCAATCAGGATATTCTGGCTGAAAATCAGACCGCCGGTCTTATTCATATTAGCCAGCATTGCTTCAGGATAAACAAGCAGTTTATCAATAATATTAGTAAATTTCCTCAGCATATGGTCAAGAGCAATGGTAGCATCCGGCAGGATGACGCGCTCTACAGAAGAATGGGAAATATCTCTTTCATGCCACAGCGTTACATCCTCTAAAGCGGCAATAGCATAACCGCGCAGCAGCCTTGCCATGCCGGAAACCTTTTCACAGGTGATGGGGTTGCGTTTGTGCGGCATAGCGGAAGACCCTTTCTGACCGGGAGCAAAATATTCTTCCACCTCACGGATATCAGTACGCTGCAGGTTGCGCACTTCGGTAGCCATCTTGTCCAAAGAAGAACCGATAATTGCCAGGGTAGTGATAAAATCGGCATGACGGTCACGCTGGATAACCTGGGTCGCCAGTCGCGCCGGTTTCAGTCCCAGTTTCTCACATACATATTGTTCTACAAAAGGATCGATATTGGAATAGGTACCAACTGCGCCGGACAGCTTGCCTACGGCAACGAACTCTCTTGCCTGCTGCAGGCGCGCAATATTTCTTTCCGTTTCATCCATCCATAAAGCAAATTTCAGGCCGAAAGTCATCGGCTCTGCATGAATGCCGTGAGTACGTCCGATCATAATAGTATGTTTGTGCTCTGCCGCACGACGTTTCAGCACTGCATGGAATTTTTCCAGATGGCTCAGCAGGAGGTCGGCAGCCTGCACCATCATATAACATAAAGCAGTATCTTTCACGTCGCTGGAGGTCAGTCCTTTATGGATATATTTGGAAGCGTCGCCTACATACTCAGCAACATTGGTCAGAAAAGCAATAATGTCGTGATTGGTGACAGCCTCGATTTCCTTGATACGTTCAATACGGAAATCAGCCTTGGTCTGAATATCCTTTAACGCGTCGTCAGGTACGATTCCCAGCTTGTTCATAGCTTCGCAGGCCAGAATCTCAACTTTCAGCATTGTTCGGAATTCATTTTCCAAAGTCCAGATATTACCCATTTCAGGATGAGTATAACGCTCAATCATTCTTATAAGCCCCCCATAGTATACTTATATTTTCTAAAATCATGCAAATGGCAAAAATTATCCTTCTTTATCATATCATTTTATCTAATTTATAGCAATAGTTATGAATATTTTTTGCTTTCTGCTTTAATAATGTTCGGATTTATTGTCGGCTGACGGCAATAAATAACTTTATGCTGCCGCCTGAGCAGGCGATTCCATGATATACATTTTCATCATTACATACAAAATCGGCCTGCATCTTTCATACAGGCCGATTCTTTTATTCCTGCCTCTTGGCAAAACCGACAAATTTAGTAAACTGCTTGTGGAAGAACAGATTGACGGTATCTACAGGTCCGTTACGGTGCTTGGCGATAATCAGCTCCGTAATATTTTTATTTTCCGTTTCGGGATTATAATAATCCTCACGATACAGGAAGGCTACGATATCGGCATCCTGCTCCAGGGAACCTGACTCACGCAGGTCGCTGAGCATAGGCAGCTTCACCTGACGTGCTTCCACGCCGCGGCTCAGCTGCGATAACGCGATAACCGGCACATCCAGCTCGCGGGCCAACGCCTTCAAAGAACGTGAAATCTCCGAAACTTCCTGCTGCCTGTCGCCGCTGACATTGCGCCTGCCGCTGCCCTGCATTAACTGCAGGTAATCGACCACGATCAAATCAAGGCCATGCTCAGCCTTAAGCCTCCTGGCGCGGCTGCGCATCTCCATCGCCGTGATACCCGGCGTATCGTCAATAAAGATCTTGGCCTTGCTCATACTGTCGCAGGCTCCCCACAGCGAATCCCAGTCCTTATCCGCCATCTCGCCGATACGTAGGCGCTGGGAATCAATATTAGCTTCGGCGCAGAGCATACGGTTTACCAGCTGCTCCTTGCTCATTTCCAGGCTGAAAAACGCTACAGAACGGGGACTGCCGCCAATTTTTTTATGAGCGCGCAAAGCCACGTTCTGCACTACGTTCAATGCAAAAGCCGTTTTACCCATGGACGGACGCGCCGCTAAAATGATGAAATCAGACGGATGCAGACCAGAAGTCAGTTTATCCAGATCCACAAAACCGGTAGGCAGCCCCGTAAGGCCGCCTTTATTATTCAGCAGTTTTTCAATACCTTGGACAGATTCCATGAGTACATCGCTGATAGGCGTAAAATCAGATTTCTTCTTGCGGTTGGAAATCTCTAAAATCCTGCTTTCCGCTTTGTCGATAAGCACATTGACTTCTTCATCCGCATCATAGCCCATAGCGGCAATTTCCGTAGAAACGCGCACCAGCTGTCGCAGGACGGACTTTTCTGCCACGATGTCCGCATGATATTTGACGTTGGCTGCCGTAGGTACGGCATTAGCCAAAGCGGTAACGTAAGCTATGCCGCCCACGTCCTCCAGCTTATTGTCGCGTTTTAGCGCGTCGGTAACAGTAATCAGATCGACAGCTTCATTCTTGCCGTACAGCTCAGTCATTACATTAAAGATGACCCTGTGAGCCTCGCGGTAAAAATCGTCTCCGTTCAAAACTTCCGTTACCCTGGCAATAGCCTCCTTATCAATAAGCATGGCGCATAAGACGGCCTGCTCCGCTTCGATATTCTGCGGCGGTACTCTCGGTGATTTTTCTTCCATCATCTTACTCAGCTTCTACCAATACTTTAAACTCGGCAGTTACATCGGTGTGCAATTTAGCCACGGCGGTATATTCGCCCAGTCCCTTTACGGCTGTCTTCAATTCCACCTTGCGGCGGTCGATCTGGATGCCTGTCTGTTTAATCAGCGCTTCTGCCACGTCCTTGGAAGTAACGGAGCCAAACATCTTGCCGTTATCGCCCAGACGCACTTTAAGGTGCACTACTACTTTCTGCACCTGAGCGCCCAATACCACCGCTTCATCTTTCTGCTGGGCTGCGCGGTGAGCGGCGGTAGCCTTATCCTGCTTAGCCTGGTTTACGTTAGCAGCGTTAGCTTCTTTAGCAAGTTTACGCGGCAGCAGGTAATTGCGTCCGTAACCTTCAGCAGTCTCTACAATATCGCCTTTTTTGCCTAAACTTTTAATATCCTGCAACAATATCACTTTCATTATTATCTCGCTCCTCTAACTGTTTTTTTGCTAATGCGATAATCTGCGGCTCGACATCTGCAGCGCGCTTATTATCGATCTGTACGCCGGCCACAGTCTGATGACCGCCGCCGCCCAGTTCTTCCATAATTACCTGTACATTGACGCTGCCGTCGCTGCGGGCGCTGATACCCACAGAGCCGTCGGTATATTCCACGATGGCAATACCGACATAGACGCCGTTAATGGTAATCAAAGTATCGGCAGTCTGCGCCGCCAGGATGGAAGCCCTGATTTCTTTTTTGGCATTTTTATATATCGAAACCGCTATCCCGGCCGCGGGTATCTTGGCTTCAGCCAAAAGCCTTGCCCGCAGCTGCAGCGACTCCATATCGTCCTTAAACAGCATCCGCACCATATCGGTGTTGGCGCCGCTGCGCCGCAGCAACGCCGCTGCTTCAAAAGTACGGGCACCGGTCTGCACGGCAAAATGCTTGGTATCCAGCACTATACCGGCATACATTACCGTGGCTTCGCCGGGAGTTATCTCCAGACGGTCATCAAAATATCCCACCAGTTCCGTTACCAGTTCGCTGGTCGAAGACGAGGACGGCTCCAGATACAGCAGCACCGTATCGCTGATAAGGTCCTCCGCCCTGCGGTGGTGGTCGATGATGATCTTAGTAGGAACACTTTCCAGTACCTTCTTGCTGGCTGTAATCATCTCGCGGTGATGATCTACCAATATCAGCAGGCTCTTCGGCGTGATATATTTCAGCGCCTCTTCTTCGCCGATGATGATATCCATGTAGCGGCTGTCATTTTCAGTAAGGTTGACGTCGTCACGGCTTAATACCTCTGCAATCTTCTCGAAAGTATCGCTCTTGCCGCTGATGACAATATAAGTCTCCTTAGGCAGGGAAAGGGCCAGCTTAGCCATCCCCACAGCTCCGCCCAAAGCGTCGTAGTCTTCCATGACATGACCCATGACAAATACTTTATCAGCTGCCTGCATCTGCTCGTGAATAGTCTGCGCCACGATACGTGCCCGCACCCTGGTATTTTTGGCCGTAACCGCACTGGTACCGCCAAAGAACTGCATATTCTTGTTCTGCGCCACTACCGCCTGGTCGCCGCCGCGGCCCAGCGCCAGATACAGCGCTTTATTGGCGTTCTGCATCAGGTCTTCCAGCGTCAGCCCGTCGCAGGCAATACCGATACTTATAGTCGGCGGAATCTTATTGCCGGCACGTACTTCGCGCACCTTGTCCAGGATGGCAAACTTTCCGTCCATCAGATCCAGCACCGCCGACTGGGAAAACCCTATCAGGCTGAGCTCCTTATTCATACGGCAGATAAAGCCGTGCTGCTCGGCCACCCATTTAGTCAGCAGTTCGTTGATTTCGCCGTTCAGGTTGGCGATATTGGTTTCCGTCAAGCCCCTGGTAACATCCTCATAATTGTCAAAACGCGTATAAGCCAGGCACAGTCTGTCGTTGACATATTTCTGCCTGAGCAGCTCAAACTCCGTCACATCCTCCAGGTAGATCATCAGGCCGCTGATATTGCTTTCCTCACCTTTTTTCGACGCTTTTTCCTGCGTCTGTACCCGATAGTATTTCATCAGGTAATAACGCCCGTCCATCTGGATGCTTTTTTCTCCGTCTTTCACGCTGAGCAGCTCAAAAGCGTTTTCCTGCAGCGGCAGTATATCTTCCAGTTTCTTGCCTTCCAGGTTCTTCTTCCCAATCCATTCCTGGAACAAGTCGTTGGACCACTGCAGTTTTCCTTCGCGGGAAAATACCGCCATACCGATGTCCAGTTTGCGGATAGCAAAATGATTGGTACGTTCGATATTGCGGATGATATTATCCAGATAACTGCTGAAATATATTTCCTTATAGATGCGGTTCCGCTGACTGAAATAGTAAGTGACGCCTACAATCAGCAGCGCGACCGGAATAAAATACGACTCGAAATAACAGGCAGCCAACGCCAATATCACGATGACCAACAGATAGAAATTCGTATCCACCCGGGAATTCATATTGTGGTTAAAAATATTGAACAAAATGTTCACCACCGTTCTTATCTAAGACGACGCGGTCTTATCTTTCTGAAATCAAATACTATATCAAAGGCTCCTACATAAACCATGATCTGGGAGAAAACCGGCACCAGGAATAACAACATGGTCCCGATATTAGCCCACCACATGGGTTTATTCCTGCTTTTGACAAACCAGTACAAAAGCGCGATGCCCTGCAGCACCAGCACAAAGCTGCAGACAGTCTGCACATTTACAGACAGCGTGTACAGCCAGCTTTCCCGGTCATTCTGGTAGAAATAGGTCACGGCAAAAAGCGACAGGGCGTAAGGCCACAATACCCAGCCGGGCACCTGCAGGTTAGTAAAGGGCGGAAAATCCGCGAAAGACTCGCCCAGCTTGGTCAGGATCTTCTTAGCCGCCATATAGTTGATAAAAGCCAGTACCGGCGCACTGATCAGGAAAGCTCCCGGCATGATGATTCGCATCATTTTCAGCATTTCGCTGTAACCGTCCACCACCTGCTTTATCTCCGCCTCGGACATACCGCTGGAACGATAATAGGATTCCAGCTCGCTAAGGCTTTGAGCAAATGAGGAAAACATCATTTCTACCGGGTTGATGCCAAGCAGCCAGAAACTGAGCGCGATATTGATAACCAGGGCTGCTACCGCACCCACGCTGCTGTACAGCATCAGTTTCAGCGGCTCCATATGCCTGCGCATACATTCGCCGATTACCAGTCCCAACAGTCCGAAGATGGCCAGCAGGAAGAACGCCTGCAGCGGGCTGATGATGATACCGATAATGATACCCGCCACCATCAGGCTCATCAGGCTCCATTTAAAGCCGTTGCGCATACCGCAGATGATGATGGGCAGCGGCCAGACAAAATTTACAAAAGCACCGAGCACAGGTATATACATGCTCACCAGCGCCATCACAATAGCCACGGCAGCCAGGATACCGGCTTCGACCATGGCAGAAGTTTTATGCTTCACAAAAATCCTCCTTAAAAACATTATAATAAGCCCAGTATAATTATTTGTATATTATATTATTTTACAACGAAACCCTTTAAAAAGCAAAGAAGACTTGCAGTTGCAAGTCTTCTTTTTCACTTTAAATTTATACTTTTCAGCTGTTTAAACTAATATTCAGCAGCAATCCTGCAGGCGTCGGCACAACACGCTGCAGCTGTACATACTCCAGCAGCGGTCTGTGCATCAGCGTCATCTTGGCAAACCTGCTGCTTTGCAGCGCCTTATAAAAATCTATCTTCAGCCTGCGCTGGGCATAAACCGTATCCACCTTATCGCCGGGCATATCTATGCTGGCAAATAAAAAGTCCACTAAGGACAGGATAACCTTGCTGCCCAGTATATCCAGCGCCAGCTCCGCAAATCTGTTGTCAGCAACGGTAAAGTCCCGCAGCTCCAGCTCTGCTGCTGCACGTCTGCTGCTGATTGCACAGCTGATAACGGCGAACACGGCGCCGATAACGCCATATTCAGGGTGACGAACAGAAATACGGAAACATTCCGGCTCCTGATAGGCAACTTCCAGTACCTCCCAGCCGTCTTGCGCCAACGCCTTATTCAGATAAGCCGTCAGCTCGCCGTAAGGCACGGCCAGCTCGCCTTGCCTGAGCTGCTGCCACCGCTGCGCCGTAAGCCAGATATCCGTCTTCGCAGCAAAAGGACGGACAAAGCGTTCATTGAGATTATGCAGTCCGTCGCTCAAAGCTTTTTCAGCAGCATCTGCGCCTGCCATTACTTTCTGCAGCAGTTTTTCCGGCTGCAGCTCAAAACGCCTGCTCTCATCTCCCAACGGTTCATCCTTACAATGCATTTGCTGAAAATCGTCCAGATGCTCCATGCCTTCCCGGCGCGCCTGCTCATAAAGCTCACGGAAAGAAGCTATATCTTCCGGCCGGCCGGCCTTGAGCCAGGCATTAGCTACACGTCCCACAGCATAGGTCACAGAGATTCCGACAGGTATCTGTACGGGAGCAAAAGGAATGAGCGTGGTGAGCGTCTGCCCGACAAAGGTAGCTCCCAGCGACCCTAAAAGCCCCATGACGGCGCTTTCGTCCAGCTTAACGCCGCGCAGTTCTCCCAGTCTGATAATCATATATACTTCATTGGCCATCAAAGCCATCGTACCTACCAGCGGCGCTACGACAATCACGCCGGCACGGGCTGCGCCCCAGCGGCAGATTTTTTCGGCCTCCCATTCCAGATCAAATTCAGGAATTTTATCAACAGTCATTTATTTCACCTCGTTTGCGCTTATTTGCTGCATGTATTCGTTTTATCCTAAAGTTAATCCTGCCGCAAATTTTATTTTTGCAAATATTTTGCAAATCAGCCACATATGATACAATAAAAAGATATAAAGGATGGATAAACAATGACAGAATCTGCTATCTGCGGCCGCTTCGCACCTACACCCAGCGGGCGCATCCATTTAGGCAATATCTTCTGCAGCCTGCTGGCCTGGCTGCAGGCCAAATCTGCCGGAGGACGCATCGTCCTGCGCATAGAAGACCTGGACAGCGTGCGTTGTCCGCGGCGTAACGCCGACCTGCTGGCGCACGACTTGGAATGGCTGGGGCTGTACTGGGACGAGGGCGCTTACTGCGGCGCCGGCGGTGAAACTTTCTTTCAAAGCGCGCGTTCCGATATCTACGCGGAATATTTCCATAAACTGGAAGAACAGCAGCTGGTCTATCCCTGCTTCTGCAGCCGCGCCGAGCTCCATGCCGCCGAAGCTCCCCATTTAAGCGACGGGCGCGTCATCTACAACGGCGCCTGCCGCAGCCTGACGCCGCAGCAGCGGCAGGAAAAAGCTCTGCAGCGCGCCCCTGCCTATCGGTTGCGCGTTCCCGACCGCAGCATCAGCTTTCAGGACGGGCATTATGGTCTCTGCAGCTATAATCTGGCCTCTGACAGCGGCGATTTTATTATCCGCCGCAGCGACGGTATCTACGCCTACCAGCTGGCCGTGACCGTCGATGATGCCCTGATGGGCGTAACCCAGGTGGTACGCGGCTGCGACCTTCTCAGCTCTACGCCGGTGCAGCTCTATCTGTACCAGCTGCTGGGCTTCACGCCGCCTGCTTTCTTCCATGTCCCTTTGCTGACAGCCCCCGACGGACGCCGTCTGGCCAAACGCGACAAAGACCTGGACCTCGACGTACTGCGTAAAGCATACGACAGTCCCGAACCCATTATCGGTTATCTGGCCTTTTTAGCGAGACAACTGCCCAAGCCTGAACCGCTTGCTGCCGCAGAACTGCTCAAAATCTTTGACGCGGACAAAATTCCCCTTGCCAATATCGCTGTGCCTGCACAGCTGCCCAAATTATAAACTCCCGGAGGTATCTTTATGAAAATGAGTATGTTAAAAATAGTTATCGGCGTAATCATCGCCGGTTTTGCCGCCGAATACTTTCTCGGCAACCGCTGGATCGGCTTCTTCGGCGCCGGCATCCCTCTTTCCGGCCTGTACATTTACCAGGAATACAAGCAGCAGGAAGCCGAAGCGGAAAAGAAACGCAATAAACACAAAAACAAATACAGATAAAAAAACCGGACTATAAAGTCCGGTTTTTTCTATATTGCTAAATTTTTACATCAATAGAAGCGGCCACGCCCACTCCTTGCACCCTGTTGACATCGGTAACGGATACTTTGTCTATAGGTACCAGTACCGTAGCGCGGAAATTATTGAAAAAGGAAGCTTCTATCTGCAGCGCAGCCTGACACTTATCAACCTGCTCTTTAGGGCCAGATACCTGGGCGGCACCGGCGCGGCTGCCGTCACCAACCGTAATGATGGGCACTACCTTGGTAGAATATTCGTCTTTAACGCCGTATTTGGCCGTCAGAGCATTGATAGCATCATTCAGCGGCTCGGCGAACTGATCTACCAAAAGACCGACTGCGCCGCCTTTGACTACCGTACCCAGGATTCCGGCTTTTACCGGGGCAGCGCTGCTGCCTAAAATAAAACCGCAAACCAGCGCAGCTGCAATCCATTTCTTATTCTGCATGGTTTATCACTCCCTGTCCTTATATTATTTAGCAGTTAAATAATATAATTCGCTGTCAGTGCGGAAAAACCTTTTTATCTGGCAGCCAGCAGCAAATCATCCGCAGCATGTACAGAAACAGGCACTTTCAGTACCTGACCGGGATACACATTCTTGCTCTTCAGCCCATTGGCTTCACAAATATGATAAACAACCTCTCTCACGTCCTGGCCTTCACCGGCGGCACGGCTGGCGATGCCCCACAAAGTATCGCCGCTGGTCACTGTCACCTGATGATAGCTATAAACAGGCTCGGCGGCAAAGAGAAGATTACAAGCTGTATAGACAAAGAAAGCAGCACAGAAAATCGCTAAAATTTTTTTCATGCTTTTCACCATCTTTCTAAAACGTTTGTTCGTTATGTTTATTTTATGATGAAAGCTTTTCTTTGTCAATATCTATCGCAAAATTTTGTTCGTATTTTTGTATCCGTGTTTAATGTATTACCCACATATAAAAAGGTACCATGACAATGGCCAGACACGTGCTTACCGCCGTCAGCATAGCCGCATAGCGGTAATCGCCTCCGTAGGCTCGGGCAACAATAGAAGTGTTAGTCATCGCCGGCATGGCCGCCATCATAACGAACACACGCTGCATCATAATATCCAGGTCAAAGAAGGGCAGCAGCGCTATCACCAAAAGCGGGCTCACCAGGTAGCGTCCTAACATAGCAACAGCCAGATAACGGTCAAAATGGATTTCTTTCCAAGGCGTCTTACTCATGGCAATGCCGATAAAAAGCATCGCCAGCGGAGTAGTCATGCTGCCGATATAACGGCAGGAATCGAACAGCGGTTTGGGCAGGTCTATTTCCAGCAGCACCATGATGACGCCCAGGATAAAGCCTGCCAGCGGCAGCGAAAAAACGCTTTTCAACGTTTCCTTGCTGAAAAGCGGCGACGGCCTGCCAGCATCAGAGGAAACCTCATGTACGCCCAGCGTCCAGAACAGCGTAGTATTGACCATGTAATAAATCATGACATAGGGAGCGCCGGCATCGCCAAACAGGGCAATGCCCAGCGGCAGCCCGATAAAAATAGTATTAGAGAAACATGCGCAGGTTGTAAAAACGCCCCGTCGTCCTACAGGTATGTTAACAGCTTTAGCTATCAGCTTACTCAGCACATAGCCTGCCAGCATGGATAAAATCGGCACAATGAGGCCGCTGCTCATGCTCAGCAGCTGATCGTGCTTGAAGTTGGCCAGCAGGTTGGTCAGCATATAAGTCGGCAGGCAGACCTGCGTTACCAGCCGGGCAATAAGCAGGATGCTCTGTTCGCTGAACCAGCCCAGCCGCTGCAGAAAAAATCCCGTCGCAATCATCAGCATCACTGTCAGGATACCGTCAAAAGCGTGCAAGATAATCTCCATAATATTCCTCCTTTATTTGCAGAATATGAAGATACCGAAGCCCACAGCTTCGGTATCACGCTCAGTGCTTAGCCTTTTTCAATTCGTCCAGCTTGTTTTTCATCCAGTCGATCATTGCCAGCTTGCCGAACTCATGCCAGGTAGTACATTCCGTATTAGCAGCAATATACTCGTTCCATTTATCCTGGTTGACATTTTCCACTTCCAGCAGATTCATAATACCGAAGCCGCTGCGCCAAATCATATCATCCATAGAGGTAAACTTGCTGTTTTCCTGCAGGAACTTAGGATTGAACAAGTCCTGGAAAGATACTTTATTTAAGATTTTCGCCATTTCTTTATCTTCTGTAAAGACTCCCAAATAGTATTTAAAAGTCTTGTCGAGCTTCTTTTGATCCATGCGGCACCCTCCTAAAATATACATTGAGATTATTGTAACATAAATTACGCCGCCCTGCGCAATTATTTTGCCTGCCAAAGCCACTGGCTTTTCCTGTTGAATTCCTACCGAACTCATAGTAAAATAAACCTACTGAAGAAAGGCGGTGCCCAGCATGAAAATATCCACCAAGGGACGCTACGCACTGCGTCTGATGCTTGACCTGGCGCTGAACTATTCCGGGAAATACATTCCGTTGAAAGCAATCGCCCAGCGTCAGGAAATTTCCGATAAATATCTGGAGCAGATCATCAATACCCTGAGCAAAGCAGGCTTTGTAGAAAGCGCCCGCGGCGCCCAGGGCGGTTACCGGCTGGCACGCAGGCCCTCCCAGTACACTGCCGGAGAAATACTGCGCTTGGCCGAAGGCAGCATTGCTCCCGTAGCCTGTCTTGACTGCGCCGGCAGCTGCGACAAAACTGACACCTGCCTCACCATCGGCCTGTGGCGCAAAATGCAGGAGGCCATCAACGACGTCGTAGACAATACCACACTGGAAGATATGATTAAAGAATATCGCGGCCGGCAGCGCTGACCGTATATGAAAGAGATGATACAATGACAAGAGCAGAAAAACTTACCGATTTAATCGGCAACACCCCGCTGCTGGCCCTGAATAATCTGGGCAGACAGCTGCAGCTTGAATGCACGCTGCTGGCTAAACTGGAATACTTTAATCCTGCCGGCAGCGCCAAGGACCGTATCGCCCTGTCCATGATTGAAGCGGCGGAAGCAGAAGGCAGGCTGAAATCCGGCAGCACCATTATCGAGCCGACCAGCGGCAATACCGGCATCGGCCTGGCAGCTGTAGCCGCCGTGAAAGGCTATAAGGTGATCCTCACCATGCCCGACACCATGAGCCAGGAAAGACGCAGCCTGCTGCAAGCCTATGGGGCGCAGCTCGTCCTTACTCCCGGCAGTCTGGGTATGCAGGGAGCCGTAGATAAAGCCTGCGAACTGGCCGCGCAAATGGAAAACGCGTTTATCCCCGGACAATTCGAAAATCCGCATAATCCAGCCGCCCATTACCGCACTACGGGGCCGGAAATCTGGCGCGACACGGACGGCCGGCTTGCCGCCTTTGTAGCCGGTGTCGGCACGGGGGGTACCCTTTCCGGCACAGGACGTTATTTGAAAGAACGGGATGCTAAAATCCGTATCGTCGCCGTCGAGCCTGCCGATTCCCCGGTACTCAACGGCAAACCTGCCGCTGCGCATAAGCTGCAGGGTATCGGCGCTAATTTTATACCGGCCAATTTCGACCCCGCTGTCGCCGATGAAATACTCGACATCGACGCAGACAGCGCCTATGCTGCCTGCCGTCAGCTGGCAGCCTGCGAAGGACTGCTGGTAGGCATCTCCTCCGGCGCAGCTCTCTGCGGAGCGCTGCAGCTGGCGCGCCGCAAAGAATACGCCGGTAAAAATATCGTCGTACTGCTGCCCGACGGAGGCGAGCGTTACCTGTCCACCCCCGGCTTTATCGGATAACCACTAATTCACTTATTGGAGGAAGTAAATATTATGGAACTGAACAGAGAAAATGCCTGGAAGCTTTTAACCGAATATAACGAAGAACCTTTCCACCTGCGTCACGCTTTAACCGTGGAAGGCATCATGCGCTATTTCGCCGTCGAACTCGGCTACGGCGATGAAGCTGACTTCTGGGGCCTTGTCGGCCTGCTGCACGACCTTGATTTTGAAAAATATCCTGAAGAACACTGCATAAAATCCCAGGAAATTATGCGCGAATATGGTCTGGACGAGCGTCTGATCCGCGCTACCGCCAGCCATGGCTACGGTCTGGCACAAAACGATATAGCCCCCGAACACCAGATGGAAAAAGTCCTCTTTGCCATTGACGAGCTTTCCGGCCTTATCGGCGCAGCAGCCATCATGCGCTCCTCTAAGAGCGTCATGGATTTGGAGCTGAAATCCGTAAAAAAGAAATTCAAAGACAAACGCTTTGCAGCAGGCTGCAGCCGCGACGTTATTACTGCCGGCGCAGAAGCGCTCGGCTGGACGCTGGATGAGCTGATTGAAAAAACCATCCTCGCTATGCGCGCAGACGAAACAGCCATCAATGAAGCCTGCGAAAGACTTGGTAAATAATATGAAACAGAAAGTTCTTGCCGCCATGAGCGGCGGCGTCGACAGCAGCGCCGCCGCCTTACTGCTGCAGCAGCAGGGCTATGAAGTAGTCGGCGCGACTGTAAAGATGTTCGGCAACAGCGATATAGGTATTGCTGCGCCGGATGAACCGCGCCAGGATATTATTGACGCGCGCCAGGTTGCCGCCAAACTGGGCATCGAACATCATACCCTTGATTTTTCTTCCTGCTTCAAAAAATGCGTCATCGACCATTTTGTCAGCGAATACCAGCAGGGTCGCACGCCTAACCCCTGCGTAGACTGCAATAAACATATCAAATTCGGCGTCCTGTTCGATAAAGCCCGCGAACTTGGCTGCGCATACCTTGCCACCGGCCATTATGCCCGCATCGAATATTCTGCTGACAGACAGCGCTGGCTGCTGGCACGAGCTCTCGACCCGGCCAAAGACCAGAGCTATATGCTTTTTAACCTTACCCAGGAACAGCTTGCCCATATCCTGCTGCCGCTGGCCTCTCTCAGTAAGCCGGAAATACGCAGTATAGCCGAAGAAAATATGCTCGTTACGGCGCAAAAGCCTGACAGCCAGGACATCTGCTTTGTTGCCGACGGCGATTATGCTGCCGTCGTGCGCCGTCTGAGCCGTCAAAAAACCCGTCCCGGTAAATTCGTCCATCTGGACGGCTCCGTACTGGGCACCCATAAAGGGCAGTTGAACTACACCATCGGACAGCGTAAAGGCTTAGGACTTGCCTATGCCTATCCCCTGTACGTAATACGCAAGGATATTGCCGCCAATACAGTCATCCTTGGTCCTAACGAAGCGTTGTTCAGCCAAGAACTGTGGGCACAGGACTGCAATTTTATCACTATTGACAGCCTCACCGCCCCGCTTAAAGTAACAGCCAAGACCCGCTACCGTCAAAAGGATGTGCCTGCTACTATCGAGCCGGCGGCAAACGGCCGCGTGCATGTCGTCTTTGACGAGCCGCAGCGTGCCATCACTCCCGGCCAGGCCGTTGTCTTCTATGACGGCGACTACGTAGTAGGCGGCGGTATTATTGCCGATTTTAACGATTAACAAAGAAAGTATGATGATTAGATGTTTAAGAAAAAATTTGCAATCTGCCTGCTGGCAGCCTTTCTGTCAGCCTGCGCTCTGACCTGCGCTGCAGCCGCACCAGCAGCAGCGGTTTCAGGCACTACTAAAGCAGCCGCTGCCGGCTCCTCTATCCCCGTGCGGAAAAACGCTGTCAAGGCGCCACCTGTTTCCCGCCAGGAACTGCAGCCTCCTCAGGCCTCGGACTTTGAATGGGTAGTAAATAAAGCAGGCGGTTACGCCTTAGCAATACCTAAGGCTTTTGGCGGCGATCCACTGGCAGAACTGCCCCAGGCCCAAGGCCCCATGCTGATCCGCGCTGCCAATAATGCGCAGCTGATGGCAGTAAACATCATCGACCCATTGGATAAGGAACACTTCCGCCCCGAACAGCCCTTACCGGCTTTTACTAATAAACAGGTATTCTGGAAATGGACTCATTCGGCCTGGCTGGACTGGCAATGCAGCCTGGCCCAGCAGACTGATTTTTACGATGAAAAACTGCTTCTGCAGGCGCAGGCCGTACACGACGGTAAGACCTACGAACTGCTCTATATCTTCCCATCCGCCCAGTACAGGACTTGTATACCGCAGGCGCTTTATTCCCTCAATAGCTTCCGTATGGAATATAAATAAACGCGGCCATACTTAAATACAGCAAAAAAAGCAGCCGTATGGCTGCTTTTTTCTTTTTACCTGACCCAAAGCTTGTCTTAATAACAAAATACTTTTAGCCGAAACTTTCTCAGAAGCTCCAGCGCATACCTGCGTTCCATTGCCACGGAGTTTCTACATCACCGCCAAAGGTTTTTACTACGTCGGCATAAACATAGCTGTTTTCACTGGTTTTATAGTTCACGCCGATGCCGGCTTCACACCAGGTATCGCCAATATCCTGACTATAGCTGTTAGCAAAACCGTTATAGCTTAAATAGGTTTCTGCGTTGCCGGCAAAGTCATGGAGCAGGCTTGCTTTGGCATAAACGCTGCCTTTATCGGCAATCTTCTTGCCCAGTTCAAAGCCAAGACGTCCTACTGCGCTATGCAGCGTGTCCTGATGTACCCTGATGCCGTTATTCGTGGTATAGTCCTCGCCGCCGATACGCATCAAAGTGAGCTGCGCCTGCGGTGTTATGTACCAGTCGTCTTCAAGGGCAATCTTTTTGCCATATTCGCCGCTCAGGCTGGTTCCCCAGGCATCATAATCGCCGCTGGTATGTCCAACACTGGTATAAATATCAAAATCATGGCTCAGACGTCCCTGTTTTAAAACGACGTCGGCATAATGACCTTTGTCACCCAGCCAGGTACCGTACAGGCTTAAAGAGGTACTGCGGTTTTCGCCGTCGCCATAGAAGTAAGTGGTCTGCCCGTCATTGTGGCTGATAGCAGCGCCGTAATGCCAGTCGTCTGCAGCCCAGTCATAACCCATCTGGAAGAAGTTATACTGGTTTTTATACTCGCCGTCGTATTCAAACTCGCCGCGGCTCATACGTACCCAGATACCCTGTCCGCCTTCGCTGTCACGCAGTTCGCCAAGACGCTGACTGAGGGTACTGTCTTCCTGTCTCCAGGCAACGATAGCTGTAGCCGCCAGGTTCTTCATGGCATACATGGTTTCTGTCGTCCTGTTCCCACCAGTTATATTAGTTACATAACCACGGTCATTAGCATCAAACAGTAAATCGCCGCTGGCTTCCGGTGTGATAAGACCTTCTCTGATAACTACTTTGCCGTTAAGATTTCCATCATTAGCATCATAATATACTTTATTGGCAACAGCATTAAGATTTTCTTCTGTCTTGGCAATATCCAGCGTATTGATAGCATTATTGGCTACGCCTAAAATAATATCAGAACCTTGCGCTGCCTTGTTGATTGCAATATTACCAGTATTTAAGATCATTACACCATCAGGAGCTACATCTTCTGCCTGAAAAGAAACAGTACCATTACCGGAGTAGTTCGTAATAGAAACATTACCAGCCGTACTCATATTGACTATACCTTTATCAATATTGAAGTTATTTACTGTACTATTATCAAGCACATTCCACTGAGCATTATTCGCTAAATTAAATGTACCGTTTGCATCATAAACTCTGCCATTAAGAGCAGAATCAGCAGTATTAAGATTTAAAAATATTGATCCTCTACCATAATTGTTAACATCGCCATTGATTACAACCTTATTATTAGTACCTTTATTGACATTTATATTACCGTTATCTTGAGCGTGGATAGCAGTTACATACGCATCTTCATTATCAGCAACAGCAGTTATGGTACCACCAGCATAGTTAATTTCACCATTACCCCATCCAACCAAACCTATTGCTTCAATCCAATTACCATTCTCATTACTTCCTCCAATAGCTTTGGCAGTAACATCAGAAATCCCTATACTGACAGCGCCGCCATTAGCAAATATACCTCTTGCAGCCAAAGTACCTTCACCTTCAGCAGTAGCAATTATATTACCGCCTGTCTTTGTTACTTTTCCTCCATCAGATGCAAAAACTCCGTTGGCAGTTATAGCCTGTCCTCCTGTCACATTTATATTAATAGCACCATTGCCCGTGGTTATTTCTCCGCCTAATTCTGCGTCCAGACCTTGAGATACAATATTATTTACATTTTGATTATTGGTAATATCTATATCTATAGAAACATCACCAGTATTAATATCATTATTATCAAAAACCATCATACCAATAGCATTTGAAAATGCACTATCTGATTGGATTTTTCCGCTTATATATATTTTGCCTTCTCCCATGATTATTGAATTTTCATTACCTGCACCTATGTATAGTCCGGTTAACGATGCATCTAAATTACTTGTTATAGCTTCTAAGCGTATATTTGAGTCACCTATTAATATGCTATTGTTGCTCCCACCCGTAGCATCTACGCCTACCAAATCTGTCATACTTGTAGCATTGCTACTTTTAATTGTAATGTCTCCACCAGCCTTACGATCAATAGTTTTATGACTAAAATTATTAGAAGAAAGTATAATACCTCTCAATGTACCTACATTATTAGTACTTTTATTAAGATCAATATCTAATTTGTTTTCTATTATTATTTTTTCAACGCTTGGGTTGAAGCCTATAATATACACTCCTTGAGTATCAGTGGTATTTTCAAGCTTTAGCTGAGAATCGCCTCGAAAATCATACTCAAAAACGTTTGGGGAGTTTTCTGTTCTATAACTTTCATAATTATCACCATTACCATAAATAGCACCGTCATTCAACTGAGCAGCATACACATTCGTTACAGGCGTATACAGGATAAGGCCCAATATAATGCTGCTGATAAGTTTTTTGTTAGTTTTTTTCATCATTACCCACCCCACTTTATAAAATTATACTTTTTTTCATTGTACCAGACGTTCTCCCCCCCGCAACCGAAAGTGCACTTCGCTGCACTTTCAGTTTGGGAATGTCAAAGTTTTTACACTTTTACCTAAAAAGCGAAGAGCAGAAACCAACTGCGCTGGTTTCTGCCCTTCTTACTTTTGCGTTAAACTTTTGGCAACTACTGTTACCATGTCAGATAACGCAGTTTAACTCATTGCACCTACTCACACACTAAGATATATGTAAATTCCTTAGATAATAATTTACATCCTAAAACATTACTTACCATTAAGATAAATATACAAATAAAATTATAGATTTCCTTACTTATATCAATAGCTAATGCAAAACAAAATAAAAGAGCCTGCTGCCTGCTACTAACAGCAGACAGCAAGCCCTTGCAGCTCATTTTAATTTATCAATAATATCTACAAATCTATTTTATTTCGCAATATCGCCAAATGTATTGGTCAGTGCGGCAAAATCTTCCAACGTCAATGTTTCTCCGCGTCTTTTGCCATCGATACCTGCCAGTTCCAGCCATTTAGCGCACTGCTCGCTGCTGATGCCCATATTCTTCAAGGCGTTGTTGAGCATTTTGCGGCGCATAGAAAAGGCTGCCTTAACTACCCGGAAAAACAGCGTTTCATCACAAACCTGTACAGGCGGCTGCTTTCTGCGTTTGCAGACGATAACAGCAGAATCCACTGCCGGCGCAGGGATAAAGGAAGACGGCGGTACGATAAAGGCGATTTCCGGCTCGGTAAAATACTGAATGGCCACAGAAAGCGCGCCGTATTCGCGCCCGCCCGGCTGCGCAGCCATACGCTCGGCAACTTCTTTCTGCACCATGGCTACCAGCCTTTCCATCGGCAGGCGTTTTTCCAGCAAAGCAAAAATTATCGGCGTCGTAATATAATACGGCAGGTTTGCACAGACTTTGAAGTTTTCTACGCCAACCTCCTGCATAATATCAACTTTCAATATATCGCCGTTCACGATACGTACATTGTCATAACCTTCCAAGGTTACAGCCAGTACCGGCAGCAGCCTTTTATCCAGCTCTACCGCCACTACATCAGCGCCGCTTTCCGCCAGTCCCTGGGTCAGCGTCCCAATACCGGGCCCGACTTCCAGCACCTTGTCTTCCGGCGTCAGCTCTGCCGCTTCTACAATGCGGCGTACAATATCCTCATCAATCAGGAAGTTTTGTCCCAGCTTTTTATCTGCCCGCAGTTTAAAACGGTGCAGGATGTGATTAGTTACCTGGGGCGATGCAATTACAGGCTTTTTCATAAAACAGCTCTATGCTCCTATCTTGGCTACGGCAGCAGCAAATTCTTCGCGGCTGATACCGTAGCTGTTCAGTCTTTGTAAAAATTGCTTGGCGTTGCCATAGCCGATGCCCAGCTCCGCACCCAGCTTAGCCCGTCTTTCTGCCGCTTTACCTGCGCCGCTGAGCCCGCAGGCAAACATATCCTGCATGGAAAATCTTACTGCCGGCTCAAATTCATGGTGGCGCACCTTAGCGAGCGCTTTTAAAATAGCCTGCGGCTGCGCCTGTTCTACACCCACATCGTTATTGGCCGTAGCGTCTATTTTAGGTATAAAGGCCTGCCCGGCATCGGGAAATCTTTCCGTCAGATAACGGCGGATGCGTTCACCGGCTCCGTCCGGGTCAGTCAAAATGATGATGCCGCGCTTTTCGTAAGCGGCGGCAATCTTTTCCAAAGTATAGGGCGACAAAGTAAAACCGCCCGTCTCTATGGTCTCTGCGTCCAGAGCTTTTTTGATGGCCACAGTATCCATCTTTCCTTCGACAACAAGAACTTCTTTCAGCAAAGTGCACCTCAGTCTGCTAAAATATAAATTTCTACATCACGGCGTCCCCACTGGATGGCTTTGTGCCAGTCGCTCATAAAGACATCTATTTTATTGCCCACGATGGAGCCGCCGGTATCACCGGCCATTGCAATACCGTAGCCGGGAATGTACATCTTGGTATAATAAGGAATTACCCTGGGATCGACGGCAACAATGCCTTCATAGGGCACCAGCCCGATAGAAGTCATACCACTGCCGCTGCCGCAGTTTACTGTATAGGCAGATGCCTCTACATACATTTTCTTGGTATAACGTTTATAGCCTTCCGGGGTTTTGACGCTCATGGCCATCCCTTTTTTGACGACTTTCTTTTCCGGCACCACGATCAGTTCGCGGCCCAGCTCCTGCGTTACCGTACCGCCGTCGCTGCCCTTTTTGACCTTAGATATAACCTTAGCCTTACCGGGCCGACCTTCCGACTCCACCGTACTGCTGCCGAAAGCCATATTCATATCTTCCACATATTCTACCGGCGGTTGTTCCGGCTCTTCGCTGAAGACAAACTTTTCATTGCGGTCAAGGACATAGACTTTCATATCTTCTTTCAGCTCAGCTGCCGGGTCGGGATAAACCCTGCTCTTCCTGGCGCTAATGCCCAGGCTTTTTAAAGCTTCGCCTACCGTCGCCTTGCTGCTGCGGTAAACTGTTTCCTCGTTATTTTGCACCACCACAAAGCTTTTAGCTCGGAGCACTTCAATCACGCTGCCGTCCTGCACGTTGCTGTTAGCTCCCAAAAGGCGCCATCCGTCGCCCTGTTCCATAGGCACGTTGGCTTCTTTGATGATATGCTCAGGATTATCCGTATTGGTACGGATAACTTTCTCCTGTCCGTCATATCTGACGGTAACATGTCTGATAATATCAAAGCCCGTTAAAAAAGGAAAGGCCGTAAGTAATACGATAAGTACCGCCAGACAGTGTCTGGACAGCTGCTGTATATTTTTAAACATAAAAAACCTCCTTATCGGCTATAACATTTTAACATAAATAAAATGTTATAGTCAAATCGGCCCTCAGCCGCATTGTCAGCACTGGCCTGAGCGGCGAGATTTCACACTGTAGGAGGCTTTATATTTATATAAATATTTTCTGTATAAACAATAATTTTTCCGTCTGCAAGATACTGACTAACGCCTGCCTGAAAACAAAAAACAGACAATGCGCAATAATCTGCGCACTGCCTGTTTGACCTCAATATCAGCCTATTTCACGTTCCTTTTCCGTACCGCGTACATTTACCGGTCTGTTCTTTTCGTCAACCATGACAACCTTAGGTTCATAGCTTCTGGCTTCTTCTTCCGTCATCATGCTGTAGCCGATGATGATGACCGTATCACCTACGACTACCTTGCGGGCTGCCGCGCCGTTCAGACAGATGACGCCGCTGCCGCGTTCACCGGCGATAACATAAGTTTCCAGCCGGTTGCCGTTATTGTTGTCTACAATCTGCACTCTTTCACCGGGCAGGATGCCGGACAGTTCCAGCAGCTCGGAATCAATGGTGATGCTGCCCATATATTCAAGATTTGCTTCGGTTACAGTGGCACGATGGATTTTGCCGTGAAACATATTATAAAGCATTATTTCTCCTCCAGAATCACATTATCTATTAAACGAGTAGTACCAAATTTAACTGCTACTGCCAGCAGGCTGCTGCCTGTCAGCGGCCCATTGACTGGCTGCAGCTCCGGCAGCCGGTAGATTTCCACATAGTCGATATTGCTCATGGGTTCGGCAGCAATTTCCTCGCGTACAGCTTCCGTCAATGCAGCGGCGTTTCTTTCGCCGGCAGCAAAGCGTTCCTGCGCTTTTTTCAGGCTGCGGCTTAATACCAGGGCTGCCTGATGCTCGCTGCCGCTCAAATAGGTATTGCGGGAACTTTTAGCTAGGCCGTCAGCTTCGCGCACGATAGGCATGACGCGCAGCTGCAGATTAAAGAATAAATCCTTAACCATACGTTTCAGCACTTCTACCTGCTGCGCGTCCTTTTGTCCGAAATAAGCCCTGTCGGGCTGTGCCAGATTAAAGAGCTTGCTGACAACGGTAGTTACGCCGCGGAAATGAATGGGACGGCTGCGCCCGCACAGCACCTTGGTAACATTGCCGGTTACTTCTACCCAGGTCATGTCTTCGCTGGGGTACATTTCTTTAGCCGAGGGAGCAAAGACGATATCTGCGCCCATAGCTTCTGCCAGTTTGCAGTCAGCATCCAGGGTACGCGGATAAGCTTCCAGGTCTTCATTAGGGCCGAACTGGGTCGGATTAACAAAAACGCTGACTACGACGAAATCATTTTCCATATTGGCCGCTTTGATGAGGGAAGCATGTCCTTCATGCAGCGCGCCCATGGTGGGCACCAGGCCTATAGTCTTGCCTGCCGTTTTTGCGGCGGCAATTTCTTCACGTAATTCTGCAACAGTTTTTACAAGTTTCATTTCTAAGCAGCCTTTCTCAGTATAATTTTTCCAGCACACTGTCATCTATCTTAAAAGTATGTTCCGCAGCCGGGAAAGTACGCGCCTTAACGTCGGCGATATACTGTTTTACAGCTGCGACGGTAGTAGTATGCAGATCAGCATATTTCCTTACAAATTTAGGGCAGAAGCCGTCCGTAACGCCCAAAAGGTCGTTGCAGACCAAAACCTGCCCGTCGCAGCCGCTGCCGGCGCCGATGCCGATAGTAGCCGCTGTTTTCAGCTCGCCGGTAATCTTTGCCGCTAAAGCCGCGGGCACACATTCCAGCACGATGGCAAAAGCACCTGCAGCCTCCAGCGCCTTGGCGTCGTCAATGATTTTCTGCGCTGCAGCAATATCCTTTCCCTGCACCTTGAAACCGCCCAGCTGATTAACAGACTGCGGCGTCAGTCCCAGATGCCCCACAACGGGAATACCTGCAGCCGTCAGTTTTTCTACCAGCGGGCAGACCTCGCTGCCGCCTTCGAGCTTAACGGCCGTGCAACCTGTTTCTTTCAGGAAACGTGCCGCATTGTACATTCCGTCTACGATGCTGGCCTGGTAGCTCATAAAGGGCATATCGCCGACTACCAGCGCCCGGCTGTTGCCGCGCATAACGGCCTTAGTGTGATGCAGCATTTCTTCCATGGTTACGGGCACGGTAGAGTTATAGCCCAAAACGACGTTGCCCAGCGAATCGCCTACCAGGATCATGTCGACGCCTGCTTCGTTGACGTTCCTGGCCATAGCCACATCATAGGCGGTAATCATAGTGATGGGCTCGCCCTTCTGCTTCATTTCTTTAATAGTAGCCGTAGTAACTGTCTTAACTGTCATGTCTTTCTACCTCCGAATGCTTGAGCAGCCATGCAAGCTGCCATGCAGTCTCACTGTCAATAGTACCGTTGGCTGAAGCGAGCCGGACTGCTTCCAGTCCCAGAGAGCAATAAGCAGGGACAAATTCCTTCGGCAGCACCTGCAGATGACCGGCCACCGTAGCGCAGTCGCCGCGAGCAATCGGCCCTGTCAGGGCAGAGCCTGCATTTTCTGCCTGCTGCAGATTGGCTGACGAGCCTTTAAACAGCGGCAGCAGCGCCTGCCAGGCAGCTTCGCTGCCGCCCACCCAGCGCGCCATCAGCTGCTGACCGATAGCAGCAGCGGCAACTACATAGTTGGAACAAAAACAAGCCGCGGCATGATACAGCCTTCTGTCCCTGGCCGGTACACGAAAAGGTACGCCGCCCAGCATAGCAGCTACTTTTTCTGCCGCCGCAACCGCCGCCTCATCGCCGTCAACAGCCATATAAACGCCGCGCAGCTCCGTAGCGGCGCCTGCAAAACTCTGCAGCGGATGACAGCTGCCGATAAAGGCCCCCTGCTCCTGAAGCGGCTGCAATACTTCCGTCCCCAAAGACCCGCTGCAGTGCAAAAATACCTTGCCGCACAGTACGCCTGCGCCAGCAGCCGCCATATCCTGCGCTACCGGCAGTATCATTCTGTCCGGCACGGTAATAAACAAAATATCCGCCTCACGGGCCAGCCGTTCATTGGTCATAATCTCCGTACCAAAGCGTTCAGCCAAAAGCTCACTCTTAGCTGCATGACCCGCCGTTATCCCCTGCAGGATACCCAGCTGCTGAAAATACTGTGCCAGGCAACAGCCTACCCTGCCACCGCCGATAATGCCTGCTTTCATTTGCTCTCCTTTCCGCCGGAACAATAAAAAAAGCGCACTCCGACACGGAATGCGCATAAAGATTCTTATTGCGTCTCGTCCCGGTCTGATTAAGATCCAAGCGATTATTGACAAATTTTGTACCGTAAAACCCGGCCCCATCTGATACATTTCCCTGCTGGATAATGCTCACAGCCAAATTTTACGCTACCATAATAGCATATAACAGGCAGCTTGACAAGTAATTCCTGTAATAAATATTACAATAAGTACAGCAAATACGGTTAAAAAATCAGTATACATCAATAAAAAACAGCATATGCATAAAAATCCTGTAAAATCCGCAAATATCTTTAATGCAGCATACATAACACATCTTTCCTTATTTAGCGCAGCACGTTATAATATGTAGTATATGCTAAAGCGTCGTTAAGACGGCTATTAAAATTTTTCAGGAGGTATTTTTATGTCAGGTTTTCCCCTCATAATAGCATTCGTCGTCGCTATCATCGTGATGATTGTTGCTATTTCCAAGTACAAGCTGCATCCGTTTTTATCCATCATGGGCGTCTCCCTGCTGCTGGGACTTGCCGCAGGCATCCCGCTGGTCAATACCGTCGTTGACGGTAAAGCGGTACAGGGTATCGTCAACGTCATCGGCGCCGGCTTTTCCGGCACTTTCACCAGCATCGGCATCGTCATCATCCTGGGCGCACTTATCGGCTCCATCCTTGAAAAGACCGGCGCTGCTTTAAAACTGGCCGACATGGTCATTAAAGCGGTAGGCAAAAAACGTCCTGCGCTGGCTATGGAACTGATGGGCTGGGTTGTCTCCATCCCTGTTTTCTGCGATTCCGGCTTCGTTATCTTAAACCCCATCCGTAAATCTCTGGTAAAACGCACCCGTATTTCCAGCGTTACTATGTCCGTAGCCTTAAGCGCAGGCCTGTATATCTCCCATGTATTCATCCCGCCTACCCCCGGCCCTATCGCCGCCGCTAACTCCCTGGGCATCGGCAATAATATGCTGCTGGTAATGGGTATGGGCGCGCTGGTATCCATTTTCCCGCTGATTGCCGGTTACTGTTTTGCCAAATATATCGGACAAAGCGTCAAGGCAGCGGATGATGCTACCCACGAAGAAAACGCCGTATCCTATGAAGAACTGGTCAAGGCTTACGGCAAGCTGCCCGGCTCTTTCAACTCCGTTGCTCCCATTATCGTTCCCATCCTGCTGATGGCCCTGGGCTCCATCGCCGCCATGGCAGGCTGGCAAGGCAGCGTCGCCAACCTGCTGAACTTCCTGGGTACTCCGGTCATGGCGCTGGCAGCAGGCACTATCTGCGGCGTCTTCCAACTGGCTACCGCCAATAAACTGCAGGATTTCTACGACCTGACCAATGATACGCTGAAAACCGTCGGCCCCATCCTGTTCGTAACCGCAGCCGGCGGCGTCCTTGGCAAGATTATCGCCGTTTCCGGCATGGTGGGCTACATTACCGCTAACGCTGAGATTTTGGAAACTATCGGCATTTTCTTCCCCTTCATCCTGGCCGCCATCCTCAAGACTGCCCAAGGCTCTTCTACGGTGGCTATCACTACTACTGCCGGCATCCTGGCGCCGCTGCTGGGCGTGTTGGGCCTCGATACCCCGACCATGGCGGCGCTTACGGTTATGGCTATCGGCGCAGGCGCTATGACCGTTTCCCACGCCAACGACTCCTATTTCTGGGTTGTTACAAATTTTGGCGAGATGACCCCCGACCAGGGCTATAAAACGCAGACTGCCTGCACCCTGGTACTGGGCATCTCCTCCATGGTGGGTATTTTCCTGCTGTCGCTGGTATGCTAAAATAAAAATATCATAACCATCCGTATGGGCGCAGGTACTGCGCCCATTATTTTACTGTAAAGGAGATTCAGCCAGTGCATAAATTCATCGTCATCCCCGATTCCTTCAAAGGCACCATGTCTTCCAGGGAAATCTGCCAGATTATGAAAGAAAGCATCCTCAGCCACTATCCCCAGGCAGAGGTTGCCTGCATCCCCGTTGCCGACGGCGGCGAAGGCAGTGTAGACGCCTTTTTGCAGGCTATGGGCGGTCAGAAAGTATATGTTACTGTCCAGGGACCCTACTGCGAACCGGTAGAAGCCTTCTACGGCCTGCTGCCTGACGGTACCGCCGTAGTGGAAATGGCTGCTGCGGCCGGACTGCCGCTTGTAGGCGCTGATAAACATGCAGAAAAAACCACTACCTACGGAGCAGGGCAGCTCATGGTAGCGGCTGCAGAAGCAGGCTGCAAAAAACTCATCGTAGGCCTCGGCGGCAGTGCGACCAATGACGGCGGCTGCGGTGCCGCGGCAGCTGCCGGCGTGCGTTTTTACGACGCGGCAGGCAACAGCTTCATCCCCGTAGGCGCAACACTGCACAAGATTGCGTCTATTGATACGACGGCGCTGCATCCGGTTCTCAAGGCCATTCCCATCGTCACCATGTGCGATATCGACAACCCTCTCTGCGGACCTAACGGCGCGGCAGCTGTCTTTGGTCCTCAAAAGGGTGCTGACGAGCGCTGCGTAGCTATGTTGGATCAGGGTCTGGCCCATATGGCGTCTATCGTCAGCCGCGATTTACAGCAGGAAATATTAAACCTGCCCGGAGCCGGCGCTGCCGGCGGCATGGGCGGAGGTATGTGCGCCTTTTTTGGCAGCTCGCTGCAAATGGGTATCGAAACCGTGCTGGACGCTGTGAATTTTGACGAACTATTGCAGGAAGCCGACCTAGTACTGAGCGGCGAGGGCAAAATCGACAGTCAGTCCCTGCGCGGCAAAGTAGTAATCGGCGTAGCCCGCCGCACCAAGAAATACGGCGTCCCCCTGCTGGCCATCGTCGGCGACGTGGGCGACGATATCGAAGCAGTTTACGATGAAGGCGTTACCGGCATCTTCAGCATCAACCGGGTAGCCATCCCCTATCAGGAAGCCCGCTGCCGCGCCCGTGCCGACCTGGCGCTGACCGTGGACAATATTCTGCGCTTTATGAAGCATATCCGTAATTAAATAAGGAACCTGCACCCTTTTACGCTTTCCCGTTTGCTGCGGGAGAGCGTATTTTTTATACTTTAAGTTAACCTTTTATTATTTTAGGTTGACATAAGGTTTGTGTATCAGTATACTGAAAATAATTCGTTAACTTTATTTTATGGAGGGTTTACAATGTATCGAGAACTGACCTTTACCGCTTTCTTAGGTGTGCTGATCCTGCTTTCCGGCAGCCTGAAACTGCCTTCCCCCGTTGCCGGCGGCGAATTCCAGCTCTCTGCACCCATCGCTGTGCTCATTTGCGCCTATTTCGGATTCAAACGTTATCTTACAGCCGGTATCCTTGCCAGTTTATTAGGACTGCTGCTGGGTACAGCTACCGTTTTCAATGTCCTTATAGCCATGGTTTTCCGCTGCGTCGCCGGAGCAGTCATCGCCCTTGGACAAAGCTCGCTGCCGGCAGTCATCATCAGCGGCCCGCTGGGAACTTTGGCGGCACGTATCGTCATGGGCTCTATCCTGGAGGTAAACTGGCTGCTTTTAGCTGCGGCCGCAGCTCCTGGGATGCTCTTTACAGCCGTTACAGCCGGGCTGCTTTACCTGCCCGGCAAAAAATTCCTGCGCAGGCTGCCCCTGCTGCATTTATATCTCACCAGACAAGGAAGTGACCGCCCATGACCATGTACAGTATCAAGATGCGCGCGTCTAAACAAGACCGCCATATTTCCGGCGCAGAAAAAATTATTTCTGCCGCCGCAGTAACAGAGACCGTCACGCAGCTTGCCGACCGCGCCCTGCACCATGCGCTGGGACAGGCCGATTTCGTCAATCTGAAAATCGAAGCCGTCGACGACGGCGAACTCCGGCATCTGCAGGCCCTGCCTGTCCGCAGCAGCTTCGCCGCTTCCGTAGAGGACAGCTTTACTGTAATGCGCAGCCTGCTGCTGCAGCTGCAGGTCGAGGATCCCGACACACTCATCGAACTTTTGCGTCATGCCAAACCTATGCGCGGCGCCGTTTTATATGACGTTGCCACCAATAAACGTCTTGAACTTGACCAAGAACGCGGCATCCGCGTCACCTATATGGATGCATCCCAAAGCAGCTCGGACGGCAGCTGCAAGGACCATTTCCGCGAAGCGCTGGTGCTGGCCACCAAGGTAGCCAATACTCCCGGTATGCTGGCAGAAATCTGTATTTCTGACGACCCTGACTACGTTACCGGCTACTTTGCCTCCAAACAGCACGGCTATGTACGGCTCAGCCCGTTAAAAAATGCCGGCAGCAGCCACGGCGGCCGCATCTTTATTTTTGACAGCAGCAAGGCTGACCCTCAAGCCGCTATCTACTTCCTGGAAAAACAGAAAGTGCTGGTCGACGGCATACCCGCTGCCGCTGAACCACAAAATATGCGAGTGGAAATAGCCCGGCAGCTGCAACAGCTGCGGCAGGCCAAACTGCACCGCAGCCTGCGCACCATGGACAGCCAGCAGAGCAGCCATGTAACGACCGGCGGCAAAAATATGCTGCTGCTTGCCTCCAACAGTTATCTTGATCTGGCAGCTGCTCCACAAGTAAAAGAAGCTGCAGCCAAGGCCGCGCTGACCTGGGGAGCCGGCAGCGGCGGCAGCAGGCTCACTACCGGTACCCTGCGGCTGCATGAACAGCTGGAAAGCGCTCTTGCCCGCTTTAAGCACACAGAAGCCGCCCTGCTCTTCAACACCGGCTATATGGCCAATCTGGGAGCCATCACCGCTTTTGCCGGCAAAGACAGCGTCATTTTCAGCGACGAATACAATCATGCCAGCATTATCGACGGCTGCCGCCTGAGCGGGGCTAAAATCGTCGTCTATAAGCATAACGATATGTCCGACCTGGCTAAGAAACTGCGCCAGACAACTTTCCATAAAGGGCTCATCGTCAGCGACGCAGTTTTCAGCATGGACGGCGATATTGCCGACCTGCCGCAGCTGACGGCACTGGGAAAACGTTACGGACTGCTGACCATGATAGACGAAGCCCATGCTACCGGCGTCATCGGCGCTACGGGCAAAGGCATTGCCGAATACTATAATTACAGCTGTCAGGCAGATATCACCATGGGCACGCTCAGTAAGGCGCTGGGCTCCGAAGGTGGCTTTATCTGTGCTGACAAAATATTTATCGACTACCTTGCCAATAAGGCGCGCAGCTTCGTTTTCTCCACAGCCCAATGCCCGGCTGCTATCGGCGCGGCCCTTGAAAGTCTAAAAGTACTGGAAGCTCAGCCGGAAATGGTACGCCACCTGCAGCACAATATACGCTTTTTCTGCCGCTGTCTGCAGCAGGAAGGTATCGAAGCACATTCTGAAACCGCTATTATCCCTATCGTTATAGGCGATGAAAGCGCAGCGCTAAATATCGCTCAGGAACTGTATGACCAAGACATCCTCATCCCCGCTATCCGCTATCCAACTGTTGCCAAAGGCGCAGCCCGCCTGCGCGCCGCCCTGATGTCCACGCATACGGAAGCCGAACTGAGCCGGGCAGCAGCCGCTATCGGCGCGGCTGTGGCCAAAAGCAGGAAATAACGTCAACTATTTTTTTATTAAGGTTGACTTTGAACTGCAACAGTCGTATACTGGCATTAGTTAACTATATAGCAAAAGAGGTTTACTTATGAATTGTCCGCATACCGCTGAAAACAAAACCCGTCAGCTGATTTTTATGGCCGTCTTCACGGCGCTTATCGCTATCGGCGCCTTTATCAGGATTCCCGTGCCCGTAGTTCCCTTTACGCTGCAGTTTCTTTTTACCACCCTGGCAGGAATGCTGCTGGGAAGTAAGCTGGGCGGAGCCAGCGTGCTGGCTTACATCGCGCTGGGGCTCTTAGGCCTGCCTATCTTCGCTTCCGGCGGCGGTCCCGGCTACGTCTTTAATCCCAGCTTCGGTTATCTGATCGGCTTCTGGCTGGGCGCCAAACTCACAGGAGCCATAGCCAGGCGCGGCGGCAGACAGCCCGGTTTCAGACGTCTGCTGGCCGCGTCATTCAGCGGTCTGGCTGCTGTCTATGGCTGCGGTATGCTGTATTACTATATCATCGGCAATTACGTTATCAATCAGCCCATCGCCCTCTGGCCGCTGTTCCTGTACTGTTTCCTGCTGGCCGTACCTGGCGATATCGTCCTGTGTCTTGCAGCTTCCCTGCTGGGACAAAAGCTGATTCCTGTGATAAAAAAATACTGATCTGAAGGTGAAAACAATGAGTAAAGGTCTTTTCATTACCGCTACCGGCACCGACATCGGCAAAACCTATGTTACCGGCCTACTGGTCAAAAAGCTGCGCGACGCGGGGCTGAACGCCGGCTATTATAAGGCAGCCCTCAGCGGCGCCGAAGCCACTGCTGACGGACTGCTTCCCGGTGACGCCGATTTTGTTGCCCGCACGGCGGGGCTGCCGGAACGCCCGGAGCAGCTGGTATCTTACATTTACCGTACCGCTGTTTCGCCCCACTTGGCAGCGCAGCTTGAAGGCAATCCTGTAGACATGAGCAAGGTCAAAGCGGATTTTAAACAAGCGCTGGCCCACTGCGACTATCTGACCATGGAAGGCAGCGGCGGCATTATCTGCCCCATCCGCTGGGACGAGCAGCAGCTGATGCTGGAAGACATTATCCGCCAGCTGGGACTTGGTACGCTGATAGTCGCCAATGCTGCGCTGGGCTCCATTAACGCCTGCGTCCTGACGACCTTTTATCTGCAGCAGAAAGGTATTCCCATCCGCGGTATCATCCTCAACAACTTTGACGCCGCCGACATAATGCAGCAGGACAATAAGAAAATGATTGAAGCGCTGAGCGGCGTGCCCGTTATCGGCTGCGTTCCCTATGGCGCTGATGAACTTGACATAGACGTAAAGCTTTTGCAATCGCTTTATCATACGCCGGAGGAAAGGAACTGATATTTATGAATACGCAGGATTTGGCTGCAAGAGATTTGGCACACATCTGGCATCCCTGTTCCCAGATGAAGGACTATGAGACGCTGCCCCCCATCATTGTCGACCATGCCCGTGGAGCATATCTGTACGACACCGACGGCAACAGCTATCTCGATATTATCAGCAGCTGGTGGTGCAACCTGCTGGGTCACTGCAACCCGGACATCAACGCCGCTATCAAAAAGCAGCTGGATACGCTGGAACACGTCATCTTCGTCAACTTCTCCCACGAGCCTGCCATCAGGCTGTGCGAAGAACTGAGCCAGGTAGTGCCGCCAGGACTGACTAAATTCAATTTTTCCGACAACGGTTCCGCCTCTGTAGAAATCGCGCTGAAAATGGCCTTCCAGTATTTTTACCAGACAGGACACCCGGAAAAGAAACGCTTCATGTGTCTCAGCGAAGGCTATCACGGAGAAACCATCGGCGCGCTGTCTGTCGGCAGCATGGATTTGTTCGCTCAGATTTATAAGCCCATGATGATGGATAATATCCACGTCCAGGCACCCGACTGCTACCGCTGCCCCTTTAAGAAAGACCGTGCAAACTGTCAGTGCGAATGTTTTAAATTTGCTGAAGAAACCTTTGCTAAGCACGCTCACGAAACAGCCGCCATCATCGTCGAGCCGCTGCTGCAGGGCTGCGCCGGGATGCGTATTTATCCTGCCCTCTACCTACAGAAACTGCGTAAGCTGTGCGACGAATACAATGTACTGCTGATTGCCGATGAAATCGCCACCGGCTTTGGCCGCACCGGCAAGATGTTCGCCTGCGACCATGCAGGTATCACCCCCGACCTGATGTGCATCAGCAAGGCGCTGACCGGCGGTTATCTGCCCATGGCGATTACCGTGACCACGGAAAAAATCTTCGCCGCCTTCTATGACGACTACAACAAGGGCAAGGCTTTCATGCACAGCCATACCTACAGCGGCAATCCTCTTGGCTGCGCCGCCGCTCTTGCCGTACAAAAGATTATCCGCGAACAGCATATTCTGGAGCAGGCACAGGAAAAGGCCGGCTACTTTACCGCCGCCTTACAGGACGCTTTCGGCAAGCATAAAAATATCGGCGAAATACGCCATATTGGTCTGATTAACGCCATGGAGCTTGTTACAGATAAAGAGAAAAAAACTCCTTTCGACAGCAAGCTGCGCATCGGCTACGAAATTTATAAAAAAGCTCTCACTCATGGACTGCTGCTGCGCCCTTTAGGCAATGTACTGTACTTTAATCCGCCGCTGAATATCGACACCGCAGATCTTGATAAAGCTATCGCTATCTGTAAACAGTCTATGGACGAAATATTAGGCTGAAAAAAGCACAAAGACTGACAGTACCACTACTGTCAGTCTTTTTTCTTATCTGTTTCGCTGCAGCAGGAAGCGCAGGCTGCCGTCATACTGCATTCAGGCGTAATTCCCTGCTCTTGGAGCTGCGTGCTGCCCCAGTTATACATAGCCTGCAGGATGGGAAACAGGCTGTTGCCTTTTTCCGTCAGCGAATATTCCACCTTGGGCGGTACTACCGCATATACCCTGCGCGTGAGCAGGCCGTCCTGTTCCAGCTCCCGCAGCTGCTGGGTCAGCATCTTGGCTGTAGCCTCCGGCACCAACCGCCGCAGCTCATTAAAGCGCAGTACCCTGCCCGACAAATGCCACAGCAGCAGCGCCTTGTATTTACCGCCGATAAGGTGCAGCGTCGCTGCTACCGGGCAATGAGCGTTACTTATTTTTTCTGCCATAAGTATCCTTTCCACAGTATCTTTTTAGATACTATCTTCCTAAATAGTGCATTCTTGAAGAAAAAATACTTTCTTTTATATAATGATAACAGGGTAATATTACACCGTCAATCAGATTAAGGAGTACCGTTATGCGTAAGGAATTATATGATATTACAGGGATGAGCTGCTCTGCCTGTTCCGCCCGTATTGAAAAGGTTGTAGGCAAGCTGCCGGGCGTAGAGCAGCTAAACGTCAACCTGCTGAAAAACAGCATGACCATCACCTACGACGAAAAGCAGCTGCCGCCGGAAAAAATAACGGCTAAAATTGCCGCTCTCGGCTTTGGCGCTGCCCTGCATCAGCCGCTGCAGAAGCTGCAGGCGCAGTCTGGACCTGCAGAAGACGAAGCCCAGCCGCTGCGTCAGCGCTTTATTTATTCCCTGTTTTTCACACTGCCTCTCTTTTATCTTGCTATGGGCAGAATGTACGGCTGGCCCCTGCCGGAAATCTTCCTCGGCGACGAAAACGCCCTGATAAACGCTCTTACCCAGATGCTGCTGGCGCTGCCGGTACTTATCCTGGGACGCAGCTATTTCCAGCACGGCTTAGCCAATCTGCTGCACCGCGCGCCCAACATGGACTCGCTTATCGCCCTTGGCTCTTCCGCTTCCTTTATCTACGGCCTGTATGTAATCTACAGAATGGCCTGGCTGTTAGGACGCGGTCAGCTGGCGGCGGCAGCACATTTTTCTCACCAGCTTTATTTTGAATCGGCAGCGATGATCGTTACCCTTATCACCTTGGGAAAATTTCTGGAAGCACGCGCCAAAAAGAAAACCTCCGCCGCTATTGCAGGCCTGATGCAGCTGACGCCTCAAACTGCCATAGTAGAACGGCACGGCATCCAAGGCGAGCTTCCCCTCGAAGAAGTCGTCAGCGGCGACATCCTTATCGTCAAAGCCGGCGCTTCCGTTCCTGCCGACGGCATTATCACCGACGGCAGCGGCTCGATAGATGAATCGGCTATTACCGGTGAAAGCCTGCCGGTTGATAAACTTACCGGGGATAAGGTTATCGGCGGCACCATCAATAAAAACGGCTACTTTAAGATGCGGGTAACTGCTATAGGCCAAAATACGGCTTTGGCGCGTATTATCAGCCTGGTAGACGAAGCTACTTCCTCCAAAGCGCCTATCGCCCGCATGGCTGATAAAATCAGCGGTATCTTTGTGCCTGTCGTCATAACCATCGCCGCCCTTACTGCGGCTTACTGGCTGCTGGCCGGCGCTGACCCGGAATTTGCCCTCACGGCGGCAATTTCCGTCCTGGTTATTTCCTGTCCCTGTGCTCTGGGCCTTGCTACGCCCACGGCTATCATGGTTGGCACCGGCAAGGGGGCTACCGCAGGCATCCTGATTAAATCTGCCGCGGCCTTAGAAACAGCCCACAGCGTCGATACCGTCATACTTGACAAGACCGGCACCATCACCGCAGGCCAGCCGGAAATAACCGACATTATCCCCTGTCAGACCAGTGAAACAGAACTGCTGTCGGCAGCAGCCGCCCTGGAAAAACTGTCGGAACACGCTTTAGGCGCTCCCATTATCGCTGCTGCAGCCAGCAGGCAGCTACCGCTGCCCCCAGCAGCCGACTATCACCTGCAGCCCGGGCAAGGCATTACGGCCGTCATTGACGGTCAGACCTGTTACGGCGGCAACAAGCTGCTGATGGACAGCGCCGGCGTCGACACAACGCCGCTGCAGCAGCAGGCTCTACAGCTGGCGCAGGACGGCAAGACGCCGCTCTTTTTTGCCCACGGCAGTAAGCTGCTGGGCCTGATAGCTGTAGCCGACACCGTTAAAGCGACCAGCGCCGCTGCCATTGACCGTTTGCAACAAATGGGTCTTACGGTCATCATGGTTACCGGCGATAACGAAATAACAGCCCAAGCCATTGGCCGCCGCACCCATATCAGCCAGGTCATTTCCGGCGTACTTCCTGAAAACAAGGAACAGATTGTGCGCCGGCTGCAGCAGCAGGGCCATAAAGTAGCCATGGTCGGCGACGGTATCAACGACGCTCCGGCGCTGACCCGCGCCGATGTCGGTATCGCTATCGGCGCAGGTACTGACATTGCCATGGAGGCAGCGGACATCGTGCTGATGAAAAGCGACCTGCTGGATGTGCCCAAAGCCATCAGCCTCAGTAAGGCAGTTATGAAAAATATCAAAGAAAACCTTTTCTGGGCGTTCTTTTATAACGCTGTCGGCATCCCGGTAGCGGCAGGGTTATTTTACAACAGTTTCGGACTGCTGCTGGACCCGATGCTGGCTGCCGCCGCCATGAGCTGCAGTTCCGTCTCCGTGGTCAGCAACGCCTTACGGCTGCGTAATTTTACTTTCAAATAAACTTTGCAATATATAACAGAAAAGAGGTCATCATCATGTACAAAACTATCTCTATCGAAGGTATGCACTGCCAGCACTGCTCCGCTGCCGTAACCAAGGCGCTGGCAGCGCTTCCCGGCGTCAGCGGAGTATCCGTTAGCCTGGAACAGGGTCAGGCAGTATTGGACGCAGGCAGCAACAGCGACGCCGCCCTGCGCGAAGCGATTGAAGATATCGGCTTCGACGTTACCGCGATAAAATAATCCTGGCAGCAGCAAAAAAGCAGCCTTACTGAAAAGTAAGACTGCTTTTTAATTTTATTTTTCTGTAAGCTGGCAATTCCGTTCCAAGACTTTGACAAAATACAGATAACTGCCAAACAGGAAAACAGAACTGCTGATCCAGGCAATGGGCTCTGCCAGACAGATGCCCACATAGCCCAGCATCTCACCCAGGTACACAGCGGCCAAAGTACGCATAATCAGCTCGATAACGCCGGAACACATGGGTATCATGGCTATGCCCATCCCCTGTACCGCGTTACGGAAAATGAAAATCTGACTGAGGAAGAAATAGCAAGGCACCGTGTACAGGATATACAGCCGCGCTGCTTCCAGCACTTCTGCGTGCGGCTGATCCAAAAAGATGCTGATGACCTCGCGTCCGAAAGCAAAGAGCAGCACCGCCGCCACCAGGCTGAACGCCAACGCCAGCAGAGAGCATTTCCTTACTGCTTCCCTAATCCTGTCAAAACGACGGGCACCAAAATTCTGCGCCGTAAAGACCGCCATGGCGATGCCGAAAGAAATCATGGGCTGCAGGGCCAGCTGTTCTACACGGATGGCCGTAGTAAACCCGGCAATCATATCTGCGCCAAATTTATTGCAGACCGCCTGCAGAAAGATAATGCCGAGCCCCAGGACAGAAAATTGTACCGCCATAGGCAAACCCATACGCAGATGCTGCCAGAGTTCATAGCCCGTAAGCTGGAAATCGCGGCGTCTGATATGCAGCTGCGGGAACTTCTTGTAAATATAAAGGATACACAGCGCCGCAGATATTGCCTGGGCAATAACGAGGGCAATAGCGCTGCCCGGCACGCCCCAGCCAAACCACAGGATAAACACCAGCGCCAGCACGATATTTACCAGCGACGAAATAATCAGAAAATACAGCGGTGTCTTACTGTCGCCCAGCGAGCGCATTACGCCGGAAAGCAGGTTATAGGCCATCATAGCCACGATACCGTCGGTAATAATCATTACATAACTGCGGGCATCTGCCGCCAGCTCAGGCGGTATATTCATCAGCAGCAATACCGGCTCGATAATCAGATGCATGATGAGCATGATGAGCACTACGAAAGCGGCGCTCAGGAAAATACTGGTAGCAATACTGCGCCGCATCCCATCCATATCACGGGCACCGTACCGCTGGCCGGTCACCACCGTAAAGCCGTTGCTGAGACCGATGGTGAGCACCACCTGCAGCATAAACAGCGGCGAGATAGCGCCCACTGCCGCCAGTGCCTCTACGCCGATTGTGCGTCCGACAATGATGATATCGGCAATATTATACAGCTGCTGGAAGATGTTGCCAATCAGCAGCGGTACCATAAAAGGCAGGATAAGCTTTAAGGGCTTGCCCTCCGTCATATTGGTCAACACGAAAAACTCACCTCACAAACAACTTACTGACTAATTAGTCATTATTATAGCATATAAAAAATTTTTCTTCATGCCTATCTGCACAAAAAAATGTATGCGGAAAAATTTCCCGCATACATATCCTAACCATATTATTCTTTTACCACACGGTTGCTGATCTTACCGATGCCTTCGATTTCTACAGTAACCTCGTCGCCCTCGTTCATTGTACCAAAGCCCACAGGAGTACCCGTAAGCACCAAATCGCCGGCATCCAAGGTCATATTCTGCGAAATATAGCTCAGGATTTCAAAAGGACTGTATACCATATCGCTGGTACGGGCCTGCTGTTTTAACACGCCGTTAACCCAGAGTCTGATTTCCAGATCGCTGGGATTGAGGTCGGTTTCCAGCCACGGCCCCAGCGGACAGAAGGTATCGAAAGACTTGCAGCGCAGCCACTGGCTTTCCTTTTTCTGGATATCGCTGGCAGTGATATCATTGGCGCAGGTATAACCAAGGATATATTTATGCACATCCTCCGTCTTAACATTTTTCATGCGCTTTTTGATGACGATGCCCAGCTCTGCGCCATAGGCCAGCTCCTGTACCTGACGAGGCCAGATGATATTCTCGCCGGTACCGATGACCGTATGCGCAGCCTTAGCAAACAGCGCAGGCTCCTGCGGCACGCTGTAGCCGCATTCGTCGGCATGGGCCCGGTAATTGAAGCTGACGCAGATAATCTGCTTGGGCACGCACGGAGCCAAAAGCTGAACGTCATCGAGAGCAAAAACCTCGTCAGTGATACGCCAGTAAGTGTCAAGGCTGCCGTATACGCAGCGGATAATTTTACCGTCAATAAAACCTATATGTTTAGCGCCTGTTTTTTTATCTGTAAATCTTACGCACCTCATTTAATCTTCCCCCAATAAATACATTTTTCTCTCTTTAAAATAGACCGGCTGCAGCTCAGCTTTCTGCGCCAACAGCAGCGCCTTATCCAGCCTGCGTCCCACATGCTCGCTGTAATGGGCATCGCTGCCTATAGTGCAGTAACGCCCGCCCAGCTGCCTGTACCGCTGGTAAATAGCCAGCAGAGCCTCGCAGGCCTGCGCCTCATCAAGACGGCGGGTATTGATCTCCATAGGTATATTTCTTTTAATCAGAGTAAGAAACAGCCTGTCAAAAAGCTCTTTTTCTTCATTGAGCCGCAGCTCCTTATCTGCATAGGGCCAATAACGGCAGATATAATCAATATGGGCAAAAGCATCAAAATCATGATGGTTTTCCACACAGGCGATAGCGTCGCTTAAAAAGGCATGTACAGCCTCTTTTTTGCTGCGTCCCTGATAAAAGGACGGCTCGTAAATATCCTGCCGCTGTACGCAATGAATAGAGCCCAGGACAAAGTCAAAGGGGTGACCCGCAGCTACCTTGTCGTCTGCCGCAGCAGTATGTACCTGCATACCGATCTCGATACCGACCAGCACCCTGTCGCTGCGCAAAGGCTGCGTTACAGAAAAATATTCATCTATATCAAAAATAAACGCGTCAGGATTGGTAGGATAATCATAATCCCAGTGCTCGGTAAAGACTATACCTATCTTCTGACTTTCTGCCGCTGCAACAGCGTCATCAAAATCCATGTGGCTGTCGCAGGAATAATTGCAGTGCATATGCGTATCAAATAACATATTTATTACCTCTTTCCACGGTCTTTATTTTACCAAATAGAACCGGAAAAGAAAACAGGCAGCAATGCCTGCAGAAAAGATTTTAAAATTATTTTACGAATACAAAATCCTCCGGCTCTTGCCAGAGGATTTTTCTTCATTATTTCTTTTTCAGACTAATCAAGGTGCCGTCCGGTTTAAATTCTGCAGCGTATTCCTCACGCTCGCTTTCAGCGTCAATCAAAACGCTCCATTCGCCTTTCCAGAAACGGTATACCGCCGTCTGTTGTACTTTGACGTCTTTTTTGTCTTTTACCTTTTCAGCAAAAGCCTTATAGATTTCCGGCAATTTTTCAAAATGTAAGTCTTCCATTGGAATAACGTTATCAGCCATATTGCCGTTGCCAGTTATTTTCACCGGCACGCCATTGCTCCAGCTGCCGTTTCTGTATTCATAATGGTCAACGTCTTCGGTACCGGGTTTAAGAATATCTATAACGATGAAATTACCGCCATGATCTTTACTGTTGACCACAGTCACATCCTGAAATACCATCAGTTTCTTGCCTTTAAATTCCGGTTTTTCCTGTAACTGACCCATGATTTTTTCCATGGCTCCGGCATCAGTAAAGATATTGCTGCTGCTTCCGCCGCCTCCGCAGGCTGTAACTGCCATCAATGTCAACAACATCAATAATCCTACAAAAAATTTTTTCATTAATAACGCCTCCTTGCATATGTTGTATTAAGTACATTGTAGCATACCTATATCAGCGTAACAATCCCCGTCAAATAATAAAAACCGCTCCGGTAATTGTACCGAAGCGGCTGCTGCTTGAGATTATATTTTAGACATTGAAACGGAATTCAACTACGTCGCCATCCTGCATAACGTAATCCTTACCTTCCAGACGTACCAGCCCTTTTTCACGGGCAGCGGCCTTGCTGCCGCAGGCTACCAGGTCGTTAAAGGAAACTATCTCCGCACGGATAAAGCCGCGCTCAAAATCAGTATGGATCTTGCCCGCTGCCTGCGGAGCCTTAGTGCCGCAGGTGATGGTCCAGGCACGGGATTCCATTTCGCCGGCAGTCAGATAAGTCATCAGGCCCAAAAGTTTAAAGCCTGCTTTAATTAAACGGTCCAGGCCTGCTTCCTGCAAACCTGCCATTTCCAAAAATTCCTTTGCTTCGTCAGCGGGAAGCTCGGCAATCTCACTTTCCATCTTGGCGGAAATAACGATAACTTCCGCGCCTTCTTCCTCAGCATACTTGCGCACTGCTTCTACATGCTGATTACCGGAAGCGTCGCCGGCTTCTTCTTCAGCGACATTGGTAACATACAGTACCGGCTTCATAGTCAGCAGGTGCAGTTCCTGCAGAAATTCTTTCTCCTCGTCAGTCAATCCCTGACGACGGGCAGGCACGGCTTCTCCCAGTCCTGCCAGTACTTTTTCCAACGCCGCTTTTTCCAGCGGTACTTTCTTATCGCCGGTCTTGAGCAGTTTTACAATGCGCTCCATGCGTTTTTCTACGGTTTCCATATCTGCCAGACACAGCTCGGTATTGATGATTTCAATATCGCGCAGCGGGTCGATGCTGCCCTCTACATGGGTAATATTGCCGTCTTCAAAGCAGCGCACTACCTGGGCAATCGCGTCTACCTCGCGGATATGCGCCAGGAATTTATTACCCAGTCCTTCGCCCTTGGATGCGCCTTTTACCAGGCCGGCAATATCTACAAAACGCATAGCTGCCGGCACAATTTTCTTGGAATGGAACATATCGCTGAGAACCTGCAGACGTTCATCAGGAACATCTACTACGCCCACATTGGGCTCGATGGTACAAAAAGGATAGTTGGCCGCTTCCGCACCGGCCTTGGTAATAGCATTGAACAGGGTGCTTTTGCCCACGTTAGGCAAGCCCACGATACCTACTTCTAAATTAGTGCTCACTCTTATCGCTCCTTATATATGCCATTTACAGACAATGTGCAAAGATATTTATATCTTATAGTATTGTACAATAACTGCAGTTTTTATGCAATTACCTTGCTTTATTACCCGGGAAATTATCGCAGCAAGGCAACAAAATACCACAACAGGCGCAAACCGTAACAGATAAGTACGATGCCGCAGCCGCGGTTAATATACTTTAAAATACTGCTGTTTAAACGCCCGCCGATGCAGTGCGCAGCGCTGGCCAGTCCCATAAACCACAAACAGGACGCGCTGACTACACCGGCAATAAAATAGTACCGGCCGCAGCTCGTGCAGGCCGCCTGAGCCGCTCCTAAAAGAAGCGTGCCGTCGATAACCGCCTGCGGATTGAACCAGGTAACGGCACAGGCCGCTGCCGCCGTCTGCAGCCAGCTTCTGTTCTCTGTCTGTATCAGTTCTACTTTTTGAGTACATGCCAGGCCCCAGCCTATCCTGATTACCGCCAATCCTCCAACCAGCAGCATCAGCATCTGCAGCCAGAAAAACCGCTGCAGTAAAAGTCCGATTCCCCAAAAACAGCCTAAAGCCAAAGTGATATCAAAGAAAATTACGGTACCTGCCGTCAGCCATGCCTGCCGCAGCGTTCCTGCCGCTGCCGTATTGATGACAAACAAGTTCTGCATCCCGATAGGAGCAACATAAGCCAAACCTAAAAGCAAGCCCTGCAAATAGTCACTCATGGTCTTGTCCACCTGTCTCTTTCCTGTCTGCTATCAGCCTGCGCATAATCTGTGCCGGCAGCCCCTGTTCATTTTCTGACAGCAGCAGCCCGACCAGCGTCAACAGCATCCCCGTCCACAGCAGCAGCGTCAGCGGCTCTGCCAGCACGATATGCGCAGTCAGCACGGTAACCAGCGGCGACAGGTAGATATAAGCTGCCGTCTTGGTAGCGCCGATAGTCTGCACGGCATAATTCCATGTCACAAAGCAGGCAGCTGATGCGCCCAAGCCTAAAAACAGCAGATTGCCCATATTCACGGCTTTCAGATAACAGTCAGTCTTAAAAGAAGTATCAAAGATAAACAGGAACGGCAGCATGAACAAAAGTCCCCAGCCAAAAATCACCCGCGTGGACTGGATAACATTGAAATTATAGCCGCCTATTATTTTACTGAAAACAGAATAAAAGCCCCAGACACATACCGCCATGATAGTGAGGAAATCTCCCAACGGATTGAGCATCAGGCTGCGCCCGTTAAAGACGATACAGACAATCCCCGCCAGAGCAAAGAGAAAGCCCAGGAAAAAGCTTTTATGCAGCCGCTCCCCCTGCAGGAATTTCTGCGCCAGCATGGCTGTTATAAACGGTATACAGGTAGTTATTACGGCTGCATTGGAGGCAGTAGTATATTTTAAAGCAAAATTTTCCAGCAGAAAATACAGCGTTATCCCGCTGATGCCCGCGCCGATAAAAATACGCCGCTGCGGCCAGGTCAGGTGCAGACGCCGCGGGCGCAACAGCCACAATACGGTAAAGCCCAACAGGAAACGGGAAAAAAGGATTTCCAGCGGCTGGAAATCCTGCAAAAGTACCTTGGTAGAAATAAAGGTCGTCCCCCATAAAAATATGGTAAACAGTGCGGCCAGATGACCCTGTAAAAACTTTCTTCCCTGCATGTAACCTGCCCTCCCATCAATGCCGTTGTATCTGCCGCCGTATTTGACAATCGTTCCCGGCAGCACTACAATAATAACTACTTATAAAAACAGGAGTAATCCCCATGAATAATCTGCACAATAAGAAGCTTACCGTCCTGGCTCTGCTGTGCGCCATGGCTTACCTGCTCATGGTCACGGTCAAGATCCCCGTAGTCCTTTTCCTCAAATATGAGCCTAAAGACGTTATCATTACCTTAGGCGGCTTTCTTTACGGCCCGGCCGCCTCCGTCATTATTTCCGCCGTCGTTTCCGTACTGGAAATGTTTACCACCAGCGATACGGGCCTGATCGGCCTCGTAATGAATATCCTGGCCAGCTGCAGTTTCGCCTGCGTAGCCGCCTGGCTCTATCGCAGGCGCCCTTCCCAGCGCAGCGCACTGCTGGGTCTGCTTGCAGGCACAGCCTACCTTACCCTTACTATGTTGGTTTGGAACTATATTTTTCTGCCCATCTTCCTGCATTTTCCAAGGGCGGAAGTCGTTAAACTGCTTTTTCCCGCTATCCTGCCTTTTAACCTGCTCAAAGGTACGCTGAACTCGGCGCTGATTATCCTGCTGTACCGTCATGTATTCAAGGCTTTGGACGGCAGCGGCTTACTTCCCGCAGCTGAGCCAAAACCTGCAGCCAGGGGATGGCTGACAGCGACGGGAGCATTCCTCCTGCTGACCTGCCTGTTAGTACTGGCCACATTACGCGGCTGGCTGTAAAAAAAGACTGCCTTACGGCAGTCTTTTTATTTAGTGCTGCATCAGTTTATTGGCAAAATTACGCATGGCCTGGTTAGGAACCTGTTTAAAATCTGCTGGCGGCAGTGCAAAAGCCGTTTGCGCATCTACAGTATCGCTGCATTCTACTACGTCGAAACGCGGCAGATAGCTTACTTCGTAACCTTTCCAGTTTTCCGTATCTTTTTCAAAGTAAAAATACAGTTCGTTGTTACCTTTTACTACCTTATCGTAATCAAACCCGCTGACCTGGTCATAACCGCCTTCGGGTCTTACGGCAAACCAGCTGACCAGCGTTTCCGCAAAAGGTTTGCTCATTCCCGGCAGCTCCGGCAGCCTGTCGTAGGTTTTATTAGCATAATCAACAGTATACCAGTAGCCTCCTTTGACGAAAGTATTACTGTCGCTGATTACTTTGCCCTCGCCGTCAGTAATGGTAACATGTTCAGCATAGATACTGCCCATCTCATTATATTCCGTGCGGATATTGCGTACCCGCTGCGCTGCCGGCAGATTATTATATGCCTCCGCAGTCAGCACATCAGCCATGTCTATCTGCTGCTGCACAACCAGATGCACGGGATGCTTGTCGCTGTTCAAAGTATCGCCCAGCAGCTTGAAGGTACGCTGCCCGGGATTATAAGCCAGTACCGCAGCGCTGCAAAGCACTGTCAACAGGCAGGCTAACATAAATATCGCCAAGGATTTTTTCATTAGTATCACCTCATTATCAAGATAGTTTTATTATACCACACAGCCTCTGACCGCTGTAAAGCAAAAATACACCTCTGAAAAACTTTTCAGAGGTGTATTTACCGTTACTGCGCGCTTGTGACGATCGCCTTAACCGCTTTTTCAAACTTACTGCGGGAAATCATGACGAAATGTCCGCAGCCGCAGCATTTAATACCAAAGTCCATACCTGTACGCGTAATTTCCCATTCCTTACTGCCGCAGGGATGAGCCTTTTTCATACTTACCACGTCGCCGACATGGAAGACAGTCCCCTTGAGCATTATTCATCAATGCCTTCAAAGGTCATAATATCTGTTACAGTATAGCCTGCTTCACGGATCTGTTCGATAATACCCATGCCATGTTCTCCCAGATCGGCACGGATAGTTATCTCAGCGCTGCCGTCCTGATTCTGCTTGCTGACGATAGAAATGATATTGATATTATTTTCTTTAAACAGGTTGCTTACTTCGGCAATGACGCCTACCTTGTCGCTGGCGTCAAAGGTAATACGGGTACAGCTGCGGTCCATGCTCATGATTTCCACGAAAGCGCGGAACAGGTCGTTTTGAGAAATGATACCGCACAGCTTATTATTTTCATCAACTACGGGCAAAGCATTTACTTTATGCTTGTACAGCTTATAAGCAACGTATTCGATAGTATCGTCGGCGTTGACGGTAATAACCGTCCTGCTCATAACGTCGCTTACTTTCAGGCGGCCCAGCAGATAATTAGCCTCGTAACGGGACAGGGTGCTGGCATCGCTGGGTGACGCACGGCCGATATCGTCGATAGTGATGATACCGCGCACGCGTTTGATATCGTCCACAACCGGGATGCTGACAAAACCTTTGCTGCGCATCAGTTCACGCGCTTCCAGCATGGACTGGTCTTCGCTTATTGTAATGACAACAGGAGTCATAAATTCTTTTACTAACATTATCTCACTCTCCTTATCATCCGCCGAGATATGCCTTGCGCACAGCTTCGCTGCTTGCCAGCTCCTGTGCCGTGCCGCTCAAGGTAATGCGCCCTGTTTCCAGGACGTAAGCCTTGTCGGCAATGGACAAAGCCATATTTGCATTCTGTTCTACCAAAAGCACGGTGGTACCGCCGGCATTGATCTCTTTTATTATATTAAAAATTTCCTTAACAAGCAACGGTGCCAGACCCATGGAAGGTTCGTCCAAAAGCAGCAGCTTCGGACGGCTCATCAGCGCGCGCCCCATAGCCAGCATCTGCTGTTCGCCGCCGGACAAAGTTCCGGACAGCTGGTCCTTACGTTCCAGAAGGCGCGGGAATTTTTCAAATACATCTTCCAGGTCCTTGGCAATCCCGTCCTTGTCCTTACGCAGATAAGCGCCCAGTTCCAGGTTTTCCATGACCGTCATATTAGCAAAGACATGACGTCCTTCCGGGACCTGGCATAAGCCCATGCTGACAATCTTGTGCGCCGGCATCCCGGAAATATCTCTGTCTTCATAGATTATGCGCCCCGTTTTGGGCTTCATCAGACCGGAAATAGTACGCAGCGTAGTAGACTTACCTGCGCCGTTAGAGCCTATCAGCGCCACTATCTCACCGTCAGGCACATTCAGACTGATGCCTTTGATAGCGTGGATAGCGCCGTAATAGACATTGATATCTTCAACTCGTAACATCAGTTGATTACCTCCTCGCCTAAATATGCCTCGATTACGCGGCTGTTGTTCTTAATTTCGTCGGGAGTGCCTTCGGCAATCTGGCAGCCGTATTCTAATACATAGATACGCTCGCAGACGCCCATAACCAGTCCCATATCGTGCTCGATAAGCAGGATGGAAAGCTTGAATTCGTTGCGGATCCAGCGGATCATCTCCATCAGCTCTTTAGTTTCCTGCGGGTTCATGCCTGCTGCAGGCTCGTCCAGCAACAGAAGCTTCGGCTCCGTTGCCAGCGCGCGGGCAATCTCCAGACGGCGCTGCTCGCCGTAAGGCAGATTCTTAGCTGTTTCGTAAGCCTTATGCTCCAGATGGAAGATTTTCAACAGCGCCAACGCTTTCTGCGTGATTGCGTCTTCTTCGCGCAGATATTTGCCGGTACGCAGCACAGCGTCAGTAAGATTATAGGAAACGTGCATATTATAGGCAATCTTTACGTTGTCGATAACGCTGAGTTCGGAAAACAGGCGGATATTTTGGAAAGTACGCGCCATCCCCATCTGGGTCACCTGATAGGATTTCTTTCCGCTGCTCTTCTTGCCGTTAAAATAAATATCGCCCTCAGTAGGCGTATAAACGCCGGTAATCATATTGAAGACGGTTGTCTTACCGGCGCCGTTAGGGCCGATAAGGCCGATAAGTTCGCCCTCGTCGATGTGCATGGTCAGATTGGAAACGGCACGCAGACCGCCGAAAACCATGGAAATATTATTTACCTTCAGCAGCTCTGCCATCTTTCTTACCTCCTAATCTGAACATTTCACGGCTTAATTCCACGCTGCCGAAGAGTCCCTGCGGACGGCGCAGCATCAAGACGATAAGGGTAATGGAATAAATAATCATACGCCATTCAGGATAATCCGACAGATAGGCGGAAATGAAAGTCAAGAGCACCGCGCCGGTAATAGCTCCGGTCATGGAGCCCAGACCGCCCAAAACGACCATGGTCAGGATATCGAAAGAACGCATAAAGGTAAAGGACGCCGGATGAGCCAGGAAGAAATAATGGCTGAACAGCGCGCCGGCAGTACCGGCAAAAGACGCACCCAGAGTAAAAGCCATTACCTTGTATTTAGTAGTATTGATGCCCATGGTATCTGCCGCAATCTCATTTTCACGGATAGCCAGGCAGCAGCGGCCAGGAGCAGAATTTTTAAAGTTCTTGATGAAGAAGATGACAAAGATCATGATCCAGAAGACATAGGCGAAAGTGGTCAGGCGGGGAATACCCATCAGGCCGGAAGCGCCGCCTACATAGTCGATATTGAGGATGCAGATACGGATGATTTCACCCAAGCCCAAAGTAGCGATAGCCAGGTAGTCGCCGTTTAAGCGCAGTGTCGGCAGACCGATCAAAAAGCCCAGGATGCCCGCAGCCACAGTACCTACAATTAAAGCCAGTTCATAGGGCAGTCCCAGCTTGACCGTAATAATGGCGCTGGTATAGGCGCCTACAGCCATAAAACCGGCGTGGCCGATGGAAAACTGTCCTGTATAACCGTTAATCAGATTCAGGCTGACGGACAGAATGATATTGATGCAGATCAAAATAATATTCAGTTCCCAGAAGGGACCAATTAAACCGCCGAACATCAGGCCCTGCAGAACTGCAAACAGCAAAGCGCAGCCGGCGATGGCGGTCAAATCGAATTTTCTTATCGGATTCATACCGCTCACCTACACTTTCTCACGTACATTTTTGCCTAATAAACCGGCCGGTTTATACAGCAGAATCAGGATCAGGATGCCGAAAGCCGCAGCATCGCGGAAGGTCGAGGAAATAAAGCCGCTGACCATTGCTTCTACTACGCCCAGGATGATACCGCCGATCATAGCGCCGGGGATGATGCCAATACCGCCCAGTACGGCGGCAACAAAGGCTTTTAAGCCTGGCATCATGCCCATCAGCGGGTCGATAGAATTATAATACACGCCTACCAGCACGCCGCCGGCAGCAGCCAGGGCGCTGCCCAGCGCGAAAGTCATGGAGATGACCCTGTCGATGTTGATGCCCATAAGTCTTGCCGCATCAGCGTCAAAAGATACGGCACGCATTGCTTTACCAGCCTTGGTCTTATTGACGATGTAGGTCAGCACGGCCATGAGGATGATGGCGCTGACCAGGATGACAATCTGCTGGCTGTTGGCAACAAGCGGTCCGAAATTATACACGGTAGGAGTAAATACTGCCGGGAAGGTACGGGGCTGCGGCGATACCAGCAGGATCATACCATATTCCAGGAAGAAAGAAACGCCGATGGCAGTAATAAGGATAGCGATACGCGGCGCATTACGCATGGGTTTATAAGCGATACGCTCGATAATGATGCCCACCAGCGCCGCGCAGGCCATGGAAAGGATGATAGCGGGAATAAAGGAAAGCCCCAGCTGGGTGGTGGCAAAAAAACCAAAATACGCTCCCAGCATATAGATATCGCCGTGAGCAAAATTGATCAGCTTGATAATACCGTAAATCATAGTATATCCCAGCGCAATCAACGCATAAATACTACCTAATGATATACCGTTTATCAGCTGCTGAAAAAACTGATGAAGTAAGGTATCCATAGAAATCCTCCAAAATTTGCTTGAATATAAAAGGCTGTTGAGCGTTACACAACAGCCTTTTAATCTTACCGAATATTACTTAAGGGTTTACTTTTGTCTTAAAAGTCTGTACACCGTCAACGTATTCAATAATAACGGCGCTCTTGATGGGATTATGCTGCTCGTCAAAAACAACGTCGCCAGATACGCCTTTAAAGCCGGAAATCTTACTCATAGCTTCGGCAATCTTAGCGGGCTCAGCAGATTTTGCATCTTCAATAGCCTTTGCTACCAGCAGAGCGGAATCATAAGCCAGCGCTGCAAAAACGTCAGGTTTGCTGTTATATGCTTTCTGATATTCCTCAACAAATTTCTTGTTGATATCCGACGCGTCATCAGAAGAATACAGGCTGGAGAAATAAGTGTCGTTCAGCGCAGCCTTACCGGCAATTTCCGGCAGTTTAGCGCTATCCCAGCCGTCGCCGCCGGCAATGGGAACATCGATGCCCAGCTCGCGCGCCTGTTTGATAATCAGGCCAACTTCCTGGTAGTAACCGGGAATATAGATAAAATCAGGATTTGCCACTTTGATCTTGGTCAGAGTGGATTTGAAATCTGTGTCTTTCTGCAAGAAGGCTTCTTCAACTACTACGCTGCCGCCTTTCTTGGTAAAGTTTTCTGTAAAGAATTTAGCAAGACCTTTAGAATAATCACTGGTATTATCAATCAGGACGGCAGCCTTCCTTACAGCAAGGTCGTCATAAGCAAAGGACGCCATTACCGTACCCTGGAACGGGTCGATAAAGCAGGCTCTGAAATTATAAGCCCGTGTCTTGCCGTCGGCAGGATTTACCGTGATATCGGGATTAGTACCCATGGGAGTTATTCCCGGCACTTTAGCGCCGTTATTGATAGCCGAAGCGGCAATAACCGCCGAAGACTGATTCGGCCCGATAACAGCGACAACCTTATCCTGAGAAATAAGCTTCTGCATACCGTTGGTAGCTTCGGAAGCTTCCGATTTTGTATCGGCAACTACCAGCGCCAGCTGTTTGCCGCCCAATACGCCGCCTTTGGCATTGATATCTTTAAATGCCAGGTCGATACCGTTTTTGGAAGAAATGCCGAAACTTGCGCTGCCGCCGGTCATTTCCAGCAGACCGCCGACTTTTACCGTCTTGTCGGAAGCGCCTGAATCAGAGCCGCCGCAGCCGGTGCTCAACGCTGCAAACAACATACCTGCAGTAAGTAGTGATAATAACTTGGTCCCTCTTTTCATGATTTATTCCCCCTCAAAAAAATTTATTAAAAAAGGCATGATTGGAACATGCCTTTTTTATGAAGTATAAACTTATAAAATAAATCAGAAACTATTCTCTACCCAGATACTAATTACAGAGTAATTTTTTCTTTAAAGGTCGGTACGCCATTTTCCAGAGACAGGATCAGGGCGCCCATGATCGGGTTGTGGTTAGCGTCGAAGGTAATCTTGCCGCTTGCCACCGGCAGGTCTTTGGTTTCAGCGATTGCTTTTGCCAGAGCGGTACCGTCGGTAGTGCCTGCGCGTTTCATAGCGTCAGCCAGAATCAGGCCTGCATTGTAACCCTGCATTGCGAAGATATCAGGGTCTTTCTGATATTTTTCTTTATACGCTTTGATAAAGTTCTGTACGGAAGGATCTTGATCCTGTGCAGAGAATGCGCTTACATAGTAGCAGTTCTGCAGAGCTTCTTTACCGGCGATTTCAGCAAGTTTCGGGCTTTCCCAGCCGTCGCTGCCCATCATCGGTACGGTCAGACCGATTTCACGTGCTTGTTTGATAATCTTGGAAACTTCTTCATAGTAACCGGGAACATAGATAGCGTCCGGGTTGCTTGCTTTGATCTTGGTCAGAGCAGCTTTGAAGTCGAGGTCTTTGGACAGGAATGCTTCTTTGGCAACGATAGTGCCGCCTTTGCTTTCCAGAGTTTTTTGGAATACGTCTGCCAGGCCTTTGGAATAGTCGTTGGAAGAATCGAACAGGATAGCTACGTTTTTAACTTGCAAAGTCTTGTTGGCAAATTCTGCCATAACCTGGCCCTGGAACGGGTCAATAAAGCAAGCGCGGAACATGAAAGGTTTTACTTTGCCGTCATTGTCCACGGTGATGCCGGGTGCAGTAGCGCTCGGTGCGATATGCGGGATCTTGTTGCCTGCGGTAATCGGCGCGGAAGCTGCTACGCAGCCGCTGGTTGCCGGACCGACAACTGCAACTACTTTATCTTGAGTAACCAGTTTGGTAACTGCGTTACCTGCTTCGGAAGGCTCGGATTTGTTATCGCTTTCTACCACGGTAATTTTCTTGCCGTTGATTCCGCCTTTGGCATTAACTTCGTCCACTGCCATTTTGAAGCCGGACAGGATAGCTTTACCGTAATTGGCAACATTGCCGGTCAGCTCGAAGGACGCGCCTACTTTAATAGTGTCTCCGGAAGCAGCTTCTTTTTTATCGCCGCCGCAGCCGCTTACAACGGAGGCAAAGACCATAGCCGCTAATGCAGCGCTGGCCAGTTTTTTCCAACTTTTCATCGTTTTTTCCCCTTTTCTTTTTCTTATTGACGTTCATTATCAAATGGATTTTTTCTTCTTCTCCCATTATGATAACTTATGTGCTTCATTATACCTATAACTTAATACTTTTGTCAATATTTGTTCTGTTTTTTTTATTTTTTCTTTCTTTATAACTGGAAAATTGCAACTTTTTTAATGTTTTTCTATTTTTTGTATTTTTATTTTTACTTTTTGTGTTTTGCATATGAACTTTTACGCTGATGTGTATACTGGCGACCGCCGCTGTTTTATTGTATAATAAGATGTATTTATAATTAGAGGTAAATGATATGAATTTTTTAGCACTTTTTTTCATCTGTATTAAAATGTATTCTTTTATCAACACCAGGGAATTGGCCTATTTTATCCATAATTTTTCCCTTATGCTGCAGGCCAGACGCCGTAACCCTAAAATACGCCAGGTAGTCATCATCGACAAAGGCTCCATGTTCCTGGCCTTGTATTTTCTGGCCGACATCCTTTTCCTCCTTTTCTGCATCAAACTGATGCTGGATGACGTTACCTGGCAGCCCGGCTGCCTGCTCCTGATTATCTCTGCCATGGAATCCTACGCCATGCACGCCCACATCAGCGGTACCTATGTTATCGATAAACTCGGTTTCACCTATCCGCAGATCTGGTTTAAATACCTCATGAGCGGTCAGACGCTTTTCATCCTGTTAAATCTCTTTCAGACATTATAACAATCGCTCCCACCCCTAAGAGGGGTGGTTCGCAATAGCCCTATAAGGGCATAACAAAGGCCAGCGCCTAAATGACGC
>CANREP010000002.1 GCA_947629685.1 uncultured Phascolarctobacterium sp.
ATGATTGAAGTGATGGCAGATGAAATCGAAGTATTGAATTCTGCAAAGACTCCGCCGTTCTACATCCAAGACAATATTGATACTGATGAAAACCTGCGTCTGAAATATCGTTATCTTGACCTGCGCCGTCCTGAAATGCAGCGCAATCTGATTCTGCGTCATAAAGTTACCAAACTGATGCGTGATTACCTTGACAGCAGAGATTTTCTGGAAATTGAAACTCCTATGCTGACCAAGAGTACCCCGGAAGGCGCGCGCGACTATCTTGTTCCCAGCCGTGTAAATTCTGGTAAATTCTATGCTTTACCACAGTCTCCGCAGATTTTTAAACAGCTGCTGATGGTTGCCGGTATGGAAAGATATTTCCAGATTGCCCGTTGCTTCCGTGACGAAGACCTGCGTGCTGACCGTCAGCCTGAATTCACCCAGCTGGATATGGAAATGTCCTTTATGGAAGTTGATGAAATCCTGGAGCTGATGGAAGGCCTTATTGCTTATATTTTTGAAGGTGCGCTGGGCAAGAAGATTCAGATTCCGTTCCAACGTCTGACCTGGGATGAAGCTATGGATCGTTACGGCAGCGATAAGCCTGACCTGCGTTTTGGCATGGAACTGATTAACATGGTTGATGCAGTAAAAGATTCTGATTTCAAGGTATTCAATACCATTATTGAAAACGGCGGTATTGTAAAAGCCATCAATGTTAAAGGTTATGCCGCTATCCCGCGCCGTGAACTGGACGGGCTGGTTGATTTCGTTGGTATTTATGGCGCTAAAGGTCTTGCATGGATGCAGATTCAGGAAGACGGCAGCGTAAAATCTCCTATTGCTAAATTCTTCAGTGAAGCACATCTGGCAAATATCCTGCAAACTGCTGCAGCTGAACCTGGCGATCTGCTGCTGTTTGTAGCAGATAAACCGTCCGTTGTTGCCCAGGCTTTGGGCGCTCTGCGTATTGAAATGGCAAAACGCCGCGACCTCATTGACCATGATGCCCTGGCCTTTACTTGGGTAGTTGATTTCCCCATGTTCGAGTATGATGAAGAAGAAAAACGCTATGTTGCCATGCATCATCCGTTTACCGCACCTCGAGACGAAGACCTGCCTTTGCTGCAAACTGACCCGGGCAAGGTTTACGCTAAAGCTTATGATATGGTACTCAACGGTACTGAAATCGGCGGCGGCTCTATCCGTATCCATCGCCGTGATGTACAAAAACAGGTATTCTCCGCAATCGGTCTTACTGACGAACAGGCTGCGGAAAAATTCGGCTTCATGATGAATGCGTTTGAGTATGGCGCTCCGCCGCACGGAGGACTGGCGTTTGGTCTGGATCGTTTGATTATGATCATGGCTCAGCGTGATTCTATCCGCGACGTTATTGCTTTCCCGAAAACTCAGAGCGCAGCCTGCCTTATGACTCAGGCTCCGAATGATGTAGACGAGAAACAACTGCGTGAGCTGCATATCAGAACCAGCCTGCTGAGCAAAAAAGAAAACAAATAATTTTGAAAAAATAAGGCGGAAGCGTTGAAAAACGCTTCCGTTTTTGTTATTATAAGAATGTCAAATAAAACTGTTGTATAAACAAACTATCGCCCTGCGATGTACGTTACTTTGCTCCACAGGTTTTGAGCCAACACTCTTACCTAGGGAGCCTGATACTCTTCCTATTTGAAAACACGCCTCCTTTGAGTGGACGTTTGAGAGAGGAAGGAAGGCACCCACCTGCACATGCAGGTTCAAAACATGGAGCTGGACGGCATTGTGGGGATTAGTTTTTTAGGAGTGTAAATGGATTTATCCAGAGTAAGATATGTAATCGGGGCGGAGGCTGTCGAGATATTGGGACAGGCGCATGTGGCAGTCGCCGGGCTTGGCGGTGTAGGTTCATATGTAGCCGAGGCGCTGGCCAGGAGCGGTGTTGGCTGTCTGACCTTGATTGATGCCGATGTTGTGGAAGCCAGTAATATCAACCGGCAGCTGCCAGCGCTGCAGTCCACTATGGGGCGCTATAAAACGGAGGTCACTGCAGCGAGAATCAACGATATCAATCCACGGTGCCAGATAAATCTGTACAGTGATTTTTACCGGCCAGGAAGCTTTGAACGATTTTTTCCTGCTAAAGTAGACTTCGTAGCTGACGCTATCGATTCTACAGCTTCTAAAATAGACTTACTGTGTGAGTGTTACCAAAGGAAGATACCAGTTATATCTTCGATGGGGACAGGAAATAAACTGGAGCCGGATAAGTTATTACTTGCGGATATCAGTAAGACGCATACCTGCCCTTTAGCCAAGACAGTAAGAAAACAGCTGCGGCAGGCGAGAATAGAAAAAGGTATCATGACAGTTTTCTCACAGGAAAATCCTGTTTATGCCTCTAAAGAGGCCGTGCCGGGCAGTATGATCTTTGTGCCTGCCAGCGCGGGACTGCTGATGGCGTCTTATATTGTCCGCAAATTGATCGGCAGGGTTTGATGATATGCAACCGTCTGTAAAGACGGTTTTTTTATACAGAAAATGTGTGGTAGAAAAATTAGATGGAGGAAGTATGGAAAGCTTATTTAGCGGAGGCGGTTATGTCCATAAACCTTTAGCGGACAGGATGCGTCCCCAGAAGCTGAGTGATTTTGTCGGGCAGGAAAATGCTGTAGGCAGCGGCAGTCCTCTGCGCAGGATGATCGAAAGAGATATGCTGCAGTCGGTATTGTTTTACGGTCCGCCAGGTACCGGCAAGACTACTTTGGCGCGAGTGATAGCTAACATGACGGGAGAGCAGTTTGTCGCGGTAAACGCTGTTTCTTCCGGTGTGCCGGAATTAAGAAAACTGATTGCCAAAGCGCAGGAGCTGCAGCGCAGCGGGTTGGGCAGGACTATTGTCTTCATCGACGAAATTCACCGTTTTAATAAAGCGCAGCAGGATGTTTTGCTGCCGTATGTGGAAAACGGTACTATCATCCTGATAGGAGCTACAACGGAAAATCCTTTTTTTGAAATCAATTCGCCGTTGCTGTCACGTATGAAAGTTATAAGGCTGGAGAAACTGCAGCCTGCGCATATTAAAAAGATACTGCAGCGGGCTGTCGGCGACAGAGAGAGAGGATACGGAGGTAGTTTCAGCGTTGACGATGAGGTGCTGGATATCTTAGCTGATTTTGCAGCCGGAGATGCCAGAAGCGCGCTGAATCTGCTGGAACAGGCGGAATTCATGCTACCGGAAAGCGGAGCAAGACATTTGACGGTAGAAGTGCTGCGCAGCGTTATCGGTACAGCCATACAGCGTTATGATAAAAAAGGCGATCAGCATTATGATATAATTTCAGCCTTTATTAAGAGTATGCGGGGCAGTGATGTGGATGCCGCTTTGCACTATCTGGCCAGAATGATTGCCGGCGGTGAAGACTTACGCTTTATCGCGCGCCGTATTGTTATCTGTGCTGCAGAAGATGTGGGACTGGCTGATCCCAATGCGCTCGTAGTGGCGAATGCGGCGGCACAGGCAGCTGATTTTGTTGGTTTTCCCGAAGCACAGATACCTTTGGCGGAGGCGGTTTGTTACATTGCCAAAGCTCCTAAGAGCAATACGGCTTATATGGGCATTGCAAAGGCCTTGAGTGATGTAAAAAACAAAAATTGCGGCAGCGTACCTAAGCATCTGCGGGACGCTCATTATCCGGGAGCCAAGGCATTAGGGCATGGCTTGGATTACAAATATCCGCATAACTACCCGGGCGGCTGGGTAAAACAGCAGTATCTGCCGGACGAGCTGACTGGCGCTTGTTATTATCAGCCGTCAGGCAACGGTCATGATGTTGACAGGAGCAGAAATCAGAAAGATTGAACCTCCTTGTTTTGCGATAAGAAAACGTTGTACGATTTGACTTTCAGAAGTAAAAATTATATAATTTTTTTATATGTAATCAGAATATTTAGGCAAGCTGTCTGACCGGGACGGCTTCCCAAATAAATTTGTTTGAAGGAGAGAATGAAATTTATGAAATATATGACCGGCAATGAGATTCGGGAAAAGTTTCTTAAATTTTTCCAGGATCGTGGGCATTTAATGCTGCCCAGTGCTTCACTGATTCCGCAGGACGATCCTACTTTGTTGATTATCGGTGCAGGTATGGCGCCGTTTAAACCGTTTTTTACCGGCAAGATGAAACCGCCGTCTCCGCGTATTACTACTTGTCAGAAATGTGTGCGTACCGGCGATATTGAAAATGTAGGCCGCACTGCGCGCCATCATACTTATTTTGAAATGCTCGGTAACTTTTCTTTTGGCGACTATTTCAAGAAAGAAGTAATTCCCTGGAGCTGGGAATTTATTACCAAAGAACTCGGCATTCCGGCAGAAAAATTATGGATTACTATTCACACGGAAGATGACGAAGCTTTTGATATTTGGCATAATGTGGTCGGCGTACCGGCAGAACGCATTGTGCGTCTGGAAGAAAACTTCTGGGAAATCGGCAGCGGCCCCTGCGGTCCGTGTTCTGAAATCCATGTTGATTTAGGTGAAGAGCGCGGCTGCGGTAAACCTACCTGCGCTGTAGGCTGTGATTGCGACCGTTTCCTGGAAATCTGGAATCTGGTATTTACCCAATATAACCAAAACGAAGACGGAACCTATTCTCCGCTGAAAAATAAGAATATCGATACCGGCGCCGGCTTGGAACGTTTGGCTTCTGTAATCCAGGGCAAGCCTTCTAACTTTGAAACTGACCTTATTTTCCCGATTATCGAATATGCTGCCAAGGTTGCCGGAGTAGAATACGGCAAAGATAAAAAGACCGATGTATCTTTGAAAGTTATTGCTGACCATGCCCGCAGCATGACCTTTATGATTGGCGACGGTATCCTTCCTTCTAATGAAGGCCGCGGTTATGTATTGCGCCGTATCCTGCGCCGTGCTGTTCGTCATGGACGTTTAATCGGCATTAACAGCATGTTCCTTGCTGGCGCTGTAGATGTAGTAATCGGTATGTTCGGTCATATCTATACTAATCTGGCTGAAAAACGTGAATACATCCAGAAAGTTATTGAGATGGAAGAAACCAGTTTCCTGCGGACTCTGAAACAGGGAAGTGAGCTGCTTAACGAAGAAATCGCCAAATTAAAAGCTGCTGGTGAAACCGTATTGGACGGCGCTACTGCTTTTAAACTGAATGATACATTTGGCTTCCCGTGGGAATTAACAGCAGAAATTTTGGAAGAACAGGGCCTTACCATGGATAAGGAAGGTTTTGATGCTGCTCTTGAAGTACAGCGTAAAATGGCGCGTGACGCCCGTGATGACAAAACCGGACGCCCCGTTATCTATAATACCCGCGGCATCGACATTGCCGGGTTGAAAGTAGATGAAGCTGCCCAAGGCGGCAAGATTGTTAAACTGTATCCGGCTCATGATGCCCAGCCTGTAGAAAATGCTGCCGACGGACAAGAAGTTGCCGTTATCTGCGATGTAACAGCTTTCCATGCTGAAGGCGGCGGGCAGCTTGGTGATATTGGCCACATTATTGCGCCTACCGGCGTAATCGATATTACTGTTACCAAAAAACTGCCGGACGGAGCTACCATCATGGTTGGTACTGTTACGGAAGGAACTGTGGCAGTAGGCGATGCCGTTGCTTTTGAAGTTAATACCAACCGTAAAAATGATATTGCCCGTAACCATACTGCAACACATCTGCTGCATGCAGCTTTGAAACAGGTATTGGGCACACACGTCAATCAGGCAGGCAGCTATGTTGGTCCTGACCGTCTGCGTTTTGACTTCTCTCATTTCTCTCAGGTAACTGAAGAAGAATTGCAGCAGGTAGAAGCGATTGTTAATGAACAAATCCTGGCAGGCAAAAATGTACAGATTGAAGAACTGCCGATAGAGGAAGCAAAAAAACGTGGCGCTACCGCCTTGTTTGGTGAAAAATACGGCAATATCGTCCATGTAGTAACTGTTCCTTCTTTCTCTATGGAATTCTGCGGCGGCAGCCATGTTGCCAATACTGCCCAGATTGGTATGTTCAAGATTATTTCCGAAGCAAGCAGCGGCGCCGGTGTGCGTCGTATCGAGGCTGTAACCGGGCATGGAGCAGTTGCTTATGTCAATGAGACCGAAGCGATGCTTAAAGGGCTGGCGGCTGAGCTGAAGTGCCGTGTGCATGATGTTCCGGCTCGTCTGGAAGCGTTGCAGGCAGAATTGAAAGCGGCGCAGAAAAAAGCTGACGAACTGGCAGGCGAAATTGCCAAAGCCCAGGTTAGCGATGTTTCCGATAAAGTTCGTGAAATAAAAGGCGTACCTGCGCTGGTACAGCAAGTACATGTGGACAGTATTGACGCGCTGAGAAATCTTGGCGACCAGATGCGTGATAAAATTGGCGGCGTTGTCATGCTGGCTGCTCCGATGGATGGCGGCAAGATCAGCATCCTGACCATGGCTACTAAAGATGCGGTTGCTAAAGGCGCCCATGCAGGCAATATTGTGAAAGCAGTTGCAAAAATCTGCGGCGGCGGCGGCGGCGGTCGTCCCGATATGGCGCAGGCAGGCGGTAAGGACGCTTCTAAACTGGCAGAAGCGCTGGATGCAGCCTGGGGCATTATTGAAGAACAAATAAAATAAACATGTTAAAAGGCACTCGTCTGAGTGCCTTTTATTGTATAAATATTGTTAATAATTTGTGTAGTACGCTACATTCTATAGCTTTTTGTGTTACAATAAACTTAAAACTTATATTAAGATATTTTAACTTTAAAGGGGGTTATTAAGATGACAGAGATATCGCAGGAGACCATGATGTTCAGACGTCAGCCGGAGAAAAAAGAAGTTGCCGAAACAATCAGGGAGGTATACGCTGCTCTGGAAGCGAAAGGATATAATCCTGTTGATCAGTTAGCAGGCTATCTTCTCAGCGGCGACCCTACTTATATTACCAGTTATGACGATGCCAGGACTAAACTGCGCCGTCACGAACGTTATGAACTGATTGAAGAACTGGTAATCAGTTATCTGAAAAATATTAAAAAGTAAGGAGCAGATATATGCGAGCAATGTCGTTAGACGTTGGTACGAAGACAATCGGTGTGGCTGCAAGCGACCTGCTGCTGATGATTGCCGGCGGAGTAGAAACTATCAGGAGGACAAGTCCGCAGAAGGATTTTGAACGTCTTGCTCAGCTTGTTAAAGAGTATGAGGTAGACACTTTGGTGGTAGGCTATCCGAAGAACATGAACGGCTCCGTGGGTGAGCGCGCGCAAATGTGTGAAGGCTTTGCTGAAGAATTGCGGCAGCATTTTCCTGATGTAAAAGTGGTATTATGGGATGAAAGACTTTCTACGGTAGCGGCAGAAAAGGTATTGGTAGACGCCGATATGCGCCGTAAAAAACGACGTCAGGTAATCGATATGATGGCGGCCGTGGTAATTTTGCAGAACTATCTTGACAGCAGGCAGCTGCGGGGCTGAGTAAGCTGCGGATAGAAGCTTCTTAAGCCGTAAATAAATTGACAGATACTGTGAGCGTATTATAAAATAAGACATACAAATTTATTTAAGGGGTGCCATAATGGAAAAAGACATTCAAAATAAAGATATCGAAGCAATGACTGATGAAGAAATGCTGGATAACGTAGTAATTATTACTGACGAAGAGGGAAACGAATCCTATTATGTAGAAGAAATGGTTATTCCCGTAGGTAATAAGAATTTTGCTATCCTCGTGGGTATCAATGAAGACGAATGCGGCTGTGAAGATGAAGACTGCCATTGTCACGAACATGATGAAGAAGAGGAAAATGTTATTATTGCCCGCATTGATTTTGATGAAAACGGCGAACCTGTATATCTTGGACCTACTGATGAAGAATTTGAAGCAGTAAAAGCCGAATACGAAAAAATAGCTGAATCCTGGGATGAAGAATAATAAAAAATGCCGGACTGAGGTCCGGTATTTTTTTGCTGGGTAGATATATGAAAACATTCTTGATGACGCAGATAGAAAAAATGAAAGCCAATCCCCGGAGTACGGCTGTTGCTATAGTAGTTTTAGCATTGCTTATATTTATCAATACGCTGAGTATCATGGGCAATAATAAGAACTTTGCGGGAGATGGACACAAACTGGTAACGGTAAGCCAAGGAATGACTGCAGGAGAAATTGCTATGCTGCTGCATGAAGAAAAACTGGTGCAGCATCCAGATATCTTTCTTATAGAAGCGCGGTTGAAAGGGTTGGGCAGTAAACTGCAGGCCGGAACCTACAAAATAGAATGCGGTGCCAGCAACGGCGAAATAGTTTCTGTATTAGCCAGCGGTAAGATATTGCAGAATATTTTTACTGTTCCTGAAGGATATAATGTAGTCAAGACTGCCAGAAAGCTGGAAGCAGAAGGACTTGGCAAGGCAGAGAAATTTATTGCTGCAGCCAGAGATTATACTCCGTATGGATATATGCAGACAGATAATCCCTATGTCATCTTCAAGGCGGAAGGATTTCTGTTTCCTGCTACATATGAAATACCGGTAAAAGCAACAGAAACAGAAATACTGCAGCTCATGGTCAAACAGTTTGATGAGGAAATGCGCCGGGGCGGTGTTATCCAAGCTACAGAAGAAGCTGGCCTGAAATTACGTGATGTGGTAAATTTAGCTGCCATGGTAGAGTTGGAAGCCGTATTCCCCGAGGAGCAGCCGCGTATTGCCGGTGTGTTCCTCAAGCGGTTGGATATAGGTATGCCTATTCAGTCAGATACCACAATTCAGTATATACTGGGAGCTCAGAAAGAAATAATAACCTTTAAAGATACGGAAATAAACAATCCTTATAATACTTATCAGAATATGGGCCTGCCTCCCGGACCTATTGCCAGCCCTGGAATGAGCGCTATCAAGGCCGTTTTGTCGCCGGAAAAGACTGATTATTTATATTTTGTAGCAGAAAAAGACGGACATCATCATTTTTCTAAAACTTATGATGAACATTTGCAAGCGATAGAAAAAATACATGGAGAAAATTAAATGAGAAAACTTATGCAAAAACCAGAACTGCTGGCTCCGGCAGGCAATATGGAAAAGGGCAGGATGGCGTTGCTTTATGGCGCTGATGCTATCTATCTTGGCGGCAAGATGTTCGGACTGCGCGCTTTTGCCAATAATTTTTCCTTGGAAGAAATTGCGGAAATCACCGCTTTTGCCCATAGCTTGAATAAAAAGGTCTATGTGACTGTCAATATATTTGCGCATAATGAAGATATTGATAAGTTGCCGGCATATCTAAAAGCCTTGGAGCAAGCGGGCGTAGATGCGCTTTTGATTTCAGATTTAGGCGTGTGGCAGACTGCCAGAGAGACAGTACCTGATATGGAACTTCATGTCAGCACCCAAGCTAATACTACTAATTATGCTGCTGTAAAAGCATGGCAGGCTCTTGGGGCCGCCAGGGTGGTTTTGGCGCGGGAGCTTTCGCTGCAGGAGATTGCTGCGATTGGTGCCGCAGCAGACGTGGAACTGGAAGCCTTTGTACATGGCGCTATGTGTATTTCCTATTCTGGACGCTGCCTGCTCAGCAGTTATCTGACCGGCAGGGATGGTAACCGAGGCGCTTGTGCACAGGCTTGCCGCTGGGAATATACGCTGCAGGAAAAGAACAGGCCGGGAGAGCAGTTTGATATCCAAGAGGATGAGCGCGGGACTTATATTATGAATTCTCGGGATTTATGCCTTATTGACTATCTGCCGGAGTTAATGCGTGCCGGTATCAGCAGTCTCAAGATTGAAGGCCGCATGAAAAGTATGCATTATGTAGCAACGGTTGTCAGCGTCTACAGGAAGGCTATTGATAAATGCTTTGCAGACATGGATAATTACCAAGTTGAAGAAATATGGCGCGAAGAATTGAATAAGGTATCTCATCGTCCTTACACAGCTGGTTTTGCGCTGCAGAAACCTGGCAGCGAGGGACAGGTATATTCTACTTCCAGTTATGAACAGACACATGATTTTGTCGGCCTGGTATTAGATTATGATGCTGAGAGCGGCAGGGCTTATATAGAACAGCGCAATAACGTCAAGGAAGGCGAACAGTTGGAAGTGCTGATGCCGGATGGCAAGTTGTTTGCAGTAACGCTGCAGGATATGCGCGATCAGGAGGGGCTTGCTATCGACTGCGCTCCTCATGCGCAGCAGAAATTTTCTATACATACTGAGCAGCCGCTGCTGCCTAATTCTTTGCTGCGGAGAAAGATACAATGAGCGAAGGACAAAGTATGATTTATGCCAAAGTTGAACCTGCCCGGATTGCTGATGTAAACTGGATTATGGAAGGCTACGAGCATTTGGGGCAGGTAGGTACTGTGGACGGCAAGGCGGGGATTATAAAATTCTACGTTACGCCGGATACCAGTGATGATGTGTTGGAAATTCTGGAAAATATGCCGTTCAGGGTAGAAATTCTTGAAAGTTTTACAGATGAGTGGTAAAATAGGGAAGTAATTTATAGCTTTTATAACAGTTTGAATCGGGGTAATGGGTATGACGCGTATCAATAAAGTTTGGGAAGTCATGGTAAAAGAGCAGTTGGACTGCGTCATTATCAAGGATACTACTACCATCCGTTATCTGACAGGTTTCAGCGGTGATTCCAGTCTGCTTTATATCGACCGTATTAAAGGCGTCCTCATCACGGATGGACGGTACACGGAGCAGGCTAAAAGCGAGATGAAGTTATTCCAGGTTCTGGAATATACTGGCAGCATCTGGGCTGCGGCGGCAGAGCTGGCTAAAAATGCCGAAGTTGTAGGCTTTGACGGCAGCTGTTTTACTTACAATGATTATACGGAGCTGGAAGCGCTTCTGGAAGGCAAATATCTGCGCAGTGTTGATTTCAGTAACATCCGCATGATTAAAGACAAGAAAGAACTTGATTTGATGCTGAAAGCGGCAAGTATTGCCGATGAAGCTTTCATCAAGCTGCTGGATGATATCAAGCCCGGGCGGACAGAACGTTCGCTTGCCGGCAGGCTGGAGTATTATATGCGCGCCTTGGGGAGCGAAAAGACTTCTTTTGATACGATTATAGCTTCCGGCAGCCGCAGTGCCTTACCACATGGCATGGCCTCTGACAAACCGGTGGAAATCGGCGATTTCATTACCTTTGATTTCGGCGCCGTATATTGCGGTTATCATTCCGATATGACCAGGACGGTCGTCCTTGGTATGGCGAATTCCTGGCATAAGGAAATCTATACCATAGTCGAAGAAGCGCAGAGAAAAGGCTTGAAAGCTGCGCGTGTGGGCATGACAGGCAGAGAGCTGGATGCTGTTGTGCGCGACTGCATTGTTTCCTGCGGCTATGGAGAGTATTTTGTGCATGGATTAGGGCACGGTGTGGGGCTTGAAATCCATGAGATGCCCAATATCAATAAGCGGGGTAATACCCTGCTTAGTACAGGTATGGTTTTTACCATCGAACCTGGTATATACATTCCCGGCAAAGGCGGGGTTCGTATAGAAGATACTGTTGTTCTGACTGAGGAAGGGGCAAAAGCCTTGAACGGTGTCAAAAAACAGCTCATTGAAATTGTTTAAGACAAAGTAACAGGAGGGTTAATAATGATTTCTACTAATGAATTCAAAACAAACGTAACCGTTACCATTGATGGTGATGCTTGGCAGGTTGTTGAATTCCAGCATGTAAAACCTGGCAAAGGAGCAGCTTTTGTTCGTGCAAAAATGCGTAATCTGTGCACCGGTGCGGTAGTTGAACGTACCTTCAATGCAGGTGAACGTATGCCGAAAGCGCGCATCGACCGCCGCGAAATGCAGTACCTGTATGAAAGCGACGGAATGTATGTATTCATGGATAATGAGACATACGAACAAACAGAACTGAGCAAAGAACAGCTCGGTACTGCTCTTAACTTCCTGAAAGAAAACATGGATGTTAAAATCATGATTTATGAAGGCCGCGTACTTGGCGTAGATCTGCCGAATACTGTTGAGCTTACCGTAGTTGAAACCGACCCCGGTATCCGCGGCGATACCGCTACCGGCGGCAGCAAACCTGCTAAAATGGATACCGGTTATGTGGTCAAAGTTCCTCTGTTCATCAACGAAGGCGACGTACTGCGTATTGATACCAGAACCGGCGACTACATCGAACGTGCTTAATGTAACTGACAGCAGCGATTTATCGCTGCTGTTTTTTTATACATTTTTACATGGAAGAAAAAATTAGAATGTGCTATAATTATAAGATAAAAATCATTGGAAAAGTTTAATTTCATTAAATGCACAGGAGGTGTCTGCTATGGACGAGGAAAAAGTGCAGATGAATAAAAATACTGCCGATGAGCAAGAACGGCAGGATGTTCCAGAAGAAGTAGGCGATATCAGGGTCGCTGACGAGGTTATTTCGATTGTCGCCAGCCTGGCTGCGCAGGAAGTGCCGGGCGTACTTAGTATGAGCGGCGGCCTCACCGACGGAATTAACCATTTTCTGGGTAAGGAGAATGCATCTAAAGGTGTACGGCTCAGTTTTGACGGTAAGCTGGTCAATGCCAGTGTCTTTGTCAATATCGAATATGGCAGCAGTATTCCCGAGGTGGCTTTAGAAATACAGGAAAAGGTTAAAGATGCCATTGAGAAGATGACTGGCTATGAAGTACAGTTTGTAGACGTACATGTGCAGGGTGTAGCAAAGAGAGAAAAAACTGATTTTGATAAGGTTGCCGAAGATATCAAGGCTTCTTTGGCGGAAGATACTGCCGAAGACAGACATAAGAAATTCTTTGAGGAGGATTAGAGATCATGGGGATTCCTGACAGAATAATTTTAACTTTATATACGTTCTTAATGACAGTAGTATCAGTATTTTTGATTTTATGCAGCCTCAATGTCTTTCCGCAAAGAGTTATCATTGCCTTTATCGAAAGTATCCCGGGCAGCTGGTGGTATGCTGTCGGCGGGGTGATTATGCTGTCTGTAAGTATTAGGCTCTTGTTTGCCGGTATCGGCGTAACAGGCGACAATTCACTGAAAATAAGTGAGGGCCCCAATGGCAAAGTACATGTAGGCAAAGGCGCTATTGAAAATTATATTGCCGCGCTGGCTCAGGAAATCTATGGTATTTATAACGTCAAAGTCATTGCCAAACTGGAAGATGAAGGCATTTATGTGAGAATCAATGCTTCTATCGAACCTGGCATCAATATTCCTGAAACTACTGATGAAATAAAGGTCAATGTCAAGGACAGCATCAAAAAGGTTACGGGTATAGAAGTCAAGGATATAGAGATTTTCTTTAAACAGATTAAGTCTAAGAAAGAATAGGAGTGATGCCTTATGTTCAATGAAATATTGGCAGATATTTGGAAAAATTATCGAGGACGTCTGTTATGCTCCTTATTCGGTTTATTTGTCGGCGTCATGTTTTTATGGCTGGGCTTTTTACAGGCCTTATTTCTGATTATCTGTATTGCTGCAGGTTTCTTTTTGGGCAATAAACTTGACAAAAAAGAAGATCTGCTGGAATGGTTAGACAGATTACTGCCCCCTGGATATCATAGATAATATTTTAAATAGAGAAAGAGGAAGATTCATGATTCGTAGAATTGCCAGAGAAATTGTTTTACAGAGTTTATTTCAGATAGATTTTTCGGGATGTGACGCTGAGAATGCGCTGGAAGCTGCCCTTGCCGAGCATGAGGAGAAAGATGCAGCCAAGGCGAAAGATTATGCGGACAAAACTCTTAAAGGAGTATTGCATAATTTAGCGGCTATTGATGCTAAAATCGGCGAATATGCTATCGACTGGACGGTGGACAGAATGTCTGCTACCGACCGGAATATTCTTAGAGTTGCCGTTTATGAAATGATGTTTGCCGAAGAGCGGATCATGCCTGGTATTGCCATCAATGAAGCGGTAGAGATCGCTAAACGCTATGGCACAGAAGAATCTCCGCGCTTTATTAACGGTATACTTGGTAAAATGGTAAGATAAATATGAAACAGAAGGCTTATCTTGGTATAGATACCAGCTGCTATACCACGTCGGTTGCCGTTATGAGTGATGATGGTCAGCTGTTGAGTGAGGCAAGGCAGATATTGTCTGTGAAGCCTGGACGCTGCGGATTGCAGCAGTCAGAAATGGTGTTTCAGCATACCAGAAATCTGCCGCTGCTGATAGAAAAGGCGTTGCATGACTGCGATGCTGCCGTCAGCGCTATTGGGGTTTCGGGTTGCCCGCGTCCTGTGGAGGATTCCTATATGCCGGCATTTCTGGCAGGCGTTTCTGCAGCCAGGGCAGTCGCCGCTGTGAGCAGGGTGCCGCTGTATATTATCAGTCATCAGGAAAATCATATGGAGGCGGGAATCTGGTCTGCCGGCGGACCGGAAACAGCAAATTTTCTGATGCTACATGCTTCCGGCGGTACTACCGATATGCTGTTGGCGCAGCAAACTGCTGACGGACGGTATTTGCTGCAGCAGGTAGGCGGCAGTATGGATTTACATGCAGGCCAGTTTATCGACCGGGTTGGCGTAGCTTTAGGATTACAGTTCCCTACTGGACCGCAGCTGGAAAAACTGGCAGAAACAGCGCTGCACATGACGGAACTGCCTGTTTCCGTGCGCAAGCTGCAGGTAAGTCTGTCGGGACCGGCAACGGCTGCCCTGCGTAAATTGCAGGCAGGCGAAGATAAAGCAGCTCTGGCGCTGGGAGTGGAATACGCTTTGGCGGAGACTTTTGCCAGGATGCTGCGTAACGGCGCGGCTGCTTATCAGGTAGCAGATGTGCTGCTGGTGGGAGGCGTTGCTTCCAATAAGTTTATTCGCGCACATGTAGAAAGCAAACTGCAGAAAAGAAATATCCGGCTTTGGGTGCCGGAAGCTCGTTTCAGCTGTGACAATGCCAGCGGCTGCGCTGCTTATGCAAGGCGCATGGAGAAAATGCATGGATGAAAAAATTTATTCTGTAAGTGAAATAAACAGTTTTATCAGCGATATTTTTGACAGAGATGCAGTTTTACGTAATATACAGGTTAGAGGAGAGATTTCTAATTTTAAACGTTATCCTTCCGGACATTGCTATTTTACGCTGAAAGATAAGGGCGGCGTACTCAAAGCGGTAATGTTCCGTTCACGGGCCGTTTCGTTACGTTTTGAGCCGCAAAATGGCGATACCGTCATTGCTGTAGGCCGGATAGGTGTTTTTGAGCGTGACGGCGTTTATCAGCTGTATGCTGATTTGCTGCTGCAGCAGGGGGCAGGAGATTTGATGCTTGCCTTTGAACGGCTGAAAACACGTCTGGAGGCAGAAGGATTATTTGCAGAAGAAAATAAAAAGCTGCTGCCGGTAAATCCGCGCTGCGTAGGGATTGTAACTTCTGCGGCAGGAGCTGCTGTGCGGGATATAATTACTGTCGCCAAAAGAAGAAATGAAGGAATCAAGCTTCTCCTGTATCCTGTAAAAGTGCAAGGAGAAGGCGCGGCAGCTGAGATTGCCGGGGCCATTGATTTTTTTAATAGACAAAAGTTGGCTGATGTGCTGATAGTGGGCAGAGGCGGCGGTTCCATAGAAGAGTTATGGGCTTTTAATGAAGAAAAGGTAGTGCGTGCCGTTGCTGCTTCACGGATACCGATTATCAGCGCGGTGGGTCATGAGACTGATTTTACTCTGTGTGATTTTGCGGCGGACAGGAGGGCGGCAACACCGTCACAGGCAGCGGAATTAGCTGTTGCAGATGCCGGAGAGTACAGACGCAGGGTCATTACCTGCAGGGAACGTTGTTGCGCTGCTATCCAGCAGCTGGTTTCCAAGCAGGGTCATGAGTTGGAAAAATTAAATAACTCCTGGGTTTTAAAAGATCCTGAGAGATTATTTGCAGATAAATCGTTGCGTACTGACGCCGCTTTTAAAGGCTTGCTGAATACTATTGAAAGGCAGATACAGCAAAGTCAGCATCAGTTTGAAATGCAGGCAGCCAGGCTGGACAGTTTGAGCCCTTTGGCTGTTTTACAACGTGGTTATACTGTTACGCAAGACAGTGATTATAAAATTGTTACTTCTGCTGCTCAGGTACGTTGGGGAGATGAGTTGGTCACAACAGTAGCTGACGGCAAGATAATTTCTATCGTGCAGTCTGCAGAAAGGCGGTAAGCAATGGCTGGCAGAAAAATAGCGAAGAATATTAAATTTGAAGATGCGTTGAAGGAGCTGGAGGAACAGGTAAAGCTGCTTGAAAGCGGCGAGCTCTCTCTGGAAGAATCGTTGGACGTGTTCAAACATGGTATAGAGCTCAGTAAGCTGTGCATGGGCAAGCTTGAAACAGTAAAACAGGAAGTTGAAAAGATTGTTGCTGCCGATTCCGGCAGTGATAAGTATAAATTAGAAGTATTCCATGATCTGGAGGCATAAATAATGGATTTTACCACGTATTATAATAATCAGAAAAAACTGATTGATTCTTTTTTGGAAAACAGGCTGGCTAAAAAAGGCATATCCAAAGTGGACGATGCTATGGCCTACAGTCTGTTGGCAGGCGGCAAACGCATCCGCCCGGTACTGCTGATGGCGACTGCGGAAGCACTGGGCGTCAAAGGGTACAACTACCTGCCTGTTGCCTGCGGCTTAGAAATGATTCATACTTATTCTCTGATACATGACGATCTGCCTTGTATGGATGATGACGATTACCGTCGCGGCAGACTGACTAACCATAAGGTTTTCGGCGAAGCGATGGCGGTATTAGCCGGAGACGGCTTGCTTACGTTGGCTTTTGAAGTAATGCTGGAGCAGAAAAACGTCGATGCGCGCGTATTAGTTGAAACCGTACGTGAAATGGCTATGTGCGCCGGTAATTTCGGCATGGTTGGCGGACAGGGACTTGATTTGGAGAATGAAGGCAAGACTATCAGCGCTGAAGAACTCCGTAAAATGCATGCAGGCAAGACAGGCGCGCTGTTCATTGCTGCCGTAAGGGGCGGGGCTCATCTGGCAGGAGCTAATGAGCAAGAGCTTTTAGCGCTGACTAAGTTTGCGGATTTGCTGGGACTGGCTTTCCAGATTACCGACGATATTTTGGACGTTGAAGGAACTGCTGAGGACTTAGGTAAGCCTGTCGGCAGCGATGAAAAAAATAATAAATCTACTTACGTTAGCCTGTACGGGTTGGAAGCGGCTAAAGCTTTAGCTGAAAAGACTGTCGCCGAGGCGCTGGAATGTCTCGAAATGTTTAGGGAGAATGCTGAAGCCCTGCGTGAAATTACCAGGCTTATGTGCAGCCGTAAAAATTAAATGACGGCGAAAGGCGAAATCATAATGAGTGAAAAGCATATACTTGATACGATAAATTCACCGGAAGACATAAAGAAACTGTCGGTCAAAGAGCTTGATTGCCTGGCCGAGGAGATACGTAGCTATATGATTCAGGTGCTTTCACGTAACGGCGGGCATCTTGCTCCCAATCTGGGCGTTGTGGAACTTACCTTGGCTTTGCACAAAGTCTTTTCTACGCCGAAAGATAAGATTATTTTTGACGTAGGTCATCAGTCTTATATTCATAAGATCATTACCGGCAGACGTGAGCAGTTTAAAACCATCCGTCAGTACGGCGGTTTATCCGGCTTCCCTAAAAGAAATGAAAGCGAGCATGATGCTTTCGGTACCGGGCATTCCAGCACTTCTATTTCTGCAGCGCTCGGTATGGCTGTTGCCAGAGACCTGCGGCATGAAGATTATGAGGTTGTAGCTGTTATCGGCGACGGCTCCATGACGGGCGGAATGGCGTTTGAAGCTTTAAACAATGCCGGCGACCTGCATAAAAAAATGATAGTAGTATTAAACGACAATGAAATGTCTATTTCTAAAAATGTCGGCGCTATGTCCGATTATCTCTATCATCTGCGTACCGGGGAAACTTATAACAAAATCAAAAATGATATAGAGGCCTGGCTCAAGAATATGGAATTCGGCACTGATGTACTGAAAGCGATACGACGTTTGAAGGGCAGTGTTAAATATCTGATGGTGCCCACTTCTGTATTTGAAGAACTCGGTTTTACATATCTGGGACCTGTTGACGGGCATGACCTGAACGGTTTGCTGGATGTGCTGGAGGCTGCTAAGCATATCGACGGGCCTGTGCTGGTGCATGTACTGACCAAGAAAGGCAAGGGCTATAAGCCGGCAGAAGAGCATCCCAACACCTTCCACGGCACGGGCCCCTTTGATATTGCCACGGGCAAGAAGATTACTGTTCCGGGTGCGCCGATAACATATACTAAGGTTTTTGGCGAAACATTGATGCAGCTGGCAGCTGCTGATGAGGCTATCGTCGGGATTACGGCTGCTATGCCGGACGGCACAGGACTGACAGATTTTGCCAAGAAATATCCTGCGAGGTTTTTTGACGTCGGTATTGCCGAACAACATGCAGTGACTGCGGCCGCCGGTATGGCGGCCGCAGGTTTGAAACCTGTGGCGGCAATTTATTCTACTTTTCTGCAGCGTGCTTATGATTCGGTACTGCATGATATTTGTATGCAGAAGCTGCATGTAACGCTCTGTCTGGACAGGGCGGGACTTGTAGGTGACGACGGCTATACGCATCACGGCGTGTTTGACTATGCTTATCTTCGCAGTATGCCAAATATGACAGTCATGGCGCCTAAAGATGAAGACGAGCTCAGGCATATGCTCAATACTGCGTTAGCGATGGAGTCGCCGGTAGCAGTGCGTTATCCGCGCGGCAGCGGTCTTGGCGTAGATATCAGCAGTACGCTTGAATTACTGCCGCTCGGAAAAGCAGAGGTAATACGTGAGGGACGAGACATATGCTTCTGGGCCGTCGGCAGCATGGTAGAAAATGCGCAAAAGGCTGCGGAACTATTGCAGGAATGCGGCATAGATGCAGGAGTAGTTAATATGCGTTTTGCTAAGCCGCTGGATGAAGAACTTTTGGCGCAACATGCAGAACGGTACAAATGTCTTGTTACTCTTGAAGAAGGCGTGTTGAGCGGCGGTGTAGGCAGTGCCGTATTGGAATGCCTGAATAAAAAAGGCCTGTTGACCAACTGCAGGATACTGAATCTTGGTATACCCGATGTTTTTGTACCTCAAGGAGATAAAAAGTACCTGCTGCGCGATTTAATGCTGGATGCTGCTTCGGTGGCTGAACAGACAAAACGATTTGTGAAGGGTGAAGAGCGTTGAAAAAAGAACGTTTAGATGCTTTGCTGACTGCGAAAGGTTTTTTTGAAAGCAGGGCAAAGGCGCAGGCAGCTATTATGGCAGGGCAGATCCTGGTTAATGACCAGAAAATAGATAAACCAGGCACCCAGGTTCCCGAGGACGCGTCTATCCGTATCCTTGGCGATAAGCTTCCTTATGTAAGCAGGGGCGGCCTCAAGCTGGAAAAAGCTTTGAAGATATTTCCCATATCGGTTAAAGACAAGGTTATTGCCGATATCGGCGCTTCGACAGGCGGTTTTACAGACTGTGCGCTGCAAAACGGCGCAGCTAAAGTTTATGCTATCGATGTAGGTTATGGTCAGTTGGCATGGAAGCTGCGCAGTGACGAGCGTGTAGTGAATATGGAGCGTACCAATGTCAGATATCTGGAAAAAGAGCATCTTGCAGAAATGGTAGACGCTGTTACCATAGACGTAGCCTTTATTTCGTTGGATAAAGTCCTGCCGGCAGTACATAAGATATTGAAATCGGATGGTTTTGTCATAGCCTTGATTAAACCGCAGTTTGAAGCTGGTAAAGAGAATGTAGGCAAAAAAGGCGTAGTGCGTGACCCCAAGGTACATGAAGCGGTAATAAACAACGTTATTGCTTTTGCCAAAAACGAGGGCTTCGGCATTGCGGGGCTGGAGTTTTCTCCTATCAAAGGGCCGGAAGGAAATATAGAATATCTGCTTTACCTGACGCTGCAGGCGGATGATGCCGTAGACAGTACGTATGTCAGCGAACTGGTAAGCAGAAGTCACGGCGATTTAGACTGATTCAAATACAGAGGAATGAAATGACTATAAAAAGATTGGGCATCTTTCCCAATATGGGGAAAGAGAAAGTCTGCAGTGCTTTGCCGGAGTTTCTTGCCATGTGTCAGGAGTGCGGTATCGACCCGGTTTTACCCCAGCATATCTGCGGTCAGTATGACTGCAAAGGATACGACCTCAGCCAGTCGGAGCAGCTGCGTGAATTAGATGCAGGTGTTTCGCTTGGCGGCGACGGCACACTGCTGAAAATGGCAAGATATCTTGCGCCGGTGCAGGTACCAGTGTTCGGCATCAATTTCGGCAAGCTGGGCTTTCTGGCTGAAATTGATTCTAACAGCATCCATAAAGCTATTGTTAAACTCAGTCAGGGTAATTTTTCTTCGGAAAACAGGAGCCTGCTGAGAGCAGAGGTCATTAAAGAGGGTAAGGGTTTTATAACTGTCGATGCGCTGAATGATTTGGTGTTGGCCAAAGGAACTTTCAGTAAGCTGGCGCATTTGCAGATGTATATTAACGGTAAAATTTCCGGCACTTATGCTGCCGATGGGATAATTGTTGCAACTGCTACCGGTTCCACGGCATATTCACTGTCAGCCGGAGGACCGTTGGTACAGCCGGAACTGGATATCAGCGTTATTACGCCGGTGTGCGCCCATTCGTTGACGGCCAGAGCTTTAGTAATACCCTTGTCGGAGATGATAGAATTTAGAGCGCTTCCGGGCAGCGAGGAACTGCTGCTTTCCGCCGATGGCGAAAATGTAATAGCCGTTACTGACGCTATGAGCGTCCAGATTCGCAAAAGCCCGTATATTATGCGTTTTATCAGGCTGACAAGCAGAGACTATTATCAGACATGGCAGCAGAAGCTGATGCGTAATATCTGACAATGTGCATTTTATTTTGAGGTGAACTATTATGAAGATGACCAGGCATGCAAAAATCAAAGAAATAATTGACAAAAACAAGATTGAGACGCAGGAAGACCTTGCGGCAGCTCTGCGCAGCGAAGGTATCGAGGTAACGCAGGCCACGGTGTCGCGTGACATCAAGGAACTGATGCTTGTCAAGGTGCCGGATGCCAACGGACATTATCATTATGCTTATCCTAAAGAGCATAATATGCTGCTGACGCCGGGCCGTCTGGAGCGTACTTTTCAGGATTCCATCGTCAGTGTTAAATCTACAGATAACATGGTGGTGGTAAGGACGCTGCCAGGTACGGCGCAGGCTGTTGCCTATGCTATCGATTATATGAAGTGGCCGGAAATATTGGGAACTATTGCCGGTGACGATACAGTATTTATTGCCGTTGCCAATAAAGAAGGCATCAATATTCTGATGCACCGTTTTAAAGATCATATCTAAGCCGAGGTAAGGAAGATGCTGCAGTCTTTGCATGTTCATAATTTTGCTTTGCTGGAAGATGCCAAAGTAGATTTCCTGCCTGGTTTTAACGTCTTTACGGGTGAAACTGGCGCCGGTAAGTCTATTTTAATAGATGCTTTTGGGCTTGTACTGGGAGAACGTGCTTCGCTTGATTATCTGCGCGGCGGTTGTGACAGTTTCTGGGTGCAGGCAGTCTTTGATATCGGTTCGGCAGCTGGCGTAAAGGCGTTGCTGGATGAGCAGGGAATCGAAGCAGAAGATGACCAGCTCTTTATTAAGAGACAGGTGACTTCTGCCGGTAAGAGCAGAGCTTATCTGAATGGCGTACAGGTGCCGGTGGCTATAGTAAAAAAAGCAGGCAGCCTGCTTGTTGATATCCATGGTCAGCACGAAAATCAGGCGCTGCTGCAGGCTGATGCTCCGCGTAAGCTGATAGACGCTTTTGGCAGTGGGAAAATCAACAGTGTACTGCAGGAGTATCAGCTTATTTATCAGGAATTTCTGCAGGCAGAAAGGGAATTGGCAGAACTACAGTCTGACAGTACCCAGCAGGAGCTGCTGCTTGATCGTTATGACTGGGAAATCAGAGAGATTAAGAATGCTGCTCTGCAGATAGGTGAAGAAACTGCCCTGGAAGAAGAAGCGCGTATACTGCAGAACAGTGAGAAAATCATTACTTCAGTCAATACGGCGCATACCTTGTTGGGTGATGATAACGCCGTTTTAAGTATGCTGGCCCAAGCAAAAAACAGCCTGCAGACAGCGTGCCGTTATGATGAAAGTCTTAGCGTCCTTTTGGAAAGTATGGACAGCGCCTGGATAAATCTGGACGATTGCTGCCAGCAGTTAGCAGAATATCTTGACAACAGCAGTTTTAACAGCGAGCGTGCTGCTGAAGTACAGGAACGGCTTGATCTGATTTATCGGTTGCAGAAAAAATACGGCGGTACTACGGAAGCTGTATTAGAATATCTGCGCCGCGCTGAAGCAAAATATGCTGAGCTTCAGGATATAGCGTCTGCAGTGGAAAAAGCAGCTAAAAAGCTGCTGCAGGTAAAAAACAGCCTGTATAAAGCTGCAGAGAGGCTCTCAGTTTTGCGTCGGGAACAAGCGATGCATTTGGAACAGCTGATTACTGAGCATATCCATGATTTGGCCATGCCGCAGGGAAAGTTTATGTTCGCTATCCAGCGCAGCGATAAGTTCAGTATGTATGGGTGCGATGATATTAAGATTATGTTTAGCGCCAACGTCGGCGAGCCTGTCAACGAACTGGAAAAAGTTGCTTCCGGCGGTGAACTGTCGCGTATAGCTTTGGCTGTTAAAACAGTGATGCGTGATATGACTGAGGTCCCCACGATGGTCTTTGATGAAATTGATACGGGCGTGGGTGGTGTTACGGCTCGTAAAATGGCAGAAAAAATCACTGCAATCGCTCTGAAGGGACAGGTATTGTGTATCACGCATCTGCCGCAGATTGCCGCTTTTGCCGACAGGCATATTTATATTGAAAAGCAAAGCGATGGAAGCAGGACGACTACGGAACTGACGGTGCTGGACGAAAAGCAGCGGATAAACGAGATTATGCGGATGGCTTCCGGCAGTAACGACAGCAAAGCTGCCCGCGACAGCGCTGCTGAATTGCTGGCAGAAGCGCAGTCGCTGAAAAAACGGAGTTGTTGAAATAAGATGATTAAGAAATTTCATGAAAATGGTCTGGACGAAAAATTTTTAAGCAATAAAAAGGTATTTGACGGCCGCTTGCTGCATGTCGAGGTAGATACGGTGCTTTTGCCCAACGGTACGCAAACCACCCGCGAATTTATCAGACATCCCGGCGCTGTTGCCATAGTGCCGGTGCTGGATGATGGCAGTATCGTCCTGGTTAAGCAGTGCCGTTATCCCATGGATACAGTGATGTGGGAGATACCTGCTGGTAAACTGGATCATGGCATCGAAGCGCCGGATGTATGTGCAGTGCGTGAGCTGAGTGAAGAAACCGGCTATACGGCCCGGCAATGGGAAAAACTTATTACCATCGCTACTACGCCGGCATTTACTGATGAGGTCATCCATCTTTATAAGGCCAGCGGCCTGACCAGGCACTCGCAGCATACGGATAATGACGAGTTTATCGGCGTGCAGTCATTTACCGCAGAAGAAATAAAACGCATGATTAAAGCCGGAGAATTATTCGACGCGAAAACATTATGCGCCTTGTATGCCTGTGATTTACTCAAATAGTTTATAGAGCAGTGAAAGCTGCTCTTTTTTGTTAATAGTTTTACATTTTTAACTAAAAAATTCCTCTGCTGGCAAGTTTTAGGCAAAAAGCAGGAATAGTCAGCCGATTTATAGAATTCTCCTACAATTAGTTTCCAAATAATAAAGGGGGAAGAAGTTATGAAAGAATATACTGGTGACAAAATCAGAAATGTGGCTATTGTGGGCCATGGTGGGGCCGGAACTACGTCCGTGACCGAAGCTTTGCTGTATCGCTCCGGTGCTATCAGCAGGATGTGTAAGGTTGAAGACGGGGCTACCACCACCGATTATGAGCCTGAAGAAATCAAGCGCAAAGTTTCCGTAAATGCTACTTTAGCGCCTGTTGAATGGCGTGACACTAAGATCAATTTTATCGATACTCCGGGTTTTGCAGACTTTGTGGCAGAAGTAAAGGGCGCTTTCAGAGCTGTTGACAGCGCTTTGATAGTAGTCTGTGCAACTTCCGGCGTACAGGTAGGCACGGAACAGTGCTGGAAACTTGCGGAAGAAGCAAACCTTCCCCGTATTATTTTCGTAAATAAAATGGATCGTGAGAATGCGGATTTTGACAGCATTCTCGATAATCTGCGCGCAAAATTCGGCAAACATGTCCTGCCGTTGCAGCTGCCGTTAGGTAAGGAAGATAATTTTGAAGGCCTGATTGATCTGTATAAGATGAAAGCTTATCGTGCGCGCGGCAATGATTCCGATGAAATCGATATTCCTGCAGAGTATATGGAAGCAGCTAAAGCAGCGCGCGAGAAGATGATTGAAGCAGCTGTAGAGGCAGACGACGACTGCATGATGCGTTATCTGGATGGTGAAACCATTAGTGACGAAGAAATTATGAAATGTCTCATCAAAGGTATTCGCCAGGCAGTTATTTATCCGATGCTGTGCGGCAGTGCATATAAAGATATCGGCTTGGGCCGTTTGATGAATGCTATTATTGACTTTACTTATCCGGCTATTTTGAATGACTTTATCGTAACCGATAAAGAAACCGGTGAAGAGGAAATCTGCGATGCCAATGCTCCGATGTCCGCTTTGGTATTTAAAACTACTTCTGATCCGTTCGTTGGCCGTCTGAGCTACTTCCGTGTGTTCTCCGGCAGCATTAAGAGCGATAGTGTTGTCTATAATTCCAGACGTGAAGAAGATGAACGCATCGGTAATATCTTTACCATGCGCGGCAAGACACAGATTCCCATGAAAGAAGTTGTAGCCGGCGATATCGGCGTAGTTGCTAAACTGCAGTATACTTCTACCGGCGATACCCTGTGCGACAGAAATCATCCTGTTGAATTTGCGCCGATTGATTTCCCGTTGCCGATGTATACCAGGGCTATTTATCCTAAGAAAAAAGGCGACGAAGAAAAAATTATGTCTGCTCTTAACCGTCTGATGGATGAAGATCCGACTATTATCGTAACTAAGAATTCCGTAACCAAGGAAACTCTTATCAGCGGCATGGGTGATCAGCATATCGAAATCATCATGGAACGTATGCAGCGTAAATTCGGTGTCGAAGCCATTTTGAAAGCGCCTATCATTGAATATCGTGAAACCATCCGCGGCAGTGCCGAGGTAGAAGGCAAGCACAAGAAACAATCCGGCGGTCATGGTCAGTACGGTCACGTGGTTATCAAGATGGAACCTATGGCTCCTGGCAGCGGCTTTGAATTTGTCGATAAGATTTTCGGCGGCGCTGTACCGCGTCAATATATACCGGCTGTAGAAAAAGGTATGCGCGAAGCTATGGAAAAAGGCGTATTGGCAGGTTATCCTGTTGTAGATATGCGCATTACCTTACTGGATGGGTCCTATCATACTGTCGATTCTTCCGAAATGGCTTTCAAAACTGCTTCTAATATTGCTTTCAAAAAAGCGATGGAGCAGTGCAAGCCGGTATTGCTTGAGCCTGTTTACTCTTTGGAAGTTACCTGCGCAGATTCAATGATGGGTGACGTAATCGGCGACCTGAATTCTAAACGCGGCCGCATTCTGGGTATGCAGAGCGTGGAGGATGGGATGAGCGTCGTATCAGCTCAGGTTCCTTATGCAGAAATTACTGAGTATGCTGTCGATTTGCGTGCTCTTACTCAAGGTCTCGGCACTTTCGAGATGAAATTTGATCATTATGAAGATGTTCCGCCTAAACTGGCAGAAAAAATCATTGCCGAACGCAAAGAGGCATAGTAATGAATGCAGTCAGCTGTTTTGCTGGCTGCATTTTTTATAGTGTAAAAAATATTACGAAATTGCTGAAAAAAGTACAGCATAATCTTTGCAGGTTGTCATAGATATGTTATAATAATTTCAAAATATAGTACAATATTGGAGGTTTTCCATAATGCAGACAATGGACCAGGCTTGTGTAAATACTTTACGTTTTCTGGCAGCCGATCAGGTGGAGAAAGCAAAATCCGGACATCCGGGCTTTCCTCTCGGCACGGCGCCTTTGATGTATACTATTTGGGACCGTTTTATGAATTATAATCCTGCCGATCCGCAGTGGTTTAACAGAGACCGTTTTATCCTTTCTCCAGGCCACGGCAGCGCTTTGCTCTATGCAATGCTGCATCTGGCAGGCTTTGATCTGTCTATGGAGGAACTGAAAAATTTCCGTCAATGGGGCAGTAAGACTCCCGGACATCCTGAGTATGGTCATACTGTCGGCGTTGATGCTTCTACCGGCCCGCTGGGTCATGGCTTTGCTATGGGCGTAGGCTTTGCTATTGCCGAAGCTATGCTGGCAGCAAAATATAACAAACCTGATTTTGCTGTGGTAAATCATTATACCTATGGCCTGACTTCAGACGGCGACCTGATGGAAGGCGTGTCCTGCGAGGCTGCTTCTTTAGCCGGTACTTTGGGACTTGGCAAACTGATTTATCTTTATGATGACAATAAAATCACCATTGAAGGCAGCACCGATATCGCCTTTACTGAAGATGTGGAAATGCGTTTCAAGGCTTATGGTTGGCAGGTACTGCGTGTAGCAGATTCTGAGGATATCGAAGCAATGGAAGCTGCAATTAAAGAAGCACAGGCTGATACCATGCATCCGTCTTTGATTATTGTCCGCACCCATATTGGTTTTGGCAGCCCCAAACAGGACAGCCCGTCTTGTCATGGCGAGCCTTTGGGCGGCGAAGCTCTTGCGGCAACTAAAGAAAAAGCAGGCTGGCCTGCAGATAAGATGTTCTATGTGCCGGAAGAAGTAAGCGCTCATTTTGCTGAGAAAAAACCGGCTTGCGCAGAAGCGCAGAAAGCCTGGGAAGCTTTGATGGCGGACTATAAGGTTGTATACCCGGAACTGGCTGCCGAGCTGGAAGCTCGCATCAACGGCACTACTTTGGTAAATCTGGCAGCGCTGGAGGCTATTTTTGCCGATACTGCTAAGACTGCGACCCGTGAAGCTTCCGGTGAAATCATCCAAAAACTGGCTATGCAGCTGCCGAGCTTGGTTGGCGGCAGTGCTGACCTGGGACCCTCCAATAAGACGATTATGAAAAATGAAGGGTTCTTCAGCCGTGTTGACCGTAAGGGAAGAAATATTCATTTCGGCGTGCGTGAACACGCTATGGGTACTGTAGTGAACGGTATTTCCCTGCATGGCGGCTTTATTCCGTTTGGCGGTACTTTCCTGGTATTTGCCGACTTTATGCGTCCTGCTATCAGAATGGCAGCGCTCATGGGAATCAGAGCTATTTTCGTGCTGACCCATGACAGTATTGCCCTGGGTGAAGACGGGCCTACGCATCAGCCTATTGAAACTGCCATGGCTCTGCGTATGATTCCTAATGTAAGCGTTTTCCGTCCGGCAGACGCACTGGAAACTGCGGCGGCATGGCAGCAGGCCTGCATGAATCTGCATAAGCCTACCTGCTTGCTGTTGAGCCGTCAGAAATTGCCGGTACTGCATCAGTATGCGCAGCTGGTACATGACAATGCTTACAAAGGCGCGTATGTATTAAGTCCGGCAAAAGAAAAAGCGGCTGCAGTTTTGATCGGTACTGGCAGCGAAGTGCATCTGGCGCTGGCGGCGCAGGTAAAATTGGCAGCAGAAGGCATTGATGTAAGCGTTGTATCCATGCCCAGCTGGGATGCTTTTGAAAAACAAAGCGCAGAGTATAAAGAAAGCGTATTGCCGCAAGGAGTAGCGAAAGTTGCAGTAGAAGCCGGCGTACCTTATGGCTGGAGCCGTTATACCGGCAGCGATAATAACGTTATCGGCATTACCCAGTTCGGCGCTTCCGCACCCGGCGATGTGCTGATGGAGAAATACGGCTTTACCGTGGAAAACGTTGTTGCAAAAGTAAAAGAAGTTCTGTAATATATAAGATGCAGGCGCAGGCATAGAGCTTATGAAGATAAGCCTGTGCCTGCTTTTTATTTGGGGGAAAGATGAGAAAAATTATCAGTATTTTTTCTGTGGTGCTTTGTATTTTGCTGACATTGCCATTTGCGGCACATGCTTCTGAAAATGAAGATATTATTGCCAAAATATTTGCCAGGGACAAGTTGTCTTGGTACTTTCGTTATGTATGATACCGAAAGTCAAGAATATTGCATTTACAATGGCACCAGAGCATTTACAAGGTTTCCTCCCGGTTCAACATTTAAAATACCCCATAGTCTTATTGCGTTAGAAACTGGCTGTGTACATAGTATTTAGGTATAACAGTTTCTATGGTAAAACTGGATGGGCAACGGATAATATCCAGGTGCCCATTGGCTGGTTTGTTGGCTGGCTGCATCAGAGAATAAGCGGCAAGACATATATTTTTGCCTTAAATGCAGATATTGCTGATGTAAATGAATTGTATAAACGCGAGGCCTGTGTAAAGGATATTTTTGCCGCGTTGCAGATTACTGATAAAGGAGGACAATAACATGAAGCATTTGCTGACTATTGCCGGCAGTGACAGCAGTGGCGGCGCCGGTATCCAGGCAGATTTGAAAACGTTTGCTGCGCATGGTACCTTTGGTATGAGCGTGATAACGGCGGTAACAGCCCAGAACACCTGCGGCGTTACCAAAGTGCAGGATATAGACTGTGAAGTAGTACGGGCACAGATTGAAGCAGTTTTTGATGACATCCGGGTTGATGCTGTAAAAATCGGCATGGTATCCAGACCGGAAATTATTGAAACTATTGCAGATTGCCTGCAGAAATATAAACCTGGAATAATCGTGGTAGACCCGGTAATGATTTCTAAAAGCGGATATCCGCTTTTAGCGCCGGAAGCCTGTCAAACCCTTATCAAAAGGCTGTTGCCGCTGGCTACGCTTTTGACGCCTAATTTGCCGGAGACAGAAGCTATAACCGGAATGCAGGTTAAAAATAAAGCTGATATGCTGCAGGCTGCGGAGAAGATTATTGCTCTTGGGGTACGGGCGGTCTTAGTCAAGGGCGGTCATCTGGAAGAACAGGCCGATGACTTGCTGTATGACGGCAGGCAGGGAAGATGGTTCAGCGGGGAAAGGATTGCCACGAAGAATACTCATGGCACTGGCTGCACTCTGTCCAGTTCGCTGGCAGCTAATCTGGCTAAGGGTATGAGCTTGGCGGATGCTGTTGCGGCTTCTAAAGAGTATGTAACAGAGGCGATAGCCAATGGCCTTAACATCGGCAGCGGCTGCGGCCCTACACATCATTTTGTTGATTTGTACAGAAAGGCAGGGATTGGAGAATAATGGACTTAAAGGCTCAATTTGGAGAAATTGTTGATACATTACGCAAACAAAGACCAGTTATACATCATATTACCAACTATGTGACGGCGGAAAGCTGCGCTGATATGGCTCTGGCGGCTGGAGCTTCGCCGGTGATGGCGGATGACCCCGAAGAAGTGGAAGAAATTACTGCCGGTGCTGATGCTTTGCTGCTTAATCTTGGTACGCTTAACTTTAATAAGATTATTGCCATGGAAAAAGCGGCATCTGTCGCTAAAGCTAAAGGCATACCTGTTATTTTGGACCCGGTAGGGGTAATGGCTTCTTCTATGCGGCTAAATTTTGCTGTCAAACTGCTCAGCAAAGGTTATATTAGCATCGTGCGCGGCAATCACAGTGAATGCGCGGCTTTGCTGGCGAACAAAACTGGCGGCTGCGGCGTCGATAATATTGGCGGCACGGAAGAAGGCGATGCCTTGAAAACAGCCCAGGAGGCTGCCAAAAAATATAACTGCGTTTTTGCTGTAACCGGCGAGATAGATAATATCAGCAACGGACATCAGGCGGTGGTGCTTAATAACGGTCATCCGCTGCTGCAGGATATTACTGGCAGTGGCTGTATGGCTTCAACTTTATGCGCCTGCTGCGCGGCAGTGACTAAGGATATGTTGGCTGCGGCTGCTCTTGGCATAGTTATCATGGGTCAGGGTGCAGAACTGGCGGCAAATTTCTTAGAAAAGAAAGACGGACCCGGTATGTTTAAGGTGCGCCTGCTGGATTGCGTTTATCATGTGACTACCAAGTGGAACGTCATCAATCTTAACCCGGAAAGAAAGAACTGAGATGAAACCTATTCTTGATTACAGTATCTATCTGGTTACAGATGAAAACTGCCTGCATGGGCGCAGCTTATTTAAAGCTGTCGAAGAGGCGCTGCAGGGAGGTGTGACACTGCTGCAGTATCGTGGCAAGGCGAAAGACGGTGCGGAGATGTATAGGCAGGCAGCGGCACTGAAAGCGTTAACTGATAAATACCATGTGCCGCTCATTATCAATGACAGGATTGATATTGCTCTTGCGGTTGGTGCTTCCGGCGTACATCTGGGTCAGGAGGATCTGCCCTGCAGGGCTGCACGTAATGTCTGCGGGAATGATTTCATCATCGGAGTATCAGCCCATAATGAGCAGGAGGCAGAGCAGGCGGTTGCTGACGGTGCCGATTATCTTGGCAGCGGCGCAGTGTTTGGGAGTATCACCAAGACGGGGGTAAATACTCTGGGCGTGTCTAATCTGGCGCGTATCTGTCAAAGCGTAAATATTCCTGTAGTAGGGATTGGCGGCGTTACAGCTGATAATTATGAACTGGTATTGTCGGCAGGTGCAGCAGGAGCCGCGGTTGTCAGCAGTATCCTCGGTGCTGCTGATATCGGCAAAACCGTGCGCAGATTTAAAGAAATTTATCATTCTGTTAAAGAATATGGCAAGATTTAACTTAGGCGTAATGGCTTTGATGCATTATAGAAATAAAATTTCTGAAACATATAAAAATAGCTCAAGACGAATTTTCGTCTTGAGCTATTTTTATACAGTAGTTAATTTTTTCCAGACTGTACAGCAGTTTCAAGCAGCTGCTGGTTATAGATGGCAGGGGATGTGCCAGCTTCAGTAATATGCGGAGTCAGTATCATCAGTACCTCGGTTTTGACTTTGCGTCTGGTGCGGTTTTTGAATAATTCTCCCAGTAAAGGGATATTGGCCAGCAAAGGTACTTTTTGAATACTTTTCTGTTCTTCTTCGTTAATCAGCCCGCCGATAACAAGGGTTTCGCCGCTGCGCATACGCACGTTGGTATCAGCAGTACGGCTGGTAATCTTATAATTGCGTATTTCACTGACCAAGGTTGGAGTGCTGACTTCTGTATGGACGCTGGCAGTAATCATTTGACCGTCGCTGCTGACAATAGGAGTATAGGTCAGCTTGATGCCTGCATCCAGATATTCTGTGGCAGTATAAGTGCCGCTGCTGTCATGTTTTTCTGTCTGCACAGGAATATGGTCGCCGATAAAGATACTGGCTTCTTTACCGGGGACTGTGATAATGCGCGGAGTAGCAAGTATTTTAGCTTTGCCATCAGCGAAAAGTGCATTTAATGTTGCGTTAAAATTAAATGCGTAGCCATGCCAGAATTTAAAATTGCCGCCAAAGTATTCGTTATTATTGCCAGTGTCGGAGTCAGTATTATCTGATTTATAATCCCCTTCTTTTTGCGGAATGTTATCCCAATTCCAGCTGATACCGAGATTTTCGGACTGTTCTCTGTTAACGGCGATAATTTTGGCTTCCAGCGTTACCTGTTGAGAAGGCACATCCAGAGCGGCAAGAGCGCTGCGCAGCCGTTGTTCATCAGTAGTACTGCCGACAAAGAGTACCGTATTAGTAAGCGGGTCGATGGTCAGCTGGCTGTTGTTAAAAAGGGCTTTCAGGGTTTCAGTTAAATCCTCTGCCGGCACATAATTTAATTTGTAGGCGGCTACATGGTTATTATACTTGGCCAGATTTTCCTGAGTCGATACGATGATTACTTCGTCGATGCTGCGATAACTAAGTCCTTTGATACAGGTAATAATATCCAGGGCCGTTGCCAGGGGGAGGTCTTTGAAACTGACGCTTATCCGTCCTTTTACGCTGTCGTCCGTCAGGATGTTTTTGCCGGCGAGAGAGGCTGCAGCCTGCAGTACGTCTTTGATTTCTGCATTTTGCACCTGCAGTGAAATAGAATCTGCCGCAGCCGTTATGGAACTGCTTAAAGTAAAAAGTATGACTGAAGCAAAGAACGTTAGCAATTTTTTAGGCATTATAATCTATCCTTCCACTTTTAAAGAGATTTGCTGCTGTGCATCGATAAGGATAGCTGAATTTTGTGTTATAGCCTTTATTGTATAAGGCCCGATTTTATCACCGACGGTATGGTAACTGCTTTGCCCGGCATAGTCAAAAATACCGGCTCTTTTATTGCCCTGTGCGATTATACCGAGCAGCACAGGCAGGGCTGGCAAAGAAGTTTTTTCTTGTGCAAGTGCGTATTTAGCGGTTCTATTGGCAAGAAAAGGATTGCGCAGCGGAGCAGCAGGCAATATGGGGTCATAGTTTTTAAATTTGTTTGTAGTTGTCATTGGCTGAACGGCTTTGCTCGCTGCAGCTTGTTCATAGAGGCTGAAGCCGTAATAAACTGCACATATTATCAAAATACAGGAAATAATCCTTAGGCTGAAAAAATTGCGCGGTAAAAAGATTGATTTCAATTTTGTCCCTTCTTTATCAAAAAATAAAAAGCTTTTTCATTCTAATACAGATTTTATGCTTTGACAATTCATTATTGTGAAAATATTGAAAAATCAGTAAATTGAAATAATTTAATTGTTTTATTTTAAAAAAGTGTTAGAATAATGCGTATTGCAGTCTAATTTATAGAGAACGGAGCAGAAGAAGTGGATAATAATTACTATGAGACAGGTAAAATTGGTTTAAACAAGCTGGCTGCGGGCGGAAATGATATGCAGGCTGCCGATATTGTAGAAGATATTTTGTCACGGGCGGTCAAACTCCACGCCAGTGATATACATATTGAGCCTTTGGACCAGGAAACAAGGGTGCGGCTCAGAATAGACGGCTTATTGCAAACGGTGGAACAAATTGCATCAGCCAGGCATAATTCCGTAATATCCAGACTAAAGGTATTGTGCGGTATGGATATTGCTGAAAAAAGAGTGCCGCAGGACGGCAGACTGGATATTATCAGAAATGGGCGTTGTATCGACTTGCGTATTTCCACGCTCCCTACTATCAGAGGTGAAAAAGCAGTAATCAGAATATTAGATAAAGACGGCGCTTTACTTTCGCTGCCGCAGCTGGATTTTTCCAAAGCAAATATGCAGCTCTACCAAGATATGTATAGAGCCGCTCATGGAATCATCCTGATTACAGGACCGACAGGCAGCGGCAAATCTACGACTTTATATGCAACTTTAAACGAACTTAATACACAGGAGCAAAATATCATTACCATTGAAGACCCGGTGGAGTATAAAATTCCCGGTATCAATCAGGTAGCTGTCAATCAGAAAACAGGACTGACTTTCGCAAAAGGATTGCGAGCCATCGTCAGGCAGGATCCCAATATTATCATGGTGGGAGAGATTCGTGATGCCGAAACGGCTCAGATAGCAATTCAGGCAGCGTTGACTGGACATCTTGTATTGAGTACTTTGCATACTAATAACGCAGCCGGGGCAATAACGCGACTGATAGATATGGGAATGGAACCTTTTTTGCTGGCTTCTGCTGTGCGCGGCGTGGTAGCGCAGCGATTGGTAAGACGGATCTGTCCTCAGTGCCGGGAAGAATATGAAGCGCAGATATGGGAAAAGACCTGCCTGAATTTTCCTCCTGATCAGCCGTTGGTGCTGCAGCGCGGCAGCGGCTGTGAAAAATGTGGCTTTACTGGTTATCTGGGGCGTATGGCGGTGCAGGAAGTATTGCCGTTGACGGCGCAGATGGCTGGCCTTATTATGAAACAGGCTGATGAAATATCTTTACAGGCAGCAGCTGTACAAAACGGTTTTACTGATTTGCGCCAGGACGGTATAAACAAGGTGATGGCCGGATTTACCACTTGTGCTGAGCTGATGCGTTCTGTTTATAGCTGAATAGGAGGGAAAAGAATGTTTGCGCTGCTGGAACAAGCGAGAAATATGGGAGCCTCAGATGTGCATCTGACGGTGGGGTGCAGGCCGTTGATGCGTAGATGCGGTAGATTAGAAACGTTGGCAGAAGAATATCTGACAGAAAGCAGTATGACAGATTTTGCTGCCAGTTTACTTACGCAAAGCCAACAAGAGAAGTTTCGGGTTACGGGAGAAATTGATTTTGCTCATACGATGGCTGATAATACCCGCTGTCGGATAAATCTTTTCCGACAATGCGGCAATGTGGCAGCAGCTATTCGTCTGATAGCGGCTAAAATTCCCCAGTGTGAGGAGTTGGGGTTGCCGCAGGCTGTATGTGATTTTACTGCGTATAGCCATGGCTTGGTGCTTATAACAGGTCCGACAGGCAGCGGTAAGTCGACAACATTGGCGGCACTGGTCAACAAGCTGAATGAAGAGCAAAGTATGCATATCTTGACTTTAGAAGACCCGGTAGAATATAGGCATCTGCATAAAAAAAGTATCGTCAATCAAAGAGAGATCGGTACGGATACTGCATCGTTTGCCGCAGGGCTGCGCAGCGCTCTGCGCGAAGACCCCGATGTTATCATGGTTGGTGAACTGAGAGACAGGGAAACCATGGCAACGGCTCTCAAAGCTGCAGAAACAGGCCATCTGGTACTGGCTACCCTGCATACGGGCGATGCGGCCGCTACCGTCAGCAGGGTTATTGATTTTTTCCCGGAAAATCAGCAGCAGGTAAGGAGCCAGTTAGCTGAGTGCCTGCAGGGAATTGCCTGTCAGGAGCTTTTGACAGATGCTTCCGGCAACGGCAGAGTGGCGGCTTTTGAAATCATGACGCTGACGCCGGCACTGCGTAATTTGATTCGTGAGGGTAAAGTACATCAGTTAGCTTCTTTTATTCAAACGGGGATGCAGCACGGGATGATTACTAAAAACGACTATATCAGAAAACTTGTACAGGAAGGAAAGTTGTTGAGATAAAAGAAAAAGACGAAATTCATTTGAATTTCGTCTTTTATCATTAAAGGATTTCCTCACGTACCAGGGTATTGATCATTTTCTGCTTGCCCAGTACCCATAAAAGGTCGCCCTTTTCAAATACCAGCGATACATTGGGATTAGTAATGATATAAGCGCCGCGTTCCAAGCCTATTACCAGACAGTGCCATGTTTCGCGCAGGTTGGCAGCCTTCATAGATTTACCCAGGATAGGTGAATGACGGTCGATGCTGATAGCGCAGGAAAGGAAATGATCCTGTTCCATATTGGAATTTTGCAGCATAAATTCGCGCAGGCTGACTGGCGCGCTGACTGTTTCCAATTCGATACTTTTACTGTCGATTGCCGTACTCAGCAGCTTGAGCTGAGATGCGGTACCGATTAAAAGCAGCAGGGAATTTTTAGTCAGAACATGTGAGCCGCCCGGCATGTCATATGTATGCTGCGGCGTAGTAATCTGCAGGATATTGCAGCCGTACAATTCGCGGAAAGCAAGCTGATTCAACGATTTGCCAATTAAGGAAGAAGTCTGCGGTACTTTGCAGCTGATTAACTGAAAATCCTGGTCGAAGCAATTTAGGCAGTTGTTACTATCGGCAGCAGAATTTTCACGATGGCGCCGCATGTGTTTTTCGTTCAGATTGACAAGGAAGCGCGACTCGATGCGCAGATATTCGCTAAGCAGCCAGTCGGAGGAAGAAATGAAATAGGAAACTGCCAGTACTGCCAAGATAGAAAGCATGGACTGCAGTCCCATAATAATATTAAAAATAAAATAGAGGGCGCAAGCAGAGGTCAGCATCTTAAATAAAATCAAGATTAACAGCGGCAGATGGTTGGAACGCTTTTTCAGCCATAGAACTGAGAAAAGTTCGGCGTTTCCAGTCCTGTTTTGCAGCAAAGCGCGCAGGATAGGCGCCATGACTGCTAAAGTAATGCCGCCGGCGATAAAGTTTGCTAAAGGCAGCTTCAGTACGTCGGTAAAATATGGCAGCAGGTAGAAGCTGGCGCCCAAAGCTATGGCAATCAGCAGGGTAATAAAAATCAGCATTCTGATGAAGTAGCTGCGCAATAGTTTGGACCAGTCAGCGTCTTCTTTAGAGACTTCACTGTTATTATTAGTATAACGGCTAAGGATGTTCAGTACTTTTTCTGGCAGTAATTTGCTGACAGCGTTGTAAGCTGGTTCAGAAGCCATGATACAGAAAGGAGTAGTAAAAGTAGTCGTTACGGAAACAGCAACGATGATAGGATAAAGAAAATCACTGGTCAGACCAAGCGATGTTCCCAGAGAAGCGAGGATAAAAGAAAATTCGCCGACTTGGGTCAGACTGAAGCCGCAGCGCATGGCAGTCTTAAGGTCCTGACCGGAAGCAAGGACGCCGGAGGTAGAAAAGATAATCTGGCCGATAATGGTGACGAGGATGATGCACAGGATGGGCAGGGCATATTCTACCAGCAGAGAAGGGTTGACCAGCATTCCGACAGAGACGAAGAATACCGCGCCGAAGAGGTCTTTTAATGGTTTAATCAGGTGCTCAATGTGCTCGGCATTAGGGGCTTCTGCAATCAGCGAGCCCATAATGAAGGCGCCTAAAGCAGAAGAAAAACCCATTTTTGTTGCCAGCACGACCATGCCCAGACATAAGCCGGTAGAAGCAACGATGAGTGTCTCGTCATTAACGAGATTGAGAGTCCTTTTGAAAAAAGTAGGAATTAGATACATACCTAATACAAACCAGAGCACCAGGAAGAAAACGAGACGGAGAATGCTTTTTACAAGATCAAGAGTGGATATATCTGCCGTTGCTGCAGCCAGCGTACTGATCATGACCATCATGACGATGGCCGCGATGTCTTCGATAATCAGAATTCCCAGTACAATGGAAGCAAATCGCTCGTTTTTTACTTTTAAATCATCATACGCTTTGATGATGATGATAGTTGAAGACATGGTCAGCATACAGCCTAAAAATAAACTGTCTACCTGATTCCAGCCCAGCAGGCTGCCGCACAGGAAGCCTGCGCTGAACATTCCGCCGAGAATGATGGTGACGGCAATAAAGGCTGTACTGCCTACACTTTTTAGTTTGTAAAAACTGAATTCCAGACCTAAGGCAAACAACAGGAAGATGACGCCGATTTCTGACCAGGTCTGAATATTGGCAGTATCGGAAATAGTGGGGAAAAAATTAAAATGCGGTCCGGTAATAAATCCGGCGATAATATAACCAAGTACTACAGGCTGGTTGATTTTTTTAAACAAGATGGTAGTAAAACCTGCGACCAGCAAAATCATCGACAGGTCAATAATGATCTGGGGTAAATGACTCATTGATATACTCCTACTTTCCTGTAAAATGACGCATAAATTCAGCTGCGTTTTGATTAGTTAAAGACAAAAACATAGAAATGTTGTATAATAATTATCTGTATATGTTATTATACAGTATTTTGCGTGATGAAAATATGAATTTTATTTGTAATCATATATTTTTCTTAAATTGGAGGTTTAGAGTATGGCTGAAGAGCTGGTTTTAATCAATGGCGAAATAATGCCGAAAAATGAAGCTTATATTGATATTGACGATCGTGGTCATAATTTTGGCGACGGTGTTTTTGAAATCGTGCCGGTTTATAACGGGCGTTGTTTTGCGCTGTTACCGCATATGAACAATTTGTTTGAATCTGTTATCCACAGTAAGATTCCCGGCGTTTACATGATTGAGGAACTGGTGGAATTCCATGAAAATCTGCTGCAGGCTGCTGGAGTCAGCGAATGTGAGGTTTATACCCAGATTACCCGCGGCAGCGGTGCTTACGGCTTAGCTTACCCTGAACAATGCATACCTAATCTGACCATGTTCATCGTACCTGTCGACAGAAAGGCTTTGGCAGAAAGACGTATTAAAGGAATAAATCTGGTTACGGAAGAAGATGTCCGCTGGCAGCATTGTGATATCAATACCCTGAACAGGATGCCGGAAGCTATGGCTAAACAGAAAGCATATATTTCCAATGCTTTTGACGCGTTGTTTGTACGTGATGGGAAGATTACGGAAACTACGGAAGCAAGCTTTTTTATTTATAAAGACGGTATATTGTGGACGCATCCAGAAAATAACTGTATTCATAAGAATATTACCAGAAAACTGCTGACAGAAAGGCTGGCTCCTGATCTGCAGCTGCAGGTAATCGAACGCGCTTTTGATAAAGAATTTGCTCTGAAAGCAGACGAGGCTTTTATCTGCGGCCCGCGCTGTGAATTTATGCCTGTTGTGAAAATTGATCGTGGTTTTATTGGCGACGGTAAACCTGGTCAAATGGCAGCTTCTCTGCAAAATGCATATGAGAAATTCGTAGCCGCCGAATGTCCTGCCAAATAATACAATGCAGAATAAGAAGCTGATACTGGGGGCGCTTTTGATGGCGCTGACCGTGATAATGCAGTCGCTGCGACTGGTACTGCCTTTGCCGCCTGTTTTAAGCACATTTATTATCGGTACGCTGGTAAATATGATGCTTATCGTAACTTGCAGGCTCAGCGGTTTTAAAGCGGCATTTCTGCTGACCTTATTACTGCCGCTTTTGGCGTATATGCAGGGACAGTTGCTTTTACCGCTGCTGATACCGGTCGTCGTGGTTGGAAATCTGCTGTATGTGACGCTGCTGCGAAAAAAAAGAACTTTTCTTCTCACTTATTTTGTACCGCCGATAATAAAAACTGCGGCTATGTATATTGGTGCGTGGCTGGCGCTGTATTTTCTGCAGATGGCAAACAGCTTGATAGCTGCCAATATCTTATTTGCCATGAGTGTGCCTCAGTTTCTGACCGGAGTTGCAGGGGTTTTAGCGGCTGAAAAGATTTTACAAAAAGTAAAAAATATATATTGATTATTATTGCGCTGCTCCGCGAGGGCAGCGCTTTTTAATTATGTGAACTAAGTGTTAAAAAGTTAACAATTAAAACAAAAGCAATGTTTTTATGATATAATATAAAAGTAAAAATATTTAACATATTGGGGGAATTAACGATTTTAGAGTTTAAACCGGTAACACTTGAACAAAAAGATTTATTTGAAAGCTATATGTCAAGTCCGTTATATCGCGGCAGTGAATGCGCTTTTTCTAATTTGTTTGTCTGGCGTGACTGTTATAATATTTACTGGTGCACGGCACATGGCTTTTTGTTGATAAAGGTAAAACGTGATAATGTCGATTTCTTCTTACCGCCTATCGGCGGCAAAGATGAAGATTTGCCATTGGTTATTGATGAACTGCGTAAATTTTCGCAAGGCAAGCCCTTCGAAATGCACGGTATTTATGAAATGACCAGAGAACGCTTGTTAAAGGCGCTGCCTGATGCAGAATTTATTGAGGACAGAGATAACTGGGATTACATTTATCTGCGGGAAAAGCTGGCTACATTGTCAGGACGTAAGTATCACGGGCAGAAGAATCACTATAATTCTTTTAAGAAAAATTATCCTGACTATGTATACGAACCTATCGACGGCAATAATATAGCCGAATGTCTGGGCTTTGGCGAGCAATGGTGCGACGACAGGATTGCAGAAGACCCTTCGTTGATTTGCGAAAAATATGCTATCCGCCAGGCATTGACAAATTTTGACGCTTTAGAACTGCGCGGCGGTGCAATCCGCGTATACGGGAAGATTGAGGCATTCAGCTTCGGCAAGAAGATTAACGCTGATACTGCCGTACTGCACGTAGAAAAGGCCAACCCGGAAATACGTGGCCTGTATACGGCTATCAATAAGGAATTTGCCGAGCACGCATGGCAGGATGTTACCTATATCAACAGGGAAGAGGATATGGGGCATGAAGGATTGCGCCGGGCTAAAGAATCCTATCATCCTGAATTTATGGTTAAAAAGTACAGCCTGATTGTAAAATGAGGTAGCGAAGATGATTTTTAAAATGGTAAATGAACAGCGGATGGATAAAGTTATGCAGCTGTGGGACTATTCTTTTGAAAAGAAGGATGACCCGTTTTATCAGTGGTATTTTGCTGAGTTCTGCTGTAAAAACAATATGGTTATCGGCGGTTTTGACGAACAGGACAAACTGCTGAATATGTTGCATCTGAATCCTTATATGCTGCGAGTAAGAGGCTTTGAGCAGCTCACACCCTATATAGTAGGCGTGGCTACTGCGCCTGCTGCCAGAGGCTGTCATCTTTTCGAGCCGCTGCTGAAAACTACGTTTGATATCCTGCGTACTCAGCAAATCCCCTTTGTGCTTTTAATGCCTATTCATGCAGGTATTTATCAACCGTATCAGTTCAGCTACTGCTATTTCAGACATAGCTATGCGATGGATTTAGCGAAGTTGAAGCTCAAAGATTTCAACATAGATTTAAAAGTAGAATATTTGCCTTTAGATAAGGAAATTTTGTCTGAAATTTATTATAATATTACTAAACAGTGGAATGCTGTGCCGGTTCGTACTGATTTTCAGTGGGGAAAACTGCTGAAAGTACACGCGCTGGAAAATGTTCATTGCGCTGTTTGTTATGAGAAAGATGTCCCTGCAGGTTATATGCTGTATAAGTTGCAAGATAAGGTCTTTACGGTAGTGGAATTGCTGGCAGTAAATCAGAAAGTCAAAAACCGTCTGCTGCAGTATGCATCCCAACATCAAAGCGAGGCTGAAAAATTTGTCTGGCTGGCGGAAAGCTGGGATAAGACTTATCTATATTTTGCAGACCAAAAGCTTAGCGGCAGTGTGCAGCCGTTTATGATGGCGCGCTGCATTGACGCGCGTCTGGCACTGGACAAGCTTCCTGTTGGTGAAACAGTACCGGAGGGCTGTCTCAATCTGCTGCTGACCGATAATATCATTCCGGGAAACAATCACCTGTTGCAACTGAGTGTTGCAGAAGGTAAAATTAGTAGTGTAAGTACGACAGAGCCGGAAGACGTTACCATGGATATGGGAGCGTTTACGCAGATGTTCTTCGGAGCTTTTACAGCTTCTGAACTGGCAGAAGCCGGGCTGATTGAAGTAGCAAATGCTGAGAAACTTTCCGTGCTTGATAATTTATTTCCCAAATGTCGTAATTTTATCAATGAATATTTTTAGTAACCTCGAATAAAATTGGGAGGCTGATGTTTATGAGTAGTATCAGAAGAATTTATGTGGAAAAAAAGGATGTTTTTGCCGTTGAAGCGCATGGATTACTCAGTGATTTGCGTAATAATCTGGGGATGACGGGGCTGCAGAACATCCGCATCATCAATCGTTATGATGTCATGGGTCTGAGTGACGCTGAGTTTGCCATGGCAAAAGAGCTCGTACTGTCTGAGCCTCCTGTTGATACAGTAACTGAAGAACTTGCGGTTGCTGAAGGCAATTTCACTTTTGCAGTAGAACTGCTGCCCGGACAATATGACCAAAGGGAAGATTTTGCTGAACAGTGTATCCAGCTGATTACTCAGAAAGAGCGCCCTGTAGTTGCTGCTGCGAAGGTGTATGTCTTGGAAGGAACTCTGACGGAAGAAGAATTTGCAAAAATCAAAGCGTATTGTATCAACCCTATTGAAGCGCGTGAAGCTGCTTGGGAAATGCCGGAAACCTTAGAAAGCACTTGTGAAGAACCGGCAAAGATCCAGTCTGTGGCGGGATTCCTGACGATGAACCGCGATGAAGCAGAAGCATTGCGCCAGGAAATGGGTCTGGCAATGAGCCTTGAAGACCTGCTGTGGTGTCAGAAATATTTTAACGATGAACACCGTGAGCCGACAGTTACAGAGATAAGGGTGCTGGATACTTACTGGTCTGATCACTGCCGTCATACTACTTTTATGACGCAGATTGATGATGTGGAATTTATTCCCGGTGTATACACCAAACCTGTCCAGGAAGCCTATGATAAATATATGGCTGCCCGTGAAGGTGTGTACGGCGAAAATACTGAGAGACCTGTAACCTTGATGGATATTGCAGTTATCGGGATGAAGAAGCTGCGTGCGGAAGGCAAGCTGACTGATCTTGACGTTTCTGAAGAAATCAATGCCTGCTCCATTATCGTACCGATAGAAATCGACGGTAAAGAAGAAGAATGGCTGGTAATGTTCAAAAATGAGACTCATAATCATCCCACGGAAATCGAGCCTTTCGGCGGCGCCGCTACCTGCTTGGGTGGAGCAATCCGTGACCCTCTGTCCGGGCGTTCCTATGTTTATCAGGCCATGCGCGTAACAGGTGCCGCTGATCCGCGTGTGCCTGTTGCCGATACTTTGGCCGGCAAGCTGCCGCAGCGCAAGATTACTATCGGAGCTGCTGCAGGTTATAGCTCTTATGGTAACCAGATTGGTTTGGCTACTGGCCATGTACAGGAATATTATCACGATAAATTTGTTGCCAAACGTATGGAAGTAGGCGCAGTAATCGGCGCCGCTCCCCGCAGTGCGGTAAGACGCGAGCGTCCTGCTGCCGGCGACATAGTAATCCTCTTAGGCGGCAAGACTGGCCGCGATGGCTGCGGCGGTGCAACTGGTTCTTCCAAGGAACATACTGTTGACTCGCTGATGAACTGCGGTGCAGAAGTTCAAAAGGGCAATCCTCCTACTGAAAGAAAAATTCAGCGTTTATTCCGTAATCAGGAAGTAACCGCGATGATTAAACGCTGCAACGACTTTGGCGCAGGCGGCGTGTCTGTAGCTATCGGCGAACTGACTGACGGATTGGTTATCGATTTGGATAAAGTACCGAAAAAATATGAAGGACTTGACGGTACGGAACTTGCAATTTCTGAATCTCAGGAACGCATGGCAGTTGTAATTGCAGCTGCTGATAAAGATAAATTTATTGCCTTTGCTGACCAGGAAAACCTGGAAGCAACCGTTGTAGCAGAAGTTTCTGCAGATCCACGTCTTGTAATGTACTGGCGCGGCGATAAGATTGTGGATTTGTCCCGTGCTTTCCTGGATACCAACGGTGTGGCCCAGCATACTGCTGTTACTGTCGAAGAAGCAGCAGGAGAAAATATCTTTGAAAAAGTACCTGAAGCGGTTACTGCAGCTTCTGACCTGAAGTCTGCCTGGCTCGACAATCTTGGCCGTCTCAATGTATGCAGCCAGAAAGGGTTGTCTGAGCGCTTCGACAGTACTATTGGCCGCGGCACAGTTATGTTGCCGTTCGGCGGCAAAGAACAGCTGACGCCGTCTGAGGGTATGGTAGGACGTATCCCGGTATTGAACGGCAAGACTACTGCTGCCTCTGTGATGGCCTGCGGTTACAATCCAGAGGTTGCCTGCTGGAGTCCGTTCCATGGCGCTCTGTATGCTGTAACAGAATCTGTAGTGCGTGCGGTAGCTCTTGGCGCCGATCCGTCTAAATTGCGCCTGACCTTACAGGAATATTTCCCGAAACTGCATGACAGCGCAAGCTGGGGTCAGCCGTTCAGCGCTCTCCTGGGTGCGTTCACGGCTCTTGATGCTTTAGAGCTGCCTGCTATCGGCGGTAAAGACAGTATGTCCGGCACCTTTATGGATAAAACAGTTCCGCCTACGTTGGTTTCCTTTGCCGTAGGTGTAATTGACGGCAACAAATCGGTATCTGCTGATTTTAAGGCGTCAGGGGACAAAGTAATCTTCCTGTCCTGCCCGCGTGACAATGCTGAAGTGCCTGATTTCGCAGTACTGCGGAAAAATCTCGCTGCGGTATATGAAGCTGTACAAGCGGGTAAGATAGCAGCGGCTGCTGCCGTTAAAGACGGCGGTATCGCAGCCCTCGTTACAACTATGTGCCTTGGCAGCAGCTTAGGTTTTGAATTTATCAAACCGTTTAATGATACTGATAATTTATTTACGCTGCAGCCGGGCGGTATCGTGCTTGAGCTTGCTGCAGGCTGTGAGCCGGAAGAATTATTTGACGGCCTGGATTATATGCTTCTTGGCCATTTGACAGATAAAGCGGAAATCAGCATTAACGATACTTTTATCAGCATGGAAGAAGCTAAGAATTCTTATATGCAGCCGCTGCAGGGAATTTTCCCCTATAAGCTGCCGGATACGGAAAGTCCTGCCGACATCTGCCAACCGTTGTATAAAGAGTCTCTGCCGCTGACTGCTCCGGTTACCATTGCGAAACCGCGCGTATTTATCCCGGTATTCCCGGGCAACAACTGTGAATATGACAGTGCCCGTGCTTTTGAAGATGCTGGCGCGATTGCTGATACTTTTGTAGTACGTAACCTTACTGCTCAGGCGGTTGAAGAGTCTGTAGAACAAATGGTTAAATGTATCAATAATTCTCAGATTATCATGATTCCTGGCGGTTTCAGCGCCGGTGACGAGCCTGATGGCAGCGGCAAATTCATTGCTACGATGTTCAGAAATCCGCGAATCAAAGAAGCGGTAAGTGATTTGCTGGAGAACCGCGACGGACTGATCCTGGGTATCTGCAACGGTTTCCAGGCATTGATTAAGCTTGGCCTTGTTCCTTATGGTGAAGTAAGAGATTTGACAGCCGATTCGCCGACACTGACTTTCAATACTATCGGCCGCCATATTTCTCAGATTGTTACGACCAGGGTAGTTTCTAATAAGTCCCCGTGGCTGAGCTGCTGTGAGCCGGGTGATGAACATGCTATTGCTGTTTCTCACGGCGAAGGTCGTTTTTATGCTCCCGAAGCTGTCATCAAAGAATTGTTTGCTAACGGGCAGGTAGCTACCCAATATGTGGATGGTAACGGTATGCCTACCATGAACATGCCTTATAATCCTAACGGCAGCTTGTATGCTATTGAAGGCATTACCAGTCCTGATGGCCGTGTATTTGGTAAGATGGGTCATACTGAACGTTTTGCAGAAGGCCTGTACAGAAATATTTACGGTAATAAGGATCAGATGCTGTTTAAATCTGGCGTTAACTACTTCAAATAACAAAATAAACTGTGCTCCTGTTTAGGGGCACAGTGTTTATCAAGTAAAAAACCTCTGAGTCATGTAAAAGTACAGTGATTCAGAGGTTTTGTTTATTTATTCTTTTCAAGTTTGAAGAGCATATCCATAGGCATGTCTGGATATGGCTCAATATCAGTATGCTTTTTATTGGGCTGTTCTTCTTCTGAGAGTTGGATGCGGCCGCATTTACGTTCATAATCGTCTACGACCCATTTGAGTATCTGCTCGATTTCCTTATTTAAGGAACGCCCGTTATTTTTAGCAATATGCTTCATTTTATTCATAATAATAGGATGTATGCGCATGGTAAAACGAGCCTCTTCCATTTTTATCCCTCCTGTGACATCAGAATAACACTAAGCTTTCTACTAATAATTATAGGCAATAACAATCGCTTCTGCAAGTATTCACACAGATTTTAAGACTTTGCCTGCGAGATATGGTAAAATAAAAAGAAAAACTTAACGGAGGTAACGATGAAGTTAGAAGTAAATAACATATACCATGGGTTTTATATTTTACAAAAAGATTATATAGAAGAAATCAATGCAAATGCTTATCTGATGGAGCATAAAGGAAGCGGAGCAAGACTTTTTTATCTGGCTTGTGATGATGATAATAAAGTATTTTCCATTTCATTCCGTACACCGCCTAATGACGATACTGGTGTGGCGCATATACTTGAGCATTCTTCTTTATGCGGGTCTCGCAAATATCATCTGAAAGAGCCTTTTGTGGAACTGGTCAAAGGCTCCATGAATACTTTTCTCAATGCTATGACGTATCCTGATAAGACCATGTACCCTGTAGCCAGCAGGAATGCCAAAGATTTTCGTAATCTGATGGACGTCTATCTTGATGCAGTATTTTATCCGCTGATTTATGAAAATAAGTATACATTGCGGCAAGAAGGCTGGCATTATGATTTGAGCAGCCTGGATGGCGAGCTTACTTATAACGGCGTCGTCTATAATGAGATGAAAGGCGTTTATTCTTCTCCTGACGCATTATTGGAAAACGAGGCCATGAAAGCGTTGTTTCCGAATACGCCGTACCGTTTTGAATCGGGAGGGCATCCTGATGCGATACCGCAGCTGACGCAGGAAGCTTTTGAAGCGTTCCATAAAACATATTACAGCCCGGAGAATTCTTTTATTTATTTATATGGTGATATGGATATAGAAGCTACGTTGGCATATCTGGATGAGGAATATTTATCTGCTTTTTGTAAAACAGGGGAGATCGATTCTGCTATCAGACTGCAGGAGCCTTTGAGCAGGACGCAGGAGATAGAAGCGTTTTACCCGGTTGACAGCGGCGAGGACGTAGCAGCAAAAACTTACCATGAATTATCTATCGTGACCGGCTGTGCCCGCGATGTCAAGACTTCCATGGCCTTACGCATCCTGGAGGGAGTATTGCTGGAGTCAGAGTCTTCACCTTTACGCAGAGCGTTATTAGATGCAAAACTGGGGCAAAGCGTCAGCGGCAGTTATGTAGGCAGCCTGCTGCAGCCTGTTATGAGTATCAAGGTTTCCGGCAGCGAATATACTTTAAAAGATAAATTTATCAGCGTTATTTATAAAACGCTGCAGCAGCTTACTATAGAGGGAATTGACAAAAAGCTGCTGGAAGGAGCGTTGAATGCAGCCGAGTTTAAACTGCGCGAAGCAGATTTCGGGGTTTATCCTAAAGGGCTTATCTACGGCATCGGCATTATGGATAACTGGCTCTACGGCGGCAATCCTGTTGATGGACTGCGTTATAATAATATACTTAAAGAGCTGCGTGAAGGTATAAATAACGGTTATTTTGAGCGCCTCATCGAAAATTATCTGCTGGATAATACTCATAAAGTCGTAGTGACATTGCAGCCGCAGCCTGGCAAGGAAGAAGTGGATACTGCTGCTGCTGCTTCCGCAATGGCTGCGTTAAAAGCAGCTATGAACCGCGAAGAACTGGAGCAGCATATTGCTGAATGTGCAGAATTGCACAGGCGGCAGGCGCTGCCGGATACGCCAGAAGATTTAGCGTCCATACCTATCCTGCAGCGCAGTGACATACGTCGTGAAGTAGAACATTTCGCTTTACAGGAAGATGCTGCTGTTGACGGCAAATTCCTGTATCTGCCTGCTACAGCGCATAATATTGCGTATCTGAACTGGTATTTTGATATGACTGGCGTAGCGAAAGAAATGTTGCCGTATTGTTATCTGCTGGCTGATGTGCTGGGAAAATTCAATACCAAACGTTATACCTATGAAGAAATAGCTACTGAAAGCATTATGTATACTGGCGGTGTGGCCTTTAACGTAAGGGCAGTCTCAGCCGCAGAAGACGCTGATAACTATAAGATCTACTTCACCATGAAGGCTAAAGTCATGGCGGAAAATCTGTCTAAACTTTTCGATATTCTGACTACAGTAGCGTTAGAGACTTCTTTTGCTGATTTGTCAAGGCTGCGCGACTTAGTTGATGAGATAAAATCCGATTGGGATGATAATTTCTTCAACCGTGGACAAAATGTGGTTATTGCCAGACTGTATTCTTATACCTCAGCTGCCGCCAGAGTCAACGAACAGGATCAATTCAGTTATTATCGTTTTATTAAGGCGTTGGCAGATGATTTTGATACCAGGGGACAGGAAGCTCTTGATATTCTTAAACAGCTGCTGCCTGTATTCTTCCATAAAAATGGTTATATATTCGCTTATTCCTGCGATGCAGCAAATAAAGAACAGGTATGCAGGCTGACCGAAGATTTTAATCGTCAGTTGCCTGATTGTGATGTAGCAGGTGCAGCGCCGGATATTATAGCCTGTGGAGAGGTTAACGAAGCAATTACTACAGCAGGCAAGGTCCAGTATGTGGCTGCAGGCGGCAATTTCATAAAACATGGACATCAATTTACCGGCGCTATGCGTGTATTGGAAACCATCCTGCGTTATGAATATCTCTGGACTAAGATCCGTATCCAGGGAGGCGCTTATGGAGCTACGGCGCGTTTTGAAATGAATGGACTGGGTGTTTTTGCTTCTTATCGCGATCCTAAGCTGCCGGAGTCGCTGCAGGCATATCAAGGGTTGGCGCAATGGCTGCGTAAGGCGGATTTTACGGAGCGGGAACTGGATAAATATGTCATCGGTACTATCAGCGGTATGGATGTGCCGCTTACCAATTCTATGCGTCTGGATACGGCTGTTAATATCTTCTTAAAACAAGTTCCCGATTCACGTCGTCAAAAGATGCGTGATGAAGTTCTGCAGGTTACTAATAAGGATTTACAAGATTTAGGACAAGTAGTAGAGGATATGCTGAGCGACGGATATATTTGTGTCGTTGGCGGTAAGCAGATTATCGAAGAAAACAGAGATTTATTTAATAAAGTGATAAATATTTAAGAAAATAAAAAGCTGAGGTCAGTTTTTTAAATCTGACCTCAGCTTTTTATACTTATAAATCTTATAATAAGCCGGCAATATCAGGCAAAGGCGCGATACTGCGCTGCAAAATACCGTTGATATGGGCGATGAGGATACCGTAGTTGGTCATGGGCACATTTTGCTCGGCAGCGCATTTGTAACGGTACAGCATTTCGCGGTCGTTGAGCATACAACCGCCGCAGTGGACAATCAGTTTGTACGGTGAAAGATCAAGCGGAAATTCCGTACCGCTGGTAAAGATAAATTCAGGTTTTTTGCCGGTATAGCTGCTGATCCAGCCAGGCAGTTTGACCGTACCTATATCATTGCATTGGCGGTGATGGGTACAGCCTTCACTGATAAGGATTTTGTCGCCGTCATTTATATTCTGCAGTGCTTTAATGCCTGCCACAGCATTGGCCAGGCTGCCTTTATAACGGGCAAAGAGGATAGAAAATGAGGTGAGAGGAATAGAAGGGTCGGCAATACTGGCGACGTGGGCAAAGGCCTGGCTGTCAGTAATAATAAGCCGCGGTCGTACTTTCTGCTGTGTCAGTGCCGCAGCCAGCTGGTTTTCCTGGACGACTACGGCGATAGCATTATGGTCGAGTACGTTGCGTAAAACCTGCTGCTGGGGAAGTATGAGACGGCCTTTGGGAGCAGCGTTATCAATCGGTGTAACAAGGATGACGGTATCCAGCGGCTGCAACAGATCGCCGACCAGTTCACGAGGTTTGCTTTCAGGCATCAGCTGGGGCAGCAGCTGTTTTAACTCGTAAATATTTTCGCCTGTCTGAGCGCTTACGAATAAATATTTGTTTGATAGATTTTTTATAAGTTCCTGGCGCTGCTGCTGACTAATAGAATCACTCTTGTTGAAAACCAGCACTAAGGGAATATTTTTGCTTTGTATATGTGCAAGCAGTTTAGTATCTTCTTCGGAAAGACCGCTTGCGGCATCTACTACTAAGATGGCGATATCTGTTTTGTTGAGTACCTGATAAGCTTTCTGTATACGCAGTTGGCCAAGTTCGCCTTCATCATCGATGCCGGGAGTATCGATCATCATTACTGGCCCAAGAGGCAGAAGTTCCATGGCTTTGTAGACAGGATCGGTGGTTGTGCCTTTAAAATCACTGACTATGGCAAGATTTTGACCGGTCAGGGCATTGATGAGACTTGATTTACCTGCGTTACGTTTACCGAAGATGCCTATATGGGTACGTTCTGCTGCTGGTGTGGAATTAAGGCTCATAAAATTACCTCCTGAAAGTACTCGATTTGTATAAAATAAGCATGAATAAAATCTTTAAAAAAAAGCACTGCTTAGGCAGTGCTTTTTTTTATTCTACCAGTTCCAGACGGTCATTGGGCAGATATCTGCGGCCTGCTTTGGCACACGGTTTACCGTCAACCATTACAATGTCGGCGGTGAAATTGATATTGCCGTCAAAGAAGCTTGAGCCTACAGCATATGTATCTACTGGCACGCCTGCTGCTTCAAAAGCAGCGACACGTTTGGCGTCAAACCCGCCGGAGACGATGATTTTCACATAGTCGAAACCTTCGGCATCCAAAGCTTTACGTACATTGCATACCAACTCTTTGCAGACACCGGTGGGATTGAACATGCCCATCTGATCAAGCAGGCTTTTATCAACCATGCTGCCGGAAGTATCAAGGCGTACTCCCTGCAGTTTATGGCCAAGCTTGCGGGCTACGGCAAGTGATGTATTTACACAGTCATTATCAAAATCAACTAAGGCGATACGCGCTATTTGGGGGTCTACATATTTGTCAAAAGCTTCGGTTGCAGCTACTGTATCGCCGTTATAAGCGGCAATAAGGGCATGGGGTATAGTTCCGAGTCCTTTGCCGCCGCTGGGGAGCGCATTAGCATCGGTGGAAAAACCTTTGATGCCGCCTATTTTTGCTGCGTAGCCGTCGCTTTCCTGCGTATGATAAATATCATAACGCGCAGGGAAGAACAGTACCGGTTTGCCGTTAGCCGCTTTTACTACGTTGCGGACATTGGTTGCGATACGGCTCTGGCGTGCAAGGATACCGAGATAAACGGTTTCCAGATGAGAAAAATCGGCTAAGTCGCCTTCAATGGTCATAAGGGTTTCCCAAGGCTCTACTTCATCGCCGTCGTGCAGGGCATGGATAACGATGTTTTCAGGATTGTGTGCGCAGGTCTTAATCAGGGCTATGACTTCGTCAATACCGCAGACCACGACATGCTCACGGGTGAATACCTGCATAAGCACGCGCGGATGATGGTTGTCTCCGTTTAATATTTCAGCAGTACGCAGAAAATAAGCATCGCTGTAATAACCGGCTTTGATTTTGTCTATAGGAAATGTAAAAGATTCGACAGGCAATCTGTTTTTCATTTTTACCTCCGTTATTGTTTATTAGATAGTATAATATAATAAAAATATGATACAATAATAACGTTTCTTATTCAAGCGATTTCACAAAATTATTAAAAAACGCTTAATTTTAAGGAGGACTTTATGAACGCAGCCAATAAAAAATATACGGTATTGCTGCTTTCCGCACCTATCGGGTCTGGTCATAAGCTGGCTGCAGAAGCGCTGGAGCAGGTTTTTGCAGAAAATGAGGCTGTTCATGTTGTTCACGGAAATGTATTTGATTTCTTTCCGCAGTTTCTTGGAACTTGGTTTCTGAAAATTTATTTGCAGATACTGCAGCATTTTCCCTGGATGTATAAATACATGTATAAGTGGGGCAACCAGGAAAAAGGCTCCCTTTGGATGAAAAACCTAATTAACGGGATTTTGGCACGCTTGGGCAGCAGGTATCTGGAAAAAATTGCTCCAGATGCCGTTATTGCAACGCACGCTACACCTGCTGGCATTATCGGTATCTACAAGAAGAATTTAGGTAAAGATTTGTTTTTGGGTGCCGTAATAACGGATTTTACTATCCACAAATGGTGGATATGTCCCGGAGTCGATACTTATTTTATTGCAGATGCAAAGCTGGCAGACAGATTGCCCGCGCAGGTGGAAAATCATGCCTACGGTATCCCGGTACGCAAAAGCTTTGCTGTTGCTGATGGGGTATCCTTGCGCAAATGGCTGGGAATATCGGGCGAGGAAAAAATATGTCTCTTGCTTGGCGGAGGCGAAGGGCTGCTGCCTATGACAGATATTGTCGTTGCATTACAGCAGGCTAAGCTTTCGCATCTGAGGATTATAGCTGTTACAGGCCATAATAAACAGCTGTTTGCTAAGTTGCAGCAATGCCATGACAGTAAACTTACGGTATACGGTTTTACTGAATATCTGCCGGAGATAATGGCTGCGGCAGATATAGTGGTTTCTAAGGCGGGAGGGCTGACTTCGGCTGAAGTTTTGAGCTTAGGTAAAAAGTTTATTGTTTACAGACCGTTACCTGGACAGGAAGAAGGTAATGCGGCTTTCCTGCATCGCCATTACGGTACTGTGATTGCTAAAAGTATTGCTGATGTAGCTGCACATGTAAAGGCTTTCTGTCTTGAAAAGGCACAACAGCCGCAGGCGGACGGAGAAAGGCTGCAGGCTGCCGAAAAGATTTGTGCCTGCGTTATGAGCCATATAAGCAAAAATGAAAGTCTTGACCGGACGGAATAAGCTTACTATAATGAAAGAAATCTATGTCTTGCGGCACAACTGTCGGTTGCATCTGATAAGACTTGAAAATAAAGGAGTTGAGGGATTGGACGCATTTTATCTGGCGGCTTTGTGTGCTGTTGTACCTGGATTAGGAAGGAGCCGTATTCCCAAGCTGATAAATTATTTTGGCAGCGCCAAGGCAGTTTATTTTGCTTCCGAGGAAGAGTTGCGGCAGTCGCGTATCTGTACGGAAAAGCAGATTATAAATTTTATCATCAACAGGAAGTCTGAGTTGCCGGAACAGTTGGCATTGTTCTGCAAGCGAAGCGGTGTATTGCTGCTGAGTATTTATGACCGGCAATATCCGGCGGCATTAAAGGAAATACATGATCCGCCGCTGGTATTGTATGTACGCGGTCAGCTGCCGGATACTTGTTATAATCAATCTGGCTATAGTCGGCTCGCGGGAGGCTTCGCCTTATGGATTGAAAGCTGCCGCTTATTTTGCCGAGGCATTTGCCAAGGAACGTATACCAGTTATCAGCGGCGGCGCCAGAGGGATAGATACCTCCGCTCATAAAGCATGTTTGCAGGCTGGCGGCATTACTGTGGCTGTACTTGGCTGTGGCATAGATATCTGTTATCCGGCGGAAAACAGAAAGCTTTTTGCAAGTATTGCCGAAAGCGGTGCAGTAATTACAGAGTTTGCACCGGGAACGGAGCCGAAAGCATATAATTTTCCGGCTCGTAACCGTATTATTGTGGGGCTTGCACGCGGTGTATTGGTAGCAGAAGCGGCCAGAAAAAGCGGCGCTATTATTACTGCCGGTATTGCTGCGGATGAAGCGCGCGAGGTGTACTGTGTTCCGGGGAATATCTTTACGGGCAGCAGTATAGGCTGTCATGACCTTATACGTACTGGAGCCAAGCTTGTAGACGGACCGCAGGATATTTTTGAAGATATGCAGGATTGGTACAGCAGAAACAATATTATCCAGCAGGATATCTTTAAAATGCCTGAGCCGGATAGTAAAAATACTATAGAAAAAGAAATAAAAAATATGGACGGAATGTCTGTTGTGAGCAAAAAGCTTTTGCGATTACTTTTACAGGGGCCGTTATCTTTAGAAGAGCTGACGGAACAGAGCGGAGAGCCTTTTGCTGATGTGAGCATGGAGCTTTTGAATCTGCAGGTGGAAGGGCTGATTACCGCGGATCAGGCACAAAGGTATTACCGTATATAGGAGGAAAGCAGATGGCAAAGAATTTGGTGATTGTGGAATCACCAACTAAATCAAAAACAATAGAAAAATTTTTAGGTAAGAATTATACGGTACGTGCTTCTATGGGACATCTGCGCGATTTGCCGAAAAGTACTTTCGGTGTGGATGTGGAGCATGATTTTGAGCCGAAATACATCAATATACGCGGTAAAGGCGACTTAATTAAGGAACTTAAGACGCTGGCAAAAAAATCTGATAAGATTTTTCTGGCAACTGACCCTGACCGTGAAGGTGAAGCAATCAGCTGGCATTTAGCGTATATCTTAGGTATCGACCCGGAACAAAAATGCAGGATAGAATTCCATGAGATTACGTCGAATGCTGTCAAGGATGCGCTGAAAAATCCACGGCCTATCGATATTGACAAAGTAGACGCTCAGCAGGCACGCAGAATAATCGACCGTATCGTCGGCTATCAGCTCAGCCCGCTTTTGTGGCGTAAGATACGCAAAGGCTTGAGCGCCGGACGTGTACAATCCGTTGCTGTCAAAATTATTGCCGACAGGGAAAAGGAAATTGCGGATTTTGTACCGCAAGAGTATTGGACCGTTAATGCTAAACTGCGTGAACATACCAAAGCGCCTATTTTTGAAGCCGAAGCAGTAAGATTTAATGGTAAGAAGCTGGAAATACATAATGCTGCAGAAGCGCAGATTGTAGAACAGGCGTTAGCGCAAGCTGAATATGTGATCAGCGAGGCGACAAAGAAAGAGCGCCGTCGCCGTCCTGCTCCACCGTTTACAACTTCCAGCCTGCAGCAGGAAGCAAATAAAAAACTGAATTTTACTGCTAAAAAAACCATGCTGGTTGCTCAGCAGCTTTACGAAGGCGTATCTTTAGGCAAGGCTGCCGTTGGTCTTATTACTTATATGAGGACGGACTCGGTACGGTTTGCCGACGTGGCCTGTGCAGAAATACGCGATTACATCAAATCTGCTTTGGGCAGTGAATATTGTCCTGCTAAGCCAAATGTTTTCAGCAGCAAAAAGAATGCACAGGATGCCCATGAAGCTATTAGGCCGACCAGCGTGCTCCGTACGCCGGAGGAAGTTGCCTCTTTCTTGACTAAGGATCAGCTGAAACTCTATACTTTAATTTGGCAGCGTGCTGTTGCCAGTCAGATGACAGATGCCGTTTATGATGTTACGACACTCTTAATAGACGCTGATAAATACCAGTTGCGTGCCAGCGGAGCCATACTGAAATTTGCCGGCTTCCTGAAACTGAGCAGGCAGGCTGATGAGGAGAAGGAAAAGACTGTACCGTTTATTGCAGCCGGTACCAAGGTGCTGCTTCACAAGCTTTTGCCGGCTGAACAGCATTTTACTGAACCGCCTGCGCATTTTACTGAGGCGACATTAGTAAAAGAATTGGAAGATAAAGGCATTGGCCGTCCGAGCACCTATGCTCCTACTATTCAGACTATTTTAGATAGAGGTTATATCGCCAAGGAAGGTAAGAAGCTCGTTATTACGGAATTAGGCTTGCTGGTCGTAGATATGCTTACAAAGTATTTTACTGAGCTTATTGACATTCCCTTTTCTGCTGAACTGGAAGCAGAACTTGACGAAATTGCTGAACATCATGCGGATAAAAACGATATTATCAGAAAATTTTACGACCCTTTTTCTAAGCTGCTAGCAGTAGCAGATAAAGAGATAGAGACGGTGGAAATGCCTGTGCAGGTTACAGATATTCCCTGCGAAAAATGCGGCCGTATGATGGTTGTAAAACAAGGACGTTTCGGCAGTTTCCTGGCTTGCCCGGGATTCCCGGAATGCCGGAATACCAAGCCTATTTTGAAGAAAATCGGCATCAAATGTCCTGAGTGCGGCGGCGAGGTCATTGAACGTAAGACTAAGACCAGAAAGATTTTTTACGGCTGTGAAAATTACCCGTCCTGCTCTTTTACTTCCTGGGATAAGCCTACAGAAGAAAAGTGCCCGGTATGCGGTAAAATTATGTACGAACATGCAGAAAAGAACGGACAGAAAAAATTGTACTGCCTGAATCAGGAATGCAGTAATTGTAAGACAACAAGAAAGGGAACAGAAAAAAGTGATAAATGAGCCTATCCATGTCATCGGCGGGGGATTAGCTGGTTGTGAAGCTGCTTGGCAGATTGTCAGGTACGGTATCCCGGTTATCCTCCATGAGATGCGTCCGACAAAATCGGATGAAGCACATAAAACTGCTTATTTTGCGGAGCTGGTCTGCAGTAATTCACTGCGGGCAAATAATATTGAAAACGCTGTAGGGCTGCTGAAAGAGGAAATGCGCCGTCTGGGATCTCTGATCATCAGACAGGCAGATCTGTTCAAAGTGCCTGCCGGCGGAGCACTGGCTGTAGACCGTGATGGATTTGCTGCCAGCATTACCGATATTATCAGTAATCATCCGCTCATTACCGTGGTTAACGAAGAAGTTACGGATTTAGAAAGCTTAGAAGGTACAGTCATAGTTGCCAGCGGGCCTTTGACTTCGCCAGCGCTTTCTGCAGCGATTCAAAAACTGCTGGATGCGGAGTATTTTTATTTTTATGATGCAGCTGCTCCGATAGTTGCAGCTGATTCTCTTAATTATGATAAAGTGTACCGTGCGTCACGTTATGACAAAGGAGACGCAGATTATCTTAATTGTCCTTTTGAAACCAAGGAAGAATATCTTGCTTTCTGGCAGGCTTTATGTACGGCAGAACTTGCGCCTGTCAAGGATTTTGAGAAAGAAGTGTTTTTTGAAGCTTGTATGCCCATCGAAGAAATGGCATCCCGCGGTGAAGATACTATGCGTTTCGGCCCGTTAAAGCCGGTAGGTTTGGTAGATCCGCGTACAGGAAAGGAAGCTTATGCAGTCGTGCAGCTGCGGCAAGATAATGCGGCAGCGTCGCTGTATAATATTGTAGGCTTTCAGACCCATTTAAAATGGCCGGAACAAAAACGAGTTTTCGGAATGATTCCAGGATTGGAAAATGCTGAATTTGTCAGGTATGGCGTAATGCATAAGAATACCTATTTGAATTCGCCGCAGCTGCTGACGGATAAGTTCAGGTTGAGAAAGGACAATAAGTTTTATTTTGCCGGTCAGATGACGGGGGTAGAAGGCTATGTGGAATCGGCAGCTTCCGGCCTAATGGCTGGCATACATGCAGCCAGAGCTGCGCTTGACCTGGCTGAGATTGATTTTACTGATGAAACTGCGCATGGCGCGTTGGCGGCCTACATAAGCAACAGCGAGGTTAAAAACTTCCAGCCGATGAATGTTAACTTTGGCCTGATTGCTCCGTTAGGACAGAAGATTAGAAAAAAACGCGACAAAAATGCTTTGCTTGCCCAGCGCGCTTTGGAAAAAATTGAAGCGTTAAAGCAGAAGTATGATATTTGACAAGAAGTTATTTTCTTAATTAAAAAGGTTTTAAATTATTAAATTAAAAACAGTGCCTTTGGCACTGTTTTTTGTTGTATAATTTCAAAAGAATACTTACTAAATATTCAGATAAGTAAATTTTTTTCTTGAAAGCAATTTTCATTTATGATATTATTATCAACGCAAGGAGTAAGTAAAATGACTATTTCGCAGTCTGATTTGCCGGACAAATTCTGTGCATATTTACATATCGAAAAAAATGCATCTCCGCTTACTGTTACAAATTATAAGAAGGATATTGACGCCTTTGCGGAATTTCTGCAGCAGCGGTTTAAAAATGAGTTTCACTGGCAGCAGATCGGCGCTTTGGATATAAGGGCTTACCTTGCTGATTTGAATAAACATAATTATGCAAAACGTACTATTGCACGGAAGATATCTTCGCTGCGCTCATTTTATAAATATCTGGTACGTGAAAATTATCTTGAATACAACCCTTTTGTCAATGTAAAAACTCCTAAACTTGATAAAAAGCTGCCCAGCTTTTTGGAAGAGTTTGAAATCAATGAATTGCTGCAGCTGCCGCCCAAGACACTCTTGGGAATACGCGATCAGGCTGTTTTAGAGCTTTTGTATGCTACAGGCTGCCGCGTATCGGAGTTAGTCGGACTTACGCTGGCAAGTATAGATATAGCTAACAGATACGTGCTGCTGCACGGTAAGGGCGATAAAGAACGCATTGTGCCGGTTGGAACACTCTGCTGCAAAGCGTTGAAAGAGTACTATGATAAAAGCAGAAAAGTCATTCTGCAGAAATATCCAGACAATGAACATGATTATGTGTTTGTAAACAGCCGCGGAGGTATTTTAACAGATAGAAGCGTAAGGCGGATTTTAGAAAAATATATTCTGCAGCTGGCTGTACATAAAAAAGTCAGTCCGCATACGATCCGACATACATTTGCCACGCATTTGCTGGATCACGGTGCTGATTTAAGGGCGGTGCAGGAATTACTGGGCCATGCCAATTTATCTACAACGCAGATTTATACGCATATTACGGCTGAACGTATTGCGTCTGTTTATCAGAAAAACCATCCGCGTGCGTAGAGCGTAGTTTTGGAGGGGATTTTTTATGGAACTGCTTGAGAAAACAAGAAAAATCAATAAACTGCTGCAAAATGGCGATAAAGTTGAATTTAATGCCATAGCCAAAACTTTACGCGACGTTATCGGCGCTAATACCTATATTGCGGGAAGAAAAGGCGGCGTCAAAGGATATTCTCTAATCAGTGAATTTGAATGCGATATTATGAAAGAGCATGTGCTCAGTATCAAGCGTTTCCCGGAAAGTTATCTGCGGTTCGTTATGGGGATAAGCGAAACTGTTGCTAATATCCCCCATGCGGAGCAGGAATGTTCTTTCTTGAAGAATGCTAAATGTATTTTCAACGATAAAATGACGACTATTGTTCCTATCTACGGCAATGGTGAGAGATTGGGAACATTGATTGTCGCTAAATATGATTCTGGTTTTAATGACGAAGACCTGCTTTTGGCAGAATATGCTGCTACTGTACTGGGAGTAGAAATATTGCACGACCGTGAAGCGAGAGTGGCTGAAGAAGCGCGTAAACGCGTAATGGTACAGATTGCTTTTTCTACGCTTTCTTATTCCGAACTGGAAGCGGTTATCAATATTTTAGGTGAATTAAACGGCGACGAGGGATTATTGGTTGCCTCCAAGATTGCCGACAGAGTCGGCATTACCCGTTCTGTAATAGTTAACGCGCTGAGAAAATTTGAAAGCGCAGACCTCATAGAAACCAAGTCTTTGGGGATGAAGGGAACATATATCCGGGTAAAAAATGAATTTTTGTTTGATGAGTTAAAGAAAAAACAGCAATAGAACATATTAAAAGCCGAAAATATTATTATTTTCGGCTTTTTTGCATGGCTTTTTAGTTACTGCTGCGTTATACTGAAAGCAGATAAATTCCTTATGAAAGGATGAGAAAAATGGAAGATGCAGTTTTATATGCAGTAAAGGATAATATCGCAACGATTACCTTGAACAGGCCGCAAAGTCTTAATTCAATGAACGATGCTCTGATTGATGGTTTGCACGATGTTTTAGACCGTATTGAAAAGGATGACAGCGTAAGATGCATTGTACTTACTGGCAACGGCAAAGCCTTTTGTGCTGGCGGTGATCTGCCGTTTCTGAACAGTATCAGTTCTGCTGCGGCAAGAAGAAAATTTATTGCTCAAGTCGGTGCAGTGGCTAAACGCATCACTGTTATAGAAAAACCGTTCATTGCTATGGTCAACGGTGTTGCTGCCGGGGCAGGCGTCAATCTGATGCTGGCTTGCGATTTGGTATATGCCGTAGACAAAGCGAGGTTTGCTCAAAGTTTCGCAAAAGTGGGACTAATTCCAGACTGCGGCGGTATGTATTTCCTGCCTCGTACTATAGGCCTGCATAAGGCTAAAGAACTGATGTTTACGGCTGATCTGATTGGTTCGGAAGAGGCAGCTGCTCTCGGTATGCTCAATCACATCTGCAGCGAAGATAAGCTTGCAGAAGCTGTTTACGCTATGGCACAGCGCTTGGCTGCAAGTGCGCCGCTATCTATAAGTCTGATAAAAAAATATCTTAATAATACTTCGCTTGGCTTAGATGAAATACTGGCTGCCGAAGAAAGTACGCAGGCGCTTTTAATGGATACGGATGACTGCAGGGAAGGCATCGCTGCTTTTAAGGAAAAACGTACTCCCGTTTTCACAGGAAAATAAAAATTATTTAACTTAAATCAAACGGAATCGCAAGACGATTCCGTTTTCTTTTTATCATAAATGTTGTATAATTATATTTATTATATTGATGGAGGTTTATATGTTAGATTTCAGTACGATGGTCTATCGGATACCGGCGTTGTTGTTCGCTATTTCCATCCATGAATATGCACATGCGCAGTGTGCAGACAGTATGGGAGACTCTACCCCGAGGCTGATGGGGCGTCTGACCTTCAATCCTTTGGCCCATCTTGATCCGATAGGTGCGCTGCTGTTGGTTTTTGCCGGTTTTGGCTGGGCTAAGCCGGTGGCGATAAATTCTGATAATTTCAGAAACAGACGGGAAGGAATCATCAAGGTATCGCTGGCTGGACCTGCGGCTAATTTATTTTTATGTTTTCTGGCAGCTGTGATCAGCGCTGTTATGGCCCGGTTCGGATTTATGTCGGACGGCGTATTTAAGTTTCTCTTGTGGATGCAGTTATATAATGTCTGGTTTGCATTTTTTAACCTGCTGCCCATTCCGCCGTTAGACGGTTCCAGACTGGTATCAGAGCTTTTGCCGCCTAAACAGGCTTATAAATTTGATTATGTTGTTGGTCAGTATGGGTTTTACATCCTGCTGTTTTTAGTGTTTACCGGCATTATCAGCATGATTATCAATCCGCTGGCTACTGCGTATATGATTTTGATTAACACAGTAATCAGTGCTGTATTTTAATATTAAATCTTAAAGGAGTTTTTAGTATGAACAAAGGCAGAATTTTTAGCGGCATGCAGCCTTCCGGCCGTTTCCATCTTGGCAATTATATGGGGGCGCTGGAAAACTGGGTGCGTTTACAGCATGAATATGAATGCTTTTTTTCTATAGTCGACCTGCATGCGCTTACTTCTTCTTATGCAGATACTTCCAAATTACAGGAAAATATTATGGAGATGGCTATTGATTGGCTAAGTGCAGGACTTGATCCTGAAAAGAATGTTATTTTCGTGCAGTCGCATGTTAAAGAACACAGTGAGCTTGCTTTACTCCTGGGTATGATGACGCCGCTGTCCTGGCTGGAGCGTGTTCCTACTTATAAGGATAAGATTCAGAATCTCAGTGCTCAGGGCAAAGATCTGCATACTTACGGCTTTTTAGGTTATCCAGTACTGATGGCTGCGGATATTGTGCTTTATAAAGCAACCTGTGTGCCTGTGGGCGAGGATCAGTCAGCGCATCTGGAACTGACACGCGAAATGGTACGCCGTTTCAATTATCTGTATAAAAAAGAAGTGTTCCCGGAGCCGCAGGCAGTATATTCTAAAGCCAAAGTGCTGCCAGGCATCGATGGACGCAAGATGTCTAAATCTTATGGCAATACTATTCCGTTTGGCGCTTCTCCAGAAGAATTGACTGCTAAAGTCAAGATGATGACTACCGACCCGCAGCGAATCAAGAAAACTGATCCGGGTGATCCAGATGTCTGCATCGTATACCAGTTCCAAAAAGTATTTAATATTGAGGAATGCGCCGATATAGCTGCAAAATGTCGTGCAGGTGAAATTGGCTGTGTACAATGTAAGAAATGTCTGGCAGAAAAAATGAACTGCATGTTGGCAGATATCCATATCAAACGTGAAGAATTATCTAAAAAGCCCGGTTATATCAAAGAAGTGCTTGAATACGGTGAAAAACGTGCCCGGGCTGAGGCTGCAAAGAACATGGCTGAAATCAAAGCTGCCATGAACGTACTGTAAGCAATGCAGCAACTGTCAGTCAAAGTCAGCAGTTTTGAAGGGCCTTTAGATCTGCTGATACATCTTATTGAAAAGGATAAGATTGATATCTATGATATTCCCATAGTTTCCATAACCGAGCAGTATATCAGCTATCTTAAGCAGCTTAGCGAATTTGATATGGAACTGGCCAGCGAATTTTTGGTCATGGCTGCTACATTACTGCAGATAAAGTCCAGGATGCTGTTACCAAGGAATGTTGCCGATGACGAAGAAGAGGAAACCGACCCGCGGCAAATGCTGGTAGAAATGCTGGTGGAATACCGTAAGATAAAAACAGCAGCCGGTCAGCTGGCTGCAATGAAGCAGGCAGCTGATAAATGTTATGCCAGAAAGCCTCTGTATGACGGTATTTGTGAACGGGTTTTGGCGGTTTATACGCCGGAAGCCTTACTGAAAGCTCTTGCCGGCATCAATAATTACCGTCAGCAGGAAACTGCTTATATCAGGCCGCAAGCTTTCAGCGTACAGGATAAGATGCAGGCTATTTTGAAAAAGCTAAGTGCTGGCGCGCATGGGTTTAGGCTGGACGAGCTGTTTCAGACACAGAATCGCGGTGAAAAAGTGGCTGCGTTCCTGGGAGTGCTGGAACTGCTGAAACTGGGCTTGATTACTATCAATCAGTCCTGCAGATTTGCTCCGATTTATATTTTTGCAAAACAGGGAGAACACTGAAATGTATTTCGACAGATTGCTTGGCGCATTAGAAGCTTTACTTTTTGCTGCAGGTGAACCGCTTAGCGTCGGTGAACTGGCAGGCTTTCTGCAGATTGAAAAAGCGCAGGTATGGAGCTTGCTGGGCGCTTTAAAAGAGCAGTATGCCGCAGAATGCCGCGGGCTTATGCTGCGCGAAGTAGACGGAGGCTTCCAGCTTGTAACTAAGCCGGATTTTTATCAAATGCTTTCAGCCTTGTGCCAGAGCCGCGAAGTAAAACTTACTAACGCAGCTTTGGAAACCCTGGCAATCGTAGCTTTTAAACAGCCGGTTACACGTGCTGAAATAGAAGCGATACGCGGGGTAAAAGTTGACGGTGTGCTCAATAAGCTGTTAGAGCTGGAGCTAATCAATGAGGCAGGACGCAAAAAATCTCTCGGCAATCCAATCTTGTATGCTACGACCGGCAAGTTTCTGACCGTATTTGGCTTGGCATCGCTGGATGATCTGCCGCGTCCTGATGCAGAAGATGCAGTAACGGGCGAGCAGCAGCTTTTGATGCCGATAGAGCAAAAATAAATTTATGCAAAGGAATGCATGTATGGAAGAACGTTTACAAAAAATCCTGGCTGCTGCCGGTATCGCTTCACGACGCGAGGCTGAGAAAATCATTCTGGCCGGACGCGTCAAAGTCAACGGCAAGACGATTACAGAGCTGGGATGTAAGTTTGATGCTGCCAGCTGCCGCATTACTGTTGATGGCAAAGCGATAGCAGCAGAAAAAAAGGTATATTACGTTTTTTATAAACCGCGCGGCGTAGTGACTACTATGGCTGACCCGCAAAAAAGACGCACGGTAGCAGATTTTATGCAGGAACTGCCGGAAAGAGTTTTCCCGGTTGGCAGGCTGGATTATAATACTGAAGGACTGCTGCTGATGACTAACGACGGTGAACTGGCACAGAAACTGATGCATCCAAGTCATGAGGTAAATAAGACTTACCTTGTCCGTGTTCCTGGTATCGTGCCGCAGGAAAAGCTTGATCTGCTGCGCATAGGAGTACAATTAGAAGATGGGCTTACTGCTCCTGCCGTTGTTAATCTGCGGACTTATGACCATGAACGCAACAATACTCTGTTCGATATTACTATTCATGAAGGACGCAACAGACAGGTGCGCAGGATGTGTGATTTTATCGGCTTCCCGGTACGTGATCTTAAACGTATCAAGCTGGGCCCGTTAAACCTTAGCGGCCTTAGCAAAGGCAAGTTCAGAAAGCTGACGGAAGCTGAGCTGTCTGAGCTTAAAAAGGCGGCCGGCCTATGAAGACGGTATTGATTATCGGCGGCGGCGCCGCAGGGCTGATGGCCGGGATTACCGCAGCAGAAAAAGGCTGTAAAGTAACGATATTTGAAAAAATGCGCACGCCGGGTAAAAAAATGTTGATTACCGGGAAAGGGCGCTGTAACATAACAAATAGCTGTGAACTGCAGGAATTGATAGCCAATATTCCTGGCAATGGACGATTCCTCAATAGTGCTTTAAGGCGTTTCAGCAATACGGATGTTATTGACTTTTTTAATAATCATGGATTGCCTACCAAGGTGGAGCGCGGCGGCAGGGTATTTCCTGTCAGCGATAAGGCAGGCGATGTGGTGGAAACGATGGTCAGGGCTTTCAGGCAAGCCGGCGGAAATCTGCTTACTGATTGCAAGGTTTTGGGCATTATCCTGCAGGAGGGCAAAGCCTGCGGAGTAAAAACTGTGAACGGCAGCTTTTATGGTGACAGGATTATTCTTGCGGCAGGCGGAGCATCCTATCCCGGTACGGGCAGCGACGGCAGCGGAGCAAAACTTGCAGCTGCAGCAGGTCATACGATTACGCCTTTAAAACCTTCTCTGGTGCCGTTGGAAAGTGATAACCCATACCTGGAAGAACTGCAGGGGCTGTCATTGAAAAATGTAAAAGTAACATTGATAGGTGATGACAGAAAACTGTTTGAGGATTTTGGCGAGATGCTTTTTACTCATTACGGCGTTTCCGGGCCGTTGATTCTTTCTATGAGCAATACTGCCTCTGCTGCGCTGGACAAAGGGCTGGAGCTTGATTTGGCCATAGACCTGAAACCTGCTTTAAGCGAAGAAAAACTTGATGCCAGGATTCAGCGCGACTTTGCCCAATACAGCAGAAAACAGCTGGCTAACGGACTGAAAGATTTATTGCCGCATAGTATGATTGCGCCTGTGTGCGATATGGCTTTTCTGGATGAAGAAAAATTTATCAACCAGATATCCAAAGAGGAACGCAGACACTTGGTATACACACTTAAAAATTTTATTATACCTATCAACGGTACAAGACCGTTAGCCGAAGCCATAGTTACCGCGGGCGGCGTTTCTGTAAAAGAAATAAATCCTAAAACTATGGAATCAAAACTGATTACAGGACTGTATTTTGCCGGCGAGGTTATGGATGTCGACGAATATACCGGCGGTTTTAACCTGCAGGCGGCGTTTTCCAGCGGGTACGCTGCCGGAAGTGCAGTTTCTGAATAAAAGGTGAGATATTGATGAATAAGAAATTAGTAATAGCTATTGACGGACCTGCGGGAGCGGGCAAAAGTACTATAGCCAAACTTGTAGCTGAGAAACTTGGTTATGCTTATATCGACACAGGGGCGATGTACCGCAGCGTTACCTGGAAGTTTTTGCAGACTAAAGCAGCTTTTGATGAGCAGCTGATCAGCGAATTGGCTGAAAGAATGGTCATTGAATTCAGACCTGAGGCCAGTGTCAACAGAGTATTTGTAGATGGCGTAGAGGTTACGGAAGCAATCCGCAAAGCTGAGGTTACCTGTAATGTTTCTAAAGTTGCCGCTATCGGTCCTGTACGTGAAGCAATGGTGGCTCAGCAGCGGCGGATGGGCGAAGCTGGCGGCGTCCTCATGGATGGTCGTGACATAGGTACCGTTGTTTTCCCTCATGCCGATTTGAAAATATTCCTTACGGCAACAGTAGAAGAGCGTGCAAGAAGGCGCTATAAAGAACTGACGGAAAAAGGCGAGATAATCGATCTGGCTACGCTGCAGCAGGAAATCGCCCAGCGTGATAAACAGGACAGCGAGCGTGAAATCAGTCCTCTGCGGCAGGCTGAAGACGCTTTGCTGCTGGATTCTTCTGACATGACGATTGCTGAAGTGGCTGCGTTCATTATCAGACTGGTGCAGGAGAAAGAAAATGTTTTATGCAATAACTAAGCTGATTTTCCAGGTTTTGTTTAAACTCTTCCTGCGTATGGAAGTAAGCGGTACAGAAAATATTCCGGCAACAGGGCCGCTGGTTATTGCCAGCAACCATCTGAGCCTGCTTGATCCGCCAGTTTTGGGGACAGCTGCAACCCGTAAAGTGCATTTTATGGCCAAACAGGAATTATTCGTACCGATACTGGGCGATATTTATAAAGCGTTGGGTGCGTTCCCTGTTAAGCGCGGCGGCGCAGACAGAAGCGCGATAAAACACGGACTTGACATTTTGCAGCGCGGTGATGTACTGGCAATCTTTCCTGAAGGTACGCGCAGTAAGACAGGTCAGCTGGGCAAGGCGGAACCAGGCGCATTGATGCTCGCAGGCAAATCGCAGGCTGCTATCGTGCCTGCCTGCGTGCTTGGTACAGATATAAAGCGCTGCGGCAAACTGTGGCCTAAAGTAAAGGTAGCTTTTGGCGAGCCGATGTATTTTCCGTCAGGGCAGGCAGTCAACAAAGAACTGCTGAAAGAGCTGACAGATGAACTGATGCGCCGTATTGCCGAATTACAGAAAGGAACAATATAACTGTATGGAAGTAAAGGTTGCAAAATATTGTGGATTCTGTTATGGTGTAAAGCGGGCAGTAGATATTGCCAGACAAGCCGCTGATGAGCATATCTGCGGGGGAACGTTAGGTCCGCTCATCCATAATCCGCAACTGATTGAAGAATTGGCGGAACAGGGCATTGCCTGCCACGAAGATCTGGCAGAGTTTTCTGCCGGAGAAGCGGTTATTTTTCGTTCACATGGCGTCGGGCCTGAAATCTACCGGCAAGCGGAAGAAAAAAATTTGAAAATAATAGACGCTACCTGTCCTAATGTACGTATGGCGCAGCAAAAAGCCGCTGCCGCTGCCCAGGATGGCTTTTATCCGATTATTGTTGGTGAAAAAAATCATCCTGAAGTAAAAAGTATTTTAAAATGGGCAGGAAAAAACGCTATTGTTATAGAATGTATAAAAGATATCTCTGATATTCCAGTTAAAGATAAGTATGCGGTAATAATTCAGACCACATTTGAACTGCAGAAGTTTGAAAAAATTCTGGCTGCTGTTAAAGAAGCACACCCTGGTGAATACAGGGTAGAAAAGACAATCTGTCTTGCTACTTCTCAAAGACAGCAGGCGGCGCTGGAACTTGCCGATGAAGTTGACGCTATGGTCGTTATCGGCGGACGCAACAGCGCTAACACCAGACATTTATATGAACTTGTTGCTGATAAATGCAGTTTGGCTTACCATATTGAAACCGCTGCAGAATTAAAGCAGGAAATGTTCAGGGGTTGTACTAAAATAGGAATTACGGCAGGAGCATCGACTCCAGACCGTTTAATTAAGGAGGCTATCATTGTAATGGAAAACATGGAATCTTTTGAAAGTTTGCTTGACAAAAGCATGGAGGACGTTAACGTATATCCCGGTAAAATCGTTGAAGCAACCGTTATCCAATTAGATAAAGACGGTGTTTATGTTGATTTCGGCTATATGCGTGAGGGCATGATCACCTACGCTGAATGGTCCCTGACTGAAGCTGCAGAAGATCTGATGCAGAGCATTAAACCGGGTGATAAAGTAGAAGCTAAAGTTATTCCCGGCAGTTCCAAAGACGACTTTGTTCGTCTTTCCAAAGTTAAAGCAGAACGCGATGCTGCATGGAAGAATGTTGCTGAATTGCCTGAAGGCGAAAAACGTGCTGCTGCTGTAAAAGTTCTGCGCATCATTAAAAACAAAGCTAAAAATATTGTCGGCCTGGCCGTTTCCGTTGAAGGCGTTGAAGGCTTTATGCCTGCTTCCCATGTAGAACTGCGCCGTGTAGAAGATTTCAGCGACTATGTTGGCAAAGAACTGGAAGCTGAGATCATCGAAGTTGACCTGGAGAAAAAACGCATCGTAGTTTCCCGCCGTGACCTTTTGAAAGCTGAAAAAGAAGCTAAGGCAAAAGCATGGAAAGAAGCTAAAGAAGCAAGAATCCAGGCAGCTAAGGAAGCAAGAGCAGCTGCTGAAGAAGCTGCCTATAATTCCGTAACCGAAGGCGAAGTTGTTACTGGCAAAGTAGTAAAAATCGCCGAATTCGGTCTGTTTGTAGAAGTTGGTCAAGGCCTTGTTGGTCTGGTACACAATACCGAGCTTTCCTGGGATCGCAATGTCAAGGCAGAAGATGTAGCGCAGGTTGGCGATGAAGTACAGGTACTGGTTAAGAAAATCGACCGTGAAAACAAACGCGTAGCGCTCAGCATTAAAGCTACTCAGGAAGATCCTTGGAAAGTTGAAGCTGCTAAACTGCATGTTGGCGAAGTTGTAGAATGTAAAGTCGTACGTTTCCTGACTTTCGGCGCAATCGTTAAAGTAACCGACAGAGTTGAAGGCCTGGTACATATTTCTGAAATTGCTGAAGAGCGCATCAACAAACCGGAAGATGTTTTGGAAATCGGTCAGATCGTTAAAGCTGAAATTCTGAAAATTGACCTGGACAACAAGAAAGTAGGCCTCAGCATCGCTAAAGCTAAAAGAGATGCTGAAAAAGCTGAATACAGCTCCTATCTGACTGAAAAACCGAGCTTGACTCTGGACCTTGCTGAACAGCTGGAAAATATCGAAAAATAATCTTCAAAGGAGAATGTTCATGCAGCGGGCTCAACGTAAACTTAAACATATCAGGTTTGCTTTAGAAACGGGGTTTGGTCCCGGGAGCACGCATTTTGAAGATATCCGCTTTATCCATAATTGTCTGCCGGAAATAAATCCGGCAGACATTGTTTTATCTGCGGACTTATTTGGCAAAATGCTGAAAGCTCCTTTTTTAATCGACGCAATTACAGGCGGTACGGATGCTGTGACAGAAATAAACCGAAAGCTTGCCGACGTTGCAAGCAGGACGGGTATAGCTATGGCAGTCGGCTCTCAGTACGGCACTGTAAAATCTGGTTTAGGCAGAAACAGTTATACCGTGGTACGCGAGAATAATCCTGACGGCATCATCTTTGCCAATGTGAGCGCGCTGGCTACGCCGCAGCAGGCGCAGGATGCTGTTAATATGGTAGAGGCCGATGCGCTGGAAATACATCTTAATCCTGCCCAGGAATTGGTCATGCCCGAAGGCGACAGATGCTTTCGTGGATTTCTTGACAATATGTTGCTGATTAGGGACAAGGTAGATGTGCCGGTGATTGTTAAGGAAACGGGCTGCGGTATTGCTCAAGAAGCCTATAAGCTTCTTGCAGACCATGGGTTTACTTTTTTTGACTGCGCCGGCAGCGGCGGAACAAACTTTCCTGTTATCGAGGCCAAAAGAGCTGTCGCAGATTTAGATGAAATGGCATTTTGGGGCAATCCTACTGCCTGGAGCCTTTTGGACGCAGCAGCGACGCTGGATAATGAATATTTTTTAATAGCCTCTGGCGGTATTGATAACGCAGCCAAGGCGGCGAAAGCTTTGGCCATGGGCGCAGATATGGTCGGTATGAGCGGCGTAATACTCAAACTGTTGAGTGAACAGGATTCTGATGCGGCAGCTACATTTATCAAAAAAATGCAGACTGAACTGCGTGAATATATGCTGCTGCTGGGATGTCAAAATATAAAGGAATTGCGGAAAACGCCGTTGTTATTTAGCGGGCAGACAATGGACTTTATATTGTGCCGCGGCTATGACGCAGCTGTTTTAAGTAAAAAACGCAGATAATAATAACAGATTTTGCCGTGTTTCATGGCAGAATCTGTTTTTTATTTGGATTTCTTGCGGCTATTATTACCCTATGGAATTTATTTTCATACTATGATATAATCAAGTGATAAATATTTTGCTCAAAGGAGATATACATGTTAGGACGCATTAGCAAAGTACGCAGGCACAGTCTGGCAGATAAGGCCGGTATCAAGCCTGGTGAAAAATTATGCACTGTCAATGGCTTCAGCGTTCAGGATATTATTGATTTAAGTTTTCTTGCTTCTGATGAAATGGTGAAGCTGGAAATAGAAAATGCAGCAGGCACAAGAAGGCTGGTACAGATTGAAAAGTATCCTGACGAAGATTTGGGAATGGAGTTTGAAGCTGCAGTATTTGATAAGGTGCGTACCTGCTATAATAATTGTATATTCTGCTTTGTCGACCAGATGATTCCCGGTATGCGTCCGGGGCTGTATGTGCGTGATGACGATTATCGTCTGTCTTTTCTGTATGGGAATTTTATAACGCTTACTAATATGCGTGATGAAGATTTTGACAGGATTAGCAGGACGCATTTATCACCTCTTTATATTTCGGTTCATGCAACAGATCCCGATGTGCGCTGTCAGATGATGAAAAACAGGTTTGCCGGACAGCTCATGGAAAAAATTACCAGGCTGTTGGAGGCAGGTATACAGATACATACGCAGATTGTCTGCTGCCCGGGTTATAATGACGGTGAAGTACTGCAAAGAACTTTTGCTGATTTGTACGCTTTGCATCCTGGTGTGCTGACTATGGCTGTAGTGCCTGTCGGGCTTACCAAACACAGAGAGCATTTGCATCCTATGCGTACTTTTACTGCTCAGGAAGCGGCAGAAATAGTTGATACTGTTTCAGTGTGGCAGAAAAAATGCAGGGAAGAAACAGGCAAGTCTTTCGTTTATCTGGGAGATGAGTTTTATTTGTTAGCCGGGAAAGAACTGCCTCCTTCTGACTACTATGACGGTTTTCCCCAGTTGGAAAATGGTATAGGTCTGACACGTAATTTTCTGAACGAATGGGAAAATGCTTTAAAAAGCCTGCGATATGCTGAGGGTGCAGACACTGCCGTTATACCAGTTGGAGAAAGTGCTTTCCGGGTACTGCAGCCGTTGATGGACGCTTTTAACAGCCGTTATGAAACTTGTCATAAATTTGTACCGGTTAAGAATATTTTTTTTGGCGGATATGTGAACGTAACTGGGCTTTTGACCGGTGGTGATATACTGGCTGCAGTCCAAGGATGTAAGCGTTTGATTCTGCCGGGCGTAGTACTGAATAATGACAGGCTGTTTCTGGACGACATGTCGCTGGAAGATTTTAAAAACAGTTTCCAAGGTAAAGTTGAAATTGCCAAGGATGCAGGAGAGCTGCTGCATCTTTTGACAATACCCCGGGAGGGATAACTATGCTGCAGGTATATACCGGAGACGGCAAAGGCAAGACGACAGCTGCGCTGGGAGTTGCTTTCCGAGCAGCTGGCTATCAGATGAAAACTATAATGTTTTCATTTTTAAAGGATGATCCTGGTTACGGGGAAGCCAGGGCGGCCAGTATGATTTCGCATTTTGTTTTACGTCAGGTGGGCAGAGATGCCTTTGTTAATTTTAAAAATCCTGCTGCTGAAGATTTGCAGCTGTGCCGCAGTGGCTGGGAAGAGGCCAAATCTGCTATCAGTCAGCATAAAGCCGATATTTTTATTCTTGATGAGCTGAATATAGTGTTGGCTGCTAATATGTTGCCGATAGAAGAAGTTGCGGCTTTTTTACAGCAGCATAAAAATGAAATGGAGATTATTGTTACCGGCAGGTACGCTCCGGAACAGATTATACAAATTGCTGATTTGGTTACCGAGATGCGGGAAATTAAGCATTATTTTCATAAAGGTGTATCATCCCGCAACGGTATTGATCATTAAGGAGATTTGATAAGTATGGGAAAACCGATAGTTGCGATTGTTGGCAGACCTAATGTTGGGAAGTCGACATTATTCAATATTTTTGCTAATAGCAGGATATCTATTGTAGAAGATACTCCCGGCGTGACCAGAGACCGCCTTTATGCTACTGCCGAATGGCTGGATCATGAGTTTATGATGGTTGATACCGGCGGTATCGAGATCATGAATGCTGACGCTATAGCAGTATCAATCCGTCAGCAGGCACAGATAGCTATCAAGGAGGCGGATGTCATCCTCTTTGTCTGCGACGCGCGTACCGGCATTACCGGCGAGGACGCAGAGGTTGCTAAAATGCTGCGTCAGTCTAAGAAGCCGATTGTATTGGCAATCAATAAATCGGATTCTCCTAAACAGGAAATGAACATTTATGAATTCTATAATTTAGGTATAGGCGAGCCGATACCTGTTTCTGCAGCTAATCATCTTGGCTTGGGCGATCTTTTGGATGCAGTGGTTGCAAAATTCCCGGATAAAAAAGCCTTGGGTGAGATTGAAGATGAAGATGAAATCAAAGTCGCACTTATCGGTAGACCCAATGTAGGTAAATCTTCCATTTTCAATACTCTGGTAGGCGAGGAACGTTCCATTGTCAGCGATGTTGCAGGCACGACACGTGATGCCATTGATACGCCGGTAGTAAGAGACGGACAGAAATATCTTTTTATCGATACGGCAGGTATGCGCAGAAAAGCCCGTATTGATGAGCCTATTGAAAAATACAGTATTATGCGTTCTTTGCGTGCCGTAGATCGCAGCGACGTCGTACTTATGGTATTTGACGCTGTAGAAGGAGTTACAGAGCAGGATAAGAAGATTGTCGGCTATGCACACGAAGCTGGTAAAGGTATTGTTTTAGTAGTCAATAAATGGGATCTTTATGAAAAGGATAATACTTCTACACTGCGTTATACAGAAATGCTGCGCAAAGAACTGGTATTTTTGCAGTATGCGCCGGTTGTATTTGTTTCTGCTGTTACTAAGCAGCGTATCCACAGACTGCCGGAAGTAATCTCTTTTGTGGCTGAACAGAATGCAATGCGTATTTCGACCAGCGTACTGAATCAGGTTATCGAAGACGCTGTTGCGATTAACCCCACGCCTACCGACAAAGGTAAGCGCCTGAAAATTCTTTATACGACGCAGGTCAAAATCAAACCGCCTACATTTGTTATCTTTGTTAATGAACCTGAAATCATGCATTTTTCCTATCAAAGATATCTGGAAAACAAGCTGCGTGAAGCATTTGGTTTTGAAGGTACGCCTATCCAAATGATTATACGCGGTAAAAATGAAGATGAATAGGTGATGATGGGTAATGGGTAATGAAGTAAGTATATTTCACTTCGTAATCGGCTTTATCTGCGGACATCTCTGCGGTTCCATACCCAGCGGGTTATGGATAGTCAGAAGCCTTTTCGGGATAGATATACGCGAATACGGCAGTAAGAATATCGGCACAACTAACGTTTTCAGGACAGTTGGCGCTAAAGCGGCTCTGTTGGTGTTGGTAATAGATGTCCTTAAAGGGATTATCGCCGTATCTGCTATGAATTATTTGTTTGCTGATCCTTTACTGAATGTAATAACTGCGCTGGGTGCGCTTTTAGGCCATAATTACTCTGCGTTCTTGGGCTTTAAAGGCGGCAAAGGCGTTGCTACCGGTCTGGGCCTTTTGGTATATCTGATGCCGAAAGTGTCGCTCGGATGCTTTCTCGTGTGGCTGGCGTTAGTACTTGTCACCCGTTATGTATCGCTTGGTTCGGTAGTGGCTGCCGTATTAGCGCCTGTTTTTTCCTGGTATTTTGCTTATCCGCCGGCATATATTGTTTTTGGCGGCATTGCCGGGCTCTTTGTGGTCATCCGGCATAAGGAAAATATTAAACGTCTGCTGAACGGGACTGAAAGTAAAATTAAACAAGGTAGTGCAGAAAATATAAAAAAATAATTTTATGAAAAGAGACTGAAAAATTTCAGTCTCTTTTATATTTTTTGTAAAAACTATTGTACTTTTAGAAAGAACAATGTTATAATAATTAAGTATTAAGTTTGTGATTTCAATTTAAGGAGGCAATAAAATGGCTGAAAAATCTACTTTTTATCTGGTGCGTGAAGAAATCCTTCCTGAAGCTATCAAAAAAACAATCAAGGTCAAGGAAATCTTAAAAAGAGGAGAAATCAAAACTATCAACGAAGCTGTAGAAAAAATGGGACTGAGCCGCAGCGCTTATTATAAATACAAAGATTATGTTTTTCCGTTCTATGAAGCAAGCAAGGAAAAAATTATTACTCTTTCCCTGCTGTTGGAACATAAATCGGGTGTGCTGTCTAAGGTACTCAATACTGTTGCCGATGATTCCGGCAGCATTATGACTATCAATCAGGGTATTCCTTTACAGGGAGTTGCTAACACTACTATTTCCATTGAAACAAAGAATTTGACTATCGATCTGGAAGCATTGCTTGATAAGCTGCGCATGATTGACGGCGTAAAACGTTTGGAAGTACTGGGTCAGGTGTAATCCAGCAATATACTTTTCTTATCTGGAGGGGTTATCTTTGCAGAATTGTATTAAAGTCGGTTTATTAGGCGCCGGTACTGTAGGTGGCGGTGTCCTGGCCGTTATGGAGCAAAACGCCGATATTATAGAGAAAAAAATCGGTAAGAAAATCAAAATCACAAAAGTGTTCGGGCGTAATGTACAAAAACTTGAGGAGCAGTATGGGCCTTTGTACCAATATACGACTAATATTGACGATATTTTGGAAGACCCGGAAATAGATATCGTAGTCGAACTGCTGGGGAGAGAACATCCGGCTAAAGAATATATTGCCCGTGCGTTTGAAAACGGAAAAAATGTTGTTACCGCTAATAAAGACGTATTGGCAAAATACGGTAAAGAGCTGTTCCCGCTGGCTGCGGAAAAAAACTGCGATTTTATGTTTGAGGGCAGCGTGTGCGGCGGCATTCCCATCATTCAGCCGCTGAAAACGTCTTTGGCTGCAAATAAGATTACATCCATTATGGGGATTGTAAACGGTACCACCAATTATATGTTGACTAAGATGTCCAATGAACATCTTGATTACGCCGAAGTATTGCAGGAAGCACAGAGCAAAGGGTATGCAGAATCAGATCCTACGGCTGATGTAGGTGGTTTTGATGCGGCACGCAAGCTTGCTATCCTGGCATCTATCGCTTTCAATACCAGGATCAGCTTAGAAGACGTACAGATAGAGGGTATTGAACGAATCAGTCTGCGCGATATCAATTATGCGGCAGAGCTTGGTTACGCAATCAAGCTGCTCGCTATAGCTAAAAATGATGCGGAGCATGGAATCAGCATCCGTGTTCATCCTACCATGTTGCCGTTATCGCATCCGCTGGCAGGTGTAAACGATGTTTATAACGCAGTATTTGTTACTGGGGACGCTGTCGGCGAAGCCATGTTCATGGGACTTGGAGCAGGCAGGATGCCTACAGCCAGCGCGGTTTGCGGCGATATTATAGACGTCGCCCGTAATCTGCAGCATGGAGAAACAGGCCGTATCAACTGTACCTGTTTTGAAGATAAAAAACTATGTTCGCTGGAAAATATGTGTTCTCCCTGCTATATCCGTATGCATGTTATGGATAAACCGGGAGCACTGGCGGCGATTGCTGCTGCTTTCGGAGCTCAGAATGTCAGCCTGCGCAATGTCGTACAGAAGAACAAGATTGGCAATGAGGCGGAAATTGTCGTTATTACGCATAATGTTTCTGAGTTCAATCTGCAAATGGCTGTCCAGACCCTTAAAGCACTGCCTGTAATCAATGAAGTATGCAGCGTTATCAGGGTTGAAGACAGCAGTTTAGCCTGAATGGTATCAGATTATGAATAAAATCTGTATCCAGGTACCGGCCACTTCCGCCAACTGTGGCCCAGGTTACGATACTCTTGGGGTAGCCTGTACTTTATATAATGTACTGACCTTTGAAATATTGCCGCCTGCTGATGGTTTGCTTTTAAAAGTAAGCGGAGAAGGCAGCGAATACCTTGCAGCATCAGAAGATAATCTGGCGTTTAAGAGTTTTTTTGCTGTCTGGAAAGCTGCGCGTCCTGATGGTGCCGTGGGGCTGAAAATAACTATGGACAACAAAATTCCTATGTCACGCGGGTTGGGCAGCAGTTCCAGTGCGATTGTGGCAGGAGTATATGCTGCTAATGTTTTCTGCGGCAGTAAATTTTCGCAGGACGAGCTGTTAAACTTTGCTACTGAAATAGAAGGCCATCCAGATAATGTTGCGCCTGCTCTTTTGGGCGGGTTTACCATCAGTTATATGGAAGGCGGTAAAGCTCATTCGTTAAGTTTTAAACCGGCTTTGCCCTTGAAGCTGATAGCTGCTGTACCAGAACATAAACTGGCAACTGCGCTGGCCAGACAGGCTATTCCGCAGCAGATAAGGCATATTGATGCTGTTTTCAATGTTTCCAGAGCTTCGCTGCTGGTGGCTGCGCTGATGAGTGGTTCAGGCCAATACCTTGCTGCGGGACTGGAAGATAAATTGCATCAGCCGTATCGAGCCCATCTTATTCCAGGCTTGCAGGATGTTTTTAATGCTGCTAAGAAAGCAGGCGCTTACAATGCCATTATAAGCGGCGCAGGATCGACAGTTATGGCTTATGCCGCAGCAGATGCCGACCATGAAGGTATTGCCGCCGCTATGCAGCAGGCATTTGCCATGCACGGACAAAAATGTCAAACGCATATTCTTGATATTGATTATCAGGGAGTGCGCCAGCTGTAATCTATCAGCTGGGAATTTTGATTCACAAAACAGTTGACAAATCTTTTGGTATCAGATATAATTGTTTTTGTGATTCGGGGCGTGGCTCAGTTTGGTAGAGCGCTTCCTTGGGGTGGAAGAGGTCGTGGGTTCAAATCCCGCCGCTCCGACCATTTCGGATCGAAAGCCTTTACGGGTTCCCGTAAAGGCTTTTTTTATGTCTTATTTTGGAGGAATAGATCAGTGATTCGTACTTTAGAACTTATCTGCAGCGAATGCCACAATAACTTTATTCCAGAAGGTAAATTATATTATCGTGATAATTATCTGAATACCATTCGTGATACTCAGTTTATCTGTCCCGACTGTATAAAGAAATGGCATGATAAATGGAAAATAAAAAAAGCGGTATTCAGCGAGATTGATTACGTTTTATCTGTTACAATAGAATTAGAAGACGGTACCGTCTATAATGATATGGATTGTACGCCTATCCATGAAACAGAAACTGTTGTAACAGGCGAAGATATACCTGTAGAAGCTCAGCAGCAGTTATATGCTGTTTATGCGGCATGGGATAGAGAGCGTAAATCACATTATCTGAAAGACTGCACTTTTAAAGATGAGTTTATGCGTACTACTTTCAGCTGTGAGACCTACGCAGGCGATAAATATGAAGACATAGCCTTTCGTTTTAACATGCGCGGTGAACTGGAAACGGAAAAACCCGTGCCGGAATATGTCAAGCAGCAGATTGTAGACGCTTACAGAATTTATGAAGCACAGAATACTGAAGAATAACAGGGGGAACACATGCAGGATTTATTAGAAAAGATTGAAAAGAGAAGAACATTTGCTATTATTTCGCATCCTGATGCCGGTAAAACAACTTTGACAGAAAAACTGCTCCTGTATGGCGGAGCAATCCATCTTGCTGGCTCGGTAAAAGCCAGAAAAAGCAATAAACATGCTGTTTCTGACTGGATGGAGATTGAAAAACAGCGCGGCATTTCAGTTACTTCTTCTGTTTTGCAGTTTGATTATAATGGTTATAGAGTAAATATCCTGGATACCCCTGGGCATCAGGACTTTTCTGAAGATACCTATAGAACGCTGATGGCTGCTGACAGCGCCGTCATGCTGATTGATGCTGCTAAAGGCGTAGAACCGCAGACTAAGAAGCTTTTCTGGGTTTGCCACAGACGTAAACTGCCCATTTTTACCTTTATTAACAAACTTGACCGTTACGGCAGAAATCCGTTTGATTTAATGGATGAACTGGAAAAGGTCCTGGGCATCAGGGCGTTTCCGATAAACTGGCCTATCGGTATCGATGGCCACTATAAAGGCGTTTATGACCGACTGCAAAATACCATTGAGCTGTTTGAAGACGATACCAGCCACGGTGCTAAACAGTTAAAATCAACGACCGGTTCTTTAGATGATCCTAAAATCAAAGAAATGCTGGGTGAGGAACTGTATGACAACCTTTGCAACGACATTGAGCTGTTGGATCTGGCCGGCGATGAATTTGATATGGAAAAAGTAAATGCCGGCGAACTGACACCGATGTTCTTTGGCAGCGCCATGACTAACTTCGGCGTACAGAGCTTTCTGGAAAAATTTCTGGAACTGTCTCCCATGCCGCAGCCGCGTACATTGCAGAACGGTGAATTGATTAACCCGTCTAATAAAGCTTTTTCAGCTTTTGTATTTAAAATCCAGGCTAATATGAATCCGGCTCATCGTGACAGAATATCGTTTATGAGGATATGCTCAGGCGTATTTGAAAAAGGTATGAGCGTTTATCATAAGCAATCCAATAAAATGATTAAACTGACGCAGCCGCAGCAATTTCTGGCCCAGGAAAGAACGATTGTAGAAAAAGCTTACCCCGGCGATATTATCGGCGTCTTTGACCCGGGGATTTTCGGCATCGGCGATTCTTTAAGCGACAGCAGTCTTAAACTGCAGTTTGAAGACTTCCCCGTATTTCCGCCGGAAATTTTTGCCCGTGTGCAGCCTAAAGATTCTTTAAAACGTAAACAGTTTGAAAAAGGCATTATCCAGCTGTCTCAGGAGGGTGCCATCCAAGTTTTTGAACAAAAGGGCGTAGGCCTTGAATGTTACGTTGTCGGTGTCGTCGGCGTGCTGCAGCTCGAAGTGCTGGAATACAGGCTGCTGAATGAATACAGCGCGCAGCTGCTGATGAATCAGCTGCCTTATTCGGTGGCGCGCTGGGTTTATACTGAAGATAAAAAGCTGATTGATAATATTAAGGGTTTGGACAACGGTATGCTGGTTTATGATAAAAAAGACCGTCCTGTTATCCTCGTGAATAACGAATGGTCTCTGAATTGGATTTTAGAACGTAATCCCGGCATACAGTTCCTGACGGTGCCTGCAGATGTTGCAAAAATTTAATTTCCATAATGAAGAAAACTTAAAAAATACCGTTGCCTCATCATATCAAAAACGCTCTAAAGTTTTTACTCTGTCACAGAAAATCGTCCTGTTGATTACTTTGGTAGTCTGTGTAGCGCTGCTGCCTACTTCTGTATTTACCACTATCCGCGTAGCAAAGGTCATTTATGACCGCATCAGTATCAATGCAGTCAGCATCACGACAATCCTGTGTAATTCACCCGAAATTCATAAAGGTCTGATGCAGACTAATGATGTCCCGGACGAAGAAGTGGACAAGATGATGCAGGATTATGTAAATGATGTTGATAATTCTGATGAAGCCAGCGTGGCAATCTTTGACAGAAATCATAATCTCCGCGTTCTGTATAATCCGGGCAAATTGGAAGATTTTCAGAAAAGCGCTCAGGATATAGTGTATAAGTATGCCTCTGACGGAAATATCAGCTGGCAGGAAAATTATAATATGCCCAATAAAGCGCTTGGCTTTATTAAAGATAAAAACAATCAGACGATAGGGTATGTTGTTACAGGTTATTCTGACAGTATTTTTAATGATTCCACAATGGATTCTGTGTTTTTCCTGTTGTTTATGACTTTTGTCGGGCTTTCCGTTGGTATTGCAGGAGCTATGTATCTGGCGCGTCATATCAAAAAAGTACTTTTTGGTCTGGAGCCGGAAGAAATAGCCGCCTTGCTGCAGGAACGTAACGTACTCTTGAATTCCGTGCGAGAGGGCGTTATAGATGTTAATAACCAGGGGATTATCACTTTGGCTAATACTGAGGCTAAAAATCTGCTGGCGCAGGCCTCCATTGCCGATGCGGAGCAGCTGGTAGGTAAGAAGGCCAAAGAAATTTTAAATAAAATCAATTTTGATGATATTATCGAAAATGGCAGGGTTTTATCTGACGCCGGCACCAAGATTGGCAATACCATATTTATTGTAACAGCCGTACCGCTGATGCTGGAAAAAAATATCCTTGGTGCAGTTGTTACTTTCAGAAAAAAATCTGTCGTTGAAGAAATGGCTAATCAGCTTACTGGTTTTAAAAATTATGCCACGGCTTTAAGAGCACAGACCCATGAATTTATGAACAAGATGCATGTTATCATGGGGCTTATCGATATGAAAGCTTATGACGAGCTGAAAAAATACACGCAGGAAATAGCATATAACAGGCAGTCAGAAGTGTCATATGTGGTAACGCGGCTGAAAGACATTACCTTAGCCGGTTTTATTCTGGGTAAAATGAGCCGCAGCCGTGAGCTGCAGATAGATTTTTCTTTGTCAGATGAAAGTGAGATTCATAGTGATTTAGAAGTGCCGTCAGTTCATGACCTGGTACTTATAATAGGTAATATCGTAGAGAATGCGTTTGACGTTCTGAAAAAGTTTCAAGGTGAACGCATAGTTAATCTAAGTATTCTGGATTTTGATAAAGAAATTGTTATCGTCGTAGAAGATTCCGGGCCAGGCATGACGGAAGAAGTGCGCGAGAATATTTTTAAGCGTGGTTATTCCAGTAAAGGCGAGTGTCACGGCTTTGGACTGTATCTGGTAAAACAGAGCATTGATAATCTTGACGGTACCATAACTGTGGAATCTGTTCCAGGAGAAGGTACTACATTTACTATCAGACTGCCAATAAAAAAGGATGGTGAAGCAAATGATTAATGTTTTAGTTGTCGAAGATGACCCCATGGTAGCCCAACTGCATGAACATTATCTAAGTCAGATTAAGGGATTCCAGTTATGCGATATTGCCCGCAGCGGTGACGAGGCCTTAAAACTTTTGCAGACTAAAGAATATGATTTGCTTATTTTAGACGTCTTTATGCCTTTTATGGACGGATTACAGATGCTGGAAAAAATCCGTGAATCTAAGTATGATGTGGACGTCATCATAGTTTCCGCAGCTAACGATAAGGATAAAATCAAACAGGCTCTAAGGTTAGGAGCAGTAGATTATATCATCAAGCCGTTTGAATTTGAAAGATTCAATCTGGCTCTGAGCAATTATCAGAAGCGCTATCACATTGTAGAAAATCAGGATGTACTTAAACAGTCCGAACTGGACAAAACTATCATCAAGCATGAGAAGGAAGCTGTCGTAGCTCTGCCTAAAGGACTTGATAAGCATACCCTTTCTACTGTCTGGGATTGTATAGTGACTTTTGACGGTATGTTTACGACGGAAGAAGTATCCGCCAAAGTAGGCATTTCCAGGGTATCAATCCGTAAATATCTTGAATTTCTCAAGACGCTTCATCTGTTAAAGCTCGACCTGCACAGAGGCAGCGTAGGCCGCCCCGTATACAAATATCTATGTGTAGATAAGCAGAGCGATTTATTAAATGTGTATATTCAGTGAGGGAAGATAGAATAATGCAGATAAAAAAGCCTGTAAAAATTTTAGGTGTGCCTGTACATCCGCTGACGATGGACGAGTCAGTTGCAGCATTAGAAACAAAGCTGCAGAATAAAGAGCAGGCTTTTGTGGTTACTGCTAATGCGGAAATCATCATGATGTGCCAGCAGGATAAAGAATATAATTCTATTGTTTCCGGGCAGGCCGACTTGGTTTTGCCTGACGGCGCAGGAGCAGTATGGGCAGGCAGATATTTGGGCAATGATATTCCTGAACGTGTGGCGGGTTTTGACTTGTATAACAGACTGTTGGAACTTTCCGCCGCAAAAGGCTATACTGTATACTTTTTTGGCGGAGCGCCAGGGGTAGCTGAAGCAGCTAAAAATAAGGCTGAAGAGCTTTATCCCGGAGTACAGGTAGTCGGTTGCCGTAACGGATATTTTACTGATGCGGAAGAAGACTCTATAGTACAGGAGATTAACGCAGCAGCGCCTGACATGCTTTTTGTTGCTTTAGGAGCTCCAAAACAGGAAAAGTGGCTGGTGAAATATCGTAAGAAATTGAAACCCAGAATTCTGATGGGTATTGGCGGCAGCTTTGACGTCCTGGCCGGAAAAATGGAGCGGGCACCGAAATGGATGCAGGATGCTTCTTTAGAATGGGCGTTCAGGCTTTACAAACAGCCGAGCAGATTTATGCGGATGCTGGCGCTTCCCAAGTTTGTGCTCAAAGTAGTATTCAGTCATAAATAATTTCTTTGATAAATGGACAAAAGGAATTTAGTGTATTATAATAGTGTGATGAAATATGTGCTTTCATCGCACTATTTTTTTGCTTATTTAATTACAAGCTGTACAAAATTGTTTTAAAAGATAAATGAAAGAGAGGATTATTATGGTAATCGTAAAAGATGGGTATCCATTTATTATTGCAGCTATAATTCTTACCTTGCTTGTGTGGTATTTTCTTGGAGCTGCAGCGGCAGTCATTCCCGGAGTGTTAGCAGCATTCTTTATATATTTTTTCAGGAATCCTTCCAGAACCATGCCATATGATCCGAATATTCTGTATTCTCCGGCCGACGGGACAGTAATGGCCGTGGAGGATGTTTTTGATGATGAATATCTGAACGAGCCAGCAACTAAAGTCACGGTATTCTTATCTGTATTTAATGTGCATGTAAACCGCAGTCCTATTGACGGTGAAATCAAATATCAGCGTTATACCTGCGGGCAGTTCGTACCGGCTTATAAAAAATCAGCTTCTTTTGAGAATGAAAGACATGCTATCGGCCTTGATAACGGCAGGATGCGTATCCTGGTAACGCAGGTCGCAGGGCTTTTGGCCCGCCGTATCGTATCGTGGGTAACGCTTGGTCATCAGATGAAGCAGGGCGAGTGCTACGGTATGATTAAATTTGGCTCCAGTACAGAGCTTGTTGTTCCCAAGAATGTTGAAATAACTGTTAAAAAAGGCGATACCGTAGTAGGCGGCATTACCGTTATGGGGAGGATTAAACAGTAATGAATTATCGTCGTATAGTTCCTAACAGTATTAGTTCTATTAGTTTGATTTTTGGTATTTTATCTATTTTCAGAACTTTTGAACATGACTTCTTTTATGCTGCTGTGTTCATTATTTTAGCAGTATTGGCAGATTCTATGGACGGAAGAGCTGCCCGTTTGCTGGGAGTAAGCGGTGATTTTGGCAAAGAGCTGGATTCGCTGTGCGACCTTGGTTCTTTTGGCGTTGCGCCAGCAATAATGATTTATTATTACGGAATGACCGAGCTTGGGCTTACGGGACAGATTATTGCTGCCTGCTTTACTATCGGCGGAGCTATGAGGCTGGCGCGTTTTAATGTCAATGCTGCTACGGTTAAGGGATATTTTCAGGGGATGCCTATTCCTGCCGGCGCCTGCTGTCTGGCTACTTATGTTTTATCCGGCTACAGCTTTTCGCCGCTTATGGTTGCCGTCATGACCTTTGTTATTGCCGTCATCATGTACAGTAATGTGAAATTCCCGGATTTCAAGGGTAAGGGCAATCCTATGTTTGCATTGCCGGTCATTATTGCCTTGCTGCTCGGTGTTTACATGATTTATGAGCGTCCTGCCGCCTGGCCTTTCATTATTATGTTTACCTATACTGTGGCGGGTATCATCAATTATTTCTATGTGCTCATATTACGAAAATAATTGCAGATGATAAAATAGTGAAACAGGGGAGTTAGCTAATGAATACGTATTTTGATATTATCATGATACCTTTGCAGTTCTTAATCATTTTTTTTACTGTATATTATTTCGTGATTTCCTGGTTTGGCCTGTTTGGCAAGAAAAAAGAAGTCAAGATTTATGATGAAAGCAAGACCTTTGCACTGGTTGTCTGCGCTCATAATGAAGATAAAGTAATCGCACCATTGGTAGAAAATTTAAAGCGGCTCAACTATTCTAATGAACTGTATGATATCTTTGTCGTAGCTGATAACTGTTCAGATAAGACTGCGCAGGTAGCGCGCAATGCCGGCGCTATTGTGCATGAACGTTTTAGTGAGACCGGCAAGGGCAAAGGTTATGCAATGGACTGGATGTTTAACAGACTGTTCCAGCTGGAAAGACAGTATGACGCCGTTTGTGTCTTTGATGCAGACAACCTGGTACATCCTAATTTTCTGCGTGAAATGAACAGCCGTCTCTGCAACGGCGAGCGCCTTATTCAAGGTTATCTTGATTCCAAAAATCCGAACGATACCTGGATTTCCGGTGTTTTTTCCATCTCTTTCTGGGTTGTAAACCATGTCTGGCATTTGGCAAAATACAATATCGGGCTTTCCAGCTGTTTAGGCGGGACTGGTATGTGTATTGACTCAGAAATATTGAAACGTTATGGTTGGGGCGCTACCTGCCTGACGGAAGACATGGAATTTACCATGAAGGCCATGATGGAAAATATCCCTACGACCTGGGCGCATGATGCTATCATTTATGACGAAAAGCCGCTGACATTTAAAGCAGCCTGGAACCAGCGTAAACGTTGGGCACAGGGACATTTTGATGTTGCGAACAGATATCTGGGGCCGATGCTGAAAAAAGCTATTAAAGAACGAAATATCGTAGTCCTTGACTGTATGGTTAATTTGTTTCAGCCGTACTTCCTTTTGATTTCCACTTTCTTTTTGCTGTGCAGTTATATTTACGAATTCGTTCCTTTCTATGATAATATCCTGTACAGGGTATTGCCTTTGGAAGTTTGGACGCTGATAGGCTTTGGCCAGTATATTTTCCCCATGGCGGTTTTGTTTAAAATCAGGGCTTCCTTTAAGTCTTGGTGCTATCTGCTTTTATACCCCATCTTTATTTACAGCTGGGTACCTATAACAGCTTTGGGCTTTATTCATAGAAATGATCATGAGTGGAGCCACACTGCGCATACCAGGGGTATCCATTTCGACGAGGTACTGATTCCTGAAGATGCAGCCAAGGTAGGTCCCAAACAGGTAGCTTTTGTGAAAAAGCAGCCCAAATAAATCATAATTTCCCTGAAGACACCGAAACAATTCGGTGTCTTTTTCTTTGCTCCGTACCAGAATGCGCAGGAAAAATTTGGATAAAGAAAGATTTTATGGTATGATATATTAGATAGAGTTTAATTGATAAAGGATGAATCCATGCCTATTAAGGGAATATTATTTGACTTTGACGGAACGCTGGCTAATACAAACGATTTGATTTTAGCAGCATTTGAGCATACGTTTTCACGTTTTCTGAAAAGAAAAATTCCCAGAGAAGAAATCATTAAAACCTTTGGACTGCCGCTGGCAGAAGCAATGGCTCTATATGCTTCTTCTCCTGAAATGATTACGGAAATGCGTGCTGTTTATCGAGAGTTTAATCTCAAACATCATGACGAGATGATCCAACCAATCAGCGGCGTGGCAGATGCCTTGGCTGCCTTAGATGCTGACGGTATCAGGATGGCTGTTGTCACTTCTAAAAAATCACCTATGGCGCACAGAGGATTAAAATGCTGCGGCCTTGAGGCATTTATCTCTGCTGTAGTAGGATGTGACGATACAGTAAATAATAAACCGCACCCGGAACCAATGCTGAAAGCCTGTAAAATGCTGGATTTGCTGCCCCAGGAGTGTGTATGTGTAGGGGATAGCCCCTATGACTTACAGAGCGGCAAGCGTGCAGGAGCCTTGACTGCCGCTGTCCGTTATACTTCTTTTGAATGGCAGCAGCTGCTGCGCGAGGGTCAGCCGGATTTCGTTCTGGATAATATGTTGGATTTGTTGCCTATCATAGATAAACTTAATTTTTCTGAGGAGGTAAGACATAATGCGTAAAATTGCCATTATTGGCGGTACCGGCATTTATGGCCCGGAAGCGTTGAGTGGATTTGAAAGCAGGATAGTTCAGACTCCTTATGGACCTGCTTTGTGCAACATCGGAGAAATGTCCGGCAATATGGTGGTATTTATTACCCGTCATGGCGTAGGACATAAAACTCCGCCGCATAAAGTAAATTATCGTGCCAATATCTGGGCTTTAAAAAGCTTGGGCATCGAGGAAATATTCGCAACTACTGCTGTAGGTTCGCTGAATCCAGAAATGAAAGCAGGCCATTTCGTAGTCTGCGACCAGGTGCTTGATTTTACTAAAAGCCGGATCAATACTTTTTATGATACACCTGAACGCGGTGTAGCCCATGTAGATTTTACCTATCCGTATTGTCCCGTACTGCGTGAAAAGGTCATTAACTGCCTGAAGAATACAGATATCGTTTTCCATGAACATGGTACTTATGTCTGCACAGAAGGCCCGCGTTTTGAAACAGCTGCTGAAATCAAAATGTTTGCCCAACTGGGCGGCGATTTGGTAGGTATGACCAATATTCCCGAATCGCTGTTGGCTCGTGAGGCGGAAATGTGCTACACGAATTGTTCTATTGTTACTAATATGGCTGCTGGTATTTCTCCGACGCCGCTTTCCCACAGTGAAGTGGTAGAAGAGATGCAGCGCAGCATTGTAAATATGGAAAAACTTATTTCCGCGTTTATCGCTTATGACGGACTTGTCCACACTGAATGCGGCTGTCATAGCTGTATGGCGGAATTTGGCGGATTCAAGCTGTAGGGAAGTGTTGTTATGACCGAAACCATGCGTTGGGAAAACGGTAAACTAATATTATTAGATCAGACAAAACTGCCGCAGGAAAGTGCCTTGATTTCCTGCGCGGACTATAGACGTGTAAAAGAAGCAATCAAGCGGCTGGAAGTAAGGGGAGCGCCTGCAATCGGTGCTGCTGCAGCTTTTGCAATGGTACTGGGAGCAAAAGAAGCCGCTAACCGTCCTGATTTCTTAGGTGCCTTGACTAAGATTAAAGATGATTTAATCAGTGCGCGCCCTACAGCAGTAAATCTGCAATGGGGAGCAGAAAAGGTCTATAGCCTTGCGGCTGCCTTAAGTGAAGGACTTACTGCGCCTGCTAAGATTATCGACAGGCTGGAACAGCTGGCCATAACAATTTATGAAAATGACATCGCAGTCAACAAAAAAATTGGCTGTTATGGCGCAGAAATTTTACCCGACAACGCCGTTATCCTGACGCATTGTAATGCCGGAGCGCTGGCAACATGCGGTTGGGGAACTGCCTTGGGCGTTGTGCGTGCAGCTTATAGCCTTGGTAAGCTGCAGATGGTATATGCCGATGAAACCAGGCCCTTATTGCAGGGAGCACGTTTGACTGCTTATGAATTGTCTGAAGATAATATTCCTGTCACTGTCATAACCGACGGCATGGCTGCCTGGACGATGAAGACTAAAGGTATTAACGCTGTTATTGTAGGAGCTGACCGTATTGCCGCTAACGGCGATACGGCAAATAAAATCGGTACTTACGGTGTAGCCTTGGCTGCTAAAGCACATAATATTCCGTTTTATATAGCAGCGCCGGTAAGCACTTTTGATTTTACGCTTGCTGATGGCAGCAGTATACCTATCGAGGAACGCGGAGCCTGGGAGGTAAGAGGCTTTGGGCAGGAAAAAACAGTACCGCCGAAGGCGGGTATTTTCAATCCAGCCTTCGATGTTACTCCGTCCGAGCTTATTACGGGTATAATAACCGAATATGGCGTTATCAAAGCGCCTTACAAAGAAAATATTAGATTATTGCAGAAACATCTTGAGGAGGAAAACTGATTCATGGAAAGCATGATTAAAGATATCAATTTAGCCGTATCAGGTAAACAAAAAATCGCCTGGGTTAAAGAGTATATGCCGCTTTTAAATATTCTGAACGAAAAATACAGTAAAGAGCAGATTTTTAAAGGTATCAACATGGTTGTTACCATCCATCTGGAAGCAAAGACCGCTTATTTAGCGCAGGTATTGAAGAATGCCGGCGCTAATGTGGTTGTTACCGGCAGCAATCCTCTCTCTACTCAAGACGATGTTGCTGCGGCGCTGGTGGAAAGCGGAATCTCAGTATTTGCAACTCACGCCTGCACCGGCGAAGAATACGATACTTATCTGCGTAAAGCGCTGGAAATTGAACCTGATCTGATTATCGATGATGGCGGCGACCTGGTAAATATGCTGCATGGCGAAAGAAAAGACCTGATAGGTAAGCTTATCGGCGGCAGTGAAGAAACAACCACTGGTGTTCATCGTCTGAAAGCTCTTTCTAAAGCCGGACATTTAGCTTTTCCGATGATTGCGGTTAATGATGCTTACTGCAAATATCTTTTTGACAACCGTTATGGTACCGGACAGTCTTCCTGGGACGGTATCATGCGCACTACCAACTTGTCTGTTGCTGGTAAGACTGTTGTCGTAGCAGGTTACGGCTGGTGCGGCAAAGGTGTCGCTATGCGTGCCAAAGGTATGGGCGCCAATGTCATCGTGACGGAAATTGACCCGATAAAAGGTATTGAAGCCGTTTTTGACGGTTTTAGAGTTATGCCTATGGCAGAAGCTGCTAAATATGGCGATATTTTTGTAACTGTAACTGGCTGCAAGGATGTTATTACCAAAGAACATATGCAGGTAATGAAAGACGGCGCCGTACTGTCTAATGCCGGTCATTTTGATGTAGAAGTTAATAAGCACCATCTGGAAGAACTTTCTGTTATCCCGCCCTATGAAGTGCGTAAGAATATTACGACTTATACCATGGCTGACGGTCGCAAACTCAATCTGCTGGGAGAGGGACGCCTTGTAAACCTTGCCTGCGGCGACGGTCATCCTATCGAAGTCATGGATTTGTCTTTTGCCATGCAGTTTTTAGCAATGAAATATCTGCTGGAACATAAAGGCAGGATGGAAAATAAACTTTATGTGCTGCCGGAAGAACTCAATACTGAAGTTGCCGCGCTTAAACTGGAAGCTATGGGAGCAGGTATTGATAAGCTTACGCCGGAACAGCAGGCTTATCTGGAGCAGGAATAATCATGTACAGCTTACAGGATAAGGATAAACTGGCTTGCAGTAAGATTGTTGCCACAGGTAAGCTGTTGACGGAAAAGCATCTGGTTGCCGGATCGTGGGGTAATATCAGCTGTAAAATAGGTGAGAGTATTTATGCTGTCACTCCCTCCGGTAAAGGATATACTTCGCTTACTGATGAAGATATCGTTATCATTGACCAGCAGTGTGATACGGTTTGGGGAAGACATGTGCCTTCTTCTGAAAGTAAATTACATGTAGCTGTTTATTCAGCCTATCCTGAAGCGCAAGCAATAATCCATACTCACAGCATTTATGCCAGTGCCTTAGCGGCTATGCGTAAACCTATACCGCCTATTATTGAGGATATCGTGCAAATAATCGGCGGCAGCGTAAACTGCGCTGAATATGCATTACCTGGTACACAGCAGCTTGCTGCCAATGCCGTAAGTGCTTTAGCTGGACGTAAAGCCGTGCTTTTGGCTAACCACGGCGCAGTTTGCTGGGGCAAATCTCTGGAAGATGCGCTTATCGTAGCAGAAGTACTGGAAAAAGCTGCTCAGATCGCTGTAATCTGTCAAAGCTGCGGAGGAGCAGTGGAGCTGCCCGCAGATGATGTCGCTGTAATGCACGAATTTTATAATAAGCATTATTCCAAACGCCAGATGGGAGAAGAAGGATGAGCAAATTATTACTGAAAAATATTGAGCTGCTCAGCACTCCGAATGGAGAAACAAACTTTATCGCTGTTGAAAATGACAGGATAACTTATGTGGGTTCAGAACTGCCAGAAAACTTTGCAGCTGACGAAGTCGTTGACGGTAAAGGAATGCTGGGTACTGCAGGCATGGTAAATACACATGGACACGTTTCCATGACATTACTGCGCAGCTATGCAGATGATATGGCCTTGATGGATTGGCTGGAAAATAAGATTTGGCCTATTGAAGCAAAGATGAATGCCAAGGATATTTATTGGGGCGCCATGCTTGGCATTGCTGAAATGCTGAAGAGCGGCACTACCTGTTTTGCCGATATGTACTGCTTTATGGACGATGTGGCGCGTGCTGTTGCCGAAACAGGCATCCGTGCCAATTTATCCCGAGGCATGATCGGGGTAGCGCCGGATAAGGATGACAAGCTGGCAGAAAATACCAAATTAGTCAAGGATTGGCAGGGATACGATAATGGACGTATTCGTATTACCTATGGTCCTCATGCTCCGTACACTTGCCCGGTTGAGTATCTGAAGCAAGTCATAGCTGCGGCTAAGGAAAATGATGCTGAAATCCAAATGCATCTTTGCGAAACTAAGGGAGAAGTCCAAAACTGTCTTCAAGAACACGGAATGACGCCTATCCAGCTCATGGATCAGTTAGGCATGTTTGAGGTAGGGACTATTGCTGCTCATTGCGTGTATTTAACCGAAGAAGATATGGATATTATGGCAGCAAAACATGTGCGTGTTGCACATAACCCTCAAAGCAATCTGAAATTGGCAAGCGGTATAGCTCCTGTTGCTCGAATGTTGGAAAAAGGCATCTGCGTTGGCCTTGGTACAGACGGCGCTTCCAGCAATAATAATCTGGACATGCTGGAAGAATGTCGTGCAGCAGCAATGCTGCATAAAACCACAACATTGAATCCGTTGGCAGTACCGGCAGCTCAAGCTTGGGAAATGGCTACAGTCAACGGCGCTGAAGTCCTCGGCTTTAAGGAGTTAGGTAAACTCTGTGCAGGACAAAAAGCTGATATCGTGTTATGGGATATGCATAAACCATACTGGTACCCAAGACATAATAAGCTGTCTTTACTCGTGTATGCTGCCAACAGCAGCGATGTGGATACAGTTATCGTAAATGGCAAAATAGTCCTGAAACATGGTTGCATGACATTGTTTGACGAAGAGAAAATTTATGCGGAAGCTAATCTGCGTGCGCAGAAATTATTACGCAAATAATTATCTGTTTGTAAAAGGATGTTTAAATTAACAGTTTAGCAGTATTTGAATGCTGTTAAACTGTTAATTTTTACTCTTTTGTGAATTTATAACTTATATCTGGCAAAATGAGCCAAGTTAAGATGACATTAAATAGATATTAGGCTATAATTTACAGTAGAAAAATAAATCATGAGGTGATAATATGAAATTTCCGTTAGTATTAGGCGTATCTGCCCGCCATGCTCATCTGAGCCGTGAACATATGGATATTTTATTCGGGAAAGGCAGTGAACTGCATCCTAAAAAAGCTATCGGGCAACCGGGGCAATATGCTTCTGAGGAACAAATTAAACTGATTACGCCTAAAGATGAAATGAAACTGCGTATCATTGGTCCTTTGCGTCCTGAAACACAAATAGAATTGTCTCTTACTGATGCCAGAAAATTGGGATTGCAGGCTCCTATCCGCAACAGCGGCAATATCAAAGGTTCTGCAGGCGGAAAGCTTGTAGGTCCTGCTGGAGAATTGGAGCTGCAGGAAGGCATTATTATTGCCGCACGTCATATTCATCTTTACCCAGAAACTGCTGCCAAATTTGGTCTTGAAGATGGCGATATCGTAGATTTGCAGATAGGCGGAGAACGTGCCTTAACGCTGAATAATGTACTGGTTCGTACTGGCGAAAAACATGCTGACGAAGTACATATCGATACTGACGAAGCTAATGCCTGCAACCTTGACAGCGGTGTCATGGTGGATGTCGTATTTAATAAATAATTTTGTCATTACCTGGAGAAAGAGTGTTTGCTATGATAAAATCTGCCGCTTTGGCTCTGATTTTGCTGCCTTTAGGGGTTTTTCCTGCTTATGCGTATACAGATCGCAATGCTGGTTATAGTATTTCTGACCATAATCCAGAAGCTATTATCCGCAGCAGTAATGTGTATGCTTTTACTGATAAAAATCTAAATAATATTGCTGTGCATACCTATTCTGCCGCAGAAGTAGAAACTCTGACAGGCATAAAATTTTCTACAGAGATCTTTCAGCAAGAGTATGAAAAACTGGCCTTATTGCAAAGATCGCAGTTAAGCCTGAAGACCTTGCCCATACCTTTATTAGATCTTACAAAATATCAAAAAGATGAACAGAAAATCTTTTTTGGAGGCAATACGGAAGACAGAGAAGCTGATATAAGGATTGACAAATTCAATAAACTCCATGCTGTGACTTTCTGCTATCCTGCTGATAAGGAAAATACTGCTGCCTATGTTTCATTTGTTTCTGATAACGACCGGCTCTATATTATAACCTTTTCAGCCAATGATATGGTACCGACGACACTTGATAACGAAAACAGTGCAGCGATTAAAAATGCTGTATGGCAGCAGTATTTGCACTCTGTAAAAACTTTTAAAACCAGCAAACCACAAATATCTGCTGATAAAAGCCTGCAATATTATGATGCGGTAAACAAGCGTAATGTTGCTTTACCAGCCGACTGGGTCTATATTCAGACTAATTTTAAAGACCAATATAATCAAGGCTGCCTCACAGCGTCGTTACCTTTAGGCACTATGCGTGCTTTAACAAAAATTATCAAGCAGGAGTTTAAAATAAATTCCTTTGATGATGTTAAACAAGGTACGGACAATATCATTTCTAAAGAGGTGGCAATATTTGCTGATACAGATATTTTGAGACAGCAGAAGCAGACAGGCCAGCAAATTGCTGCTGCCCTTGGAGAAACATTGATTACGGCTTCCTTAAAAGTAAAAGATGATTCATGGCAAGATTTATTCGCCCAACCAGATGCTTCTCAAATGGAATTTACCTCTCTTCTGGAATATTCCTTGCAGCGCTTACAGAATTTGAATGATGAATATTTTACTTTAAATAATTATGAGTATTCTGTGGATTTTGATAGCCAAAAAGCGTGCATGTCAATAAATAGTAATATTGCTTTATACAAAGAGTATCTGTTTGATACCTTAGCGCAAGTTTATTGCACACCTAAACAGAAAATAAACTGTTTACTGTATCTTAAAAGGCAAGATGAACTGCAGCAGTTAAATATAGCCAATATACAAACAGACTGGCAATTTTAATTATGGGAAAATAGAATCCTATCCTTGAACAATAGGTGGTAAATATGAAAAGAAAACTTACTAAAATCTTACTTACCAGTTTTTTCTGCAGCGTGGCTGTCGCAGCTAATGCCTTTGATTACGTCAGTAGGGAAGCAGGATTTTCCGTTACTATTCCTGAGCAGAACATTATGGTGGTAGGCGAGAATATATTTGCAGCCGAGAACAGGACTTTTGACACTGATAAACAGGTTGTCAAAACTAACGGCATACATATCGTTACCTGTCTTACTGCTGATCAGCTGCAACGAAATTTTGGTAAAAATTTTACTACCGATGTTTTTAATTCGGATTTAAACAATATACAAAAAGATAGCAAAGTAAGGCAAGATGTATTGACAGAAGACGATTATAAATATTTACTGCAATCGGCAACTGGCGCTTATGTCAACTGCAGCAGTCGAAGTGATGATTTCAGCGAATTAGCCAAATTAAATGAGCAGCTGAGTAAAATTGCTGAAATAAATAAGATTATAGTTGAAAATATCAATGGCAATAAAGCTTTGAAAGTTGAAAGTAAGCTGAAAAATATCGGCTTTAGTTTAAAGCTCCCTGTACAACAATCTGAAATAATTTCACACTCAGAACAGGATAAAAAATTTACCCCTATAACAGAGCAGGGGATGAAGTTAGATTTTGCTGCTGACGGATATTTGGTTATGCAGTTTGACAATCTTTACAGTATACAGGAAATTACTTATCTGCTTTCAGCAAATAATAATTTATATGCAGTTACCAGCCTATATCCGCAAATTGAAAATCTTCCTGAAATGGAGAAGCTGTATAAATTAGATTACAAGGGCTTTGTCAAACTAAACAAAACATTGGTGCAGAATTTAAAATTTACTGACACACAACAAAAAATTTTTTTGCAAATTGATGATAAGGTGGCAGGCCGTCAACTGTCTTTACCGCCTCAATGGCTGTATACTCAGACTGATTTGGCCAGTATGTATAATATGAAAGATAAAGGCGTTGAGCTTACTGCATATAATGCGCTGCCGGAAACATCGCTGCAAGCTGCCAATGAGACAATGCAAACGTTGGGATTAAGCTTTGATGCCGAAGAAAAGACCCTGAAAATGGATTTATCGCAGTTCACCATGCACGATTTATTGAACTTTGTTGACGAAGGAGTCTTCATGATCAGCGGTAACCTAAATAGCTTGGCGCAGCTTAATCCTGATTTAATTTCCTATACAGAGGAATATAAAAATATGTTTAACATGCCTTATTTAACTAAGTTCATGTTTAATGAAACAATGGCGCATCTGCAGAATATTATAACCCCGGCCAAGGCTGCTGCGATTGAAAAATACCTGAAAGCAGAAAATTTTGCTTATACTTTTGATATCAATCACTATAACGGACGTTTTACTTGTGATGCTGACCTTAAAGTACATTTTCCGGACATCTTTAAATTATTCCGAGATGAAGAACTTCTATTACGTACTAATACTGACTTTACGGCTACTAAAGAAGAGAATAGATTGTCCGCTGAAAGATTAGTTTCATCCATAATGAATGAGGATCTTATTCCGTTTGACTGCTATGTTAAAAATCAATTATATTTTAACAGAAGCCGTCATTTTAATAATTTGTTATACTTTACTAAAGGCAATAAGGAAACTGCCAATAAACAAATTTTGCAGCAGTTTGACCAGAGTGATTTATATATTTATTAATTCATACTATTATTATAAATGCTAAGAGGTTTGAGCATATTACTGCATAAACCTCTTATATTTTTGTTTTTAGGAAAAAAGTAACGTCATATTTTCGTTGTAAGCCGTTTTTATATCAAGATGCTTATTCTGATATCAGTTAAAGAATAAAAACTGTTAAAACGAAAATAAAGCTGCAGAAATAGTAATGCCTGAAAATATCTCATATTATTTTATAAATAGAAAATAGAATTAGTAACGTAGTGGTTATATTTGCAGTCACAAGTAAAATATAAATTGTTCATTGCTGATTTTGTTTATCTATCAGAAATCTTCGGTTCCATAACTATAAGATAATTTTACATAATATATATTATCGGACGTAATTTATTATCTATTATCCTAAACACCTGTTTGACCATATACTCATTATTTGATATAATATAAAAAATAAGACAATAACGATTGGAGGATTTGAATCATGGGTCGACGCAAGGCTTTACCCCCTGATTTTGATGGTAATTATACAGAAGATATGTTATCTGAGCGTCAGAGAAAGATACTGGATTTCGTGCGTGATTTTATAAATGCTAAAGGATATCCTCCTGCAGTGCGTGAAATTGGTGCAGCTGTCGGTTTATCTTCCAGTGCCAGTGTTCATAATCATTTGAAGCGGCTGCAGGAATACGGCTTCCTGGTACGTGATGCAGCTAAACCGCGTGCTTTGGAATTGATGTCTGATAACGATGCTTGGCGGAATAAAATTGTCGTACCTGTTCCGCTTGTCGGCAGAGTTACTGCCGGGCAGCCTATTTTGGCAGTTGAAAATATTGAAGAGACTTATCCTATTCCCCGTGATTTGATTGGCTGTGATGAGGATGTCTTCATGCTTTCTGTTACTGGAGACAGTATGATAAATGCCGGCATTCTTGACCATGATTATATAATCGCCAGAAAACAGAATTTTGCTAATAATGGCGATATTGTCATCGCGCTGATCGATAATGAAACTACAACTGTCAAACGTTATTTTAGAGAATTACGTTCTGTAAGGTTACAGCCGGAAAATGATAAATATGAGCCTATTATTGGAACAGACAATATCCAGGTTTTAGGAAAGGTTATTTCTGTATTTAGAATGTTATAATGATGTTTAAATGACATCATAAAAACATTATAAAAACACCAAAACCCTGCTATTTAAATAATAGTAGGGTTTTTTATTACCATTTTTCAGGTATATTTTCAAAGCTGCCAATAACATATGCGGTTCCTTGCAGTTTTGTTAGTAAAATATCGTGGCTATCATAGGTATTTACTTCAACTACTATAACCTTGTGTCCACGTTGCAATACACGCGCTACAGATTTTGCAGTATCACCGGCTTTAATATTTTTTAAAAAGTTTATTGAATAGTCAATGGTAACTATTCTGGCTCCCGTACTGGCACAAGCTGTTCCGAGAGCTGTATCCGCCAAAGCGGCCAACGCTCCGCCGTGTACTACAGAATACATATTAGTATGCTTGCTGCTGTCTACTTTCATAGTCAGTACAGCAGTACCACAGGAAATATCCTGAAACTCTATCCCACATAATGCAACAAAAGCATTTTTGCTGTAATTATCAACTATGATTTTAGTTATATCAGCTTTGGTCAGCGGCTGTTCACTCATTATGGGCACCTACTCTTTTGGCAGCAGCCATTATAGCCAGTCTGCCGTGTTCAAAAGTCAAGCCGCCCTGGAAGAAAACATTGTAAGGTTCGCGGCAGGGACCGTCTGCACTTAGCTCAATAGAAGCACCCTGAACAAAAGTTCCGGCAGCCATGATTATCTCGTCCTGATAACCAGGAAGCGGAGACGGTACCGGCTCAACATGAGCATCTACAGGAGAATTGCTTTGGATGGCCACGCAGAAGTCGCACAGACGTTTCCGTGTTTCCAGTGTTATCGCTTGAATAATATCGCTGCGCGTTTCTTCCGGCTGCGGTTTAACTGCATAACCAAGGCTTTGGAAAACAGATGCAGCAAAAATAGAAGTTTTGACCGCCTGTAAAACAATATGGGGAGCCATAAATAATCCCTGGTAGAATTCACGTGCTGTATCGCCTAAAGTGGCTCCCATTTCTCCCCCTAAACCAGGCGCCGTAAGTCTGTAGGATGCCTTCTCCACCAGCTCCTGCCTGCCAACGATATATCCGCCTGTAGGTGCAAAACCACCGCCTAGATTCTTAATTAAAGAGCCAGCCATCAAATCGGCACCTACTTCTGTAGGCTCCTGTTTTTCAATGAACTCGCCATAGCAGTTATCAACAAAACAGATTACGTCAGGATTTGCTTCTTTGGCAGCCTGACAAATACGACCTATTTCAGCAACATCAATAGTTTTACGCAAGCTGCTGTAGCCGCAAGAGCGCTGAATATGAATCATTTTTGTTTTTGCAGTAACAGCTTTTTTTACAGCGTCCAGATCTACATGGTCGCCAGTCATGGGGATTTCCTTATATTCTATACCTAAATCTACCAGGGATCCCTCAGTTTTTTCAGGGTACCCGATAATAGTCTGCATAGTATCATAGGGAGTTCCTGTTACGGCAATAAGCTCGTCGCCGGCACGCAGATTACCTAATAAGGCTACTGCCAGCGCGTGAGTGCCAGATACAAACTGAGAACGCACGAGCGCAGCCTCAGTTTTAAATATTTCGGCATAAATAAGGTCTAATTTTTCGCGGCCGACATCAGAATAAGCATAGCCAGTAGTCGGTTTAAGATAAAAATCTGAAACCATATTATTACGAAAAGCAGCGATTACTTTTTCAGTGTTATAAAGTGCTGCTTCTTCCAGTTTTTTACTCTGTAAAGCAACTGCTGCCAGTGCTTTTTCTTCAATCTCCTGATAATTGATCAATTTTCTTCACCTTTGCTAAGATAATTTTCAAATTCATTTATTGCTTCCGCCGCTAAACGTACTTTAAGTTTTGTACCTTCTGCAAGATATTCCTGCTCCAATACAGTACCGATAGTGTGCAGTTTTGCGGCCTTATCGGAATCACTGTAAGGGATAACAAAGTAAGCTTCTACGGCTTTTAAATTTAGATTTTCACTAATCAGTTCCAACAGTTTATCAGTATTCATACCGCTTTTAGCCGAAATACAGATACTGTTTTCTTCTTGTTCCAGTCTATTGATAAGGCCGGATGCATCCTGCAGTTTATCAACTTTATTATATACGGTAATAATCGTCTTATCCTTTACCCCTATTTCATTGAGTACTTGATAAACTGCCCTGCTTTGTTCCTGGTAGAGTTCATGGCTTACATCTATTACATGCAAAAGAATATCTGCTTCAACAACTTCTTCCAGTGTAGACTGAAAAGCAGCTACCAGTTGATGTGGCAGCCGTTGGATAAAACCGACTGTATCAGTAAGGATAACCTGTTGTTTATCAGGAAGATTAAGCTGCCGCATGGTGGGATCAAGTGTTGCAAAGAGTTGATCCTTAGCATAAATATCAGAATTGGTAAGCTTATTAAGCAAGGTTGACTTACCTGCATTAGTGTATCCTACTAAGCTGACGGTGGGTATAGAAGCCTTATTTCTTCCAGTCCTATGTAAAGTACGAACGCTTTTTACCTTGCCAATACATTCTTTCAGATACGCGATACGATCCCTAATCCTGCGACGATCGACTTCCAGTTTGGTTTCGCCTGGGCCGCGGGTACCGATACCGCCGCCAAGACGAGATAGGCTGAGACCTTTGCCCATAATACGCGGTAGCGTATATTGCAGTTGCGCAAGTTCTACCTGCAGTTTACCTTCGTTGGTATGTGCGCGCTGAGCAAAAATATCGAGGATTAAAGCCGTGCGGTCAAGCACGCGTATACCCATAGCCTGTTCAATATTGCGCTGCTGGGCCGGTGAAAGGTCGTCATCAAAAATACACAGATCTATATTTTCCTGCTGCACATAAAGCGCCAATTCCTGCACCTTGCCTTTACCAATGAAAAAAGCCGGATCTGGTTTAGGGCGCTTTTGAATGAACTTTGCAACCACGACGGCTCCCGCAGTATCAGCAAGCTGTTTCAGTTCTTCCACGGAATCTTCTATGCTCCAGCCAGAGACGCCAAACAAGCCGCTGTACTCCATCCCTACCAAAATAGCTCTTTCCGCTGTTTTGGCCAGAGCCGTACTGTCAGACTGTTTATCCAGAATTCTTTCTACCGTATTGACTAAGTTGGGGAAATAGATATTTTCTGCTTCGGCCAGTTGCATTGGCCCGTAGCATTCAGTTACAAACTGTTCATTGGCATCAATACCCACTATCATTCCGAAACTGGCGGTTGAAGCAGTGTAGTCAGGCGAGGTAACACCTATAGCAATCATTGCATCAAAACGGTTGTTTTTAAGCGCTGAAATATCGACGCCGCTAAGAGCAGAATTGCCGTTAGGATGTGTATGTACGCACCTGATGCCGTTTAAACGGCTGCTTTTTCTACGCCCTTCTGCATTAGGCAGCTCAACACTTTCTGTACTTCCGACAGCAACGCTCAGTACCTGTCCGCTGCGGCTGATGTAGACGGATATTTCTCTGTTAATAAATTCCGTAATATCAGCAAGCTTTAAGGCCAGCTCAGTTGTTAAAAGCTGCCCGGAGGACAGCTTTATATCATAAATCGTCTTTAATTCATCAATGACGGAGTTTCGGATACCTTTCAGATTACCCAATATTTCTTTCATATTGCATCATCTCCAAAACAGAGCACGTGCATTATCTTCTGACACGCGCAGGTTCTACATTGATTTTATAGCCTTTGATGGTGTTTCTATGCATTGCGCCCAATACTTTTTCAGCAACGTCTTCAGGTACTTCCACAAAGGTGAATTTATCATAGATATTTATCAGGCCGACATCGCGTGCAGGAATATCAGCTTCGATAGCGATAGTGCTGACAATATCCTTCACGGTTATTTTTTGGCTGCGGCCGACATTCATAAACAGACGGACCATACCGGGACGAGCGCCAGTATTTTTCAGCTCAACAGCTATTTCGTCTTCTTGCGGTGCTTCCAGTGCCTTGATACCTTCCTGCATGAGTTTTAAAGCCGCAGCAGCAATTTCTTCGGCAGAATAATCATCCAGCAGGCTTTCAGCAATAGGCATATAGTCCTGGAAATTATTGAGTTCCAGAACGGTTTGCATCTTAGTAAGAATCTGTTCGCGCTGACGTTCGATAACATTGGCTGCAGTGGGCAGCTGACGGCGTACAATTTTTGTTTTTACGGTTCGTTCAATCAGTTTCAGCTGACGGAATTCACGCGGAGTGATAAATGTCATGGCAACGCCGGTATTGCCGGCACGGCCTGTACGTCCGATACGATGCACATAGCTTTCTGGATCCTGGGGGATATCAAAGTTAACAACATGAGTAATATTATCGATATCAATACCGCGCGCAGCCACGTCAGTTGCAATAAGAATATCGACGGAACCTTCGCGGAACTTTTTCATTACTCTGTCGCGCTGATTCTGGCTCAGGTCGCCGTGCAGTCCTTCTGCCATATAACCACGGCTGGAAAGCGCGATGGAAAGATCATCAACGCCTTTTTTGGTCCGGCAGAAAATAATCAGTTTACCGTCAATCTCTGTATCCAGCAGCCGGCACAGCCCTTCTACTTTATCCTTAGTTTCAAAATAATACTGTTCAATAAGCGGTACCGTAAGCTCTTCCTTAGTAATGGTAACAGACTTAGGCGCTTTCATATATTTTTTTGTCAGGCTCAGGATGGGACGCGGCATAGTTGCAGAAAACAGTAAAGTCTGCCGTTCGGCAGGCAGATTCTTCATGATTTCTTCAATATCATCCACAAAACCCATATCCAGCATTTCATCCGCTTCGTCAAGTACAAGAAATTTAATATGGTCCAATTTGATGGTGCGCCTGTTAATATGGTCGATGAGCCTGCCGGGAGTACCGATGACAATCTGAACATTATTTTTCAGAGCACGAATCTGACGCTCTATTGGTTGTCCGCCATAAACAGGAAGCGCCTTGACACGTGTAGTTCTACCAATCTTGCCCACTTCTTCAGCAACTTGGATAGCCAGCTCGCGGGTCGGTGTCATGATGAGGGCTTGGATATGACGGTGATCGGTGATACTTTGCACCAGCGGAATACCAAACGCAGCAGTTTTGCCGGTACCGGTTTGAGCCTGTCCGATAATATCATTGCCTTCCAAAACCAAGGGGATTGTAGCTGCCTGGATTGGAGATGGTTCTTCAAAGCCCATGTCAGTAAGAGCAGCAACGATTTTTTTATCAAGCAGTAATTCACCGAAATTTTCTTTTTGTGTATTTGACATTAAATTTATTCCTCCAAATCATTTTCTTGATTGATTTTATCTAATAACATGGAAATTGCTGTTAAAGCAATCCGTAGTTTGTTTTCCACTCTACTATGGTGGAAATGATGTTCCTGGCAATAAACAACTTCATCAGTTGCTACCGCTATATATACAAGGCCTACAGGCTTATTTTCACTGCCTTCGGGACCTGCATTGCCTGTAATACTGATGCCGTAATCACTGTCAAAAAGCTTGCGGACGCCTGCTGCCATTTCACAGGCTGTTTCTCGGCTTACAGCACCAAATTCCTGCAAAGTTTCCAGCTGCACATTGAGTAGTTTATTTTTGATTGCATTTGTATAAGTAACAGCGGATCCGAGCAGATATTCAGAGCTGCCGGGAATATCGGTTATAAGGCTGCTGGCAAGGCCGCCGGTACATGATTCAGCAAAGGCTATAGTTTTACCTTTAGCCAGCAGTTTTCTGCCTAAGACAGCAGGTAAAGATTCATCGTCAACCCCATAAATATATTGTTCCAGCCGTGCACGTATCAGTGCTTCGCATTGATCAAGCATTACATTGGCATCCTGTTGCTTGGCAGCTTTGGCTGTGAGGCGTACTAATATTTCTCCATGCCTTGCATAGATAGCGATAGTAGGATTAGATTGTCCGATTATGAGGTCATCAATTTTCTCAGCTGTCAGAGACTCGCCTATTCCGCGCAGGTGCAACGTGCGTGAAAGGATTATTCCCTGATTGCCAAACTTCTGTTCTAATAAAGGCCAGAGCTGTTTTTCACAGATATCCGTCAATTCTGTAGGTGGACCAGGCAATAATACAAGATATTTTCCGTTATAGCTGATAAAAAGTCCCGGAGCCGTCCCTACGTCATTTTGCAGGATTTCTGCACCCACGGGGATCATAGCCTGTTTATCGTTATTAGCAGGCGCACAGGTACCTTTTTGCGCAAAAAAAGCGTCTATCCTTCCCCAGGTATCAAGATCAAGGTAACATTCCAAACCGCAGATGTCTACCACCGTATCTTTGGTAATATCGCCGCGGGTTGGTCCTAATCCGCCTGTAATAACGATCATATCAGCTCGCTCCATGGCCTGCACTACAGCATGTTTCATGCGCTGTGCGTTATCGCCTATAGTAGTCTGATATAAAACGTCAAAACCCATATTATTCAGATGTCGGGATAAATACTGAAAATTAGTATTCAGTATTTCTCCTAATAGTAATTCTGTGCCAGTATTGATAACCTCAACAATCATTTTACTGCCTCCCCGGCTTTACACTTGCTCCGCTACCAATTCATAGGTAAATCCCTGCAGTATGCGCACTTTGGTAAATTCACCGATATGCAGATTGCCGGCATTTTCTACGAAGATATTACCATCGATTTCTGGAGCTTCTCTGTAAGAACGTGCAACTGCAAGAGAAGTGTTTTCTTCGTCAAACCCTTCTATAACTACGTCAAGTTCTGACCCTTCCAGTTCCTGATGTAATTCTTCAGATATTTCTGCCTGCAAGGCCATTAACTCATGGTATCTGTTTTCCTTAAGCTCTTCAGGAATCTGGTTTGGCATCTCGCCTGCCACAGTTCCCTCTTCCTGAGAATATTTGAATACACCGGCATTTTCAAAACGCTGCGCAGCAACAAACTCCTTGAGTTCTGCAAAATCTGCCTCCGTTTCACCAGGAAAGCCTACGATAAAGGTAGTACGAATTACAATACCCGGAACAGCTGCACGCAGTTTCTTCAGCAATTTTTCAACTTCTTCTTTAGTATCGTAACGATTCATGCTGGTAAGCAGGCTATTGCTGGCATGTTGTAAAGGCAAATCGACATATTTGCATACTTTAGGAAGAGTGGCAAACGCTTCGATGAGTTCGTCAGTGAAATTATTAGGATAACAATACATAACACGTATCCACTCAATACCTTCCAGTTCATTCAAATCTTTTAATAACTGGGGCAGCATCAGTTTACCATATAAATCTTCACCGTATCTGGTGGTATCCTGCGCCACTACGATGATTTCTTTGATGCCATGCGCAGCCAGTTCTCTGGCTTCAGCCATAACTGCTTCATATGGCCTGCTGGTATAGGGCCCGCGTAATTTGGGAATAATGCAGTAAGAACAACAGTTATCGCAGCCCTCAGCAATCTTAAGGTAAGCCATATAATCCGGAGTTGTAAGCATACGCGGCATTTCTGCTGGCTGTTCTGCGTCGTTTTTAGTCATATGCAGCACTTTTTTCCCTGCCATGACCTGGTCAATGACCCAGCCTATCTCAGTAAAACATTCTGTACCTACAAAAGCGTCAACTTCAGGGATACTTTCAGCAAGTTCATTGGCATAACGCTGGCTCAGACAACCTGTAACAATAAGGTAACGACAGCTTCCCTGCGTTTTATATTCGCTCATCTGCAGGATAGTATTGATAGATTCCTCTTTTGCTGATTCAATAAAACCGCAGGTATTGACGATGATGATATCAGCTTCAGCAGGGTTATTGGTTACCATGAGGTCTTTTTCTCTGATAATGCCAAGCATGACTTCCGAATCAACAAGATTTTTAGGACAGCCCAGGCTGACCATGCCTAATTTCATGAAACAGTCCTCCTAATTATTTATCGTTACTGAACCGTACAAGATCCAGCCATTTTCTATTTAATTTTTCCTGTTCCTGATAAGATAGATAGGATGTATTGAGCCATAGCTTATCAGGATCTGCCGCCGGTCCGTTTAAACCCTGTGGCAGTAGGAACATAAAACCAGTATTTTTCTCTAAAGATATGCGTTTTACCGCAGCATCAGCAATTAACCAATCAATAAAGTCCGACCCTTCGGCAGCTTTTTTACTGCTCGCAAATACGCCCGCTCCGTATAAATTGACCGGCGTTCCTTCCTCCGGGTAAACGACATAAGCAGGGAAATTATTTTCAAGATATTTGAACACGTAACTTTGACGTGTCAAAGCAAGATCGGCATCGCCAACTGCCGTCATACGTATTGGCGTAAAAGGAAATTTGGCATATTGTCCAATAAAGCGATTGATATTCCACAAATAGTTAAGAGAAATACTTTCTCCTAAATGTGAAGCAAAAGCTCCCAGAAAATTCTGTGTGCTGTTGCTGTTGGAAAGATTTTCCAAAGCAATCCTGATATCGTTTCTATCTTCCAAATCACTCCAGCCTTTGATATTTTCCTGGCCAACCAGCCTTGCATACCGCTGGTTAATAAGAAATACAGCTGGGTCATAAAAAGCGCCATACCAGCGCTCCTGGTCGTCCTTGAACTCTACAGGCAGTCTGTCACCGGCACTGCAGACAATCGGTTGCAGCTTGTTATCTGTACAAAATCCATTTAATGTACGTGTATTGCAAAGCACTATATCAGGGTCAATGTCTTTTAACTCATAAATAACGCTGATAACATTACCATTTTTTGTCTGCTGATTATATTCACGGATTATACTTTCAGTAAAATCAGCATCAATTTCTGAATACAGGATAAGATCAGTACGAGTCTTTACTGCCTCATCTTTACCACAGCCATAACAAAAAGGCAGACATAACAATAAAAGCAGCATCATAAAAGAACGCAACATAATAATGCCTCCATCATTTACGTCTGCCAGCCCGTTTGCGGAAACCTTGCTGATGTAATGCTTTGGAACGGCCGTCGTCTATCAGGCATTTTGACGCAGAGCCGATTAAATCAGTACGACCGCTCAGACGCAGTGCTTCCAGAACAAGAGCTTTATTTTTAGGATTCTTATACTGCATAAGAGCCCGCTGCATCGCTTTTTCATGAGGATTATGCGCTGTAAATACTTTTCGGCCCGTTTCCGGATCTACTCCCGAATAATACATGGCGGTAGAAGCGCTGCCGGGAGTAGGGATAAAATCTTGTACCTGCTGCGGATGATGTTTAATATCACGCAGAAATTCAGCCAGTTCCACAGCATTTTCAAGAGTGCATCCGGGATGGCTGGAAATAAAATAAGGCACAAGATACTGAGGTAAGCCGATTTCCTTATTTTTTTTATCAAACAAACGCATAAAACGCAGATAAACATTCTTCCCAGGTTTCTTCATATACCGCAATACAGTAGGAGAAATATGTTCCGGCGCAATTTTTAACTGCCCGCTAATATGATACCGGCATAATTCGTCAAGAAACGCCAGTTTTTCATCTGCCAGCAGGTAATCATATCTAATACCGCTGCGGATGAAAACTTTCTTGATTCCCGGCAGACTGCGAATCTTACGTAATAAGGAAATGTAATCACTGTGATCCGCATCAAGATTGGGACAAGGCTCTGGAAACAGACATTGTCTGTCCTTACAAACGCCAACTTTCAGCTGTTTTGCACAGGAAGGATGGCGAAAATTTGCCGTAGGGCCGCCTACATCATGAATGTAGCCTTTAAAGCCCGGCAACTTAGTTATAATCTTAGCTTCACGCAGAATGGATTCATGGCTGCGGGATTGAATAATACGTCCCTGATGGGCATGAATAGCGCAGAAAGAACAGCTGCCGAAACAACCGCGGCAGCTGACGATACTGAATTGTACCTCTTCCAATGCCGCAACGCCTCCTAAAGGCTTATAAGAAGGATGACAATCACGCATATAGTCAAGATCATAAATAGCGTCCATTTCTTCTTGAGAAAGCGGATAAGGAGGCGGATTCTGAACAATGTATTTTTTTAATCCTTTTTGCAGAACATATTTGCCATAAAACGGATCCTGTTCCTGACTTTGCAGTTTATAAGCAGTGGCGAAAAGTTCACGTTTATTTTTGATTTCAGCAATACCTGGCAGTTCGACCAGCTCTTCTTTGAGAAGCTCAGGCTTCTTATCAGAAGCATAAGCAGTGCCCCGGATATAAAGCATATCGCTTATATCAGCACCGCCTGACAGATAGTCGGCAATTTCGACGACCTGCTGCTCACCCATACCATAAACCAGCAAATCTGCATGGCTTGATTCCAAGATAGAAGGCAGCAGCTTGTTTTCCCAATAATCGTAATGTGCAAAACGACGCAGACTGGCCTCTATACCGCCGATAATAACAGGTATTTCCGGCCACAGCTTTTTCACCTGCTGAGCATAAACTTCCGTTGCATGGTCAGGCCTTTTGCCCATCACGCCACCGGGAGTGTATTTATCTTCACTGCGAGGCTTTTTGGCAGCTGTATAATGACAGAGCATAGAATCAAGGTTGCCTCCTGAAATCATTACGCCCAGACGAGGCTTACCCAGTATGGCAAAGTTCTGCGGCTTATGCCAGTCAGGCTGACATAACAGCGCTACCTTATATCCTCTTGCTTCCAGGACGCGGCAAATAACCGCAGGACCAAAAGAAGGATGATCCACATAAGCGTCTCCGCTTACGAAAAGAAAATCAATCTGTTCCCATCCGCGTGCCTGTATCTCTTCAGGCGAAATTGGTAAAAACTCTTTCATTAACTGATCTCCCTGTTATCTGGTATAGGTTTTGACCGCTACACCTTTTTGCCCTTGTAAATTTTCGGATACGCCATTGACAATGACGTTCATGACACCTATATTCCCGTATTTGACAATCAATTTATCCTTAGCTTCAAAAGTTTTTTTATCGTTAGCCTGCAGCATACCGACAAAAATTTCTGTACCGTCTGCACTTACTTCCAGCCAGCAAGACCCGGCTGCAGTCATTTCTACTGTTACTTTATCAGCTTTTACCGGCTGTTTTTCAGTGGCTGCTGGAGCATTTGCCGTGGTATTTTCTGCTGCAGGAACTGACGCGGGCAACATCTCCATAATCTTAGGCACTGCAAAATAACTGGCACCTAAAATCGCAACGGCAATTAGGCTCACAACAATCTGTTTCCACGGCAGCTGGATGGAAGATAAAGAAAAGCCGTTGCCGCTCCCGAGGCTGCGCTGCTGTTTTAAAGAAATATTAAGCTTGACATTCTTAACTTCACGTATTCCCTGGCTTTTTATTTCTTCAACGTCGGCTCCCGCTTTTTGTGCTTTGTACATATCTACCAGGTCGGCGCCGTTTAATCCAAGAAAATTTCCGTAGGTACGGATGATACCTTTAACAAACACTTCTCCGGGAGCTTTACTATATTCGTCATTTTCTATTGCTTCGATATAGATGCGACGGATGCTGGTACCTTTTTCTACATCATCATGGGAAAGATTTTTAGCTATTCGCGCTGCTTTTAAAATCTGGCCAACACTTTCCATAAAACTTCCTCCGTACTACTCATGTTTAAAAAAACGTTCTTCAATTTCCTGACGGGATAAAATAACTTCACGCGGCTTGCTGCCGGCGGATTGGCTTACAATGCCAAGTTCCTCCATCATATCGACCAGCCGTGCCGCTCTGGTATAACCTATACGAAATCTGCGCTGCAGCATAGAAGACGACGCCTGCCCCATATCAACTACCAGTTGTACGGCGCTTTCAAATAATTCGTCTTCGTAGTACTCATTGCCGGCGGCTTCATTACCGCCATTATTTTTATTTTCGCATTCTAAGGCCTGCGTAGTAACCTCTTCACTATAGTTTACAGGTATAGACTGTTTAATGATGAAATCAACTATGCGGTTGAGTTCCGCATCGCTGACAAACGCTCCCTGAACACGCACCGGCTTGTTATAACCGATAGGATAGAACAGCATATCGCCTTTGCCAAGAAGTTTTTCAGCTCCACCCATATCTAAGATAGTGCGGGAATCGGTCTGCGAAGAAACAGCAAAAGCAATCCTGGAAGGAATATTTGCCTTGACGATGCCGGTAATAACATCTACCGAAGGACGCTGCGTTGCCAAAATCAAATGGATACCAGCCGCACGCGCTTTCTGCGCCAGCCGCAAAATAGCGTCTTCTACATCTACCTTTGCCACCATCATCAAATCAGACAGTTCGTCGATGATAATAACGATAAAGGGCATTTTTTCTTCTGCCTGCTGATTATAACTGTTTATTTCCCGCACATGGCTATCGGCAAACATTTGATACCGTCGTTCCATTTCCGCTACCGCCCAATGCAGAGCCGAGGCGGCTTTTTTAGCATCCGTCACCACAGGCGTAAGCAAGTGCGGAATGCCGTTATAATTGGAAAGTTCTACAACTTTCGGGTCGACAAGTATCAGTTTAACGTCGGATGGACTGGCTTTATATAGCAGTCCGGCAATAATCGTGTTAATGCAGACTGATTTACCGGATCCAGTAGAGCCTGCTACCAGAAGATGCGGCATTTTTGCCAGATCAGCTGTGATAATATTACCGCTGATATCTTTTCCGAGGCCGATGCAAAGCTTGGATTCCGCTGTCTGTACTTCTGCGTTATCCACAACCTCACGAAAGTAGACAGGGTCGTTTTTGATATTAGGAACTTCAATACCGATGGCGGCTTTACCAGGAATAGGCGCTTCAATACGTACGCCTGAGGCTGCCAGTTTTAAAGCTATATCATCCGCCAGATTGACGACAGAACTTACTTTAACGCCGGGAGCCGGCTCTAACTCAAATCTGGTAACTGACGGTCCCCTTGTCACAGCTACTACCTTGGCTTTAACTCTGAAATCGGCTAAAGTCTGTTCCAAAACAGAACACTGGTGCATGATATCGTTTTCATAAGAAACAGGGTCTGTTACCTTAGGTACATCAAGCAGCTCAATAGCTGGAAATCTATAACTGCTTTCTTGCGGAATATCTTCCCCTCTATCAGATGAAACCTTGTGAACATCAATTACTGTCGCAGCATTGTGATATTGCTTTTCAGCACTGTCGTAAATAGTTACATTAACAGGTGCTTCCGTCTGCTTTATTGCCGGCTCCTGATTGATGACGGCAGACTGCGCTTCTTGCTGCAGCTTATAGTCTTTATATGGATTATTGACAATAATATTTTCCTGTTTTAGCGGTTCTGACTTTTGCTTATCCTGCTTAGCTGCAGCATCATAATTTATAATGGGACGCACAATAACTGGCTTGCGCTCTTCTTCCCATTCAGGCAGTTCCACAGGATTTTCCTTTATTGCCGCCTGGACTTCTTTCTTCTCATAGATATTTTTCTTATTAAAATTTAAAATGCGTTTAAACGAACGCTGATTATTGATGCCGTCCGTAAAAGCAGCAAATTCTTCCTGTTTATAAACACTGCCCGTCTTTCCGTATTTCTTACTGAAAGCATTTTTACTAACAGCAGCAGGCTCGCGTTCAGTAAAGAAGTGACTTTTTCTGTCTGATGCAGACGTATTGTCGGCAGTTTTACTGCGTGAAAAAAGTCTTGTGAAGAGCTTTTTTACCGAAATTGCTGCGTATAGAACTATCAGCCAGCATATACCGAGCACAACCCAGGTACCAGTCAAGCCAATCAATCTGTGCAAAGGCAGGACAAACATGCCACCGACGAGTCCACCGCCGTTTAACATCTGATCAGGATATAGCTCCTGATTAACGGGCACAAAAATATTATGAGCTGTACCAAGCAGGCACAGCACGAACAGAAAAAGCAGGCATAGCTTGCCGGCAGACAAGAATGGCAGCAAATCCGCAAAAACAAGCTTTGTACCTACTGCCAACAGCAGTATAGGCAGCAGGAAAGCTCCCCTGCCGAAAAAATAATGCTGGAATGTGTTAAAGTCAGCACTGAAAAAAGCGGTTAAAACACCACAATAAGACAGAAACGCATAAATAGCCGCCAGAATCAGCAATATACCGCAGATACGCTTTAAGACTGTATTATTTTTTTCTTTATTTTTCTTTCTGAGCAAAATAACACACTCCATAATAAAATCATATTTCCATGATAATAGGAAGAATCATAGGACGACGACGAGTTTTTTCGTATAAGAATCTGCCCAGTGAATCTCTGATAGCAGACTTAATGGAAGACCATTCAGAAACGCCGTTTTCTTCGCATTTATCAAGCGCAGCTTGTACTTTATCACGTGCATTATCCATAAGTCCTTCTGCTTCTCGTACATACACAAAACCGCGTGACACGATATCAGGCCCAGAAACAACGCGACAGGTTTCCTTTTCAATCGTTACCACAACAATCATGATACCGTCCTGGGAAAGCTGTTTACGGTCGCGGAGTACGATGTTGCCTACATCGCCGACGCCAAGACCGTCAACGAGTACCTTGCCTGCAGGTATCCTGCCCGCAATACCGATACTGTTACGGGTTAATTCTACCACACAGCCGTTTTCAGCAATGACGATATTTTCTTTGGGCATACCAAGATCCTGAGCAAGGCTTGCATGTTTGATCAGATGACGATATTCGCCATGAACAGGCATGAAGAATTTCGGTCTTACCAGATTATGCATCAGTTTAATTTCTTCACGGCTGGCATGTCCCGAAACATGTACGCCGTTGGATTTTTCATAAATAACGTCGGCACCTAATTTATACAGGTGGTCGATAGTACGAGCTACCAGCTTTTCGTTGCCGGGAATAGGCGTTGCGGAAATAATAACCGTATCGCCGGGCATGATATCTACCTTTTTATGGTCGTTCATAGCCATGCGGGTTAAGGCAGACATCGGCTCACCCTGGCTGCCAGTAGTGATAATAACGATTTTATCGGCAGTATAATTATTGGTCTCGTCTATGTCGATTAAAACGCCTTCAGGAGCTTTCAGATAGCCTAATTCCAATGCAATATTGACAACGTTGACCATGCTGCGGCCAATAACAGCAACTTTGCGTTTATATTTTACCGCGCTGTCAATTACCTGCTGAATCCTGTGTACGTTGGAAGAGAAAGTAGCCACGATGATTCTGTTTTTAGCATATCTGAATTCATCATCAAAAGTCTGACCGACCATTTTTTCACTGGGAGTTACGCCGGGACGTTCAGCATTGGTGCTGTCTGCCAGAAGAGCCAGTACTCCCCTGTCGCCGTATTCGGCAAATTTATTGAATTCCGTTACCTGACCGTCTACAGGCGTATGGTCAAATTTAAAGTCGCCAGTATGGATAATAGTACCAATCGGCGTATTGATTACGATGGAGACAGCGTCAGGGATGCTGTGGTTGACACGGATAAACTCCAGATTAAACACACCAGCCTTGATTCTGTCGCCAGGTTTGATTGTGTGTAATCCTTCAGAAGACACGCCGTTTTCCTTGAGCCTGCCTTCCAAGATACCAAGAGTAAGCGCAGTACCGTAAACAGGAACATTTACCTGTTTCAAAACATAAGGTAAAGCTCCGATATGGTCTTCGTGACCATGAGTAAGGAAGATAGCTTTTACCTTGTCTTTATTTTCGATAAGGTAGGTAAAATCAGGGATTACTAGGTCGATGCCAAGCATATCGTCTTCCGGGAACATCAGCCCGGCATCAATTAAGATAATATCTTCACCATATTTAAAAACGGTCATATTTTTACCGATTTCCCCTAAACCGCCTAAAGGAATAATTTGAATTTTACTTTGATTTTTTGCCAAAAAAAAACACCTCCAGATTTTTAGTTACGTACAAATATATAATTGATTACAATATTGTGTCCGAACCGCACTTACTCTTCATAATATTATACACTAAATATTATACAAAAAAAATAGAAAAGTATATTTTTTATAAAATATTCCCTAAAAAAAGAACACCTGAATCAGGGCAAACCCTAATCCAGGTGTTGGAGGTTTTTATAAATCTGAATTGCTGTCTTGTTTGATAGCGCCTTTAATCTTATTAGTACGCTGCCATAAGAAGCCAAGTACCAGAAGGACTATTCCGACAAGGTCGGTAACAGCTCCGGGTATAATCATGCAGATACCGCCGGCAAAGAAAAGGAGGCGCTGCGGATAATTTAGTACGTTCTGACAGAAGCCTATCATAGCAATAGACGCGCCCCACATACCAACCAGCGCGGTAAGCGTACTGTAAAGAATGGTCAAGCCAGTAGCGTTTATCATCAGCAGTTCCGGCGAAAGCACAAAGATATAAGGAACGATGAAGGCTGCGATTGCCAATTTTGCCGCGATGACGCCGGTACGCATGGGGTTAGCACCTGCAATACCTGCGCCGGCATAAGCAGCTAAAGCTACTGGAGGCGTTACGTCAGCAACGATACCGAAGTAGAAAGCAAACATATGCGCAGCCAGTACGGGTATGCCCATCTGGATCAGCGCAGGCGCTGCAATCGTAGAAGTAATAACGTAGTTTGCCGTTGTCGGAACGCCCATACCGAGGATAAGAGAAGTTACCATAGTAAAGAACATGGCAGGAAGCAGCTGGCCGCCGGAAAGATCCAGCAAGGCAGTAGCAATTTTCAGACCTACGCCTGTCTTAGTAACTACACCGATGATGATACCTGCCGTTGCGCAGGCAATCAATACGCCAAGAACACCTTTAGAACCGTCGATAAGGCCTTGAATAATCTGCTTGAAGCTGATGCGTGTAGATTTACGCAAACATGCGCACACAATGCTCAAACCGATTGCGGCCAGTGCAGCACGCATAGGAGTATAGCCGCTGACAAGCAGGTAGATAATTACAATCAAGGGGATGGCCAAATGACCTTTTTCCATGAACAGCGTTTTAAATTTAGGCAGTTCTTCACGCGGAGTACCTTTTAAACCGTATTTTTTTGCTTCATAATGAACGCCGAGCCATACGCCTATATAATACAGCAAAGCCGGAATGACTGCAGCTTTAACAACATCAAAATATGGAACGCCAACGAATTCTGCCATCAGGAAAGCCGCCGCACCCATTACTGGAGGCATCAACTGACCGCCTGTGGAAGCAGCAGCTTCTACAGCACCGGCAAATTCAGGTCTGTAGCCAAGTTTTTTCATCATAGGGATGGTAAAAGCGCCTGTACCGGCAACGTTACCTACAGAGCTGCCGGAAACGGTACCCATGAGACCGGAAGACAGTACGGCAACTTTAGCCGGTCCGCCTGCTGCCCACCCGGCAATAGCGTTGGCAAGATCGATAAAGAATTTACCGAGGCCGGTAGTTTCAAGATACGCACCAAACAGGATAAACAGATAAATAAATGTTGAAGATACACCCATTGGCGTACCGAAAATACCTTCCGTAGTAAAATACAGGTGGTCGAACATTTCCTGAACGCCGACACCGCGATGCGCCAATATTCCCGGCACATACGCACCAAAGAAAGCATAAGCCATAAATACCAGAGCAACAGTAATCATGGGCCAGCCTACTACGCGGCGGGCAGCTTCAAAAACAAGCAGCGTACCTATAACGCCGACAATAAAGTCGGTTTCATTGTTCATACCGGCACGTTTAACCAGTTCCTGATAGTTAAAAACGATATACAGAGTGCTGGCAGCACCTACTATGGCAAAAAGCACATCTAAAGGATGCATGGAAGAACGCGACCAGCTGCGGCGCGCAGGGTACAGCAGAAAAATCAGCAAAAAGCCGAACATAAGATGTATAGCACGCTGCAGGTGCGCATCCAGGATACCGAAGGTAGCGGTATATAACTGAAAAATTGCAAACACAATACAAATAGCTGAAATTAAAATATTCCAGAAGCCCTTTAGTTCTCTCTTATCTGATTCTTTATCAAACTTTTGCAGGACTTCTTCTGCAGATAGTTCTCTGATTTCTTTTGCAGACATTGAATAAAAACTCCCCTTTCATAGAAATTTACAAATAATAAGCAAGCCAATATTGATAACGATACATAGTTTTTATTTCAATCAGAGTGCCCTGACCATACATATCGCATAAATCATAAACCGTTCCGTCATGGATAATGCATGGCCGAGCTTGAACGGCTATCCTCATTTTGACCGTTTTGTACGGCCTATTCATAATCAATTCGAATCTTCCGTCCTCCGTCTGGCTGATTTTACCGTCAGCCGGCGAATAAGGGAAACCCCATCCAAACGATTCAAAACGCGTATGCGTCATTGTCAGATCATCAATACCATTAACAGTGAAATATTCATCTACCGGCGTTTTCTCCACTGAATGAGTAAAACGGATCCTCCAGCCTTCACCGGGGCTTGTAGCAAAAGCACAAGGCGTTCTGTTACCTTCCGGTATGATGACCGTAATAAGCTGCAGCGCATACCATATCAACAGAATTGCTGCCACAAGTGCGCAGGAGAAGATATATCGTGTTTTAAAAAAAGACCGGAAACCGGTAACAACCGGATGCCGGTCTTTCAGATTCTGCGTCATTGCAAAACCTTATTTTTCTTTCAGGAATTTATCTGCGCCGGGTGCAAGATCAATGGACATACCTTCAAGAGCAGTTGCCTTGGAAATTACGTTTGCTGCAGAATGAGCTGCTTTCATACGGTCAAGGTTGTTGAAAATAGCCTTGGTGATGTCGTAGGCGGTGTTGGCATCCATTTTATTTGTAACTGCCAACATGCAGCGTACTGCAACTGCAGGAACGTTTTCAGCCTGTTTAGCATAGGTATTGGCATTGATGGTTACTTTGGTGTAGAACGGATATTTTTTAATTAAAGCGTCTGCTTTATCAGCGTCTACAGGAACCAGTACAATTTCGTTTTGAGTTGCGATATCTTGGATTGCTGCGGTAGGATGACCAGCGGTAACAAATGCAGCGTCAACATTGCCGTCCTTCAGGGCGCTGGATGCTTCACCGAAAGACAGGTACTGAGCGTCGATATCTTTGTAGGTCATGCCATAAACTTCTAAGATCTGACGTGCATTCGCTTCGGTGCCGGAACCTGCTGCGCCTACAGCAATGCGTTTGCCTTTAAAATCAGCAATAGATTTGATACCGGATTTTTTCAGAGTAACGATTTGAATGGTTTCAGGATACAGAGTTGCAATGCCTTGTAAACCGTTAACTTTTTTGTCTTTGAACATTTCAGTGCCGTTAGCAGCATAATAAGCGATATCGTTCTGTACAAAAGCGATTTCAACTTTACCCTGCTGCAACAGATTGATGTTGGCTACAGCAGCGCCTGTAGATTGTGCGGAAGCATTGCAGCCAGGAATATTTTTGTTGAGAATATCGGCAATAGCGCCGCCCAACGGGAAATAGGTACCGGAAGTACCGCCGGTAGCAATGTTAATAAATTTTTGTGCAGCCGGTTTCTTATCGCCGTCGTTTCCACCGCCGCATCCGGCAATCATGACTGTCATAACCATGATGCCCATGAGAAAAGCCAATAGTTTTTTCATAAAATCCCCTCCTTAAAGTTACATATGCGCTGAAGAAAATATTTTGGCAGCATATTTACGATGTACTTTTTTCGTTTTAAAACAAAAAAATCCTGCTTAAATATCCAATTTTCTGCATGTATACAAAATACTTTTTATTTTTACTGACTTTTTGTTTACTATGTAACACAATGAACTGTTTTTTATTTATCTTTTCTCTTTTGCTTTTCTTTTGCTTAATAATGGTGTTTATGTTAAAATAAAAGATAAATTTGTTAAGGAGTGTGTAAAATATGAGTTCTGGAGCTTATACGTTAAGACTGGCACGTACTCTTTATAATGAAGTTTACCGCGCCATGCTTTATAATGAAAATCAGCAACCTATCGCCAAGCTGCGTATCGTCCCCAATATCCCCTTAGACCGCAGCCAGGTGCCGGAAGATGCGCCTGTTGTGCCTGCTTTCCTGCTGGTTATTGTCGATGATGCAGATATCAATAAAGATAATCTTATCGATTTTGAAGAAAGAGCTTCCTACGCTTTATTAAAACGTTTTTCTACTGAAGTAATCAGCTTCCAACACTGCCAGTTCTATTATCCTTCGCCGGCATTTATTTTTGAACAGCCGGATGCAGTCAACAATCCTGTAATGTAAAATAAAAAAATCCGAGATTATTTTTAATCTCGGATTTTTTTATTTCCTTACAGAAAGGCTGCGAATTGATACATTGACATTTTTGACCTGCATAGCAGTCATATATTCAACTTTTTCCTTTACTTTGGTCTGCAGCTGTTTGGTGACCTCAAAAATCTGCACGCCATAAAACAACACAACTTCGATGGCGATTACAATCCCCTTACTGTTGTCGCTGCGCCGCCGTACTTTGATGTCGGTAACTTTATCAATTCCCGACATTTTTCTGCCGATAATCATAATTATATCCTCAATAGCTTTATCGGCAATCAGTAATTTCCCGTAAAAGCTAAATGCTGGACGGACAATGGAACGGTCGGCGTCTTTTTCCTGTTTTCTATGCCGCGAAAAAATATTATACGGCAGGTTAGCAAAATACCCGGTAAAATGCGGCTTTAATTCTACGGACGGCACAGGTACGATATGCTTACCGTCATGCAGCCTGGAATAACGCGCTTTCTTTATTTCCTGTTTAGTCGCTATCTGACTGATATAGACAGTCTTTGTCGGCTCAGGCAGCTCCAGCCTGCCAACAATTTTCTTGATCATATTGTCGGAGGTGGCAATAATCAACAGACGTTTAATGGTGCTTTTCTGCAGAGCTTCCCGTACAGAACGGGCGTGCTCTTCGTCTGTGAAAATAGCGCGTTTTACGGCCTGTATTCTGTTATCTTCATTTTTAGCCGACGTCCCGGCCAGAATCTTAGTCCCCTTGATCAGAATACCGTCATCAATAATAGCATCGCATTTATTGTCAAATGCTACGCCTATCGCTCTGTGGCTTTTACCAGTACCGCTGGGACCAACAAAAGCAACTACTTCTATCATAAAACAGCCATCTCCTTTGATATACAGCTATCTATAGTTTATTATATCACGAATGCTCTCTGCTTCCACCTTAAATATTCCCAGTTCTGTCGGGTATCGGTCAGGAATACCGTGAAAATCACTGCCGCCGCTGATCAGCAGATGATATTTGTCAGCCAGATGCAGCCAGTACCGCTGCTCGTCTATATCTGCACTGGGATGATAAACTTCAATAGCATCAAAATCATATTTTTCTAAGAGGCTTTCTACTAATTCTCTATTGCCGATTTCACTGGGATGGGCCAAAGCGGCAATGCCACCGGCCTGATGCAGCAGGCTGATAGCTTCGTCAGGCGAGAGTTTGGGCTGCGGCACATACGCAGGCGCCCCGCGTCTAAGCAGATGGTCAAAAACCTCCTGCACACCGGAAAAATACCCTGCCGCAACCAACGCTTTGGCTACATGCGGCCTGCCTACTGCCCTGTTTTGAGGATCGCAGGCTTCTACAGTAATATCGTAGCCCAGCTGATGCAGCTTAGCAAGCATTTTATATAACCTGCTTTCTCTGGCATGGCGCATCTCGTTCATTTTATCATGCAGCGGCTTGTACTGCATATTGACATAATATCCTAAAATATGGATACTGTTTTCCTGCAGCTGCGTGCCTAACTCTACACCCGGAATAACTTTTAATTGTGTTTTATAGGCTTCAGCAGCCTCAAGAGCCTCGTTAACGCCATTCCAGGAATCGTGGTCCGTAAGTGCCAGAAAACCGATATTATGGGCTACAGCGGCTTCTACCAGCTGGATAGGCGTATATTTCCCGTCTGAATAGGTACTGTGTGTATGAAGATCTGCAAGCATTTATAACATCTCCGCCAGTTTGATAAGGGTCATAGTACCAAAGCCCGTACCGCCCTTGACCTTGAAGCCTGTTGTCTTATCAGCAGTAGAGGTACCGCCAATATCAAGATGTGCCCACGCTACGCCAGGTTCAATAAACTCCCCGATAAAAAGTCCGCCGGTAATACAGCCTCCCGGCCGGCCGGCGCTGTTGAGCAAATCGGCCGTGTCGCTTTTCAAAGCTTCCCGGCATTCCGGCAGCGACGGCAGCTGCCAATAGCTTTCACCCGTCATTTTTCCTGCCTTGATAACCTTTGCTGCCAGCTCGTCATCGTTAGCAACCACTGCGGCAGTTTCTTTACCTAAAGCTATAATCACAGCGCCAGTAAGGGTAGCTATATCTATTACTCTAACCGCGCCCTGTTTGCAGGCATACCATACGGCGTCTGCCAGTACCATCCTGCCCTCGGCATCCGTGGAAACAACTTCGATGGTTTTACCGTTGGCTGCCTTAACGATGTCTCCCGGCCGCTGAGCATTGCCGTCGGGCATATTTTCCGCACAGGCCAGTACCGCCATTACATTGCATGGCAATTTGAGCGCTGCTATGGCTCTAATAGCTCCCAGCACCGCTCCTGCGCCAGACATATCATCCTTCATTTCACCCATATTATCATCCGGTTTGATGGAAATACCGCCGCTGTCGAAAGTAATACCCTTACCAACAAAAGCAGTAAACGGACTGCCGCCTGCACCTTGGTATTTCAGCGTAATCAGGCAAGGTTTATTGTGACTGCCCTGCCCTACTGCCAGGATAGCGTTCATATTATTGGCAGCCAGCAGCTGCTCATCAAGTATTTCTATTTCCAGGCCGTATTGCTGTGCCGCCTGCTCAGCTTCGCTGATCATTACTGCCGGTGTTACTACGTTGCCAGGTCTGTTAATAAGATTCCTGGTATAAGATACACTTGCAGAAATAATTCCAGCAGCTTCCATAACTTTCTGTCCTTCTGCAACATCATTAGCGATAGTTATGCTGCATAGAGCAGACTGTTTACTGCCGCTTTTAAATTCTTCAAAGGTATATGCTCCCAAATACAACCCTTCAGTTAAAGCCTGCAGATAATGCGCGCGTTCAGCTTTCATCAGCAGCGGAGCAGCTACCAGAGCCTTACTGCAGCGCAGTTCTTTGAGCTTTCTTACTGCACTGCCGGCAGCCTTGCGGATATTCGTCGGAGTACATTCTTTACCGCTTCCGCAGCCGACTAAAAGCAGCTGCTGCAGTTTATCATTGTTAAGAACAGTAAGGCAATGGACCTCCCCTACATCATAAATATCCGGCCGATTTTGCAGATAAAGTTCTATAGTTTTCTGCGCGTCGTCTGTAATACGCAGCTTCCGCACTGCAGGCTGGCATTCCCGGCAAAGCATGATTACTATACAGTCTGGGCTGAGAAAATCAGCTTCGTTAAATTTTCGCCCAATACATTCAATATTATTTACAATCATTTTTATCTCCTTATTTGAAAACTTTTGCGGTAGTCAGATCATTTAAAAAGCTGATGCCGCTGGAACGCTGCAAACTCAAATCGCTGACAACGACTTTCATAGCGCTTACCCTGCGTCCATCCTGATAATAACTGCCTAAAGCATGGATGACATAAGGTACGTCGTTGGAATGACCAAGATATATGACGCAATGTCCGTCCATGTATAAAGGCGCTCCTGCCGGCAGGGAAGCAATAACGCTGCTGCGCGCATCTGCGCTAAGACCGTTTAATTTGTAGGTGACGCCTGCGCTGCGTTCCTGTTCATCAGCATTGCGCGGTAAAATAATGCCTACGCTGCGATAAACATTATAAACAAGGCTTGAGCAGTCTACACTGTGTTTTAAGCCTCCCCAACCATAGGGGCTGCCATAAAATTTAAAAGCGCCTTCAATAAGGTTATTGGCAGTATAAGGCAGATAACCATAGTGAACGGCAGGATTATCTTTGCGGATGAATAATTTGACTGGAGCCAGCCTTCCGTTACTGCCGCGCACCGGCGCTTCGATAACATAAGTATCACCTTGTATGTTCTGCACGGGGATACGGGCGCCCAGCTGATATTCCACCATCTCGCCGGCTGTTTTCAGTTGCAAATTTTTATCCTTAACAATGAGGAATTTACTCGGAGCAGCATATTTCATCCAGGCAGCTTTGTCCGTAAAAGCGATGTCATATTTACTTATCCAACCGCTGTAATTTACAGATTGCACATAATAAAAGAAACCGTTATCACTAAAATGCAATACAGCTAACGGCTCGCCAGGATCGAGCGCCGTTTCCTGCAACGCATCAAAATCCTTGTCCGTCGCAAAATAGTATAAACCTTCTCCCGTAGGCAAATTACGAAGGTTGCAGCGGCGCACCGTCACCGCATATTGGACGCTGACCTTTTCTGGTATCGCTGCGATGTTAGTCTGCTTACGCAATATATTTTTATAATTTTCACTCACCTTATTGCCATGCAGATATAAATCATCTTCCAGTACCGCATAATTCATGATCCTGGTCTTGAGAGAATCGCCGCTTATAGTACTCGGATAGCTTTTCATATCTTCCACAGTAGGAGACGCAGTTGCGATTTTTTTATTAAATGCCGCAATTGCCTCTGATGTCATGACCACATCATTGCCTGAAGGATTATTCTGTATCCAGTAATCAGCGCTTGTCAGCGCCGGAAAATTTGTTACTCCCGCAGCGTGTGCGCAACCGGTAAATGTCGCCAAGAAACAAAAGCATAACAATAAATATTTCAATCGCATTTTCTGCAGCTCCTTTCATAATACATAATAAATTCTTTAAATTTTTAAAAAATCCTCCCGCAAAAGAAAAAAGGACGGCTACAGCCGTCCTTTCAATAGTTTCAAATTAAATTATATTCTTTCAAAACTGCGTCCAACTTAGCTTCGGCAGCAGTACTGATCGGAGTAAGCGGCAACCGCGGATTACCTGCCGGGATTCCGGTAACTTTGGTAACAGCAGCTTTAACAGGTATCGGATTGCTTTCAATAAAAAGCACTTTAGCCAGCGGCAACATTTTTTTGTTTAAATCGGCAGCATCTTTTACACGGCCTTCACTGTAAGCCTGCATCAGATCCTGTAATAAACCGCCGCCAATATTGGAAAGTACGGAAATAAGGCCTGTTGCGCCAACGGACATGAAAGGAAGTATCAGGCTATCGTCGCCACTGTAAATTGTAAAGTCAGCCGGCAGCAGACGGTACAGTTCAGCCACTTGGGCGACATTACCTGCCGCTTCCTTGATGGCTACGATGTTTGCAAAATCATGTGCCAGACGGGCAACTGTTTCAGGAGCGATATTAGAACCAGTACGTCCAGGCACGTTATAGATAATAATAGGCAGCTTGGTAGCTTTGGCAACAGCTGCAAAATGCTGATAAAAACCTTCCTGCGTAGGTTTATTGTAGTACGGACCTACTACCAACAGGCCATCCACCCCATGTTTTTCCATATCGTGTACCAGGTCGATAGTAGTAGCCGTGCAGTTAGTACCTGCTCCGACAACTACAGGGACACGTTTGTTAATACGTTTTACTACGGCGTCAACAAAGGCAAGTTTCTCATCAGAGTACATGGTAGCAGCTTCACCGGTAGAGCCTTCTACCAGCAACGCGTCGCTGCCATTATTGATCAGCCATTCAGCAAAATCAGCACCGGCAGTATGATTTACGCTGCCATCTTCATTAAAAGGAGTCACCATTGCTGTAAGTAATCTACCAAAATACGGATTAGACATATAAAACACCCTCTTTTCCAGATTCAATTACAATTTAAACGCCTGATGCAGAGCGTTTACCGCATCAACCAAATGTTCTTCTTTGATAATTGCAGAAATAGTCGTATCCGAGTCAACTGTTTGTAAAATACCGATTTTCTTGCCTGCCAGTGCAGCAACAAAATTAGCCATAATACCTGGAACGCCGCGCATTGCACTGCCTACAACGGAAACCTTGGCACAGCCTTCGTTAAGGACATATTTAAAACCTGTGTCTTCCAATACTTTACAGGTGTGAGCAACATCGGGAGAGAAGACCGCAAACATTGCTTCTTTTTCTGACAAGTTCAGACAGCCTACGCTTATGCCTGCATCTGCCAAATCTTCAAACAACATCCTGCCGGCCGCAATATCATCAGGATTAAGCTCGATACGGAACTGCGCCAGATCGCACAAGTGCGCCACGCCGCTGGCCAGATGTTCATTGATGCTGATATCGCTGCCACAGCTGCAGTCGCTGCGTTCATTAGTGATGAGAGTACCAGGCGCATCACTGAAAGTAGATTTTACGTAAACAGGGATATTTCTACTCATAGCAATTTCTACTGCGCGCGGATGGATGACCTTAGCGCCGTTTTGTGCCATCTGGCAGACTTCTGCATATGTAATCTGATGCAATATATTAGCTTCTTCAACGATGCGCGGGTCTGCAGTCATAATCCCCTCAACATCAGTATATATTTCTACAAATTCAGCGTGCAAAGCTGCCCCCAGTGCTGCTGCAGAAGTATCGCTGCCGCCGCGGCCTAAGGTAGTGAATTTATAATTGTTTTCCGTAACGCCCTGAAATCCGCAGACAACGGGAATAATACCAGATTCTAGCAAATGATGCAGATTAGATACGTTGATGTTTTTGATCCGAGCAGCACCAAACTGAGAATCAGTAATGATACCGGCCTGGCCCCCAGTCAGCGCCATAGCGTTGATGCCGAATTTCTGCAAAGTTGCAGCCATTACGCAGGCAGAAATGATTTCACCGCAGCACATCATGACATCCAGTTCACGTACATTGACAGAAATATTTTCATTTTTCAGCACATCAATCAAAGTATCTGTAGCATACGGCGCGCCCCTACGCCCCATAGCAGATACTACGACCACAGGCGAAAGCCCTTTGCGGATGGCCTGCTGTACTTTATCCTTTACGGCGATGCGAGCTTCCGGCGTTGCTACAGAAGTGCCGCCAAATTTTTGTACGATTATCTTCATTACAAGTCTTCCCTTCACAGCTTTTGCTTAGAGCCAGTTATTTTTAATCATAGTTTCTGCAATCTGCAGAGTATTGAGAGCCGCACCTTTACGGATCTGGTCTCCTACAACCCACATATTGAAAGTATTATCATTGGATTCATCGCGGCGCAGACGGCCTACATAAACGTCGTCTTTTTCTGAGGTATAAAGCGGCATCGGATAAATCTGTTCCTGCGGGTTATCGATTACCTGTACGCCCGGGAAGCCGGCAAGCGCAGCCTGCATGGCAGCCAAATCCAGATCGTGCTCAAATTCCACATTCACAGATTCACTGTGACTGCGATATACCGGCACACGTACCGTCGTAGCGGTAATACGCATATCGTAATCGTCAAATATCTTTTTGGTCTCGTTGACCATCTTCATTTCTTCTTTAGTATAAAGATTATCCATGAACACATCAATCTGCGGAATCAGGTTAAACGCAATCGGATAATGCTTTGCAAGGCTTGCAGACGGTAAAATGTTAGCAACCATTTCCTTGCCTTCAGCAAAGTCTTTAACCTGGTCAGTTAATTCATCAATCCCCTCTTTGCCCGCGCCTGAAACAGCCTGATAGGTAGATACTACGATACGTTTGATTTTTGCCAAATCGTACAGCGGTTTCAATGCCATTACCATAATGATGGTAGAGCAGTTGGGGTTAGCGATAATGCCTTTATGTTTTAAAATAGCCTGCGGATTTACTTCCGGCACTACCAGCGGCACTTCCGGGTCCATCCTGAAAGCACTGGAATTATCTATAACTACTGCTCCTGCCTCTACTGCATAAGGAGCAAATTCTTTGGAAACGCTGCCGCCGGCAAAAAGCGCAATATCAATACCGGCAAAAGAATCTTTTGTCGCTTCCTGCACAGTATATGTCTTGCCCATAAATTCTATTTGCTTACCGGCGCTGCGTTTAGACGCCAAAAGACGCAGTTCAGCATAAGGAAAATTTCTTTCTTCAATAAGTTTTAAAAACTCGGTGCCAACAGCTCCCGTAGCACCAAGGATTGCAACATTATATTTTTTCATAACAGGCCCCTCCATCTTGATGTTTACAGTAAATTATCCAAGCCGTATACAAGTCCCTGCCTATCCATAATTTTGCGGCAGCCTAATGCAACACCTGGCATATAGCATTCACGGTTGATAGGCTCGGTACTGATACGCAGCACTTCTCCCTGTCCGCCGAAAATCACTTCTTGGGAAGCAACATAACCAGGCAGACGGACACTGTGAATCTTCATTCCTTCATAATCTGCCCCACGCGCTCCCGGCATGGTTTCCTTCTCATCAGGATTACCCTGCTGCATTTTTGCTCTTACTTCACTGATTTTTTGTGCGGTGATGATGGCTGTGCCAGAAGGTGCATCCAGTTTTTTATCGTGGTGCTTTTCAATGATTTCTACATGCGGGAAATATTTTGCCGCCTCACAGGCAAGTTTCATCATTACTACGGCACCCAGCGCAAAATTAGGTGCTATAAGCACGGCCGTACCATTTTCTTTCGCCAACGCATCAACTTCCTGCAAATCAGCGTCAGTAAAACCAGTCGTTCCCACTACAGCTCTGACACCAAGGCCAAGCACCTTGCGCAGATTTTCCATGACAACATCTGGACGGGTAAAATCGACAACTACATCCGGCTGAGTTTCCTTAATGGCCGCAACCAGGTCTGTATTCACCTGATATACGTTTCCGTCCACTGTAATAGTGCCTGGCTTTATATCAACAACAGCTGCAACAGTCAAATCAGTTTCCGCAGTGACCTTTTTTACTACTTCGCTGCCCATCCTACCAAGGGCGCCGTTTACTAATACCTTAATCACTGATACTACCTCCATTCAGATAAAAATTAAGCCGTTGAGAAAACTATCTCAACGGCAATCAGTAATCACAGTTATGAGATAGCACTCCGCTGCTTGCTGCAGCGACAGTCCGTCAATTATTCACTGACAGCCCAGCATACCAGCATGGCTGCTGATAAACTTCGGCGCTAACCCTTTCGCCTGTCTCTACACTCCCGCTCCACAGGTTACTATTGTTTCGCGCTCCTCTACCTTAAATCCATTTATTGTATTGATTATATTACCTCCGTATATCATTGTCAAATAATAAAAAATTATTTTGATACACTGAGCGTAGACTGTAAAGAAAATGTAAATATTGTACAGTATTACTGGCCAGTACTGCCGAAGCCGCCGCTGCGTACAGCTTTCCCGACAGCGGCATCATTATCTGCAGTCAGGTATTTGTAAAAAATTCCCTGAGCAATACGTTCATTTTTCTGCAGGATTACTGTATTTTTACTCATATTGAGCAGTGCCAGCATAATATGTCCTTCATTATCGGCATTGTTATAATAATCCGCGTCGATAATACCAACATTGTTGACCAGCATAAGATTTTTCTTAACTGCCATGCTGCTGCGGATATGTACACCCAAAAATTCATCTTGCTGCATATAAGCCTTTACACCCGTCGGTACCAGCTTTACTGCTCCTGGCTCCAAGATTATTTCTTCAGGAGCACAGATATCATAACCTGCCGAAGCTTTTGTTTTACGCTCAGGCATAGTAAAATCTATATTTTCGTAACTGCTGATTTTTTCAAATCCTCTTAATTTCATTTTATCACCTATAAGAATATCCCGCCGAAATTTTCAGCGGGATATATTTTTCAAGAAAACTTATTTTTCAAAACCTTTAGTGAGAACGGCTTTTCTGGAAAGATTGATGCGGCCTTTATTGTCGATTTCAGTTACCTTGACAACGATTTCGTCGCCAACGGAAACAACATCTTCAACCTTTTCCACACGTTCGGTAGACAGCTGGGAAATATGTACCAGTCCTTCTTTACCAGGCAGGATTTCTACAAAAGCGCCGAAATTCATCAATCTTGTTACCTTGCCGGTATAGATTTTGCCAACTTCAGCATCGGCAACAATACCGTTGATCATGTCGATGGCTTTATTGGCAGCTTCAGTATTTACTGCTGCAATATAGATTTTGCCTGAATCTTCGATATCAATCTTTGCGCCGGTTTCTTCAATAATCTTTTTAACAGTTTTGCCGCCGGGGCCGATTACCTTGCTGATCTTTTCAGGATCGATATGGATAGTGGTAATCTTAGGCGCATACGGAGACAGTTCCTTGCGCGGCTGGTTGATGCATTCCATCATTTTGCCCATGATGAATTCGCGGCCGCGTTTTGCCTGTGCAAGCGCCTGTGTAAAGATATCCTTGTTGATGCCGTCGATTTTGATATCCATCTGAATAGCAGTGATACCTTTTTCAGTACCTGCTACCTTAAAGTCCATATCGCCAAGAGCGTCTTCCAAGCCTTGGATATCAGTCAGGATAGTAAAGTATTCACCGTCTTTTACCAGGCCCATAGCCACACCGGCAACAGGAGCTTTAATAGGAACGCCTGCATCCATCAGAGACAGAGTGCTTGCGCAGACGCTGCCCATGGAAGAAGAACCGTTAGATTCCAGTACTTCGGACACGAGGCGGATAGCATACGGGAATTCCTCTTCGGAAGGAATTACCGGCAGCAGAGCACGTTCTGCCAGCGCACCATGACCGATTTCACGGCGGCCCGGGCTGCGCAGCGGTTTAGTTTCGCCAACGCTGTACGGAGGGAAGTTATAGTGATGGATATAACGTTTGGTATCTTCTGCACCAAGTCCGTCAAGTGTTTGTGCTTCACGCAGCGGAGCCAGCGCCAGGACATTCAGGATCTGGGTCTGACCACGGGTGAAAAGCGAGCTGCCATGCGGACGAGCCAGCAGGCCTACTTCGCAGGATACAGGACGTACTTCATCCAGCTGACGTCCGTCAGGACGGATCTTATCAACAGAAATGGTACGGCGGACAATCTTTTTAACAAGCTTTTGTGTAATATACGCTACATCTTTAGCATTGTCAGGATATTTTTCCAGGAATACTTCAGCGATTTCAGCTTTAACTTTAGCAACGTTTTCTTCACGTTCCAGCTTATTAGCATCCATTAAAGCGTCTTTTAATTTTTGTGCGCCGTATTCTTCGATTTCAGCCACCATTTCTTCAGGCGGAGCGTAGAACGGAACTTCCATTTTCTCTTTGCCGATTTCAGCCACGATTTTTTCCTGGAATTCAACCAGTTGTTTTATTACGCCGTGACCGAACCAGATAGCATCCAGCATAACTTCTTCAGATACTTCTTTAGCGCCTGCTTCAACCATGAGGATTGCGTCTTTAGTACCTGCAACAGCAAGGTTCAGAGAACTTACTTTAGCCTGTTCCACAGTAGGATTGATGATAAATTCGCCGTCAATCATACCAACACGTACGCCTGCAATCGGCCCTTCAAAGGGAATATCGGAAATGGAAAGTGCGCAGGATGCGCCCACCATAGCCGGCATATCCGGGGCATTATCAGGATCAACAGATACTGCAGTAGCCACGATCTGAACATCATTATGATATCCTTCCGGGAACATAGGACGAATAGGACGGTCAATAAGGCGGCTGGTCAAAATAGCCTGCTCACTGGGACGGCCCTCACGTTTTATAAAACCGCCGGGGATCTTACCCACAGCATACATTTTTTCTTCAAAATCAACTGTCAGAGGGAAAAAGTCAACTCCCTCACGCGGTGTCTTGGTGCCGGTAACTGCAACAACGACTGCGGTATCACCGTAACGAACTAAAACTGCGCCATTAGCCTGTTTAGCAATCTTGCCGGCTTCAATGGTAAGTGTTCTTCCGCCAAGATCCATGCTGTAACTATGCATATTATTATGCCTCCTCTATTTTTTCACATTTTGAGTACCTAATTTATATTCGCTGCTTTTGTAAAAACTCCTTTTATTTTCTAAAAATAATTTTTTTAAATAAACAGCCTTAATAAAAAGACGACTACCGCTCCCACCGCGGCAAATACCAGGAACGCCGGCAGCAGGAAGAAAAATAACGCCAGGATACCGCCGATAATCAGCAAAGTCATCAGGATACCGCTGCTGATACTCACTGTCTTGACCTTAAACTGCGGCTGTGGACTGCCCTGCCTGCCGTCATCCCTGTCAGTACGCTCAGAGCTGCTGGTACTGCCGTCTTCCTCGATGGTAATACCCTCAAAAGTATCACGCTCATCAGGCGACAGAACCTGCGTATCTTTTTTCAGCTGATAATGGCAGTAAGGACATTCAGTTATTCTTTCCTCTACTTCGCGTCCGCAAAAATCACATTTCATATTTTTTCTCCTTACTTACGATAAAAGCATCAATAAAAGTCCCTCTTCGTTAATATAACGCGGGTCGTGCTGTATAATCTGCAGCTTATCCTTAATCTGTGCTGCAGTATTGCGGATAACCGTTTCAGGCACATTATGACACATTTCTGAAACTGCGGCTGCATTATAGTTGTAGACCCCGTTTGCAGTAATAAAATTGCTGATGATACCTGCAGCCCACAAATCAGGTAATTTTACCGGCTGCTGATGTACTGCTGAAAAATCGCTCCACATGGTCTGTGCCAAAAAGATATCGTAGGCAGTAAAAGCATACGGGCGCATCATTTCTTTAATCAGCTGCGCTACCTTGTCATCATCAGCTACCGGCTGCGGCTGATAATTGACGATATCATGGGTATAATTGAATCCGTCCAGCTTGACATAAGCAGAATAAATCAACGAACAGTGCCTGATAAACATGGGATTACGTCTGATAAACTCTTCCCAGCTCAACTCTCCGCCATACCGCACCGCCATCCACTGCCGTGCTTTTTCCATAGCCTGCATAAGCTTTTTTCGTGCGCTTTTAGGAATCATCATGCCGCGAACGAAATTCATCACCATACTCTTATTATAAAAAATATGTCCTAAAAATAAAAAGGCATCCTTATCGATATTTTCTTCAACAGGCAGCAGCAGACTATAGCTTTCTCCTGTCAGGAAATCATTACATAAATATATACCGTCGTCAGAAGTTTCTTGAATAGAAAAAAGCACCAGCTGCGCTTTCAGCAGCTCTTCCAATACATCTTTATTGACTTGTCCTTCGGCGCTGAACTGCCCGGCACAAATCTCATCATAAAAATATTGCAGCGGATTCTTATCCGTTTCAATCATAATATAGTCAAACAGAAAATAATCCCAGAAGCACTGGGCATATTCTTCTGTGCCAGGTTTTTCTTCCGCACCGCCGCTAAGGAAGATGCCGCTGTATAAAAACGCGGCCCGCTCAATATCCCGATGGTATCTTCTGTCTGCAAAAAAAGTGCGCAGCGCTTCTAAGAGATTCTGTAATCTTTCACCGATATTCAGGAAGATTTTTGCCGGCAGATCTTCCGTAGCGTTACGGTTATATTCATCATATTTGCTGTAAAAATGACCGTCCGTATCCAGCATGATCATCTTCCCGTTACGGAAAAGCTTTTCCTGCGCCAAAACAGGTGCTTCGGCATTAGTGATAATATTTTTTCCGGCCAGAAAATCATACAGCTTTCGCATCGTTGCAAAAAAGCTTAAAACTTCGTCGTCCTGCAGCGAAAACTCAGAAACATTGCGTCCGCACCAGGCCACGCAGTCAATAAAGTCATCTGCCGACATATCGCCCAGATAATTTTCCGCATTACCCAGATACAGGCATAACATAGTTATATGATCCCAATACCGCACCAGCATATCATTGTCAGCGCCTTGCCAAGCGCAGGAACGCAGAAAGCTTTCCGCATATTTCTGTTGCAGTACGGTATTCCAATCTTCATCTTGATTATAAAAATCTGTTACCAGATCAAAGACATTGCTCATTATTTCTCCAACATTTATACTCGATAATAGCTTATTATACCATAACCCCTGTCAAAAAAATACTCATCTGCCTTCTTACCTGGCATAAATACGTAAAAAGTATGTAAACAACCTTGCAAACAGACAAAATTTAATCAGCCGCCATACCTGCTATGCTTGCGTACTTGCCTCCAGCAAAGAAAAATCCAGCTCCAGCGTATTGAGAGCAATAAGCGACGGCATAAAGATATTTATGTCGCTGCTGAGTTCGGATAAGGTAAGCCATCTGATAGCAGTTACTTCTCCGTCCGTCAGTTCAGTCCTAAAATTTATTGCGTCTTTATCATCCACTTCCAGATAAAAAATATCACTCAGGATTGTGCGTCTGCTGACAGCATGGCTTTGTTTATCTATCCTGATATATTTACATAAAATTGTCTTATGAAAACGCACCTGCTGACGAAGAGGCGCAGACAGCACTACGCCCAATTCTTCCCGCAGTTCCCGCAATGCCGCCTCCATAGGGTCGCTGTCACTGCGTTCTCTTTTGCCGGCAGCAAATCCCCAGCCCTGACCGTCAGCCCGTAATCCCATCAGGAAAGATTTCCCTTGCCGTTCATATATAATGATTCCGGCAGCTCTTTTCTTTTCCATAACTAACTTACCCCTATCCCTCTTTGATATTTAGCTCTATCATAACATACCCCATAAATCACTATCTATGAATATATCAGTAAATCATATAAAATACAGGATTTTATCAAACAGCAGCGAATTTTATATTATTAAATATTTCTAAAGGTGGTATTTATAATGCTTGCTTATACTTATGCAGAGCACAATAAATTTGTGCTTACTGAAAAACCTATTCCCACTATCCTTGATCCCCGTGACGCTATTGTTAAAGTCACCCTGGCCAGCATCTGTACCAGCGATCTGCATATAAAACACGGCAGCGTGCCCCGCGCTATACCCGGTATAACCGTCGGTCATGAAATGGTCGGTATCGTAGAAGCAACTGGCTCTCAAGTGCATAACTTAAAACCAGGCGACAGAGTAGCAGTCAACGTAGAAACCTTTTGCGGACAATGTTTCTTCTGCCGTCATGGCTTTGTCAATAACTGTACGGATCTCAACGGCGGCTGGGCGCTCGGCTGCCGCATCGACGGAGGTCAGGCTGAATATGTACGTGTTCCCTACGCTGAACAGGGACTCAGCAAAATACCTGACAATGTTACAGACAAACAGGCCCTATTAACAGGTGACCTGCTTGCAACCGGCTATTGGGCCGCTAAAATAGGAGAAATTACTTCAGATGATACAGTGCTTATTATTGGAGCCGGCCCTACAGGTCTTTGTACACTTTTATGTACCCTGCTGAAACAGCCAGCTAACATAATTATTGGCGATATTGACGAAAACCGCCTCGAATTTGTCAGAAAACACTATCCTCAAGTCTTAACAGTAAATCCCGCTCAGACAAATATGCAGGATTTTGTCAGCAGACATTCGGCACACGGCGGCGCCGACGTAGTCATGGAGGTTGCCGGCAGCGATACAAGTTTTGCCCTGGCTTGGCAATGTGCCCGACCCAATGCCGTAGTCGTCATCGTAGCATTATATAATAATCCACAGCTGCTGCCGTTACCTGATATGTACGGTAAAAATCTGATTTTTAAAACCGGCGGCGTAGATGGCTGTGACTGCGATACCATCCTGCAGCTGATTGCCGCAGGCAAAATCAATGCCGAGCCGCTCATCACCCATACTTTTGCTTTACGAGATATTGCCGCTGCTTACGACATTTTTGAACAGCATCAAGATAACGTCATAAAAATAGCCATACGTCCCTGATAAATTAAAACCAGCTTTTTCTGCAGATAGTACTTCGCTACAGAAAAAGCTGGCTTTTTATTATTGATTGCACTCACATACAAAATCTTTGATGAGCTTATTAAATTTAGAGGTAATTTTTTAAATTCTTCTACTACCCACTCAGTCCCTTCCGGCCTTTTGCCGTTACGGAAAATATTAGTTGCGAAAACTTCAAAATATGCCAGACGGTCATGAATCAGCCTGTGTACCTGCGCATTAAATCCGTCAATATTATACCCATGCAATCCCTGGGTATTCCAAGGTTCCGGGCTGAAAGGAAACGGTGTCATATCAATAAGGCCTAATCCTTTTAGATGCTTGGAGCCAAACTGTTTAAAATAAGATAAAACAGTCGGTCCGCCCATAGACCAGCCCATCAATACAACATTATCTAAACCCAAAAACTCAATCAAATCATGTATGTCTTTGGCAAACTGCCTGATAGTTATACCATGAAGTCCTTTGGACGAATTACCGTGGCCACGTAAATCTAAAGTGACAACACAAAAGTCTTCAGCTAATACATCGACGTTTCGCTGCCAAAAAACATGCGAACATTGCCAGCCGTGTACCAATAATAAAGGACTGCCTTTCCCTCTGACCTCATAATAGAGATGCGCATCGTCCGAGGTATGAAAATAACCGCTTTTCATAATATAGCCACCCCACTTTCCTTTTTATATTATCATTATAACATTGAACAATAATAAATTCTCTTTTTTCAAAAGTTCATTCGTATGGTAAAGTTATTCTGTTTTAATATTTACAGATTACTTTCTTATTCCACGCATGAGGATAAAATGATCTGATTGCATAGAAAAAAAATCGCTCCCACCCCTAAGAGGGGTGGTTCGCAATAGCCCTATAAGGGCATAACAAAGGCCAGCGCCTAAATGA
>CANREP010000003.1 GCA_947629685.1 uncultured Phascolarctobacterium sp.
CTGCTGCTTGATCAGGCTGAGCTTTCTTATGGCGGCGGGAAAATCAGCGTGCACGGTACTTATGACCTGCAATATAATGCGCTGCTGGCTGATGCAGAGTTTGACGATGTCAAACAGCAGGTGCCTGGTACGGATGCTGATAAGATAACTGTTAGCGGCAAGACGGCGCTGCTGGCAGAACTGGATAATGATATCTGGAAGCTTCATGCGGCGGCCGATATGATAGATATAAGATGGCGCTCGCTGACAATTAACAGGCTGAGCTTTGACGGCAGCTTTGACGGAGACAAGCTTACAGTAGAGCATCTGGGAGCTGTGGCCGATAAAGGAAGCCTGGCGGTTACAGGTACGGTAGCGTCTGACGGTGGTTTGGCTCTTAACGGCAGGATGACTGAATTCCCGGTAGACCCTTTCCTGGAGTTTGCCGGCTACGAAGGGCGCGGGCTGTGCTCTACCGGTTTTGACCTGGGCGGTACGCTTACCGCGCCGGAGTTTTCAGGTATTATTCAGCTGACCGATGTAAACTTTATGGGACAGGATCTGACTGAAGCGCATGGCTTTGTCGGATTAAAGAATAATATCTTGCAGCTTAGGGATTTTCGGGCCAATATGAAGCAGGGGCGGCATATTGTCAACGGCAGTATTGATTTACGCGGCGCGGATGCTGTTTTTGATCTGGCGGTAGAAACTGCAGGAGTGCGGGCAGAACCGCTGATAGCGGTAGCCTATCCCGGACTGCAGCTTACGGGTAATGTAGATAACATTATCCAGCTGCGCGGCACTTTGACAGATTTGCATGTGGACGGCGAAGTACTGCTTACTGACGGCAGCGTGGAGGGATATTTGCTGGACAGCGTAGGCGGCAGATACGATTATCATGGCGGGCAGCTGCGGCTGCAGGATTTTGTTATCAGCGCTTTGTCTACCAAGGTTACTTTAGACGGCGTCATGGATAAGGAGCAGCATTTGGACTTCATAATGGACGCACAGAATATCAATCTTGACAGACTGCCAGTTATGGACAAGGACGTCGATCTTGAAGGTTATATAAATGCTAAGGGGTATCTGCGCGGTACGCTGCAGCGGCCGTATTTTATGGGCGAGATTTCCAGCGATAGTATGAGCATCAACGGCGAAGAACTGAGTGATCTTTCCGGCAGTGTGACCAGCAACGGCACTGACCGCAATGAACTGAGCGTTTCTTTTAAACAGCCTTATAATAATGGTAATGGTGATTACGGCCTGTTTAAGGCAGAACTGAATATCGATATTCCGCAGCGCTTTATGCAGGGAAAAGTTGTAACGCTTTGGGGCAATCTGGGCGGCATCCTCAGGATGTGCAAACAGGATTATAATATTGACGGTACTGTCCAGGGCGAGATAGATATCAATCCGCAAGGCAAAGGCAGCGGAATCAATATCGATATTTGGGCAGAAGATGTCAAAATCCACGACCTTGACTATTACCGCATGATGTTTAAAGGACGCCTGCAGAAAGGTATTCTGTATTTTGACGATGTCAAGATACTGGAAGAGAATGACGTTAGCGATAAAGGCGTTATCGCGGTTAAAGGAAATGTTGATTTCGGCAAAAAAATGTATGATGTGGAAATAGGCGCAACTAAGGCTAATCCTGCTATTACTACCTTCCTGATGCATGATCCGCCGGAAATCAAAGGCGAAGCGGATCTGCTCATCCAGCTTAACGGACCGTTTGACAATCCGTCGGGGTATTGTTCGTTAGAAATCAATAATGGCTCGATTGCAGGTGTAAGCATTGATAAACTGACGGCTTTAATGACTTTGCAGAATGATAATCTCAAGCTGCAGCAGTTTATTGCTATAAAAGATGTTTATAATGTCAAAGCCAGCGGCGATGTTCCCTTAGATATTTTCAGAGAAACAACGTCCAGGAAGAATCCTAATGCGCAGATGAGGATAGTAATGAATCTGAATGAAGCGCGGTTAGGTATCCTGCCGGCGATGACGGATATGGTCGAATGGGGCATCGGCGAGACGGAAGGCGAAATTATTTTAAGCGGGACGCTGGAAGAGCCCCTCGTCAACGGGGCAATTAAAATTGACGGCGGCAGCGTCAAAGTAAAAGAACTGAATACGGTTATCGATAATATCAAGACTGATATTGAGTTCAAAGGCAATGAAATGGTGCTGCATAATCTTTCCGCCAAGCTCGGTAAGGGCAGCATCACGGCCAGCGGTAGCTATGCGCTGCGGGCGAGCGAGAAAGATACCTACAAGCTGTATATCAAGGCGGAAGACGCCGAACTTGCGTCAGAAATATTCACGGGACGTTTGAACAGCGATATTGAAATAATTCCGCAGCGGTATCTTCAGTTTACAGATGCCAACACGCCGCCCAGACCTGCTTACAGACCGCAGCTCAAGGGCACGGTCATGTTGGACGATGTGCTCATCAATATGCCTACCATACCTGAATTAGGTGAAGGGAGCAGCAATCTTGGTATGGATCTGCAGATTATGCTGGGACCCAAGGTACATCTTTTCAATAAGTATCTGTACGATCTCTGGCTGGCCGGCTCCATGCATATTACCGGTAGTACCGTATTTCCTGTAATTGACGGCTCTATCAAGGCTGACCGCGGTACGGTTACCTATCTCAGAACGCCTTTCAAAATCAGGAATGCATCGGTAGGCTGGGCGCTTCCAGGTACCTTCCTGCCCAATGTAAGCCTGGAAGGCGAAGCAAGGTTCAGTCGTTATGACATCTTTATGAGGATTAACGGGCCGATAGAAAACATGGAGCTGCAGTTAGGCAGTAATCCGCCCCTTAGTGAAAATACCATTATACGTATGCTTACTCTGCAGCGTGATACGTCCGGCGGAGAAGACGTTACCGGCGAGGATCTGCAGAATCTGATGACGGCTGGTTTACAGATGGCCGTATTAGGCGACGTGGAGATGCTGGTCAAGCAGACACTGGGGCTGGATCAGTTCCGTATCTATATGGGCAAGGTGCGTTCCGGTGTCGGAGTAGAGAGCATGAGTGATAAAGATGAGGCTCTGACGCAGGAGGAACGTAATCGCTATAATCTATTAGTAAGCAAATATCTTACTGATAATTTCATGATTGGCTATACAACAAGCTTTGATGGTATTGACAGAAGTATCTTTGGACAGTACGATATTAGCAGACACTTTAATCTGACCTATTCCAGAAGTTATGATCTTTCTAATGAACCGGAAGACTGGTATGGCGTTGAATATAGGGTGACTTTTTAAATTGTTTGAGGGGAGGTGAAACAATGCTGCAGAGCTATCTTGAAGAGCTGCGAAAAACTTCGCTGCTTGACAGGGAAGAAGAGACCAAGCTGTGGAAATTGGCAGCTGCAGGCGATGTACAGGCGCATCAGCAGCTGATGACTGCTTATCAGCCGCTGGTGTTTAAAATCGCTGTTGGTTTTCAGCTGCCGGAGTCTGAAACTATGGAACTTATTCAGGAAGGTATGATCGGGCTTTTGGAAGCTGCGGAAACATATGATTATAAGCGCGGGGTGGCTTTCAGCTTGTTTGCCTCCTACCGTATCAAAGGATGTATGCTTGATTTCCTGAAAAAAGATTCTGACAAGGGGATTATTTCTCTGGACGGAAAAACTTTCTGCGGGACGGCCGTAGCAGACATGCTGGCTTCTGAAAAGGCGTCGCCGGCTGAACTGGCCGAACAGCAGTTGTTGCAGGAAAAAGTGCAGCAGGCGCTTAGCCGTTTGCCGGAAAAGGAGCAGCGGGTACTTACGGGTATGTATCTGGAAGACCAATCAGCCCAAAATGTTGCGGAAACAATCAATGTCAGCCTGGGGTATGTATACCGCCTGCAGAAGCAGGGCGTACGCAGAGTGCGGGGAATGTTATCACGATTCATCCATGATTTTAAATGAAATGTGAGAAAAAGTTATTTTACTGTGATACAGTAAGCAAAGAGGAGTATTTTTGAAATAAATACTGTAAATCAGTAATAATGACAGGTGAGTAAAAATGTTTTTCGCGTGATTATATTACTTAAAGCTTTATTATTTTAGGAGAGGAGTTTTCGGCATGGTCAAAATGAGTCGTTCTGTGTGTCAGCGGATACGTAGGATAAAAAGCAGTTTAGAGAATGCCGAACAGAGTTTTTTAGATAATAAAGATATGCGCGGCGAGCTGGATTTAATGCTGGCTGAAGCAGAGCTCAGCAATCTGCGCAGAAAAAAAGATGTGCCATGGTGCTGGAACAGACAAGTTTTGGCTTTATGTGCGGCTTTTGCAGTGGCGGTGTCTTGTTTCGGCGGCTGGTGCTATGCGCGGCATAATCTGAAATCTCCGCCTGCAGCAGCCGGTACTTCCAGAAGCGTCGCAGCGCAGGATACTACGGTAAAGGCTGCCGCTGATGTTACCAGGCAGCCGCAGCCAAGGGCGCAGTCGACCACGCTGCCTTCGGCTGAAATTAGCAGAGTAAGTGATGCTCCGGCCGGTAAAGAATCCAACCGGCAGTTGGAGATATCAGATATAGACATGCGCAGGCTGGTAAAGTCTGCCAGGGTAGAACTGACCAGTTCTAAATAGCGTTTAGGAGGGTAAACATTGAATAAAAGATATTTAATCCGGCCTTTATCGATAGGCTTGGCGGCCGTGTGTTTTGCATTACCTGTATATGCGGAGGAAAATGCTGTTCCGGCTACAGCTGCTGAAATAGCTGCTGAGGAAGCGGGTGCCGCACAGGAACCTGCCAAGGAGAATATGCTTGCTCCCTATCTTGGGAAGACTATTACCAAGCAGGTTATCACAGGTAATAACGTTATCAGTGAAGCTGAGATTGCGGCTGCCTTGAAGACTAAACCGGGAATGGAATTAACTGAACAGGGGCTGAATGAAGATTTAAGCGCTATTTATGATCTGGGCTGGTTTTATGACCTGCGCCCGGAATTTAAAGAAGTGCCGGAGGGAGTACAGGTTATTTATCATGTAATGGAAAATCCGGCGTTTACTAAGGTGGAAATCACCGGCAATACCGTAGTCGATGATAAAAAAGCTGCCAGCTTCTTTGACTTAGAAGAGAATAAAATTATCAATCTGAAAGATGTTAATACAAGGGTACAGCGTCTGGAAGAGGAATATCGTCAAAACGGTTATATTTTGGCCAGAGTGACCGACATTCATATGGATCAGGATGGTACGCTCAATATTACTGTTAACGAGGGTATCGTAGAAGATTTCAAGGTTAAAGGCAATGTTAAGACGAAAGACTATGTTATTACCCGTGAGATGAAGCTGAAAAAGGGCAAGCCATTTAATGCCAAGGATGCCCGCCGCAGTATGCAGCGTATTTATAATCTGGGTTATTTTGAAGACGTCAATGTCAAATTAAATCCGGGTAAGGAACCTAACTCCGTCGAAGTGGAAATCAGCGTTGTGGAAATGAACACAGGTACTTTTGGCATCGGCGCCGGTTACAGTAACGCTGACGGCTTCATTGGTATGATTTCTATCGGCGATAAAAACTTCCGCGGTACGGGCGATAAGGTCAATATCCGTTGGGAATTTGGCGGTGAGGATAACAAGAACTATGATTTCAGTTATACCAAGCCTTGGATTGACGATAAAGAAACTACAGCTACCATCAATCTGTATGATATTACCAATGAATATGCTGATTATAATATCGACGGCGACGAAATTGCCCGTTACGATAAAAAGCGTCGCGGTCAGGAATTGACTTTCAGCCGTAAGACTGATAACGAGTATGTAAGCAATTATGTTACCTTGAAGAATCGTGACGATATCTATAAGGGTATGGCTGATGGCTATGAGAATGATAAAGACCAATATTATGAAGATGTGTTTAATAGTAGCGGATATTATGAAAAATGGATGCCTGCTACTGCTGCCGAACGCCGCAAAGAAAACTTTGGCGTTACCCGCAGTATCACGTTAGGCAGGATTTTCGATTCCCGTGATAATATTTACGACCCACATGAAGGCAAACGCATTGCGTATAGTGTAGAATGGGCCGGTCTGGGCGGCGATTTTGACTTTACCAAGTTTACTGCCGATTACCGCTATTATTATCGTGTCGGCGGTGAAAGCGTCTGGGCGCTGAATCTGGGCGCAGGCTACGCTGACGGCGATATGCCTTTGAGCCAGCGCTTCTCTATGGGCGGCAGCGATACGCTCCGTGGCTATGAAGATGATCAGTTCCGCGGCAACAGTATGCTCAAAGCAACGCTGGAATATCGTTTCCCGATTATTAAAAAAGTCCAGGGCGTACTGTTTACAGATAATGGTTATGCCTGGGATAAACGTCATGAAGACGAGTTTGACCTGGGCTTGATTAAAAACAGCTTCGGTGTCGGCTTACGTATCAATTCTCCGTTAGGACCGGTAAAACTTGACTACGGCTACGGCGACGACGGCGGTAAATTCCACTTCAGCTTTGGCGGACAGTTCTGATTTTATAACGGTGCTGAAATGAAGATTAGTAAGATTTTTGCGATTGCTGCAATGACAAATTTTTTGTCATTGCAGCAAGCTTTTTCTATGCCTGTTGAAGATGTGCAGGTGCGTATCGTTGATGCGGGAGGCAGTACCAGCGAAATATTGCTGCAGAAGATGACAGACAGTATGCAGGTTGTTGCTCAGCAGCTGCTGCTGGATAAGGATACGGAGAACATTGCTCCCGTAAAGGCTGAATATGCGAAACTGTTGACTGAGATTGGCGACAGGGTGCTTACGGGGTATGAAATGCAGCAGACTGAAATCAATTTGGGACAGCAGACCGAAATTATCCTGCATGTTGCGCCCTGGAGCGATACCATCAGTAAAGTTGAGATAGATCTGCAGTTTTCCGGTGTAGAGCCGCAGGCGGCGGTTTATTTAAAGCGAAGATTGCCAGGCTTGGAACAAAAACTGCAGGGAGCTATCAGCGGCGCTTCGGTAGACGCGCAGGACTGGGCAGGAGGCGTTTTGCGCCGCGTTGTCCGGCAAGAGGTAGAAAAAGCGTTGCCGGAATTTAAGGCGGCGGTAGACTTGCTGCAGGAGGATGGTAAAGTTGTCGTGCAGGTTATTATATACCCGGTAGGACAACTGATCAGCGGGTTAAAATATGAAATGCGCTCCGAGTCAATTCCTAATCTGCTTTTAAACAGGCTGAAATTTAAATATGCCGATGAATGTGAACGGCTGCAGGGAATACCTGTATCTTATCTTGAACATCATCAGCAGGAATATATAGATTATCTCTGCCGGAAACTGGAAGCAGAAACGGAAGTAAGGCAGTATAATCTGAAGCCGCGGATCAATATCCGTCCGGGTGCCGATACTGTTGTTGCAATCATGCTGGATTCTGATGAATATAAAATCTGGCTGGAAGGTTACGGCGATATAGGTCGTGACAAAGATAATCTTTCCGGTAAAGCGCATCTTGGCAAATTTATTTCTCCGCAGGACGAAATATTTACTGAGGCGGAAGTTGTGCTGGACGACGTGCAATGGCAATTTGGCGCAGGTTATACCCGTTATTGGGGCAAGAGCAGCTGGAGCTATATGCGCCGGGCGCCGGCAGGCGATAATGTCTATAAGTTGGAGTATACGCTGAGTCCTAAGTGGAAGTTAAGAGCTGAGCATTTTTCCGGTGACGACAGAAACGAATATGGCGTAAGATATCGCATCCATGAATTTCTGAGTGCGGAATACGTTTACGGAGGCAAGGAATTTTATCTGCGCCTGATAGGAAATTTGTAGCTTTGCATTGAAAGAATGTAGGCGGACTGATATAATAAACTATATATTTGTAATATAAATTTATTTTTGTAAGAAAGCAGGTAATTTTGTTATGATGCAGAAATTGCGTAATCCTAAAAATGTTAAAATGGTTTCTTTGTTTGTAGCGGCCATCTTCATCATCGGCTGCTTTGCGCTGTCTGTTACGCAGAGCGGTTTCGGAAAGGTTGCGTCTGCTGCGGCCAGTGAATCTGCTATCGGCGTAGTAAATTATCAAATGCTGGTAGCGCAAAGTCCTGATCTGCAGAATGTAAGAGATACCATGAAGAGTGAAATCGACAGCGCCCAGAAAGATTTTGACGAAAAAAGCAAGAGCATGAACGACAGCGAAAAACAGCGTTATTATGTGCAGTTGCAGGAACGCATCGCCAATAAGGAAAAAGAACTGATGGAGCCTGTATTAAAAAAAGTTGAAGAGCAGATTAAGAAAGTTGCCGATAAAAAAGGCCTTTCCGTGGTAGTTGATAAGAGCACCGTTATTTTCGGCGGCGTAGATATTACCGACGAAGTGGCTAAAGCACTGCAGAGCGGTAAGTAAGCCGTCTGTTTACTGAGGCCCTGCGGGGCCTCGTTTACTGTTCACCTGGGAGGATGTTATGCGTAAAGTCATCTTTGTAGTGCTGTTGATAAGTTCACTGCTTGTTGCAGCGTGCGGCAGCGTCAGCATGACAGGTGAGAAGATTGCTGTGGCAGACTGGAAGAAGGCGGTTGCAGGACATCCGCAGTATAAAAAGCTGCAGCAGGGTGAAGCAATCGTACAGGATCTTGTAAAAAAACGTAAAGCTCAAGAGGAAATGGCTAAACAGCAGCTCAGCAGTCTTGATAAACTGCGGGATCTGAAACGAGCCAGTGAAGCGACTTACTGGGATGCAGATTTCAATACCCGTATGGTTGGCGCGCAGGCGCGGGAGAATGTTCAGCTGCAGAAGTTTATAGCGCAAACGGAGCAAGAGGCAGAAGAACTGATTGCCGAGCGTAAAAAAGAAATAGAGGCTTCATATCAGTTGAAAATGTTTAACCTGCGTATGCGGCTGGAGTCGGTAAAGATGAAACCTGAAGAAAGAAAACAGGTGGAAGAAGAACTGGCTGCGACGAGAAATACCAGAGAAGCAGAACTTGCTAAATTAAATGCGGAAAAAACTGCCTATATAGAAAAGAAAATGACGCCTTATGCCGGCCAAATGCGTCAGCGGATAGGCCAGGAAGCTGAAAGGCTGCGCCAAAATGCTGCAGCTGTTATGAAGGCGTCTGAAGGTAAATATGACGATATGCTGCAGAAAGCTCCCTCAGCACTGCATAATGCTCTCAGTATCATGGATAGGGAGATTGACAGGCAGCAGGAGAAAAATGCAGCTTTAGAAAAGGAAATGCATCAGGATATTGAAAAAATTGTAATGCGTCTGGTAGACAGAAAAGGTTATACTATAGTGTTTAACACTGTGAAAGTGAATCTGACGGCAGACGATATTACAGATGAGATAATTACTGAATTGCAGAAAGAAAATGACAAGTGAGGTTACGATTATGAAAAAAATTATTGCCGGCCTGATGATTGCCAGTGCAATGCTGACTTTTGGCTGCAGTGGCCGTAATGCTGATTTTGGCACTGTAGATATGAAAAAGGTGGAAGCAGAAGCCGTTGTAGTTAAAGATACCAAAGAAGATGTTACCAAGAAGATGCAGGATTTAAAAGCATCCATGGATAAAGATATGGAAGGCAAGAGCGCCGAAGAACAGAAAAAGGTTGCTGAAGATTATGCTGCGCGTGCCCAGCTGATTCAGAGCGAGGCGCAAAACAAGCTGAAAGCAAGCCTGGATACGGCATTGAGCCAAGTAGCTAAAGAGAAGGGCTTAGGAGCAATCCTGATTAAAGATGCCGTTCCGCAAGGCGGTACTGACGTGACTAAAGAAGTAATTGAGAAAATGAAATAAGCGCACACCCTGAGCGGGCGGACTCGTCCGCCCGCTTTTTGTGTTGCTCGGCCGTGCAAGGCTGATTATGGGGAGGTTTATTTATGGAGAAAAGTGTTCAGGAATTAGCTGTATTTTTGCATGGTACAGTGGAAGACGATAATCCGCAGCTGCTGGTAACAGGGGTCAATGGATTGCTGGAGGCAGGACCGCAGGATATTTCTTTTGCTGTTCCGCCGCATGTAGAGCATTGCCATCTGAGTAAGGCGGGCGTCATGGTGCTCAGTCCTGATGACCCGAAGCTGGACGGCAGACCTGTTATCAGGGTGGAAAACCCACGTGCGGCTTTTGCCGCCCTGCTGGAGCTGTTCCGGGCGCCGGAAGAAATAGAGCGCGTTATCAGTCCGTTAGCTTATATTGCTCCTACGGCGAAAATCGGCAGCAATGTTGCCGTGCAGCCTTTTGCGGTTATTGAAGACGGTGCAGAAATTGGCGACGGCTCCATTATTTATCCGCATGTATACGTAGGTAAACGTGTTAAAATCGGCAGTGACTGCATTGTTTATCCTAGTGTTACTATCCGTGAAGACTGCGTTTTGGGAGACAGGGTAATCCTGCAGGCAGGCTCTGTTATCGGCGGCGACGGTTTTGGCTATGTAACTCAGAACGGTAAGCACAGTAAGGTGCTGCAGACAGGTAACGTAGTACTGCAGGATGATGTGGAAATAGGCAATAATACCTGTATCGACAGGGCGACGGTAGATAGTACCATCGTAGGCAAAGGCACGAAGATTGATAATCTCGTGCATTTGGGACATAATGATATCTTGGGCGAGAACTGCCTCGTGGTAGCGCATGTAGGTATTTCCGGCAGCGTTACCGTAGGTAACAACGTAACCTTTGCCGGACAGGTAGGCACTGTTGGTCATATCACTATCGGCGATAACTGCGTATTTGGCGGTAAGACAGGTATTACTAATAATATCCCGGCTAATTCCTTTATGGCCGGGTTCCCGGCTATGCCGCATAAAGAGTGGCTGCGTCAGGAAGCTAATCTGCGCAAGATTGGTGATTTACTGAAACGGGTTAAAGAACTGGAAAAAGAAATTGCTAAGCTCAGCGATAAATAACCTGACAGAGGAGTGTTGAAATGCTGAGTTATTATATAGTAAAGTTATTTAGTAAGCTGATGTGCATTGCGCCCAAATTTATCCGTAACCTTACAGCGCGCTTTTTGGGCGGGGTAGCAGTGGTAGCCGTGCCGGAATGGCGTATGCAGATGGCCAGGACCAATATCATGGAATGCCTTGGCGTGGACAAGACCAGAGCCGCGCAGATTGCTGAAGAAAGCCTGCGCCGGTTTGGCAGGATGGTCGTAGAGGTCATGCGCTTTCCGCTTCTGAAACCGGAAAATATCGACCAGACTGTCAAGGTGGAAGGACTGGAATATCTGGATGCGGCTTATAAACAGGATAAAGGTGTCATTATGGCAACCGGGCATTACGGCAACTGGGAACTTCTGGGAGCGACGGTTGCTCTGCACGGGTATCCGATGTTGTCCATTACCCGTAAGCAGAATAATGGCGCAATGGATAAGTTTATCAATGAATATCGTCAGATGGTAGGACAGAAGGTGGCCTATAACCGTGGTGAAAGCGGTTTGCTGGCAATCAGCAGGATGCTTAGGGAAAAGCATCTGTTAGGAGTACTGTATGACCAGGATACCAATGATGACGGGGTAGAAATCAATCTGTTTGGGAAAAAATCCATTATACCGATGGGGGCGGCGGCATTGTCAAGAATTTACGGCTCGCCCATACTGCCTATCTTCCTGCATAATAATGATGACGGGACATGTACTGCCAAAATCTATCCGCCTCTTTATACGCCTAAGACGAAAAATAAAGAAGCAGATTTTTATGAAGTGACCAGCCAGATGGTTACAATTTTAGAGCATGAAATAATTGCACACCCGGAAATGTGGTTTTGGGTGCACGACCGTTGGAAAGATGGACGGCAGCGGTTTAAAAATAAAGATAAATAAAGAAGGAGGAGACCAATGACTGAAAAATATATGCAGCATACTATAGCTAATGAAATATCTTATTCCGGCATCGGCCTGCATTCCGGCAAGGAAGTAATGATGACCATGAAGCCTGCCGATGTTAATACAGGCATTGTGTTTGTGCGTACTGACCTTCCTGGTAAGCCGCAGATACGGGCGCTGGCAGAAAACGTCAGCTCGACGGTCAAGGCGACAACGCTGAGTGTCGATGGGGCAGAAGTGTTCACAGTAGAACATTTGATGGCTGCGCTGGCGATGATGGAAATAGATAATATCGTTATCGAAATGTCTTCACCTGAGCCTCCTGTGACCGACGGCAGCGCTAAAGTGTTCTGCGAACTGCTGGAGCAGGCCGGCATAGTGCAGCAGCAGGAGGAAAGAAAGATCTACAGCATAGATAAGGAGTTTTCTGTTTATGACGGCGACCGCTATATCGTTGTTACTCCTTATGACGGGTACAGGATTTCTTTTACTTCTATCAATAAGCACCCGCTTTTAGGGACACAGTATTTTGATATCGAGCTTGATACGGAAAGCTTTAAAAAGGAGATCATGGCTGCACGCACAGTAGCGTTTACTGAAGAGCTGGAAATGCTCAAAAAACTTGGACTGGGCCTTGGCGGCAGTCTGGAAAATGTCGTGGTTTTCGATAAAGAAAAAATCTTGTCTGTACCGCGTTTTGACGATGAGCTGATCAGGCATAAAATACTCGATGTTATCGGTGATTTATATTTATTAGGACCAATCAAGGCTCATGTCATAGCAGTCAAGACAGGACATGCGTTTAATTCTGGTATAGCTAAGCAAATACAAGCATATAGAACAAGGGAGGAACAGTAAATGACAGTTCTTGATATTAACGAAATTAAAAAAATTCTTCCGCATCGTTATCCGATGCTCCTGGTGGATCGCATCCTGGAATTGGAGCCCTTGAAACGCGCTGTCGGCATAAAGAATATTACTGCTAATGAAATGCAGTTTCTGGGGCACTTCCCCAATGAGCCCATTATGCCCGGCGTACTGCTGATTGAGGCCATGGCGCAGGTTGGCGGCGTTGCTATGCTGTACCCGGAAGAGAACCGCGGCAAGATTGCTGTTTTCGGTAAAATTGATAATGTACGTTTCCGCAGACAAGTTGTGCCTGGCGACCAAGTAGTGACTACTGCCGAGGTAGTAAAAATTCGCGGCAATATGGGCGTTATTCACTGTGAAGGTAAGGTTGATGGCAGCGTAGCCTGTGAGTGTGACTGTACCTTTGCTATTATGGATCCCAAGGAAGCATAATTTTTTACAATTAGGTAGAAATATAGAGAATTCTTAAGAAAACAGATAAAAACATATTTTAATTGTGAAAAATAACCGAATTTAAAAGGTTAAAAAAATCAGCACAGTGAGACTATAGTTTTATATTTATGTTTAATCGGGTGATTAAACAAGAGGAGTGGAAAAGATGAGTTCGGTTATTATACCTAAACGTAAAATACATGAGACTGCTGTTATTCACCCCAATGCCGTGATAGGCCAGGATGTGGAAATCGGTGCATACGCTGTAATTGATGAAGATACCGTGATTGGCGATGGTTGCAAGATTGGTGCTCATGCAGTTATCCATAGATATACTACCGTGGGTAAAAACTGTAAGTTTTTCCCGGGCTGTTCCATCGGCGCTGAGCCGCAGGATCTTAAGTTTGCCGGCGAAAAATCTTATACAATTATCGGCGACGGCGGTATTTTCAGAGAATGCTGCACTGTAAACAGGGCTACCGGCGAAGGTAATGAGACCAGGATCGGCAATAATATCCTGATGATGGCTTATACCCATGTTGCCCATAACTGTGTGGTAGGCAATAACGTAATTATGTCCAATGTAGCTACCTTGGCAGGACATGTTATCGTTGAGGATCGCGCTGTTATTGGCGGTCTTTCTGCCGTGCATCAGTTCTGTAAAATCGGCCGTAATGTCATGGTAGGAGGTATGGCGCGTGTGGCGCAGGATATTCCGCCGTTTATGATCGTAGCAGGCGATCCGGCGTTTGTATCCGGCTTGAACAGCGTGGGCCTTTCCCGTGCAGGAATGCCTGCTGAGCAGCGCAGCCAGCTGAAAAAGGCTTTCCGCATTTTGTATCATAGTGGCTTGCCGCTGCAGGAAGCTATTGCTACTATGGAACAGGAGCTTGACAGCAGCGAGCCTGTGGAGCATCTGATGCGTTTCCTGCGTAATGTGGAACGCGGTATCATCCGTACCCGCAGAGGCTGATTATATGGAGAGCATCGGTGTTTTATCAGGCATAGGGCATTTGCCGGTGGAAGTTGCCAAAGCGGCTAAGGAGCTTGGCTATCAGGTGGTAGCTGTCGGCGTTGTGCCGGATGTCGATGAGGAACTGGCTGCATGTGCAGATTTCTACTATGATATCAATATCGGGAAGATTGGTAAGATTATTTCTACTTTGAAGAAGCACAAGGTGAAACAAGTTACCATGATCGGTAAGGTCACTAAAGAAGTGCTGTATAAAGCTGGCAAAATAGTTCCCGACCTGCGGGCCATCAAGATTCTGGCAACTGTACCGGATCGTAAAGACGATACTATTATGAACGCTATCGTCAAAGAACTGGAAAGCGAAGGAATCCATGTGATGGATCAGACTGTACTGATCAAACCGCTTTTGCCTGCGCCAGGTGTGCTGACGAAACGGCAGCCTACAGAGGCGGAACTGGCGGATATGGAGTTTGGGTTTACTATGGCTAAGGCTATAGGCGGACTGGATATTGGGCAGACAGTTGTGGTGAAAAACAGGGCCGTTATGGCTGTGGAAGCTATAGAAGGAACTGATGCCTGCATCTTGCGCGGCGGTTTTCTGGGCAAGGGCGGCGTTATCGTGGCTAAAGCTGCTAAGCCGTCGCAGGATCAGCGGTTTGATATTCCTGGCTTTGGTACCAAGACCATGGAGTCTATGATTCATGCCGGAGCTACCGGCATAGTGATTGAGGCCGGCAATACTCTGATAGTTGACAGAGAAAAGACGATTGCTATGGCCGATGAACATAATATTACTATCTTGGTTAAATAAATTAACAGAAAAATTTCATTTTTAAAGCGACCAACAGTATTTGTTGGTCGCTTTTGTGTTATAATATACAATGAAATGTTATAGACTTTTTTATATACTTTATGTAAAGAGAAAAAGGTGCTGCAATGACGAAGATTTTAATTTCTGCTGGAGAAGCGTCTGGAGATATACATGCTGCTGCTGTGACGGCGGCTATAAAAAAGCTCCGGCCCGACGCCGAAGTTTTCGGGATGGGCGGAGATGCTTTGCGCGCTGCCGGCGGCGAAGTACTTTTTGATATAAAAGAACATGGCGTTATGGGCTTTGCGGAAATTATCTGCAAACTGCCCGCTTTATTCAGACTGCGCAACAGCTTCGTAAAAGTTATGGAGGAACGGCAGCCAGACTGTCTGGTTGTTGTCGATTATCCAGGCTTTAATATGAAAATTGCAAAAATCGCCCATGAAAAGAAAATACCGGTGGTTTCTTATATCAGCCCTTCAGCCTGGGCGTGGCATAAAAGCAGAGCTAAGAAAGTAGCGCAGATTGTCGATAAAGTTGCCGCTATCTTTCCGTTTGAGTATGACGTTTATCATGATGCAGGTGCGGATACGGTCTTTGTAGGACATCCGCTGCTTGATATAGTAAAACCATCCCTGCCGCGCAGCGAGGCGGAAGCTTTTGCTGGTAAAAAAACGGGCAGAAAGCTGATACTGTTGATGCCAGGCAGCAGATTGATGGAAATTGAGAAAATGCTGCCGACTTTGTTGGCGGCGGCTAAAGTATTAAAACAGCATATGCCGGAAGTTGATTTTGCTATGCCGCGTGCGGGAACTATTCCCTTAGCGCTGTTGGAAAGCAAGATACGAGCCGCAGGCGTGGAAGTGAAAATTACTGAGGGGCATAATTATGACCTTTTCAGCGTTGCCGATCTGGCATTGGCCACCAGCGGTACGGTAACCTTGGAAGCGGCTCTCTGTGGTTTAGGCAGCGTCATCGTGTACCGCACGTCTGCCGTAAACGCTTTTATTGCCAGGAGGGTTATCAATATTCCTAATATCGGGCTGCCTAATATAGTTGCCGGCCGGCAGGTGTTGCCTGAACTGCTGCAGGAGGATTTTACGCCTGAGAAGGTGGCGCAGGCCGCAATGGATTTGCTGCAGCCGGAACGTAATGCTCAAATGAAGCTGGATCTGGCGTATGTGCGCGAGCGCCTGGGCAAGCCTGGCGCCGTAGAAAGGGTAGCTGAATTAGTATTAAAGATTGCTGAGGAAAAGAAATGAATTTATATTTACGACTGTTAAATTATGTACGGCCATATCTGCCGCGTCTGATACTGGCAGTTCTTTGCACCTGTTTAGCATCCGGCTGTAATCTGTATCTGCCTTGGATCATTAAAGATGTTGTGGACAAGGTGCTGGTACAGAAAGATGTAAGGATGCTGTATATTATTGCCGGCAGTATCGTGGTGGTATTTATTATCCGCGGTTTGTTTTTCTATGGACAGACTTATCTGATGAGCTGGGTCGGACAAAGGGTGGTTATCGATATCCGCGGAGCTATTTTCCGTAAATTACAGCGTCTCAGTATGTCTTTTTACGATAAGAACAAGACTGGTACGATTATGAGCTATGTTACTAACGATGTCGCCGCTCTGCAGGTTGCCATGGTAGATAAGGCAGTAGAGCTTGTTACAGAAGGCCTGGTGCTGATAGGCAGTATTGCCGCCATGCTGTGGCTGGACTGGAAGCTGACGCTGTTTACTTTTTGTACTTTTCCGGTAGTATTATGGTTCATGGATTTTTTTGGCAAAAAAATCCGTCGTAATGGCGGGCGTATCCAGGAATGCACTGCTGAGCTTACTTCCGTGCTGCAGGAGGTCGTATCCTCTGCCCGCGTTGTTAAATCTTTTGTGCGTGAGGAACATGAAATCAAGCGCTTTGATGAACAGAATATGACGAATTTTTATGCCAATATGAAGAACATCAAGCTGAATGCGCTGCTGACGCCGACTGTAGAATTTGTGGCTGCAGTAGGCGTTACCGTAGTTATGTGGTACGGTGGTATGAGCGTTATCAACGGTACGATTACTGCTGGGTCTTTAGTGGCTTTCCTGGTATATGCGGTTAATATCGCCAACCCTATCAAACGACTGACCAAGGTTGTGGCCAGTATCCAACAGGCTTTGGCTGCTGGTGAGCGTGTTTTCGGCATCCTTGATCTGGAAGAGAACATCAAAGAGCTGCCAGCTGCACGGGTGCTGCCGCCCATCCAGGGACATGTGGAGTTCCGGCATGTTGAATTTGCCTATAATGCAGATGAACAGGTTATTGAAGATCTGTCTTTCAAAGTAGAGCGTGGACAGATCGTAGCCATTGTCGGACCGTCCGGCGCCGGTAAGTCTACAATTGCCAGTCTGCTGCCGCGTTTTTATGATGTGACCGGCGGCAGTATTGTTATCGACGGAGTGGATATCCGTGATGTCACCTTAAATTCTCTGCGCGAACAGGTTGGTATCGTGCCTCAGGAAACATTGCTGTTTAACGGCAGCGTTTATGATAATATTCTGTATGGCCGACTTGACGCCACTAAAGAAGAAGTTGAAGCTGCGGCTAAAGCAGCTAATGCCCATGATTTCATTATGAGATTGCCGGAAGGTTATGATACCATGCTTGGTGACCGTGGCGTGAATATTTCCGGCGGTCAGCGGCAGCGTATCTCTATTGCCCGGGCAATTTTGAAAAATCCGCAGATACTTATTTTGGACGAAGCTACTTCCGCTTTGGATACAGAAAGCGAGCGCATCGTTCAGGAAGCATTGGATCGCCTGATGGTGGGCAGGACGTCGTTTGTTATTGCGCACAGGTTATCGACGATAAAAAATGCTGACAGGATACTTGTCATGGAAAAGGGCCGCCTTGTAGAAGACGGCAGTCATGAAGAATTGATGGCACAAGATGGGTTATATGCCCATTTGTATAGAATTCAGTATCGCAGCAAAGAAGCGAAATGAGGTCTGTAAATGTATATTATCTATAATCTGATTGCCTTGGTGGCATTGATAGTTTTTTTATTGCCGTACTATACCTACAGGCTGCTGACTGAGAAAGGATTTAAACGGCGTTTCAGGCAGAGCTTCGGACGGGTTTATGAAGATGAAATTGCTAAGGTAGCACAGAAGGACTGTATCTGGATCCATGGCGCTTCTGTAGGCGAAATCGTTGCTACCAGTCCGCTGGTTAAGCAGATACAGAAAGAAATGCCCGGCAAACCGGTGCTGGTGTCCGCTTTTACTGTCGGCGGCTACAATATGGCTAAGCAAATCATTCCTGAGGCGGATGCTATCATATATTTTCCGCTGGATCTGCCTTTTGTGGCTGAATCAATGGTTAAACGTATCCATCCGGGAATCTTTATGCCGGTAGAAACTGAGCTCTGGCCTAATTTCCTGCGTGCCATCAGAGAGAGAAATATCCCGGTAATGATGGTCAATGGCCGTATTTCGGAAAAATCAGTAAAAAGTTACAGATATCTGTATGGTATCTGGGAGGATATGCTGAATACCGTCAGCCGTTTTTGTATGCAGTCCAGTATTGATGCTGACTATATTGCGCATCTTGGCGCTGATAAGGATAAGATTTTTGTAACTGGCAATACAAAGTTTGACCAGACTTATGCTGAAGTAACGCCGCAGGATCTGGGAAAATATCGGCTGGAATTGGGACTTGGCGCTTCCTACCCTGTTATTGTGGCGGGGTCTACGCATCCTACGGAAGAAGATGCCTTGATGAAGGCGTTTAAAACTATCCGTGCTAAATATCCTGAAGCACGGCTGATTATTGCGCCGCGTAAGACAACACGTGCAGATGAGATTGCCAGGATTGCTTCTGAATATGGTTATGAGGCAGGTTACAGATCCAAGTTACTGGAGGCAACTGGTCAGCGGCATCAATATCCCGTACTGCTTATTGATACTATCGGCGAATTGGGGCGTATTTACGCTGTAGGCGATGTTGTATATGTAGGCGGTTCGCTGAGCAAGCATGGCGGACACAATGTACTGGAGCCTGCGGCACATGCCAAACCGATCTTAGTCGGCCCTAATATGCAGAACTTTAAAGATTCCTATGCGCTGCTGAGTAAAGTCGGCGCCTGCAAGATGGTTAATAATATCAATGAACTGACGGCAGAAATGCTGGACATCATTGCTGATGATACAAAGCGTGCCAGAATGGGTGCTGCTTCGCTGCAGGTTATCAAAGAAAATCGCGGTGCAGATGTTCGCAGCATAAAATATTTAAAAGAACTGTTGGAACTCACTGCAGTCCCAGCAAAAGAATATCTTTCGTATCCTGTTAATACCCGTAACCTTACTGACGAAGGCGGCGGACGCCTGCGTCATGGCGATGCTATTATCCAGTATGTGTTCCAGATGGCGCATGGGCCGGAAACGCCATTCTTGGGATGGGTGCTGCTGGCGTTTTTACGCGTTCTTTCGTATCTCTATGAATTTGGCGTCCGCTGTAAGTTGGCTATCTATCAGTCTGGTCTGCAGCAGCAGAAGAAACTTCCCTGCTGCGTTATTTCCATCGGTAATATTACGGTAGGCGGTACAGGTAAGACGCCGACTGCGCAGAAGATGGCTGCTATGATCAAGCAGATGGGTTATAGGGTCGTGATTTTGAATCGTGGTTACCGTTCCCATTGGGATAAGGAAATCGGCGTGGTATCTGATGGCGAAAAAATATATATGACAGCTTATGAAGCCGGTGACGAGGCGTATTTAATGGCTAAGACGTTGCCTGGCATCCCTGTCATCATCGGCAAAAACCGTGCGGTTACAGGTAAGTATGCTGTAGAGAAGATGCAGGCTGAAGTAATCATCATGGATGACGGATATCAGCATTGGCAGCTGGAGCGCGACCTTGATATCGTGCTGGTAGACACACTGAATATGTTCGGCAATGGCTGCGTTTTGCCGCGCGGAACTTTGCGTGAACCACTGGAGAATCTTGACCGCGGCGACATCTTCCTGCTGACTAAGACGGATCAGAGCAGTATTCTGAGCAGGCAGCAGCTGCGTAAGACTATCGGCAAATATAATGCTAAAGCGCCGATCGTGGAGAGTGTGCATCATCCGAAAAATTTTGTCGAGATTGCTGATTGGTATAAGGGTATCGTGCAGAACTGCAAAGATCTGGATGAGCTGAAAGGTAAAGATGTCATGGTCTTTTCTGCAATCGGCAATCCGTCTTCTTTTGAACAGACATTGTCCAGTATTGGGTTAAATATCCTGGAGGCTGTGCGGTATCCTGACCATCACGATTACGGGATGCTGGAAATGCAGTATATCAACGAACTGGCCAGCCGTGAGCAGGCGGTGGCTATGATTACTACGGCTAAAGACGCCGTAAAAATACCGACAGAATTTATCTATTCTGACAGAAAGATACCGCTGTATATCCTGAATATGGAAATACAAGTTACCGGCGGTATGGACAAACTGGAAGAATGTGTCATCAAAGCCATTAAAAAGGAGCGGGATAAAGAATGAAAGTTTTATGTGTTATTCCGGCGCGTTATGCTTCGACGAGGTTGCCGGGCAAACCCTTAGCTATGATTGCCGGCAAGCCTATGATTCAGCGGGTATATGAAAGAGCATGTCAAGCACAGATGCCGGACGAGGTAATCGTGGCTACGGATAATGAACTGGTGGCAAAAGCGGTTGCTGATTTTGGCGGCAAGGCAGTAATGACTTCTCCTGACCATCCCAGCGGTACCGACAGGCTGGCAGAAGTAGCGTTGATGTATCCTGGCGTTGATGTCATCGTCAATGTCCAAGGTGATGAACCGATGATCCCGCCGGAGGTTATCGATAATCTGGCTAAGGCTTTTGAAGGCGATGCTGAGCTTGATATGGCTACTATGAAAGTAGTGATGGATGAGGCCGACTATGATAATCCGGCAGCAGTTAAAGTAGTTACGGATCTGAATGGGTATGCATTATATTTTTCCCGGAGCTTGATGCCTTACCCTCGCAACAAACCGGAAGGTTATAAGGTTTACAAGCATGTAGGGATATATGCATATCGCCGCAGTTTCCTGCTGAAATATGCTGCTTTGCAGCCTACGCCGCTGGAAAGGACGGAGAGCCTTGAACAGCTGCGTGTCCTGGAAAATGGCTATAAGATCAAAGTGCTCGAAAGCGCATTTAAAGGTATCGGCGTGGATACGCCGGAAGACCTGGCTGCCGTTAATGAAGTTTTTGCGGCTATGAATAAATAAAGCAAGGAGGATATCTTTGTGCATACAGTAAAAGTACAAAACTATCTGGTAGGCGAAGGGCAGCCTTTACTGCTGTTGGCAGGACCCTGCGTTTTGGAAGGGTATGAGCGCAGTCTGGCAATCGGCCGCCGCGTCAAAGAAATCTGCGAAGAACTGGGAATGCCCTATGTGTTCAAGGCTTCCTTTGATAAAGCCAACCGTTCTTCTTATAATTCTTTTCGTGGGCCTGGTATTGAAGAGGGTCTGAAGATATTGGCGCAGATAAAAAAAGATCTTGCCGTACCTGTCGTTACGGACATTCATGAACCTTGGCAGGCTGATAAGGCAGCAGAAGTGGTAGATATACTGCAGATTCCGGCTTTTTTGTGCCGCCAGACAGACTTGGTCTATGCGGCTGCTAAAACCGGGAAGACCGTCAATGTGAAAAAAGGTCAGTTCCTGGCGCCTTGGGATATGAAGAATGTCATTAAGAAAGTAGAAGAAGCAGGCAATAATAATCTGCTTTTGACAGAGCGCGGAGCAAGCTTCGGGTATAATACGCTGGTGACAGATATGCGCGGACTGGCCGTGATGCGTGAATTAGGCTACCCGGTAGTTATGGACGCGACGCACAGCGTGCAGATACCAGGCGGGCAAGGTACCAGCAGCGGTGGGCAGAGCCAGTATGTGCCGCATATGGCACGAGCTGCTGCTGCCGTGGGGATTGATGCCTTATTTTTGGAAGTACATGATAATCCGGCAGAGGCTTTGTCTGATGGGCCGAATATGGTACGGCTGGACGCATTAAAAAAGCTGCTGCAGGATGTGCTCGCAATCGATAAAATTGTGAGAGGCTGAGAAAAGGAGGAGCTTTTGGAATGCAAGAGATGCTTGAACATGCGCAGGGAGTATTGCGCATGGAGGCGGAAGCTATTTTAGAGCTGGTGCCGCGAATCGATGCTAATTTTGCCGCCGCTGTAGAAATGATTTTGCAGTGTCCGGGACGTACTGTTATTACCGGCATGGGCAAGTCCGGTATCATCGGACGCAAGATGGCGGCAACGCTGGCAAGCACAGGTACGCCGTCTTTCTATCTGCATCCGGCAGAAGGTATTCACGGCGATCTGGGTATGGTTACTGCCGGCGATGTGGTCATTGCTCTTTCCAACAGCGGCGAGACGGGAGAAGTGCTGAATATTTTGCCGTCTCTGCGCAGGATCGGTGCTAAAATTATAGCCATGGTAGGCAATGATGCTTCGACTTTGGCTAAAAATGCCGATGTGGTTTTAAATGTCGGCGTTACTAAAGAAGCCTGTCCCTTAGGGCTTGCTCCTACCAGCAGCACTACGGCAGCTCTGGCTTATGGCGATGCGCTGGCATTGGCTTTACTGCAGCGGCATCATTTTACTGCCAGTCAGTTTGCTATCTTTCATCCGGGCGGCTCGCTGGGACGCCGTCTGCTGCTTACAGTAGGCGATATCATGCACAGCGGCGAAGAAAATCCCGTTGTCCTTGGCGATACCACTGTACAGGAAGCTCTGTTTGTAATAACGGATAAGGGACTTGGGGCGGTATCAGTAATTGACGCTGACGGCATCATGTTGGGTGTGCTGACTGACGGCGATATCCGTCGTGGCTTGAGCAAGGGTGTTGATTTCTTGCAGCGTCCTGTTACTGAGCTGATGACCAAACAGCCCAAGACTATTACTAAAGATAAATTGGCCGCACAGGCACTGCACATTATGGAAAGCAATCATCCGAAACCAATCACAGTATTGCCCGTAATTGATGAAGCTCATAGAGTTATCGGTTTGCTGCACATGACTGATCTTGTAAGACAGGGTGTGGTATAGTGGAGCAGCAATTGGCGAAAATCAAGCTGCTGGCTTTAGATGTTGATGGAGTTCTGACGGATGGTACAATCAATATCGGCGGCAGCGGTGAGGTATTCAAGGGTTTTAATGCTAAGGATGGCTTAGGCATCAGCTGCGCGCTGCGCTCTGGAATAGAAGTGGCCATTATTACCGGGCGTTTCAGTGAGATTATTCATCGGCGGGCGGCAGAACTTGGTATCCGTCATCTTTATGAAGGTGTGCGGGATAAATATGCGGCTTTGGAAAAGCTGCGCGAAGAGTTACATTTAGAGCGGCAGGAAGTTGCCTATATGGGCGATGATTTAAACGACCTGCCTGCTTTTAAAGCTGCTGGAGTGGCTTTTGCTCCGGCAGATGCCGCAGCGGAGGTTGCCGCAGCGGCGCAGGTAGTTACTGCAGCCTGCGGCGGACGCGGAGCAGTGCGGGAAGCTGTAGAGCGGCTGCTGCAAGCCAGCGGCAGCTGGGATGCAGTAGTAGCCTCTTATCAGGAATGCGGACAGGGAGATAGACAGTAATGTGGTTGTATTATTTGTTGAAGACTATAAGCACAGTTGTTTCCTGGCTGCCTTATAAGCTGGTAGTCAAAATCGGCAAAGGGATGGGACATCTGTATTACAGGATTGCTAAAAAGCAGCGTATCCGTGCGGAAGAAACCATCAAGGAGCGGTTAGGCTACAGTGATAGCCAGGCGCTTAAAGTCATTAAGTCTCTTTTTATCAAGCTGGGTATTACCTTTATGGAAATCATGTATATGCCGGCTTTGAATAAGGATAATATCCGCGGCCTGGTTACTTTTGACCGGCCGGAAGTGCTTTGGGACACTTTAAATGAAGGCAAAGGCGTAGTTATGTTGGCCTGCCATATGGATAACTGGGAATGGCTGGGAGCAGCGTTGGCGCTCAATGGTTTCCCGCTCAGCGCAGTGGAGAAACCGCAGCCTAACAGGATTTACAGTGATTTTATGAATGAGCTGCGTGAAGGCGTAGGACAGGAAATCTTTTCGCGTGGGACCAGTGAGATCCTTGGCTGTGCCCGGGCTATGAAAAAAGGACGTATGTTAGGCTTGATTGCCGACCAGGACGGCGGTTATGACGGCATCTTTGTGCCCTTCTTAGGCAAGATGGCTTCTACTCCCACCGGGCCGGCTTATTTTGCCAGAAAATTCAAGGCTCCGATAATTCCTATCTTTATTATCCGAAAGCCTGACGGTTATGGACATTTGGCAATCGTCAAGGACCCTATCAGATATGAATTTACCGGTGATCAGAAAGCCGACGATTATAATGTTACCTTGAAAATGACACAGGAAGTAGAAAAAATTATCAGGCAGTATCCGGATAACTGGCTTTGGTTCCAGCACCGTTGGAATACACCGTATACGCCGCGGGAGGAGCAGCAGGCTGATGAAAAATAAAAAAGCGCTTATGGCGATTGGCGGCAGTATCCTGCTTGCAGGTGCGATTATTGCCTGGCTGATGTTCGGCGGCAGCGCGCCTGTCAATGTGAATATGGGTGACGGCGTCAGCGCCAAATTTAATGCTTCGCTGAAGAACAGCGTTATCAAACGTGAAAAGGACGGTAAAATGTTATGGGAATTTACCGTTGGCGAAGTAATCAATGACAAAACGAAAAATCAAGCTGTTTTAAAGGATGTCAAGGGTAAGGTGTACCGTAATGACGGCAGCTACCTTGATATAACTGCTGAGCGAGGTAGTGCCGTTATTGACGGGAATAATTTTGCTTTGGAAGGTAAAGTACAGGCGGTACTGTCCAGCGGCGGTAAGTTATTGGCTGATAAAGTAGCATGGCAGCAGGATAAGGAACTTATAACTGCCAGCGGGCATGTGCAGCTGTATAAAGATGAGTGGTTTGCCAGCGCCGATAAGGCGATTACTACCAGTGCGTTTAAAAAACTGAAATTGACTGGCAATGCCAGAGTTGAGAAAGGCGGCGATATGAATGATAAATAAAAAATATGTATCTGTTTTAGCGGCGGCTTTGCTGAGCTTTGGCATCATGTCCACTGTTCTGGCAGCGCCGGACAATTTTTCCGTAAAAGGCGACGAGTTGGAATATGACCTGCAGACAGGCAAGGGTACTGCGAAAGGGCATGTAGTATTGCAGCAGGAAGACGGTACGGCGACAGCTGATTATGCTGAATTTAACAGCAAAGCAAAGACGGGCGTCTTGATAGGTAATGTTATTGCTGATAAGGAAGATGCTCATATTTCCTGCAATAAATTTATCATGCATAATGAAAATTATTTATCTGCGGTAGGTAATGCAATAGTAGTAAAAGATGGCAGAAGCCTGTATGCCGACCAGGTAGATTATTATAAGGACAGAGAATATGCACAAACTATCGGCGATTGGGCACGGCTTACCGATACGGACGGCAGTGTGCTGAATGCGGCGAAGATTGATTATGATATTAAAGGCGGGGTTGCCAATGCTACTGGCGGCGTAACAATCGACAGTGATGCCAGAGAACTGACTGCGGCTGCTGACAGAGCTGTGTACCGTACTGACAGTAATGGTTATATCGAATTGATCGGTAATGCCAGAGCCACTCAGAAAGGTAATTCTGTAGCCGGTGATACGCTGCGGCTGACCAATACCAATGTGGCGACGGCGGACGGCAATGTCAAGATTATCTATATCCCGGAAAAACAGCCCGCTAAGACTGAAGAAGAAGCTCAGTTGGCATAAGCCTGTAAGGATGGAGGACGAGCCGTTGATTATTAAGACAGATAATTTAGTCAAAAATTATTCCGGCAGAAATGTCGTGGACGGGGTCAGTATTGCTGTCGAACAGGGAAGTATAGTAGGTCTTTTGGGGCCGAATGGCGCCGGTAAGACTACTACTTTCTATATGATAGTCGGTATTGAAAAACCAGATGCAGGCACTGTAACGTTGGACGGACAGGATATATCAAGTATGCCCATGTATGAACGCGCCAGAGCCGGCATAGGCTATCTGCCGCAGGAAGCTTCTATTTTCAGCAAGCTGACGGTAGAAGAAAATATTATGGCCATTTTGGAGACTACTTCACTGAACGAAGAGGAACGGGTTGCTAAAATGAATGCGCTGATTGAGGAATTTCATATCGGGCATGTGCGCAAAAGTAAAGGTAATGCTCTCTCCGGCGGTGAACGGCGTCGTGTAGAGATTGCCCGCGCTTTGGCAACTGATCCTGCTTTTATTCTCTTGGACGAGCCTTTTGCCGGTATCGACCCTATAGCCGTGGCCGATATTCAGGGTATGATTGCTCATCTGGCACAGCGTGGTATCGGTATCCTGATTACGGATCATAATGTGCGTGAGACCCTCAGTATCGTAGATAAGGCCTATATCCTGGCTAACGGCAAACTGCTGCTGCATGGTGACAGCGAGACAATCGCCAACAATCCGATAGCGCGCAAATACTATCTTGGCGATAATTTTTCAATGTAGGAGGAAGGAAAAGTGCGTTTACGATTATTAGACCGTTATGTACTGACGGAGCTTTTGTATCCGTTTATTTTTGGCATTGCCGCTTTCTCCAGTATTTTTATTGCCAGTACCATGCTGTTTAAGATTACCCAGTATATCACTCAGTACGGCGCTTCGCTGGAAACTATTGCCAGACTGTTCTTATACAGCCTGCCGGAAGTTGTTAACTATACTTTTCCTATGTCCATGCTGCTGGCCGCGCTGATGGCTTTTGGTCGTCTTTCCGGCAGCAGTGAAATCGTGGCCATGAAGGCCGGCGGTATCAGCTATTACCGCATTGTTGCTCCTGTGCTGGTTGTCGGCTTTGTAGTAAGCATGTTTTCTGTTATCTGGGCGGAAAAGGTCGTGCCGGCAGCCAAAGTGCAGTACGGTTATATCCTGGACTATGAAATTAAACATAATACCAAGCCGACTACTCAGGAACATATCGTTATCAAAACTTTCAGCGGCGATACGCAGCGTATTACTTATGCTAATAAATTTGATGAAAAAAAAGGCAAGATGAGCGGTATTACTATTGAAGAATTTCAGAAAGGCAGTATTGTCCGCATCCAGACAGCCAAAGAAGGCTATTGGGAGCAAGGTACCTGGAGGATTATCAACGGTACAGTATTTTCTTTGAATGATGAGGAAGGCGTGCAGAGTTCTGTTCAGTTTAAAGAGCAGATCATTCCGTTAGATGTATCTCCCAAGCAGATTTCCTGGGAACAAAAAGACCCGGAGGAAATGACGATCAGAGAGCTGCGCGAGTATATCAGCATCCTGGAAAAACAGCATCAGCCTACGGCAAGGCAGTGGTGTGAAATCTTTATGCGTATTTCCATACCGCTGGCAAGCTTTTTCTTTGCAATGATAGGCGCTGCATTAGGTACCCAGAAACAAAGGACAAGTTCTTCCATCGGCCTGGGAATCAGTATCATCGTTATCTTTATCTATTATGCGGTGATGACCTTCACTACAGGTCTCGGCAAAGGCGGGGCAATGCCGCCGCTTTTGGCCTGCATGTTGCCTAATATTTTATGCCTGATAATTGGCATTTATCTGATGAAGAAGAAAAATGCCTGATAAAAGGCTAAAAGTAAAAGGGGGTGCGAGTGCTTGGTCGGTATAAGGCTTATTGTCATTATGGCTATTGTCGGCGGTCTTATCGCTTATATTGCCGATAAGATGGGCAGTAAGATAGGCAAGAAAAAAATGTCGGTGTTTGGTCTTCGGCCCAAGCATACTTCCATCCTGCTGACTGTTTTCAGCGGTATCATCATTTCTGTGGTAACCATCTGTGTAATGGCGGTAGCTTCTGAGAGCGCCAGGACAGCATTGTTCGGTATGGATAAGCTTCAGCGGGAATTGAAATCGCTGAATATGGAAAAAACTGTGGCGGCCGAGGCGCTGGCTAAGGCTGAAGCAGATGTGCAAGACAAGAATCTTACTATCAGCGAACTGGATGAAAAAATACGGCAGAGTACAGAAGAAAACGATGCTATCGAAGCCAAGCTGGCGGATGTAAATGCTAAGTATGCGCTGGCTCAGGATGAAGTTGCTTCGCTTTCAGAAGCTAAAAAGCAGCTGAATGACGAAATCAACGAGCTGGAAAAGACTACGGAAGCCCTGCGGGAAGGTATCATCAATATCCGTGAGGGGCAGGTGTTCTACCGTGCCGGAGAAGTGGTTTATGCAGGTGTTATGCGCGGCGGTCTGAGCCATGAAGAGAATATGGCTCAGATTAACTGGCTTTTGCAGAATGCTAATGAAATGGCTTTGCAGCGCTTAGGAATTCAGAATGAAGATAAAAGTATCCAGGCTATCTGGATTTCCAAGAAAATCGTAGATAATGCTTTACAGGCCTTAGATAACAGCCGCGGCAATATGCTCTTCCGTATCCGTACTATAGCTAATATTATCGTAGGCGAGCTGGTAATCTGCGATATCGAAATGACGGAAAATCAGTTTATCTACTCTGACGGGGCGCTTATTTATCAGGAGGGTGTGGATCTTGATGTTCCCGGCATCAATTACAACAATATTATCCTGAATTTCCTGAACAGGGTTAATCATGCCGCAGTACAGGCAGGCGTCCTGCCTGATCCGCTGACCGGCAAGGTCGGTAATATGGATGCAGCCATGATTATTGAAGTAAACAACGAGATGCGCCGTCTGGGCGGCAAGGTAATGCTGCAGGCTTATGCTCGAGGCGATATTACGACGGCTGGGCCGGTGTTGGTAAGATTGGAAGTGCAGCCGGACAATGAGTGAATACTATCTGGGGATTGATCCGGGCAGCAGTAAGACAGGGCTGGCGGTTGCAGACGGCTCCGGCAGGATAGTTTTCTTGCAGGTAGTGCAGACTGCAGAACTGGCTACGGCTCTGGCTGCCTGCAGGCAGAGCTGGCAGCCGGCAGCTATTGTTATCGGCAACGGTACCAACAGCAGCCGGGTAGCAGAGGTGGTGCGGCGAGTGCTGCCGGATCTGCCGCTGCATGTGATTGAAGAAGCGCACAGTACGGAGGAAGCCAGACAGCTTTACTGGCAGGAAAATCCACCGCAGGGATGGCGTAAAATCGTACCGTTAGGCCTTTTGGTGCCGGTGGAGCCGCTTGATGCTTATGCGGCAGCAGTGCTGTTAAAAAGATTTTTAAACAGATAGAAAGGAAGCGGTGAGCCGCTTCCTTTTCTTACTATTATTTTTACAGTTGCAGTAATTGTAAAAGTATGATTTCCCGGAGGTATAATGACTAAATTAACAGATTTACATACTAAAGAATTTCTCACTTTACTGGCATCGGACGCGCCTGCGCCAGGAGGCGGCGGTGCGGCGGCGATAGCGGCGGCGATAGCGGCGGCGCTGACTTCCATGCTGGCTAACCTGACCATAGGTAAGAAAAAATTCATCGACCATGAAGAAGAGACGAAAGAGCTTTTGCAGCAGGCAGAAAACAGCAGAAGCAGGATGCTGGAGCTTGCTGAAGCGGATGCAGCAGTTTTTTCTGCTTTTATGAACTGTTACCGAATGCCTAAGGACAGTGAAGATGAGAAAGCTTTACGTGACGCCGCTATTTGCCAGGCGGCCAAGAAAGCGGCAGAGATACCTCTGGAGATTGCTGAAGAGAGCCTGCAGATTATGCGGATTACGGCACGGCTGGTTCAGATAGGTAACCCAAATGTTATTACTGACGGCGCTGTCGGTGCGTTGCTGGCACGAGCGGCTTTACGCGGCTCTGTTTATAATATACTGGTCAATCTTAAGCTGACCGGTGACGCGGCGTATAATGATATGCTGACGCAGAAAGTTGCCTTACTGGAAGAGGAAGCGCTTCAGCTGGAACGTCAGACGCTGCTGTGGACAGACAGGGTTGTCGGTGTCTGCAATAAGTAACAAAAGCCCCCGGACAAGATTCCGGGGGCTTTTACTTTGCGCCGTTGCTCAGATAACCGGCTCAAAGAATTTAACGTCTATTTCCATACCGTCTTTTTTCAGATCAGTCTTGCCATAGATACGGAGCTGTTCGTTAAGCGGCAGGGGTCTGTCGTCATCGGCGTCGAGGATGATCTCGCTGCCCTGCGCGTCACGGAGCAGATAGTCTTCGTCGTTTAAACGGCTGACGATAGTGCCTTCCAGTACTACCCTGTAATCGTCTGCGGGGTTAGCAGTCAGAGAAGCGATATCGCTGGGAGTGTATCGTGCCAGCAGGTCAGGGCGATGGTGCGCTGCGGGAGCTGCTTTAGGCCCTGCGGGAGGTGCAGGCGGTGCTGCCATATGCGGCGGCAAAGGTCTTTCTGCCCGCATCATGGGCGGCAATTTTGGCCCGCCTTCCGGCTTTACATTGATGACCATGCCTTGCAGATTTTTTTCTATGACTACATGCTGGCCGGGCTGCAGGTTTTCGGCGGCGAAGGGAGAGCCGGTGAAATCAACGCTGCGGTTTAGCCAACGGGTACTTACGGTTACTTCCTGACCGTTGACGGAGGTAACGAGTCCGTGTACGTGGAAATAGTTGTGAGCTGCTTCTTCGGCGATTTCAGCTGCTCCGAAAAGGGCGATTACAGCGGCAGCGCCGATGATTACTTTTTTATATTGTTTTACGTTCTCAAAGAATCTGTTGTTCATAGCATCCATTTTAGTCACTCCTTTTTAAGATGTTCCTTATCTTTGCTTACAGTATAGCAGGGGATTATTAGACCGTAATTAGAGGAAGATTAGAATTTAATTAAAAATAGGCCGCAGGTCTTTTCAGAAAACGTAAAGGCGTATATAGTATAAACAGAGAGGAAGCGGAGAATATGGATAAAAGGATATTGATTGTAGAAGATGAACAGAAAATTGCCAGATTCCTGGAAATGGAGCTGCGCCATGAGGGTTTTGCTGCCGCTAAGGAAGAAAACGGACTGAAAGCACTGGACAGAATCGTACAGGAGGAATATGACCTGATACTTTTAGATATCATGCTGCCGGGTATGGACGGCATTACTATCTGCCGCAGAGTGCGTAAACTGGGTCTCAGCGTGCCTATCATCATGCTGACGGCCAAGGATTCCATAGAGGATAAAGTACAGGGACTTGATATCGGGGCGGATGACTATGTGACCAAGCCATTTGCCATGCAGGAGCTTTTGGCGCGTATCCGGGTAGCTTTGCGCAAACGCCAGGCTGATACAGGCAAGACGCTGCGGCAGGAAATCGTATGCGGCGCTATCAGAATCTACCCGGAACTGTACCAGGTACAGGTGGACGGAACAAGTATCGAACTGACCCGTAAGGAATATGAGCTGCTGTTTTATCTGGTCAGCAACAGAAATCATGTTATGAGCAGGGAACAGATCCTGCAAAGCGTCTGGGGCTACGATTATCTGGGCGATACCAATGTGGTAGACGTGTATATCAGATATCTGCGTACCAAGATAGATAATCCTTTCGGCTATAAGCATCTGCAAACCGTAAGGGGTGTTGGTTATGTTATCAAAGATGAATAGGTTTTTTGTACAGATGAATGTGCCTATCTCCATGCGCCTGTCGATAATTTACGGCTTACTGCTGCTTTTAATCATGCTGCTGGCCGGCATTGCCATGAGCTGCAGTTTATATTATCTGCTGTATCATGGCGCAGGCAGGGATGTGGTGACAAGTTCGGAAAGAGTGCTGCGCCATTGGCAGGAGTTTACGCCAGCCACTCAGCGGGAATTTGTTTCTAAGCATCTGCAGCCGGGCGTCGTGCTCTGTATAACCGATGAGAAAAACAGGATATTATTTGAAAGCACTACCAATCCGCTGATTCATGAAACAGGCCGCAAGGTCTTTAAGGAAATGGATGAAGAAGAGGAGAAATATTCCGAGGGCAGACAGGATTGGGAAGACGTAGCCGAACAGGCGGCGGACAATATTTTTCAGCGCCTGGGCCTGTGGGAGCAGGATCTGCATACTATAGATGTCAAAAATAGTACGGCTTATTATCTGCGCCGGGACGCCGTGGTAAATGGCAGGAACGTGAAACTGTACTTTTTCCGAACGATTACGGCAGAAAGAAATTTTCTGGAGGATTTCTGGGAAGTATTTTTATACGCTTGTCTGGGCGCAGTGCTGGCAGCAGCGGCAGCGGGCTTTTTTATGAGCCGCAGGATGCTGCAGCCTATCCGTAAGATTGTGGAAACAGCGCAGAAACTGGAGGTAAGCGATTTGAACAAGCGGATACCTGTGCCGGAAACAAGGGATGAACTGCAGACGCTGATTCTTACTTTTAATTCTATGCTCGCAAGGCTGCAGCAGGGCTTTGAAAAGCAGCGCCGCTTCGTTTCCGACGCTTCTCATGAGCTGCGCACGCCGGCAACGGTGATTTGCGGTTATTCGGATATGCTGGTGCGCTGGGGCAAGGATGACCCGGAAGTATTGGAAGAAAGTATCAATGCTATCCGCAGCGAAGCTGCAAGTATGCAGCAGCTGATTGAGAAACTGTTATTTCTGGCGCGCGCTGACCAAAACAGGCAAGTAGTGCATAAGGAAGTGCTGGAATTGGACGCTATCCTGGAGGAAACGGCCAAAGAAGCGGAAATGCTGGCTCCGCAGCTTACTGTCAGCATCAGCGAGTGCGAGCCGCTGAAGGTAAGCGCAGACCCGGTGCTGTTCCGGCAGCTGCTGCGCATCTTTATTGATAACAGCAGCAAGTATACGCCGGATGGCGGCAGCATAACCTTGAGCTGCCGGGAGCAGGACGGTCAGGCTGTCATCTGTATTGCCGATACCGGCATCGGTATTGAAAAGGATAAACTGCCGCGCATATTTGAGCGTTTTTACCGGGCGGACAGCGACCGCAGCCGCAGCAGGGGCGGTACGGGTCTGGGGCTTGCTATTGCCAAGTGGATTGCCGATGAGCATGAAATAAAATTACAGGTAGACAGCAAGATAGGCCAGGGAACTACGGTGACGCTGATTATGCGCTGCCTGTAACTGTATAAGGCTAAAAGAAAAACCTGCAGAAGCTTTCTGCAGGTTTTTGTGTATCAGTTTGCTTTTTTAATCATCCTGTCGACCAGATTTAAGAGCAGCAGACAGATACATTCTGCTGCTGTCACCATGGCGACGACACCGTTCCAGCCATAATGCTCTAAAAAGAAGCCGCCCAGTGTTCCCAGGGCGCTGGCGCCGGTATAGTACAGGAACATATACAGTGAGGAGGAAACAGCCTTATCCCCCTTATTAAGCTTGCCTACCCAGCCGCAGGCGCCTGTATGACAGCCAAAAAAACCGAAGGTGAAAATGACGAGGCCGAGAATCTTGCACAATAGCGGCATCAGGATAGTAATAATAATACCTATCAGCATTAAAAGCGCGCTGATACCGACGACACGTCCATTACCCCAGAGATATGTTTTCTTGCCCATATAGGCGGAACTGAAAGAGCCGATAAGATAGGTGAAAAACAGACAGCCGATAAAAGTCTGACTGAGATTATAAGGAGCGTGCAGCAGGACGTAAGTAATAAAATTATATACCGAGACAAAGGAGCCCATGGCGCAGAAACCTATCATATAGATAAGTAGCAGTTTGGTATCGGAAAAAAGATTGGTAATAATCCTGCCGGGGCTGAAGCTGACAGTACCTGTATTTTTGTGATGCGATTCCGGCAGAAAGAAACCTACGGACAGCGCGATAGCCAGATAAAGCAGGCCAATCAGGATAAGCCCTGTGCGCCAGCTGAAAAAATCTGCAATGGAGCTGACAATCAGCCGTCCTGCCAGTCCGCCGATAGCATTGGCGCCAATATAGATACCCAGGACGCTGCCGACGCTGGATACCTCAAACTCTTCGTTGATATAGGCAATCATCAGCGACGGGAAAGCAGCCAGGATAACGCCCTGCAGAAAGCGCAGCAGCAGGATGAGATAGAAGTTACTGCACAGGCCGATCACGATAGTGAAAACAGCAGCTGCCAATAATGAAACAGTAGTGATCTTTTTCCTGTCAAGCGCAGGTCCGATGACCGCGATAAAAAGCATGGATAACGCCATGCCGAAAAGGCCTGCCGATACTGCAAGGCTGGCGCTGGCCGGCGACAGGGAAAAATCTGCGGCAATAACAGGAATCAGAGGCTGCACGCAGTATTCGGCGCCGAAAGCGGCCATGCTGCCTAAAAAGATGACAAAGATCGTCCGCCAGTAAACGGCCGTATTGACCCGGATGCGGGGATATGTTTGTTCCATAAATAAAAACACCAGCTTTATCTGTAATAATTAACATACTGCCCATTATATAACTGCGGCTGGATAAATGCAAGCAGGCAGAATAATCATAAAGCGGTAAGATAGATTATAATTTTAAGCTTGGCATGGAAGGCTGTAAAGTAACGCAGAAACATATGAAAAAGTAATTTTAAATAGTTGTCACGGTAGTATCCTACCGCTGGCAAAAGGCGCTGTAATAAAATAAGGAGGGATGAAAATCCCTCCTTATTTTACTTTATAAAGTTTTGGCATACTGACTGCGTTATAGCAGCCAGTATTTTACAGAGCGCTGTTTTGCGTCAGTTTGTCGACGATTTTATACAGCAGTTCAAAGCGGGGCGCAAGGCTGCTGATTTCACCGTATTCTCTTTCGGAATGAGCGTTGCCGCCGATGGGGCCAAGTCCGTCGATAGTGGGGATGCCGAGCGCAGCAGTAAAATTGCCGTCGCTGCCGCCGCCGGTAGCAGTCCAGGCAAGGTCGATGCCAAGTCCGGCTGCGATTTCGTCTACCATATGGCATAAAGCCAGCGATTTTTCAGAAGGATTGAAAGGCGGGCGTTTATAGCCTCCGTCAACTTCTACTTTGACCCGCGCGTCAAATGGATGCTGCTGGAGTTCGCGGATTTTTTGGTCGATACGCATAGCTTCTGCAACTTCAGTAATACGCACGTCCACTTCACAGACAGCTTTATCGGCTATGATATTAGCGCCGGTACCGCCGTTAACGATACCTATATTTACCGTAGTACCTTTTTCTTTATCAGCTAAAGCGATGATTTCCTGCCCCCATCTGATAAATTCGTTGATAGCGCTGGCGCCTTTGTCGGGATCGACGCCGGCGTGGGCGGCAATGCCGTTAAAGGTAATTGTATAAGAAGAAATTCCTTTGCGCTTATTTACCAGTGCGCCATTGGCACGGGCCGATTCCATAATAAGGACGTTAGCAGCTTTTTTAGCTTCCTGTTCAATCAGCGGGCGGGAATCGGCAGAGCCTATTTCTTCGTCGGGATTGAACAGCAGGCAGATAGAGCCTTCTTCTTTCAGATTGGCGGCAGTGCGGCAGGCAGCCAGATAGTACATATACAGCAGGCCGCATTTCATATCGCTGGCGCCGGGGCCTGTATAATGCTCGCCGACAATCTTAAAAGGACGCGCAGCAACTGTTCCGGCGGGAAAGACGGTATCCATATGGCCCAGCAGCAGCACATCATAATGGGCTGAGGGTTTATTGGTAACTTTCAGGCAGGGGCCGACCTTACTGCCGATGTCGATGAGCTCTGTGTGCCAGCCCAGAGCAGTAAATTTTTCCTGCAGCAGCAAAGCCACCTGGCGTGTGCCTTCAGGCATTTTGCTGTGCGATTCAGTATTAACCAGTTCCTGCAGATTGTGCAGGTATTCTTCAACATTAAGCAGCATAAATATTCCTCCTCAAAAATAACAGTATCAGCATGTAATTATTATAGCAGTTTTCTGCAGCTGCAGCAGAGAATAAAGCAGATTTTGGAGAGTCAGATCCGCACAGAGGCAGCTTTGACTGCGTTATGCCAGCCCTGCAGCAGGCTTTCGCGTTTAGCCTGGCCCATAGCAGGCTTAAACTCTGCAGCGATGATGTGGTTGGCACGGATGGCTTCTTTATTTTCCCAGTAACCTACGGCAAGTCCTGCCAGATATGCCGCTCCCATGGCGGTGGTTTCTACGCAGTGAGGTCGTACTACCGTAGCGTTAAGGATATCTGCCTGGAACTGCATTAAAAAGTCATTATCGCAGGCGCCGCCGTCCACACGCAGCGAGGCAATGCTGATACCGCTGTCTTCCTGCATGGCCTGCAGTACGTCGTTTACCTGGTAAGCAATGGATTCCAGCGTAGCGCGGATAATATGGCAGCGGTTGACGCCGCGGGTAATGCCTACGATAGCGCCGCGGGCGTACTGATCCCAGTAGGGCGCGCCGAGGCCGACAAAGGCTGGTACGACATAACAGCCGTTGGAATCAGGCACGGAGCGTGCCAGCTGTTCCGAATCGGCTGCATCGCGGATTAGTCCTAATTCGTCACGCAGCCATTGAATAGCAGCGCCGACAACGAAGATAGAGCCTTCCAGCGCGTATTCCACCTTGCCGTCCACGCCCCAGGCGATAGTGGTAACAAGGCCGTTATGAGAATTTACCGGCGTGGTGCCGGTGTTCATAAGCATAAAGCCGCCGGTACCGTAGGTGTTTTTTACTTCGCCTGCTTCAAAACAGGTTTGTCCGAACAGGGCGCACTGCTGGTCGCCACCGGCTCCGGCGATGGGAACTTCATCGCCGAACAGCTTGGCGTCGGTTACGCCGTAAACATAGCTGGAGGGCTTTACATTTGGCAGCAGGGCGGCGGGAATATTTAAAAGCCGCAGGATATCCTCGTCCCAGTGCAGGGTATGGATATTAAACAGCATGGTGCGGGAAGCGTTGGAATAATCAGTTACATGGACTTTGCCGCCGGTCAGCTTCCAGATAATCCAGCTGTCGATAGTACCGAACAGCAGCTCGCCTTTTTCTGCGCGCTGGCGGGCGTCAGGCACGTTATCCAGCAGCCAGCGCAGCTTAGTAGCGGAAAAATAAGCATCCAGCACCAAACCGGTCTTGCTACGGAAAAAGTCTGCCATACCCATGCGTTTGAGCTCGTCGCAGTAGGCGGACGTGCGGCGGCATTGCCAGACAATAGCTTTATGTATGGGGCGGCCGGTAGCCTTATCCCAGAGTACGGTTGTTTCACGCTGGTTGGTGATGCCGATGGCGGCAATATCCTTGATAGTGATATCCAGCTTGCTCATAGCTTCGTACATTAAACCCATCTGTGTCGCCCAGATTTCCTCCGCGTCATGCTCTACCCAGCCAGGCTGCGGAAAATACTGGGTAAATTCTTTTTGCGCCGCGCTGCAGATGCGGCCGTTTTTATCAAACAGGATACACCGGCAGCTGGTAGTGCCGAGATCCAGGGCCATAATATATTTACTCATGGTCATTCCTCCTTGAGTATATTGTAAAAGAAAATATGTACCCGGACAAGTATTTAGACGGCAATTACAAAAGCCTGCGGAATACCCGCAGGCTTTTGCGCTGAAAAACTGTTTTAAATTTCCATACCGCCGTCAACAAAGTTGATTTCTGCTTTGCGTTCACGGAAGTTTTTGATACGGCCGAAAGGATAATCTTTATAGAGATAATCCCAAGGATTTCTATCAGGCGGATTTACAGGAACATAGATACCGCTGACGGTAAGAGTACCAGGAGTGAAAGTAATATCGTAGTTTTTGAAGAAGCTTACGCTGTTTTCCCAGTTATCTCCTAATTCATAATAGGTACCATTAAGATAGATACCAATCGGATATGTGCCGGCAGTATTAACAGCAAGAGCGTCTTCAATACCATAATTGTAAGAACCGTCAGCTAATTTGTCGCCGTTCACCAATATGCTGTTAATATCTGTGCCGGTATAGTTAGGAATCTGACTGATTTCAATAGATTTGTCATCGGAGTGGATATCCAGTTTTGCCTTATCGACAATAGAGTTATCAGTACCGCTTACAGTACCGGAAATATTGTTGAGGCCTTTAATATTATAGTTGTTAGCCAGATCGGTATCAGTCAGGGTTACGGTAGCGCCCCAGTTATAAGTACCGGCATTGTTAGTCTGCTTATTGCCGCTGGTGCCTGCTACAGCGCCGTCGACGATGTCAGTTAATGTATAGTCATTGGCATCATAGGTATCATTATTGACAAGGCCTGCGAAAGATGCGGAGTAAGCAGTGCCATTGGTAAGAGCAGAATTACCGTAAGTACGGTTGACAGTGCTGAGAGAAACCGTCAGGTCGGCCTTATCGACAATAGAGTTATCAGTACCGCTTACAGTACCGGAAATATTGTTGAGGCCTTTAATATTATAGTTGTTAGCCAGATCGGTATCAGTCAGGGTTACGGTAGCGCCCCAGTTATAAGTACCGGCATTGTTAGTCTGCTTATTGCCGCTGGTGCCTGCTACAGCGCCGTCGACGATGTCAGTTAATGTATAGTCATTGGCATCATAGGTATCATTATTGACAAGGCCTGCGAAAGATGCGGAGTAAGCAGTGCCATTGGTAAGAGCAGAATTACCGTAAGTGCGGTTGACAGTGCTGAGAGAAACCGTCAGGTCGGCCTTATCGACAATAGAGTTACCAGTACCGCTTATAGTACCGGAAGTATTGTCGAGGTATTTAATATTATAGTTGTTAGCCAGATCGGTATCAGTCAGGGTTACGGTAGCGCTCCAGTCATAAGTACCGGCATTGTTAGTCTGCTTATTGCCGCTGGTGCCTGCTACAGCGCCGTCGACGATGTTAGTTAATGTATAGTCATCGGCATCATAGGTATCATTACCTTGCAGACCATTGAAAATAGCAGAATAAGCAGTGCCATTGGTAAGAGCAGAATTACCGTAAGTACGGTTGACAGTGCTGAGAGAAACCGTCAAATTGGCCTTGGCAATATCATAATCAACGTCGATATCGTAGCCAAGGTTGTTAGGATTAAAGGTAACGTCAGTGCTTGCAGCAATTTGTTCGGATACGAAACCGAGATAATCATTGCCTGCATTTTTATTCTGCAGTGCCTGCAGCAGCTGATTTACCTTGGTGTAAGCTGCCAAATTATCAGCAGCTATTACATTGTTAATATCAAGACCCTGTCCCTGACCGTTATAAACAAAGCTCGTAGCAGCAGTAGGATCATAGGTTGCACTGGTCAGGAATACTTTCAGCAGCGGATGTCCGTAGCCTTCGTAGATTTTCCAGATGCCAGTTTGATTATTGTATTCACCGTTACTGAATGCGAAACCAACATAACTGCCAGCTTTATTCCATTCAGTGGAATTGTCAACCTTATAACCATTGTTTAATGTACCACTATTGCTACCAATCAATGCACTGTTACCATAAACATTTTCTACGGTATCAGTATTATTGCCTGCAATATTACCAGTAGAACCAGCAGTGCCATTTACCTCTGTCGTATTATAAGCATTGCTCAACTGACCACTGTTGCTGCCAACAATACCGCCTACATTGGTACCGCCGGTAACGGCACCATTTGTGCCATCAGAGTTGAAAACAGTATTAAATACTTGGTCTACTTTGCCTGCGTTACTGCCAACGATACCGCCGACATAATTGCTGCCATTAGCATTGATAGCGCCGGTGTTATAGCCTGCGGTCAGGCTGCCTTTTGCTTCATTGCTGCCAATCAGGCCGCCGATGTTGGAGCCGGTACCAGTACCAGTAATAACGCCGTTGTTGTAAATCTTATATGCGTAGTATCCAAGATTATTTTCACCTTGAGCACGACCGCCGGTGATAGTGCCGCTGTTAATACCGATTAAACCGCCGACGTTAGTTGTGCCGCTCACCTGAGCATCAGCAGTATTGATTAACGATGATTCAGAAACAGTGCCGCTGTTGTTACCAATTAAACCGCCAACTGTGCCGTCGCCGGTAACAGTGCCGCTGTTAGTGAGGGTAGAGTTGGTAATAGTGCCGCTGTTAGTGCCGAACAGACCGCCGGTAACGCTGGTGTTTTGAGTGCCACCATCGACGGTACCGCTGTTAGTAATATCTGCATATATAATATCGCCAGTATTGCTATAGATGATACCTGCGGCACCACCGCTTTTGGCAGTCACATCACCTTCATTGGTAACAATTAAACGGTTATCTGAAGTACCTTGTAAAACAGTGTTATTAGCATTTTGGCCAATAATGCCGCCGACCTCATTTGCACCAGTTACAGAACCTTGATTAAGAATTTCACCCTTTAACTTACCTGTAGCAGTATTATCACCGATAATGCCGCCGACTAAAGTACCTCCAACAGCAGTAATATCAATATCGCTGGTATTGGTTGCGCCGTCAATTAAACCGCTGTTTTGGCCTACAACACCGCCAAAATATTTGGCATCTTGGCCGGTTGCATTAAGAACAACGCTGTTAATTGTATTTGTAATAATACCAGTATAGGTATTTTCGCCAGCTACACCGCCAACATATTGATTACCGGTAATACTGCCGCGGTTAATAAGATTGTCATTATCAGCCTTAATAGTACCTGCGTTGCTGCCGGCAATACCGCCAACGTAGTTTTCGCCAGTAATATCTGCGGAGCTGTCGTTAACAAGGTTGGTTAAGGTAGAACCGTTCGCATTGCTGCCAACCATACCGCCGACATAATTAGTACCGGTAATAGTACCGTTGTTGCGGCCGTTGGTAACAGTGCCGCTGTTAGCGCCGATAAGTCCGCCAACGTATTCGCTGACATCAGTTGCAGTACCAGTAGTATCTTCACCTGTTACGGCAGTTGCATTTACGATATTATTAACGGTGCCGCTGTTGGTACCGATGATACCGCCTACATTATCATTGCCGCTGACAATGCTTTCGTTGTAGCCGCTGTACATATTACCTTCATTAGTACCGATAATACCGCCTACATTATCGCTTGCGCCGCCATTGGTTACGCCAAGGCTGTCTACCAGCCGGACATCGCCAGTTTCAGTGTTATAGCCTACTGCGCCGCCGAGGTGGGCAGAGGTAGTGCCGGTAGCAACTGTTACTGCGCTGTCGCTGAAGCTGTTATTGATGCCGCCGCTGTTCGTGCCGACAAGACCGCCTACGACAGCACCAGTAGTAGCATTGGCAATTACACTGCCGGTGCTTTGTACATTATCAATACCATTAGTTAAAATACCGTCGCTGTCAAATGCACCGCTGGTATTGGTACCAACAATACCGCCTGCATTACCTGCATTACCATTGATGGTTACTTCGTTACCCAGCGCGATAATATTTTCGATACGTCCGTTATTTACGCCGGCAATTGCGCCTGCGTTATCCGTACCAGTAAAATTACTGCTGTAAACACGCAGGTTTGTTACAACGCCGCCGTTGCCGATGGTATCAAAAATACCTGCATTATTGCCAGTTACATTTAAACCGATAATACGATTATCACGGCCGTCAAAAGTACCGGTGTAAGCTGTTAGGCCAGAGCCGATAGCTGTATAGTCTTCTATCTTGCTGGCATCAATGTCGTTCATCAATGCAAAATTAAAGTTCAAAATGTTGCTGTCAAGATGCTGTGTTGCATAGGTCTGAATAGCTGTTAGCTGCTCACCATTAGTTATTTCACCAAAAGTGATTGCTGTAGCGTCTTTGCTAACACCGTTGCCGTTAATATTTACATTAACATTTTCAATGGCTTCAAATAAGGTTGTTTTGGTACCTGAAACAGCGTAATCATACATCGTGGTATCAAGGTTGTTTTCTTTATCAAACATATTGATAGAAAGCTTGGTGTTGATGTCTGAATTACCAGTAATACTAATAGTATTAGTAGCAAAATGACTAAGAAAATCATGCAGATATCCAACTGCTATCTCTTCTTCGAGGGTAGTTGTGGGTTTATCAAGGTCTTTGTCTTGATAGATATAATCAACAATAGCATCAATATCGTTTTGGTTTGAAATGCCATAGGCAATAAGAACATCATTGATAGAGTATTTGATTCGCGCTTTTATATCTTCCTCACTACCACTTGTGAGGTCGACACCAGTCAGAGCTTTATCAATAGAATTGCCCAGATCTTTAGCTTGATATTTGCCGATATTGGTAAGCGAAAGCATAGCTTCACCATTTTCAGCATCGAGGTTGAGATCTCCGCCTATCTTTAGGTCACTTTCGCTAAAAACATTGCCGTTTTCACTGGTAATAGTAAGTGAACCGTCTGGAGTAGTAATATAGCCAGTACCCAGTCCACCATATAACAGGTCAAGGTCTTTTTTGGCTTGAATTGTGATACCGCTTTGTGCACCTTGTTCGCTGGCAGCTCCAGTAGTGTATTCATATAGATTTGCAGTACCAGGCATACGTTCCAGCGATATTCGTCAGTAATATCACGATGGTCATAGCCGTAAATAGCAGTCACACGATTGGATTTATCGCAGTAAATAGGAGTTAATCCGTAAACGCTGAAACCTTTGGATTTACCAATCGAATTGTAAAAAGAGTTGCTGTGGATTTCGTAATTGGTCTGACTGTAGGCAATGCCTGCTCTTGTGCCGCGGCTGCCAATCGGTGCTTCATAACGGATGCCGTAATTTTTCAGATCATGGCTGGAAAGCATTCCGTTAACGATGATTTTATCGCCGTTTTTGCCGGGATTATTAATTTCCGTGTTGAAGCCGTAACGATAACGTCCGCTATAGTAACTGCCGCCGTTATCGGTGAAAATATAGTTGTTCCATACCGGGCGTTTTTCAACTTCGATAGCGACGCCGGTAGTTCCTGGCTGAGAACCAGGGCTGAGAACGGCGCGTGCCATTACACCGGGCAGGTCGTTTAAATTATTTAGTGCGCTTTCCAGCTTTTTATCCGTCATGATTTCGCCGGGACGCAGGTAATTGATGTAGTTTGCCAGGACGCTGTCGGCAACGTCGGAATTATTTTGTACAATATCTACTTTGTCATAATGAGCAAGATAGATTTTTACTTCCAGCTCGCCGTCTTTGATTTCCTGCGGCGGAATTACGGCTTGTGGAACCGTATAGCCATAGGCTTTGCAATAAGCCGTTATCTCCTGAACCAGTACTTGCAGCTCGTTGACTTTGACGCTGCGATTGGTGTATTTGTCCAAGATGGATTGAAGCCTGCCGGTTTTATCAGGAACGGGCTCGCCAGTCAAGTTTATTTTTTTGATAAAAAAAGCAGGAGACTGTTCTGTTCCTGTATTGCCAGGACGGTAAACTTTGCCGACTTGGTCTTCGTTATCAACTATTACTTCCTGCTGACCTGTACGGTTATATGGATGTACAGTTACCGCGTCTTTATCAAAAGTAGGTAATGGCGACTCTGCCAAAACATGGCCAGTGAATATCATACTCATAATAAAAGCGATGCCAATTTGTTTTTTCATCATAACTCCTCCCATAAATTTTTATACTAAGAAAATTTCAAAAATATAATGCAGAAAATATAAATATGAAATTTGTATACATGTATTATGAATTATATTTTTGCTATATTCTGAAAATTTACGAAATACCATTGAGATTATTTTAGTTCATTTATAGAGAATAGAGATAAAATATACTTTAGTATAGAACAAGTGGATTTTAAATATAGTTAATCTTTGATGTAAATATACCTGTAAAACAATTATAAAATTCTTACGAAAAGATAAAAATAAAATAAAGTTGCCTATACAAATTCTAACATGTAATAATAATTCGGTCAAACAAATGTGCCCTTATGTAAAAAAATATAATTTGTGATATTTTTTGTTCAAAATGATACTTTTTTAAGATTGTTATATACAAGAAAGTAAAATGAAAGGATCATAATAAAGTGCAGATAGAATAGAGGATATAGGGGGAATATTAGGTAAAGAAATAATGTAGAATATTTCTAAAATAGTAAAGGAGATTTTGTATTAGTGACTTTTGTATAACAATATAATGTATAAATTAACTTAAGAATATAGTTTATTAGGCTATATTATATATGTAGATTTGATTACAGGTACTTTAATTAAGATATATAATTTTAGAAATTAAGATAGTATAGGATAATACAGAGAATAAATTGTTAATTAAACTGCGTTGTGATATAATTTTAGCGTTAATAAAAATGCAGCTATATGTTTTTAAAATGCACCTTTTGAACGGGAGGAAAGATAATTGATCGCCTTAAAAAACGGTGACGGGATAAAATGGCCGTATGGCAAACGTATTGCCGTACTGCTGACTTTTGATTTTGACGCTGAATATCTGCGCTATTCTGTGACCGGGCAGGATACGCTGGGGTTTTCTGATATCTCGCGCGGTCAGTATGGCCCGCATGAGGGGCTGCAGCGCTGCCTGGATATGCTGCAGCGGCAAGGTATTAAGACGACGTTTTTTGTACCCGGCATTGTAGCCGAAAAATATCCTGCCGAAGTGCAAAAAATTGCTGCGCAGGGGCATGAGCTTGCTTATCACGGGTATAGCCATGACGCGCGCCTCGGCATACCGAAAGCAGAAGAAGAAGCTAACATGGCTAAAGCAGAAAGCATTTTAGAAGCTGTCAGCGGCAGGAAGGTTATCGGGCACCGTGCGCCGCTGGACGCAATGCAGACTTATGCCGTAGAGCTGATGCAAAAGCGCGGCTATTTATACAGCTCGACTTTAAAAGACTGCGACTGGGCGTATATCCATGCAGGCGGGCGTCATGTCGTAGAATTGCCTACGGAGCCTGGCTTCGATGATTTTTCCTTTTTCTATTTTTCTTATGCGGATGCTCATCCGATTACCTGCTGTTATCCGGCAAGTTATGTTTACAATATGTGGAAGGATGCTTTTGACGAGCTGGCCAATGAGGGCGACAAGATTATGTGCCTGAAACTGCATCCGCAGCTTATCGGACGTTCCAGCCGTATCCGTATGCTGGAGCAGCTCATCCTCTATATGCGCCAGAACGGGGCGTGGATTGCCAGCTGTGAGGAAGTTGCCCGTTATGTGCTGGCATACAACGGAAGGGAGGCTGACTTTGATGCTTTGGCCTGATCATAAGCGTATGGCGCTTATGCTTTCCTTTGATATTGATGCTGAAACCTTATGGCTGACGCGTAACGAGATCAACAAAGATCATCCGTCGAATTTAAGCCGCGGCCTGTATGCTGTCAAGCAAGGTATCCCGCGCCTTTTGCGGATGCTGGAGGAAGAACGCCAGCAGGCGACATTTTTTACTACTGCCTATACTGCGGAAATCCACCCGGAGGTAATTAAATGTATTGCTTCCTGCGGACATGAAATTGCTTATCACGGCTATCTGCATGAGGTTTACGATACTTATGAGCAGGAAAACGCCCTGATGGAAAAAGCGGAAAACATTATCCGGGGTATTACCGGCAAACGTCCTGTCGGCAACCGTGCGCCGGACGGTTATGTATATGATTTTCATTTGCAGCTCTGGCTTGACAGGGGCTATATTTACTCGTCTAACTGGCGTAATAACGACGGGCCTTTCCTGCATAAAATTAACGGAAAAACAGTGCCTGTCGTGGAACTGCCTAAAGACGGCATCGTAGATGACACCAGCTACGATATGTACACTATCCAGGCGCCGGAACATCACTATCTGCGCAGCGGCCGTGAGATGACAGAAATCTGGATGGAAGAATTTGCCGGACTGGCAGATGAGGGCCGCATGATGAATTTTGTTATGCATCCGCAGTTTATCGGCCGTCCAGGTTATGTGCGCGCTCTGCGCGATTTTATCCGTTATGCCAAAGATAATGGGGCGTGGCTCTGTACTGACGAGCAGGCGGCCCGGTGGGTGTTGGCACAGAACGGTTTTACAGAGTTTGCTTAATGGCGCAAGCCGTTGCGAAATAAAAATGAGAGGGGTTAAAACAATGTTTATCAAAAAATTTACCAAGAAGCTGCTGGTATTAGGCGCTTTGGCAATGTTTGCGCTTGCTGCAGCAGGCTGCGGCGGCAGTGACAAGGCCGCTGCTCCGAAAGAAGCTGCTAACGGCAAGCTGATTATTGCTATCAATGCTACTTTCCCGCCTTTTGAATCTGTCAAGGAGGGAACCCATGATTATGTAGGCATCGATATCGACATGGCGCGTTATATCGGCAAAAAACTGGGCAAAGAGGTTACTTTTACCGATATGAAATTTGCATCCCTGGTTCCTACGCTGCAAAGCGGACGTGCCGACATGATCGTGTCTGCTATCAGCCCCACTGATGAGCGGAAGAAAGTGCTTGCTTTTACCAATCCTTACTATTATCCGATGAAGGCGATTATTTGTCAGAAAAACGCCGGTTACGACAGTTTCGACAAACTGAAAGGCAAAAAAGCCGGCGCTTCCATGGGTACCACTTATGTGCAGGAGCTGAAAGATGCCGGCGGTATCGACGTTGTGGAACTGGACAATACGCCGCTGGTTGTGCAGGACATCTTAAACGGACGCTTGGCTGCAGGTTTGTTTGACGCCGCGCAGGCAGCTGTTTTTGTCAGCCAGAATGATAAGCTGGAAATGCATACGCTGAACCTGCCTATCGTTTATGCAGATACTTTCGCTATCGCCCTGCCGAAAGATTCTAAAGACGTTGAAAAGATTAACGGTATTTTAAAGGAAATGCAGGCAAACGGTGAAATGCATAAGATTTTGGCCAAACATCTTGGCGAAACAGCAACCAAGCAGTATGAAGAAGTTGTTGCCAAACTTGACATAGCAAAATAATTATAACCCGGCAGCACGTTGGTGTTGCCGGGCTTTAAATTAAAGGAGTACAGTTCATGCTTGATTTTTCAGTTTTAGATCCGTATCTGCCGCTTTTGGCTTCCGCAGTATGGATTACGATTAAATTTACTTTTTTCTCTACCCTTATCGGTTTTTTGGGCGGTTTTATCCTTGCCCTGGTAACGCTTTCCCATAACAGGGTATTTTCCTTTCTGGCGAAAGCCTATATTTCTATCTTCCGCGGCACGCCCCTTTTGGTGCAGCTTATGCTGATTTATTTTGCTACGCCGCAGCTGACTGGGTACACGATCAGTGCGCTTGAAGCAGGTGTTCTTTCCTTTGGCCTGAACTCTGCCGCTTATATTTCCGAAGCGCTGCGTGGCGGCATCCTGTCTGTAGACCGTGGGCAGTGGGAAGCGTCCATGTCTTTGGGCGTGCCTACGCATCGCTTCATCTTGGATATTATCCTGCCGCAGGCTATCAAAAACGCTTTGCCGTCGCTGGTGAATGAAAGCATCATGCTGCTGAAAGATTCCAGCCTGGTTTCCGTTATCGGCGTTGCCGATACCCTGCGCTGGGCAGACTTAATCCAGGCTAAGACTTTTCGCGCTTTTGAAGCCTTTATCGTTGCGGCTGCGGTTTATTATGTGCTGGTAATGCTGCTCAATCTGCTGGGCGCTTATCTGGAAAGGAAGGTGCGCGTAAGTGATTAAGGTTGAACATCTGGCTAAAAGCTTCGGCAACTTACAGGTTTTAAAGGATATTTCGCTTACAATCAATAAAGGCGAAGTAGTGACCATCATCGGTCCTTCCGGCAGCGGCAAATCGACGCTCCTGCGCTGCCTGAATCTTTTGGAACGGCCGGACAGCGGCAAAATCTTCTTTGACGGTACGGATATTTTAGGCGGTAAAGTAAAAATTGAAGACATCCGTAAAAATGCCTGCATGGTTTTCCAGCATTTTAATTTGTTTGCCAATATGACGGCGCTGCAAAATGTGGCTTATGCTCCGCGTGTAGTGAACGGACTGCATCGCGCCGATGCCGAAGCTAAGGCTTTGAAGCTGCTGCAGATGGTAGGGCTGGGCGATAAGGCAGGCCAGTATCCCAGCAGACTTTCCGGCGGGCAGAAGCAGCGGGTGGCCATTGCCCGCGCTATGGCTATGGAGCCGAAAGTATTGCTGTTGGATGAGCCTACTTCTGCCCTCGACCCGGAAATGGTCAAGGAAGTACTGGATGTTATCAAAGGACTGGCCAATACCGGCATCACCATGGTCCTGGTAACGCATGAAATGGGCTTTGCCCGCGATGTCTCCGACGTTATTCATTTTATGGATGAAGGCTATTTAATAGAAAGCAATACGCCGCAAGAATTTTTTGCGCATCCGCAGACAGAACGCGCCCGTAAATTCTTGTCGACTATTTTAGCCTGAGGCGCATTATGAGGATTATGATTATCAATCCCGATTACGGGGTAACGCAAGAAGAAATTGATGTACGCCTGCGCATTTTGCAACAGTACGCCGCGCCCAATACGGAGCTTGCTATGGTCTGCCTGCAAGATTCGCGGGTAGAGATAAATTCTGCACTGGATGTAGCGTTGGCAGGGCCAGAAATCGTCAAGCTGGCGGTACAGGCGGAGAGTGATGGCTTTGACGCCGTTGTATTGTACTGTTTCAGCGACCCTGCTATAGATGCCTGCCGTGAAGCGTTGCGGATTCCCGTTATCGGCGGCGCGCAGGCAGCGTGTCTGTCCGCACTGCATATCTGCCGCAGTTTTGGCGTAATCTTGGCAGACGCAGTGCGTTTGCCGGAGAAAAAGCTGTTTTTATGTACGTTGGGCGTGGATTCGTCCCGCATCGGTGTAATCGCAGCTGTTGATTTGAACGGTATTTCCATCTGGCAGGATAGAGATACTGCTTTACAAAAACTTGTTGCCTGCGGACAGCAGATGATTGACAAGCAGCATACAGAAGCCATTGTATTGGGCTGTCTTTCGTTTTTAGGCATGGCGAGGCCGCTGAGCGAGATTTTGGGCATTCCTGTTATCGACCCTGCCGTGTGCGCCGTTACTACGGCTGAAAGTATAGTGCGTCAGCGGCTTATAACGAGCAAGGTAAGTTATCCTTTGTTGAGTGCAATGGCAAAGACTTCACTGTGACGGAAGCATAAAAGTTTTTCTGCTCATAATATTTGTCAGAGAAACTTATTTAATGTAGGAAAATTATAAAATAATCTTTTCCATATATCAATCTACCCTGAAAATTGATATGTACCCTCTTTACTGGACAAAACAAGTAATGAGGGTATTTTTATGCGTTACAGTTATGAGTACAAATTGAAATGTATCGAGATGTACAGAAAGGGTAAATGGGCAGAAACACCAGATGGTGTTAACCAGGACAGATTTAGACATAACATACGCCAAGGGGTAAGAATGGAAGAACATTACGGAGTGGAAGTTCTGAAACATAAAAAATTTAATAAAATTTGGACCGCAGAAGAAAAATATGAACTGGTTGCCAGGGTTATTGCCGGAAACACAAAGACAGAAGTGGCATTAAATGCCGGTATAAATCCCGGAATGTTATATCAATTGTATTAAATCATTTTATTGGGCAGAGAACGGCCTGTACCGTATAATAGGCAGCGATTTTTTCTGGTATGTACATAATTGTAGAGCCTTTCTAATAATTATTGTAATAAAACTACATTCAAAAGTTTGAAACGTAAATTATTACAATATTATTATAATAATATTTTCAAGTATTAAAGAACATGATAGTGAAAAAGAATAGTAAGAACAGAGATGTGTAAAAATCTTACCTATAATATAAAACCGCAAGGCATATTAAAAGAAAAGCCTTACGGTAATTTTTTATTGCTGTGTTCGCGTTATTTTTTTGTTATTGTCCACCTAGACATAAAAAAAGAGCTTTCAGGAAAATTCCTGAAAGCTCAGAACCTTTGATGGTGGCGGAGTGGGTGGGATTCGAACCCACGCACGGGGTAAACCGTCTAACGATTTAGCAAACCGTCCTCTTCAGCCAGCTTGAGTACCACTCCGTAAGACTACTTGTTTATTATAGCTGATATTTTTTGTTTTGGCAACTGTTATTTGTAAAATTTTTGGCGGAGAGGGTGGGATTCGAACCCACGGAGGCTTGCACCTCGCTAGTTTTCAAGACTAGAGCCTTCAACCACTCGGCCACCTCTCCATTAGAAATTTATTATATAATAAAATAAAATATCAGTCAATGAATTTATGCTTTTATGTAAGCAGCAAGTTTTTGGTAGCAAGAAAAAAGTAACAATTTTTTACGGACTGATTAGTCAGAGATAAGGAGGATAAACAAGATATACACATGAAAAGTTGCGCATCCTCCCATAAATACTATATTTTGTTAACATGAAGAAAGTTTTCAGAATTTTTTGATGATGAATTATTTGCTTGCTTTTTGAAAAATGACGAGTTATAATATGACTGTAAAATAACTCGCAAAAATATCTATTTTACACATTTCTTGGTTTATAGGATTTCTTGACAAGGATATGAAGCTGGCAGAACAGTAGAGGAAACAAGGCAACTCTTACAGGCTTTTGCGGGCGGGACTTCTTTGGCAGGAGATTTTATAAAAATAAATATCTCTATCCAAGAGGAGGAAATTGACATGAAAAAATCTTTAGTACTCGCAATGGCTATGGCTCTCGGCGTAACTGCTTCCGCATACGCTGCAAATCCGTTCTCTGACGTACCGGCTGGACACTGGGCATATGACAGCGTAAACAAACTGGTTGAAGCTGGCGTAGTAGACGGTTATCCTGACGGCACTTATGGCGGAGACAAACTGATGACCCGCTATGAAATGGCACAAATCGTAGCAAAAGCAATGGCAAAAGGCGCTGACGTAGACAAACTGGCAGCAGAATTTGCTGACGAACTGGATACCCTCGGTGTTCGCGTAGCTAACCTGGAAAAGAAAGCTGACAATGTAAAGATTACCGGCGAAATCCGTTATCATTATGCTGACACTGATGGAGATACTGCTGGTTTGGACGGATGGGAAACTAAACTGCGTTCCCGTATCTGGATTAATGGCCAAATCAATGATGATTGGACCTACACTGGCATGATTCAAAACGAACAAGATTTTGGTAACGATCAAGGCGAGGAAAATACTGAGTTCCAACGTGCTTATGTAAACGGTAAACTGGGCGGCGTAAAAGTACAAGCTGGCCGTTATAACCTGCAATTAGGCGATAAGAACGTATATGATACTCGTTTTGATGGCGTACAGCTTTCTTATGGTAAAGATGTTAAATTGACTGCTGGTTATGGTGAAGCTCATCAAAATAAAACTGATAAAAGTAAATACAATGCTGATGAAACTTGGTATGCAGAAGTAAGCGGCAAACTGAGTAAACTTGGTTTGATGGCTGGTTACTATGACTTCTCCAATGTAAAAGAAGTTGAAGACGTAGATGATACCATTTGGGCTGTTGGCGCTGACTATGCATTTGATAAGAATGTAAAACTGGGTGCTTTGTATCTGAATGGTGACCAAGACGGTTACAATGGTTCTGATGACGGTTATGTAATCACTGCTTCCTACAAAGGAGCTAAAGCTTCCGATCCTGGCAGCTGGGGCTTAGTTGCTAAATACTATGATCAAGGTATGAGCACTTATATCGATCATACCATGAATGGTAAAGCAGATAGCTTGAGAACCGCTGCTTATGAAGGTTTCAAAGGTTACAGCGTATTTGCTAACTATACCTTTGCTAAGAACATCGTAGGCCAAGTTGAATGGTATGACCTCGAATCTAAAGAAGGCAGCGTTGACGCAGAAACTCTGTGGACTCAAGTTGTATTCACTTTCTAATCTTACGATTAGTAAACAACTTCAAATTCAAACAAACTTTAAAGGGACAGCGTATGCTGTCCCTTTTTTGTACTTTAATTAAGACAAGACTGTTTTGTTTGGAAGTATCTGTATATAGTCATGTATATACTATTAAAATAATCTTGTCTGATATATTGAATTAAAATAAATATTTATACTTGGTGCAAGAAATGTTCGTAGTAAAAATAAAAACAATAATATTAAAATAAAAAACAAAAACTCGATAAAAGTGTCTAATTTATATAATTAAATTAAAATAAGTAAAAATGACTTGGAAAATATGAAGAATTTGTTGCAAAAATGTAAAAAATATGCTATTCTCTGAATATAGATTTTGCACAGGTAACTGATGAAATCAAAAGAAATTTTTTTAGCAGAGGAAACAAGGCAACTCTTGCAGGTAAAGAATTTTTTAAAGATTTTTTCGGTAAGCTGCGCAAAAGCTAAATTTATTTTCCGTGGTAGGAAATAGACATGAAAAAATCTTTAGTACTTGCAATGGCTATGGCTCTCGGCGTAACTGCATCTGCATACGCTGCAAATCCGTTCTCTGACGTACCGGCTGGACATTGGGCATATGACAGCGTAAACAAACTTGCTGCAGCTGGCGTAGTTGATGGCTACCCTGACGGCACCTATGGCGGAGATAAACTGATGACCCGCTATGAAATGGCGCAGATTGTAGCAAAAGCAATGGCAAAAGGCGCTGATGTTGATAAACTTGCAGCAGAATTTGCAGAAGAGCTGGACTCTTTGGGTGTACGTGTAGCCAAATTGGAAGAAAAGTCTGATAATGTCAAGATTACTGGGGAAGTACGTTACCGTTATGCTGATTCCCATGCAGAAGGTTATACTAACGACTTGCGTTCCCGTATCTGGGTAAACGGACAAGTGAATGATAACTGGAGCTATACTGGCATGGTTGAAAATACCCAGGATTTCGGCAATGACAATGGCGACGAAGGAACGAGCTTTAAACGTGCTTATCTGGAAGGCAGATTAGGCGGCTTGGATGTGACTGCCGGACGTTACAATCTGTATGTTGCTGACGGTAATATTTATGATACCAATGCTGACGGTGTGCAGGTAACTTATGGCGATAAAGTACAGATTACCGGGTTTGCCGGCAAAGGTACAGATTTTGAGTTTGAAGATGAAAAAGGCTCTTATGGTAATTATGCCGGTGCAGAAGTCCATGCTGAATTAGGTCATGGTTTGAATTTAATGGGCGGCTATATCAATTTCAAAGATATGTACAGTACTGGTAAAAAGACTGGGATGGACAATGATATCTGGTATGCAGGTGCTGCGTATAACATTGGCGATGTTACTTTGGACGGTATGTATTTGAAAGGCGACATGCAAGATGGTCAAGGGAAAAAAGCTGTCGTAGGTGATAACGGTTACGTGCTTGGTATAGCTTATAAAGGCGCTCAGGCTGATGAAGCTGGCAGCTGGGGCCTGTGGGCAAAATACTATAACCAGGGAGGCCAGACTTATTTAGCGGGTGCGCATACCACTGACGCTAATACTTTTGGTCTTGAAGGTTTTAAAGGCTACGGTGTGGCAGCAAATTATGCTTTTGCGAAAAATATTGTTGGTACGGTAGCATATTATGATACTGAAAGCAAGATGGACAGTAAGAAGGATGATCAAATCATCTGGAGTGATTTGACTTTCCTGTTCTAAATATATATGAAAAAACAGAACGGTTTATGCCGTTCTGTTTTTTATTTTTCACTAATAAAATATAGTGTATTTTTTAGGGAAATATGGTAAGATATATACATATAAATTTGCTTTTCTGGGAGGAATTATAATGAAAAAAGTTTTACGTTATTTAGTAATGGCTGTAATGGCAGTATGCTTTGCCATTCCCGGCATTAACGCTGCAGAGGCTGCAACAGTTGCTTTGCTGCCGCTGGCAAACAATGTGCAGGGAGATGACCTGGCTAACCAGGTGTTTTACAAACAGGCAATGGCTGTTTTAAACAGCAAAAGGGGCTTTGTTATGGTAGAAAATGACAAGCTGACTGCTGTTATTGAAAAAGAAACTGCAGCTGGTACTCTGCCGAGTGAAAATGCTTTACGTGCTATTGCTAAAGACGGCGATGTAGATATCGTAATTGCTATGCAGCTTGACACCCTAGAAGATAATGTTATTATGTCCAGTGAAGAAAACAAACTGCAGCTTGATTTGCAGGGATATGCTGTTGCCTATAACAGATTGACCGGTGAATTCTATAAACACAGAATTTACAGCGATAAAACTGTTCCTGAAGCTGTAACCGCTCGTTGGGACTGGGTACATGAAGAATGGGGCCGCAGTGTAAGACTGGAAATGGATCGTATTTTATCCGGCAAATAATTGTTTACAAAGAGGCAGGATAGCTGTTAGCTGTCCTGCTTTTTGTTTTAATATTGTTTTCTGCCTTGGAGCTATGATAAAATATACTAAATAATATTTTGAAGGATGTGTTGGCATGAAAAAAATTGTACGTTATCTTATGATGTCGTTGTTAGCTGTGTGCCTGACTGTTCCCTGTTTTGGCGCTGCAGAGGCTGCAACCGTTGCCTTATTGCCGTTGATAAACAACACTGATAATGAACTGGCTAATCAGGTGTTTTATAAGGAGGCTTTAGGAACTTTAAAAAGGCAGCAGGGGTTTGTCTTGGTAGAAAATGATAAATTGACCGCTGCGATAGCTGCTGAGCAGCTTGATGGTAAGCTGCCAAGTGCTGCTCAGATGCGCAGTATCGCCGTTGACGGCGGTGTGGATATAGTTATTGCCATGCAGCTTGACGAGCTGAGCAAGACCGTAAGGGCTTCTTCAGAAGAAAGGACGCTTATTCTGAAATTGCAGGGGCAGGCAGTAGCTTATAATGCTATCACTGATAAAGTGTACAGTCATAAAATCAACTCCAGCGCCAGAGCGCCGGAAGCTGTGACATCCCGTTGGGATTGGCTTAATGAACAGTGGGGCCGCCAAGTACGTCTGGAAATAGAGAAAGCTTTAAAGGCACAGTAAAATATTGGAAAACTCCCGTTATTGCTGAATAACGGGAGTTTTTATGTTATAATTATGCTATAAGATTTTAGAGCGAGGTACTTTATGGATAAGGAAATTTTGCAATATGTGGGTAAAAGCTTGTATAAGACGCATATTTTAAAAGAGTTTAAACGCTATGTTGTCTTTATGACGCGTTGCCATCTGCATACTCGGTATATGGACGATATTTTAAGCTTTTTTGCAGCAAATGCTCTGCGGCAGAAAATGCTGCGCGGGACGCCGTCTTTTGTGGAGCAGGTAACACGTTCTTTCTTTTATAAAAACTCTAAATGGGCTGAACGGGTAGATTTGGTAAAAAATCATATCATGTATTTGGAAGAACAGTTTAAACCTGAGTTTATGGAAAAACTGTATTCTGATAGCCAACGTCTGCGGATTTGGGAAGACATTTATCAGGATAAACCGTTAGGAATGGATTTATGGTTTCATGGTGGCCAGCGCAAGGAAGGGTGTCTGTCTTTAGTGCTAAACTATGAAGGTGAAGAGTTGTACCAGATAATGTTCTGGATTGGACATAATAAAGATAAGGAAGCTTCTCTTTTCATTGGCGCGTTGCAGGGGACTCCCAACGGCAGCGAGATTATCAAAGGTCTTACAAAGGCTTTTTATGGCTACAGGACCAAGAATCTGATTTTTTACGGGTTGCGCAGCGCAGCAGCATGTATGGGCGTAAAGCATATCTATGCCGTAGCTAATGAAGGCTATTATGCTATGAATCATATTCGTCGTGACCGTAAACTGAAAACATCTTTAGACGAGTTTTGGCAGGAGTGTGAAGGCGTACAGTGTGAAGACAAGCGTTTTTACAGGTTGCCGGTGGAAGAATACCGTAAATCTATGGAAGAACTGAAGCCCTCCAAACGTGCCCAACATCGTCGACGTTTTGCTAAAATGGACGAAATAACGGATTCGATAAAAAATACTTTGGCTGCTTATCAAAAATAAAGCAGTTAAAATTTGTATACATTTTGTGTAAAACTGTATTTTCTACTGAATGTATGTTACAATAATGATATAATATTTCCTTATGGAGGGATTAAAATGAAAAAGCGCATCCTGTCACTTCTAATGACTTTCATTTTCTGCTTGACTGCAGTCATGCCGGCTTTTGCAGAAGATAATATTTCTGTACCGGCAGCTGATAAAATTACTTCTATGGAAAAAATGCTGTACGGTACAGAGCAAAGTGGTTCTCTGATTCAGCGTATGGACAGTATTGAAGATGATGTTTATGGTACTGTTACGGCCGATCCGATTTTAGATCGTATTGACAACATGTATGACTATCTGGAGGGATCGCCCTCCAATGGTGAAGCATCTTTTGCTACCCGCCTTAATGTGGTGGAATGGCGTTTTAACGAGAGTATGTCCGGCGGACCGGCAAAATCCCGTATTGAAGCAGTAGAAAGACTGTTAAACGGCAAGGTAATGGAAGGTTCTCTTTCGGGAAGACTGGAAGAACTGCTGAAACTTGCTTCTTATGAGGACGGCGTCGTGCCGGTACAAGAAGTTGTATTGCCTAAAGATTCTGTGCTGCAGATCGAATTTACTCAGGAACTTTCCAGCAAGATGAGCCGCGAAGGCGATCCTGTATATTTTAAGGCAGCAGATAACTTATATGTCAATGATGTGCTTGTCCTTCCTAAAGGCGCTACCGGCGTAGGCAAGGTGAAAAAGGTCGTACAGCCTGGGATTTTTGGTAAAGATGCCAGAATAGATATTGACTTTACTAATATTTATGCTGTGGATGGTACTACTGTAGCTATCTTTGTCGGTGATCTTGCCAAACAGCAGGCTGAATCTATTGCCGGTGCGGCTGGCGTTACTATCGGCGGTATGATTATCCTTGGACCTATCGGCGCGGTAGGCGGCGCGTTTGTAAAAGGCAAGTCTGTAACCATTCCTGTAGGCAGTAAAACATTTGTGCAGACTACTGCTGATACGTCTATTCAGGGCGTAGTTTATCAAGGCTTCTAAAAAAATCAGAAAAAGCTCACTGAAAAGTGAGCTTTTTATTTTTTTATGATATAATATTAACTGGATATTTGTATGCTTTTTATTAAAGGAGATATTCTATGAATAAACTGATTTTAGCAACGGCTTTAACACTGGGCATTTGTCTGCCTACCTATGCAGCGCAGTTCGATAATCAAGGCGATGCTGTTTATGAAAGTCCTGTTTTTGATGAAAACAAGGAAAGTTCAGACGTGGTGGAAAAAAGCGACCGTGAGAAGAAAGAAGTTTTACCGATACATTTAACTGGCGATCATGCTGAATATGATAATACCAGCGGTGATTTTTACGTCACCGGTCATGTTGTGGTTACCCAGGGAACGGAACGCTTAGAGACGGTAAAGGCCGTAGGTAATATGAAAACAGGCGATATATGGTTGGATGAGGGCGGCACTGTTGTCGAGCCTGGAACGAGGATGAACGGGAAATGGGTTCATTATAATTTTAATACCAAGACAGGTGAAATAAAGGAAATTTACGGTAAAGGGCAAAAGGACTATTTTGAAGCGCCGCATGCAACTATTTATCCAGATAAAATGGTTGTTGATCAGGGCGGGATTACTACCAGGTGTCCGGCGGTAAAACATCCTCCCTGCTTATCTATAAAAGCTAAGACTTTTGAGATTTACCCCAAAGAAAAAATGGTTGCCAAAGATGTACAAGTCTTTGTCAAAGGTAAGCATATCTATTCCCGTGACCGCTGGGAGAATAATTTGAGCGATAAGAGCGAAGAACGTATTATGCCCAGAGTTGGTTGGGACGGTAAAGACAATGGTTTTTATGCTAAACTGGAAATAGAAAAACCATTTTCTGATAAAACAATTCTTAGAGCAGATATTGCTGATTATTCCAGAGCAGGCTTTAAGCCCATATATGAAGTTGAGCATAATGAGCGTAATTTTAAGCTGTCCTGGAAGTCGGGCTGGGAAGAGGAAGACGATTATTGGTATGAAAAAGAAACTAACTGGCGGTTTGATTATAAACGTCATCGTATAGCAGATAATCTTCCTTTGACTTATAGCGCTTATTTTGAGCATGGCTTATGGAAAAGAGAAAGCAATGGCGTAAAAAGCTGGCATACAGAATATGCAGCGTACTTAAACCATGATCCTATTTATCTATTTAATTCTAAAAATACAGTTTTAAACCTTACAGTGGGTAAGAAATGGGTACATGAAAGCAGGACTGGCGATTTACGTTCTACCAATATGTATTATGCTACTTTAGGGCAGAAAATCAGCGATAAATGGCGGACTTGGGTAGGTTATTATCAGGAAGATGAAACCAGCAGCTTATTTGATTTAGGACAGCCGGATATGGCAAAAGAATTACGTAACGGTATCCAGTATAGGCCTGATGATAAAAATACCTTTTCTATTATCAACAGATTTGATTTAGAAAAAGGCAAACAGTATGAAACTGATTATCGCTGGCTACATCGTTTCTGCTGCTGGGCTATTGAATTTGAGTATGAAAAAGAAATTTATGATAACGATGATACCTTCAGAGTAAAATATTATTTCCTGAACTGGTAATGAGGTATAGTATGAAAACTATTATCAAGCAACGCTTTGAAGAGCATTTAGCAGTAGCTGATGCTGTCATGCAGAGCGATATTTTACAGCAGATTGAACGTATTGCTGCTAAAGTAAAAGAAGCGCTGGCAAAAGGTAATAAAGTCCTGTTCTGCGGCAACGGCGGCAGCGCAGCTGACAGCCAGCATCTGGCGGCAGAATTCGTCGGCCGCTTTCAGAAAGAAAGACAGGGACTGCCTGCGCTTGCTCTTACTGTAGATACTTCTATTCTGACGGCTGTAGGCAACGATTATGGCTTTGACCGCGTTTTTGCCCGCCAGGTGGAAGCACTTGGCCAGGCTGGCGACGTATTGGTAGGCATATCTACCAGTGGCAACAGTCCTAATGTGGTGCAGGCTGTAGAGTTGGCTCAAGACAAAGGTATGTATTGTGTTGGTATGACGGCAGCCGGCGGCGGAAGGCTGGCACAGATTTGTGATGAATGTATTGCAGTACCTGCTCAGGTAACAGCCAGAGCGCAGGAAATGCATATTTTGATTGGACACATTTTATGTGAATTGGTGGATGGTGAATGATATGGCAGGCTTTGCTGCGACGACTTTCTTAACCGAAAAAATACAGCAGCTGAAAATTGCCGTTATCGGCGACGTGATGCTGGACAGATATTTTCACGGTGAAGTTAAACGTATTTCGCCGGAAGCGCCGGTGCCGGTGACTAAAATTAACAGCATTAAGTCCGTATTGGGCGGAGCTGCCAATGTGGCGGCAAATCTGGCCCATCTGGAATGCAAAGTCTATATGGGCGGCGTTACCGGCGATGACGAAAACCGCAGCCTGCTGGAAAAGCTGATGGACGATGCAGGTATCAATCATAGCGGCTTAGTCAGCAGCAATAAAAGAAAGACTATCACCAAGCTGCGTGTTTTAGGCGGTAATCAGCAGATGCTGCGTCTTGATTTTGAAGAAACAGGCGATCTGTATCCGGAAGAAATCGCGGCGCTGAGCAACTGGTTAGAGAATCTGCTGGATGACGGACTGGATGGCATTATTGTTTCCGATTATGCCAAAGGAGTTTGTTCTGACAGCTTCTGCCAATGGGTCATTAAACAGGGCAAGGCGTATAATATTCCCGTCCTGATCGATCCTAAGGGTGCTGATTGGAGCAAATACAGCGGCTGTGATTTTATTACGCCGAATCTGAAAGAAATGTGTGAGGCAGCGGGCTGCCAACGTGAGAATGAAGATGCAGCCGTAGTAGAAATGGCGCGTAGTGCCAGGCAGCAGTTTAATATCGGCAATGTGGTCGTAACCCGCAGTGAAAAAGGTATGAGTCTGATTAACGGCAGCCAGGTGCTGCACAGTCCCGCGTCTGCTATAGAGGTTTTTGATGTTTCCGGCGCGGGCGATACGGTAGCGGCAACACTTTTGGCAGCAGCAGCAGGAAAGGTTTCTTTGGAAGACGCAATCTATCTTGCCAACAGAGCAGCGGGCATTGTAGTAGCCAAGGTTGGCACTTATCCTGTGCACCGCGATGAATTGCTCAAGGACTTATTAGCGGAAGATCGCAAACAGGGACGCGGTTATCGCACGCTCAGCTGGCAGGAAATAAGTTCTCTTGCGGCAACCTGGAAAGCCTGCGGCGAAAAGATAGTCTTTACCAACGGGTGCTTTGACATCCTTCATGTTGGACATGTTTCTTATCTGGAAAAAGCTGCACGGCTTGGTAAGCATCTTATCGTCGGACTCAATACAGATGCATCGGTTAAACGTTTGAAAGGTGAAACGCGTCCGTTGGTACATGAACTGGACCGTGCCAGGGTGTTGGCAGCTTTAGCCTGCGTGGATGCAGTAGTGCTGTTTGACCAGGATACGCCGACGGAGCTGATTGAAAAAATCCGGCCGGATATCCTTGTGAAAGGCGGCGATTATAGACCGGAAGAGGTTGCCGGCAGAGAATATGCCGGAGAAGTGCAGATTATAGATTTTGAAGAGGGTTATTCCACAACTGGCGTCGTGGAAAAAATTGCCCGTATGGTTAAGGAGGGTAAATTATGATTATTGTTACCGGCGGTGCCGGCTTTATCGGCAGTAATATTGTCAAAGGATTAAACGACCGCGGCCGTGATGATATTTTAGTTGTAGATAATCTGACCAATATGGTTAAATTTAAAAATATCCAGGGCCTTAAAGTTATGGATTATATGGATAAATATGCCTTTGCTGATGCTTTGAAGGCAGGCAAATTTAATCACGAAAAAATAGACGTCGTTTTCCATGAAGGCGCCTGCTCCGATACAATGGAGTATAACGGTAAGTATATGATGGAAAACAATTTTGAATATACCAAGAACCTGCTGCATTTCTGCCTGGACAGAAAAATTCAGCTGCTTTATGCTTCTTCCGCCTCCACTTATGGCAGCGGTGCGCACGGCTTTAAGGAAGAGCCCGCCTGCGAGGAAGCATTGAACGTTTACGCTTTTTCCAAGCTGTTTTTCGACAATTATCTGCGCCGTCTGCTGCCGCAGGCGCAGAGCCAGGTAGTCGGCTTGCGTTATTTTAACGTTTATGGGCCGCAGGAAAACCATAAGGGCAAGATGGCTTCCATGGTTTATCAGATGTATAACCAATGGAAAGCTGAGAAAAAAGTACGTCTTTTTGGCGAATATAACGGCTATGGGCCTGGCGAACAAACCCGCGACTTTATCTATGTAAAAGACGTTGTCAAAGTTAATTTCTATTTCTGGGATCATCCTGAAATCAGCGGTATTTATAACTGCGGTACGGGACATGCTCATCAGTTCAATACGTTGGCTAAGGGCGTGCTGAAACACTTCGGCAGCGGGGAACTGGAATATATTCCGTTCCCGGAAGTTTTGAAAGGCAAATATCAAAGCTTTACGGAAGCGGATCCGGCTAATCTGCTGACTGCTGGCTATGACGGCGGCTTTACAGATATTGAGGAAGCAGTAGCGGAGTACTGCGCATTGTTGGATAAAACCGGCGGTTATTACGTATATGAAGGCTAAGGCTGTATTTTTAGACCGTGACGGCGTTTTGAATGTAGATGTTGATTATCTGTACAGGATTGAAGATTTACATTGGATAACCGAAGCGCCGCAGGCGCTTGCTTATCTGGCTGATTTAGGTTATAAGCTTTTTGTCGTCACTAATCAGAGCGGCATTGCCCGCGGTTATTATACTGTGGCAGATATGCAGCGTCTGCATACTTATATGCAGCAGGAACTGCGCAAATATGGCGTACAGATTGAAAAGTTTTATTATTGCCCGCATCATAAAGAAGGCAAGGTGGCAGAATATGCGGTAGAATGTACTTGCCGTAAACCGAAACCGGGTATGCTTCTCAAGGCAATGGCAGAATATCCTATAGATAAAGAGCAAAGCTTTTTAATCGGCGACAGTAAGAGGGATATTGAAGCCGCTCAGGCGGCAGGTATCCAAGGCTATTTATTTACTGGCGGCAGTCTGCTGCAATTTGTACAAAATATTATTAAAGGCTGAAAAAAGATGGAATATAAGAATATTTTAATTATCAAGATGAGCTCCCTGGGAGATATACTGCATACTTTACCGTTTGCGGCGGCTTTGCGGAAACGGTATCCGCTGGCTAAAATCAGCTGGCTGGTGCATCCGCAGTTTGCCGGGTTTGTACCTGATCCTCCCGTTATTGATGAAGTCTTGTATTTCGACAAGGTGAAATTCAATAAGCTGGGCTTGAGTGATAAGATAAAATATTTTTTATCTATGCGTAGTATGCTGCACAGCAAGCATTTTGATTTAGTCATTGATATGCAGGGGTTGTTTAAAAGCGCCGTGCTGGCAGCTATCAGCGGCTGCAGCAACCGTATTGGCTACTGTGAGATGCGCGAGGGCAGCGGCCTTATCAGTAAGGCTGTTTGCGGCAGTCACAGTAAAGACCATGTTATAGAACGTTATCTTGATGTAGCGCGTTATTTAGGCGCCGATGTCCAGGATGTAGAATTCCCCATGCCTGATTTGACCGCGGAAAGTAAAAGTGTGCAAGAGAAACTTGCTGCGCAAAATGTTACAGGTGATTATGTAGTTTTTGTTCCCGGCGCCCGGTGGCAGACTAAAGAATGGCCGGTGGAATATTATGCTCAGTTGGCGGCCATGATTACTGCTGATGGCACTGCTGTCGTCTTAGCCGGCGGGCCGGATGATGAGGCCAAAGGCCGCAGGATCAAGGAAATGTGCCCTGCAGCAGCTGACCTTACAGGGCAGACAAGTCTGAGAGAATTAGCGGCGCTTATTAAGGGTTGCGCCGTCTATATCAGTGCTGATACGGGTCCGCTGCATTTTGCGGCGGCTTTAAAAAAGCCGCTGATTGCTATGTATGGGCCTACTAAAGCCGACAGGACCGGCCCTTATGGCAGTGATAAGGCGTCGGTGTTTTTAACTCCGGCAGCATGTGCAGGCTGTCTTAAAAAAGTATGTAATGATTGGCACTGTATGCATGATATTACTCCTGCAATGGTGTATAAGGTTTATAAAGAAAAGCTGGTGAGGGTATGATGGTAGAGCTGAACGGGAAAAAAATACTGGTAACTTTCTTGATGCATCTGGGAGACCTGACGTTGACTACGCCGTTTATCCATGCGCTGCGGAATGCGGTGCCCGATGCGCACATCACCTTTCTGGCAGATGAAAAACTGAAGGATGTAGTTTTGCATAATCCGTATTTAGACGAAGTTATCACTATAGATAAAAAGGGCCGCGACAATAGTCTGCTGGCTCTGATTGCCTGTGCTCGTAAACTTTCAGGCATGGATTTTGATGTAGTGATCAATCTGCATCCTAATGAGCGCTGTTCGTTTATCTGTGCTTTAACTAAAACCAAGCTGCGTGCAGGCACTACTCATAAGTTGTTTAAACCGCTGTGGAATATTTTTACCCCGCTCGATAGAACGATACATGCTGCTGATATGTACCTTAATGTTCTGGAACAGCTGGGTGTTAAAAATATCTCCCATAATGGTCTGGAAATTTTTCCCGGCGAAGATCATATCAGACAGGCAGAAGATTTCTGGCGGGAAAACGGAGTTTTCGGCAGCGATAAACTGATAGGTTTCAATATCGGCAGCGCCGTAGTAACGAAGCGCTGGGCGCCGGAGCGTTTTGCCCAGGTTGCCGATATTTTGGCGGACAAAGGCTATAAGCCGGTCTTTTTCGGCGGTACCATGGACGAAGAGATGGTGCAGGAAGCAGTAAGCAAGATGCATACGATTCCGGTGGTAGCAACCGGCGCTTTTACTATTGGCACGCTGGCGGCTGCCATGCGCCGCTGCAGCTTGATTATTACTAATGACAGCGGACCCATGCATGTAGCCATCAGCCAAAAGGTACCTATCGTAGCAATGTATGGGCCTTCCAGTCCCAAATTGTATGGGCCTTATACGAAAGACGCTATTATCGTGACGGCACAGCCTCCTTGTATGGGATGCGCTTCCGGCATGAAACATAAATGTGATGATATGCAGTGTATGACAAGATTAACAGTAGAACAGGTGGTGCAGGCGGCAGAACAGATGCTGGCACAAAAAGGACAATGACAGAGAAAAAACAGTTATCCCATGAAATTATTTTATTATGTGAACATATAGATATAGCTCAGTTTATCAGTGTATATATAGATTATTTGCGCAAGCAGCAGATAGAGATTCCCGCTGTAAAAATCGTTAATATCGGGAATATCAATAAAACTGAACAAATTTTACAGCAGCTTACAGAACAGCGTTGGTTTGATGAAATTAAAAAGGTTATTATTTTTGCTGATGCGACGAAAAAGCGTTTAGAGCGGGAACATGAGCTTTACAAAGCGCAGCTGCATACATTCTTAAAAGACTTTACCGATTATGAATATTTCCTTTTTCCCTGTAAAACAGCAGCTGGACGCTGGCAGTCTGGCTTTTTAGAGGATGTGCTTTTTGATACCCTCAAAATGGAAACTTCGGAGTGTTGCAATTATTATAATCTGCGCAATATGACAGAAGATTTTTTGCTTAGCGTAAATAACGACAGAGGCAAGGAAAATCGTTTTGTTAATCATAACCGACATTTCTTATGTACCTATTTGGCTGGTACGAAGAAATATGCTGGTTTGAAATTAGCAGAAGCAGCGCAGAAAGGTGCGTTTGATTTGAACAGCAGTAAGTTCGATGATTTAAAAGAAGTTTTAATGGCATTGTGAACAAGGAGTATTATATATCATTTACATATTTTTCATGTAAAATTAAAGGATGATAATTGCTAATGAATGATTTAACTGCAGTTATTTTAACAAAAAATGAAGAGAAGAATATCATTGCTGCGATAGAAAATGCAAAAAAATTTGCTGATAAAGTTTTAATTGTGGATTCTGGTAGTACAGATGATACAGTTACATTTGCAGAAAGATATGGTGCAAAAGTTGTTTTTAGGGCTTGGAACAATGATTTTGCAGCACAGCGTAATTTTGCTTTAGAGTATGTTGATACAGCATGGGTATTGTATTTGGATGCTGATGAGCGTTTAAATGATAGTTTGATTGCTGCTGTAAAAAAAGTTTTACAGAATAACAGAAATAAACAATATAGTATGATGCGCAAGATTCACGCTTTTGGCTTTACTTATCAACATGGTATTTTTAAGCCAGATGAAGTATTGCGTTTGTTTCAGACAAAAAGTGTATATTGGGTGAATAAGGTTCATGAAAAACCTGTATGTGATTTTCCAAAAGAACAATTAGATGGTTTTATCGAGCATTATACATATAATTCGTGGCAGCAATGGTTGGATAAGGCTGGACATTATACTTCTATCTGGGCAGAAGATGTATATGCTAAAGGTAAACGTACCAGTGTTGGTGGTGCTTTTTTTCATGCTGCGTATGGATTTATTAGAGCTTATATTATACAGTGTGGTTTTTTAGATGGCTGGAGCGGCTTGTACTCAAGCTTGCAGCATTTTATTTATACTTTGATGAAATATTTGAAATTATATGAGTTACAGAAAACTAACGAAAAAAGCAAAGCCTAAATGGCTTTGCTTTTTTCGTATTCATCACTTAGTTTCATATTTCCTAGATTTGTTTTAAGAGATTCTTTAGTAAACTTATAATTTTGAGAAGAAAGGCTATTTTTCTCATCATAATGGTTAGAAATGATATTAAAAATACCACACATGAAGTCATACATTAAATCATTAGTAAAATATTTATTTTGATTATTTTTCAGATTGTTGTAAATATCAGGATTATTTTTTATATATTCATCAGAAAGATAAGTAAAAAACGGTATGCGCACATTAGCAAAACCGCTGAAATTTGGGGAACGACGTTTGTCAGGAATTGTTGCATGGTCTGAAAAATAAACAAGAGCATCTAAATTTAAGTTATTTTTACCATATTCCAATACTTGTTTTAATACAAAATCTGTATAGGCAAGAGAGTCAAGATAATTAGGGATTAAATCATACTTGCCAGAAGTGCTGAATTTAGCAAAATTCTGTGGATACCGATTTATAAAATTAAAATGACTGCCCATTAGATGCAGAATAATAAAATTATTTTCATTGGGATTAACTTGTTTTAAGTTTTCCAGTAAAGTTCCATCGTATTGGTATTGATTTAGATTTTGTTTTGTCCATTCTGCTTTATCGGCGGTGTTGGCTACCAATGTAATAGCAGTTTCAGCGCTGCCTATATGACCTTGATTGCTAAACCAGTAAGTTTTATATCCAGCTTTTTTAGCAATATCTATAATAGAGCATGATTCATAAAATTTTTTGTCATTATATTGATTTGCTTCAGTAAGAGCATGTTCTAAAACAGGAACAGTTTGATCTTTACAAGCGTATGTATTGGGAAACAGTAAAAAGTTAGGATGATTACTCATTTCCTTTAACCAGGGAGTAGTGTTTTTCGGATAATCAGTAAAAGCACTCATATAGTCTCGGGAGGCTGACTCACCAATGACTAATATAATTGTTGATGGTGCTTTTACAGTGTTATTTAAAGTGACTCGTAAGGATTGCAGGCGTTCTCTAAGTTTGGTTTTATAGGTAGCAGTCTCCTTGATATATGATTTAACATCTAAGTACAATTCTATGATACCAGTACGAATAAAGACACCTTTTTTTAAATTCCAAAGATAAACTGTTAAAAAGATAAAAACAGCAGCTAAAACAGGTAACTGCCAGTTGTAAGTTAGAGTTACAGTAGTAAAGGTTAAGTTACAATACAAAATAACCCCAAAGGATACTATTATCAATATAGGAGTAAAAATTTGCAAAAAGAACGGTAAAGATTTAAAAAATTCTATAGTTTCGTTATGATCTGTTTCTAAAATCAGCGTTAAACCTTCATCGTTAATGCAGGTATGATAAAGCTGATAGTATATCCACTGGCAAACGGGAATAAGCAAAATTATAAATTCTGCTGATGATACTAAAGTAAGTGTAATTGTGGGGAAAATATTAAAATATGTCAAAAGTGCTTTAAAGGACAATGCCCAGCCCATAAAGTAAAGACCAAAAACTGTGTCCAAATGAAAACCAAAATCAGAAGAAGATTTATGGTAGGTAAGATAGTAAAAAAGTGGATAGGTTATAATCCACATCAAGCCGATGAAGACATCAACAAGATAAAAACTGCTTGTTAAAGAGGCGTTAATTACATACATGGGAAGCACGGCAAGTACTGCGCATGGTAGAAAGCGGCGCAACTGTAGATATTGCGCTTTATGACCAAGGCCATGAGAAAATTTGATATAAAAGAAATATGAGATACTGTATAATAAAATAATAAAGATAAAATATGTATTCATGATCAAAACTCCTCAAAATAACATAAAAATTTTGTAATAATATATCAATAAGATAGATATATTATTACTTAACTTAAAGCATTGTGTGACTACTATATTGTAATATACTATGATAAAATATAAGCATAAGATATATTATAGGTGAGATTATATGGACAAGAATATTATACATATTGTTATTGCAAAAACGTGGGGCGGCGGGGAACAATACGTTTATGATGTTTGTAAGGAAATGAAAAAACGAGGATTACAAACATATGTAGTTGTTGATAAAAGAAATATCGGAATGCAGAAGAAATTTAGTGAAGTTTCTAAAGTAATCGTATCAGAACTGTATTCGCTAGCTGGTTTGAGAAGTGTTAGTACACTAAGTTCTTTTATCAAGAAAAATAATATTAAATATATTAATTGTCATAGTGGACATGCTCTTTTACTGTGTTTAATTTTAAAAAAAATAACAGGTACTAGGGTTATTATGTTTAAACATAATGCTTTACCAGCTAAAAATGATTTGTATCATCAATGGCAAAGATCTTATACAGATGCTTATGTTTGTGTTTCTAATTTAGTTTATGATTTACAGACAGAAATATTAAGTGATATAGAAAAGCAAAAATTTTATTTGATTTATAATGGTATTGACACTAGTAGGTTTAATAAATATCAGAATAATATGAGAGAAAAAGAGAGTTATGTAGTCGGTTATGCAGGAAGAATAGCTGAAGATAAAGGAATTGATATTTTGTTGGAAGCATTTGGAAAAATTGCTGATAAATATAATAATACTAAACTTTTATTAGCTGGCGCTGATGAAAAAGGATATTTGCAGACGATACAACATTTAATAGAAGTAAAAAGTATATCAGGAAAGGTTCATTACTTGGGAAAAATAGATGATATGGAAAGATTTTATAAGAGTTTAGATGTCCTAGTTTTACCATCTGTTGTCAGAGAAGCTTTTGGCTTGGTAATTTGTGAATCTATTTACTGCGGAACGCCTGTGATAACAACTAATAGTGGCGCTCAAAAAGAGATAATAATAGATGCTGCTTTTGGTTGCATAGTAGAGAAGAATAATGTAGAAGAGCTTTTTAGAGCTTTGGAATATTATAAAAATAATGCTAACTCTTTTGGTAAAGAAGCAGAACAGTATATTCAGAATAAATTTAGTATAGAAAAATGTGTTGATGGTATATTAAATGTGTATAAAAGCATATAAAAGCATATAAAAGGGAAATAGATGTATTTGCCTTTTATATAACTAACTTTGATTAGTATATTTTATTACTTCTTTCATTAGAATGCTAAGATTATATTTATAACGTGCTATGTCATAACCATCAGCTGCTATTTTTAATCTTTCATCAGAATGTTGCAGATAATAGTCAATTTTGTCTAATAAATCATTTTCATCTGTAAATTCTATAAGATGTTGTTTGTTCTGTAATATAGTTTTATCAAGATGACCGGCATCTATTATTTCAAAAGCTTGGCAGCCTAAAAGTTCAAAGGTGCGCGGATTGGGACCAGTATGCATACCGGCATGAGTGCCGACATGAATATTCAAGCATATTTTGCTGTTGTTATATAAAGCAGTTAACTCGTCGCCTATAATTGGTCTGTTTATGATGTATTTCATTAAATGTTTGTATTTTAGATGGTATTTTAAACGACGTACTAATAGTTTTGGGATAAGCCAAAAATGTGGTATATTAAATAATTGAATACTGGTATATACAGCAAATTTCAAATTATTTTTATAGGCGTATTCAGCAGCTTTCTCTAAAACGGACAGACGTCTTTTATCAAGACGCCCTACAAAACAAAGGTCATATTCTTTGTCTGTGATAGAATGATTCGGCTTGTATATATCAGAATCAAATCCTAAAGGCAAAAATTTTACAAACTTACCTGGCCTAAATTCAATTTCAGAATCGGATGGCTCGTAAGAGAATATTTCATCATAATACTGCATATGTTCTAAGGCTTTATCGCACCATCGGATAGAATCAATACAGTACATATATACTGGCACTTGTTGTTTGTTGGCATATTGTAAAAATTCGCCGTTCATACGTGAATTATTGATGACAAAAATAAAATCAGGTTTGTATTTGTTTAAGGCTTCTATATATTTCTGATTTTGCAAATGGAAAAAATCAGAAAGAAATTTTTGGCGAGATAGACGTTTTTGCAAAGCATTTTGATCTTTAAATTTAGGATATTCTGGCTCACAAATTTGTAAGCCGAGGTTTTCTAAGGCTTTTTTGATAGAGGTAGAATATAGTAAAATACCAGGTGTACCGATAAAGAGAACTGATTTCGACATTAGTATGGCCCCTTTAATAAATAATCTGCATTTATTTTACCATAAATGTGAGATATTGATAATATAATGTAATAAGTTGAAAGAGGATGATAATTTATGAAAGGTATAATTTTAGCTGGGGGCAGTGGAACAAGGCTTTATCCGCTGACAATGGTTACAAGTAAACAATTACTCCCAGTATATGATAAACCAATGATTTTTTATCCTTTATCCATTTTAATGTTAGCAGGTATACGTGATATTTTAATTATATCCACTCCACAGGATCTACCTAATTTTGAACGTCTTTTAGGCGATGGCAGCAGATATGGAATAAAATTAAGCTATAAAGTACAGCCTTCTCCTGATGGATTAGCTCAGGCATTTATTTTAGGTGAAGAATTTATAGCCGGTGACAGGTGTGCAATGATTTTAGGGGATAATATCTTTTATGGAGCAGGATTGGTACAGCACTTAAAAGCTGCTGTTAATAATGAACAGGGAGCAACGGTCTTTGGTTATTATGTAGAAGATCCAGAACGATTTGGTGTAGTAGAATTTGACCAAGCTGGGCAAGCAATTTCATTAGAAGAAAAACCTGTACAGCCTAAAAGTAATTATGCGGTAACAGGATTATATTTTTATGATAGTAAAGTATGTGAATATGCAAAAAATCTCAAGCCGTCTGCGCGTGGAGAGCTTGAAATAACGGATTTAAATAAAATTTATTTGAAAGAGAATAAGCTTAAAGTTGTAACTTTAGGAAGAGGCTATGCTTGGCTTGATACAGGTACGGTAGAAAGCTTGCATGATGCTGCCGAATTTGTAAAAGCGGTAGAAACAAGGACTGGTATTGCTATAGCAATATTGGAAGAAATTGCCTATCATAATGACTGGATAAATAAAGAACAGCTATTAGAAAGTGCTGAAAAATATGGAAAGGCACCTTACGGAGCATATTTACAAAAAGTAGCAGATGGTAAGATTAAATATTAAATATAAATTAGGTGGTTATAGATAATGGAAATAATCAAAACAAAATTAGATGGCGTAGTTATCGTTATACCTGATGTTTTTGGCGATAACAGAGGTTTTTTTATGGAAAGCTGGAATAAGGCTAAAATGGCTGTAGCAGGTTATGATTATGATTTTGTACAGGATAATCACTCTAAAAGTACGGTGAAAGGCACTTTGCGTGGTATTCATTTTCAAAAAGGTGATAATGCTCAGGCTAAGCTTGTCCGTTGCGTAAAAGGAGCAGTATTGGATGTTGCTGTAGATTTACGTCAGGATAGCCCTACTTTTAAACAGTGGGTAGCGGTTGAACTGAGTGCTGAAAACAAAAAACAGCTTTTAATACCGCGTGGGTTTGGACATGGTTTTGTTACTTTGACAGATGATGTAGAGTTTTTATATAAAGCAGATAATTATTATGCACCTGAAGCAGAAGGCGGCATAAGATGGAATGATCCTGATATTGGTGTTGAATGGGGAGTAACAGCTCCGATATTATCTGAAAAGGATAAAGTAAATCCATTGTTAAAGTATGTTAATGAATTTTAAGTTTATAATATAAGATATAAGGTGTTTATGATGAAAAAAAGAATTCTAACTATGTTCTGGTATGATGATGCAGGCGAAGTACACTTATATAAAGATGTTGGCGGTATACCTTATGCTTTAGCCAAGTATTGCGGTTGGCAGGCAACTTTTGCCTATAATGATGTTAATGGGATTATTCATAATCAAGATTATGAGAAATATGTCAAACTTGATACTATTCATTATCCTAAAATATTGTGCAAATTAAAATTAAGATATTACAAATACTTTCAAGTTATCAAGTATGTGTGGAGAAATGCGCCTAAATATGACGTGATAAATTTTTATCATTGTCATAAATTCATTAGATCTCTTTGTTGGCTTGCCAAAAAAGCTAATCCCAATATTATTACTTATGTTAAATTGGATATGGGGCGAGAAGGCTTTTATAAAGAACAAAAGAACATCCGGGGGGGAAAATGGGAGAGTGTATCTTTATTTACTGTTGAGGCTTCCAAATATGTGCAGTGTTTAAATAAACTTCCTAAATTTAGTAATAAAGTAAAGTATTTACCAAATGGTTTTTTTAATGATTTAGGTAATTTTGATACAGATATAAAAAAAGAGAAAATCATTTTAACGGTTGGTAGATTAGGTACTTATCAAAAAAATACTGAAATGTTAATCAATTCTTTTTTTGCGGTAAATAAAGAAAAAATATCCGAGTGGAAATTATTTTTGGTAGGGCCATTAACTGATGAATTTAAAGTGTGGTTAGATAAGAAGATAGATTCAGATGAATTTTATAGAGATAGAGTTATAATTACTGGTAACATAGCAGATAAAGGAAAGTTATATGAAATTTATGCAAGATCAAGTATTTTTGTTTTACCTTCCAGGTTTGAAGGCTTTTCTTTGGTTATACAGGAAGCATTGCATTTTTCATGCTTTCCAATTATAACAGACTGTTTTGCCGGTGCAGATGAAATTGTCAAAAAAGAATATGGGATTATTATTGAAAATGAGAATATTGAAATGCTAATTCAAGCTATTGAGAAAGTAATTGCTAAATATCCTGATTGTATTAGCAAAGGACAGATTGCAGCCAGATTTGTGGATAAAAATTTTTCCTGGGAGATTTTGGGTAACAGGTTGCAAAATTATTTTTTGTTAGGCGAGGAATGATATATGATGAAAATTATAGTAACTGGCGGAGCCGGATTTATTGGCAGTAATTTTATTTTTTACATGTTAAAAAAACATCCTGAATATAAGATTATTTGTTTAGATAAACTGACTTATGCTGGTAATTTATCTACTTTAGCAAGTGTAATGGAGAATATTAATTTTAGATTTGTTAAAACAGATATTTGTGATAGAGAAGCAGTTTATAAATTATTTGAAGAAGAAAAACCAGATATTGTTGTTAACTTTGCAGCGGAAAGTCATGTTGACCGTTCTATTGAAGATCCGGGCATTTTTTTGCAGACTAATATTGTAGGTACATCTGTTTTAATGGACGCCTGCCGTAAATATGGTATTAAGCGTTATCATCAGGTTTCTACTGATGAAGTTTATGGTGATTTACCTTTAGACAGACCAGACTTGTTTTTCACGGAAGAAACACCAATACATACCAGCTCGCCGTACAGCAGCTCTAAAGCAGCCGCAGATTTATTAGTGCATGCCTATTACAGAACTTATGGACTGCCTATTAGCATTTCTCGTTGTTCCAATAATTATGGGCCGTATCATTTCCCAGAAAAGTTGATACCTTTAATGATTGTTAATGCTTTAAACGATAAGCCGTTGCCTGTATATGGAGAAGGTATCAATGTTAGAGATTGGCTGTATGTAGAAGATCATTGCAAGGCTATAGACTTGATTGTCCATAAAGGTCGAGTTGGAGAAGTATATAATATTGGCGGACATAACGAAATGCGCAATATCGATATTGTTAAACTGATTTGTAAAGAATTAAATAAGCCGGAGAGTCTGATAACTTATGTTGCTGATAGAAAAGGTCATGATATGCGTTATGCTATTGATCCCACTAAAATACATAATGAATTAGGTTGGTTGCCGGAAACGAAATTTGCTGATGGCATCAAAAAAACTATTCAATGGTATTTGGACAATAAAGAGTGGTGGCAAAATATTATTAATGGTGAATATCAAAATTATTATGAAAAAATGTATGGAAATAGGTAAGTAGAGATGAAAGTTTTAGTTACTGGTGCTAATGGGCAGTTAGGATATGATGTTGTAAAAGAGTTAAAATTGCGTAATATTGAATATTACGGAGCTACAAGAAATGATTTTGACTTATGTGATTTTACTGGAACAGAAAAATTTATAATCGCATATCATCCAGATGTTGTAATACATTGTGCTGCATATACAGCTGTTGATAAAGCTGAAGATGAGAAAGAGCTTTGTAAAGCGGTTAATGTTGATGCTACAGAAAATATAGCTAAAATCTGTAAAAAAATAGATGCAAAAATGATGTATATCAGTACAGATTATGTTTTTGATGGAGAAAAAGATAGCTATTATGAAATAGATGATGAACCTAATCCTATCAATGTCTATGGCCAAACAAAATTAGAAGGAGAACGCGCTGTCCAAGAAATATTAGACAAATATTTTATTGTACGCATATCTTGGGTTTTTGGAGATCATGGCAATAATTTTGTGAAAACTATGCTTAGATTAGGAAAAGAAAAAAAAGAACTGAGTGTGGTAGATGATCAAATTGGCAGTCCGACGTATACGGCAGATTTAGCAAAATTATTGGTAGATATGATACAAACTGATAAATATGGTATTTATCATGCTACCAATGAAGGAGAATGTAGTTGGGCAGAATTTGCTGAAGAAATTTTTAAGGCTGCAGGTATGGAGGTAAAGGTTAATCGTATTACGTCATCTGAATATCCGACAAAAGCTAAAAGACCTAAAAATAGCATGATGAGTAAAGAAAATTTAATTAGGAATGGATTTAAAACATTACAATCATGGCATAAAAGTATAATAGAATTTGTAGAACATAAGTAATGTTTTTTATTATGAAGAGATGGTTTTGGACATGGAAAAAGTAAATTATATAATTTTATACTTGTTTGCTTTAGTATCTTTTATATCTATTGCTGCTGGAAATATCTTTTTAGGTATTGCAGTTTTATTTTTATTTATATATTCATATAGAAAAAAGATAACTATAGATATAAATATAAAAAATTATTATCGGGTAATAGCTTTTTTTATTCTGACAATGCTATTATCAGCTTTATTTAGCGGCAATATGATATATGGTTTAAAACGGTGGGCCGATATGTGGATATGGCGTTTTATGCCATTTATCGTTATCACGACTATGATTACAGAGCGGAATAAAAGCCTGAATATATTGAAAGTTTCGTGCCTTGGCATTTCTGTAGGAATATTGTGCCTTATATATCAAGGCTTAAGTGGCGATGGAAGAGCTGCAGGTTTTTTCGGGCACCCGATGACCTTTGCCGGGTACTTATGTATGTATTTGCCATTATTCCTGATAGGATATTTTGATAATTTATTTGGCATTAAATACAAGTATATATCAGCTATAATATTTTTAGCGGGATGCGTCGCATTGATTTTTAACGGGACTCGTGGCGCATGGATTGCGGTTGCAATTACATCAGGTATACTATTGCTTTATTATATGTTTAAAAATAAGAGAAATCTTCTTATAGGGATAGTTATGATAGCATTATGCAGCGGTATATTAGTGAACAATGCTGCTTTTATGCACAGAATGAGTACTATTACGAACAACAGATATCAGTCTAATTCAGAAAGACTGTTGATGTGGAACAGTGCCTGGAATATGTTTAAAGATCATCCTGCTCTTGGTGTGGGGTTAGGACAGTATAAAGATAATTACCAGCAAAAGTATATTTCTCCGAAAGCTAAAGAGCCCAATTTAGAACATGCTCATAATAATTTTATGCAGATGTTAGCAGAAAACGGCATAATTGGTTTTGCTGGTTTTATAACAATGTTTGCTTATATCATCGGGCATAATTTTAGAAAGTTCTTAAACTCAAAAAATATATATTCACTGGCAATTTGCGCAGTTACTATAACTTTGCTTTTGCAAGGATTTACGGAATTCAATTTTGGTAATTCGGCTGTTGTCAAGGCTTATTGGTTAATTTTGGGATGTTTGGTCGTTTTGTCAGAAAATTTAAATCAAGATAAATATTGTTGAGCATAAAATAAATCTTCTTTGTCAATTATATGATAAAGGGGATTTATTTTTGTTTTTTTAATTAAAATGTTCTGTCAGGAGATTGTTGCAATGAATCAATTATAGTTTGCAAAATATTCAATAAGTAGTATAATAATATAAACAATGGTTTGTATTAATAAGAGTGGAGTTTAGCTGTGAAAAAAGATAAAAACTATGATAATAGACTGTATACCATATTTATACCAGTGATATTATTTTTTAGTGATTATTTGGCAATTATTTTATCTGAATATATTGCTGTAAATATAAGGAATTACTTCATTACATATAGCTATCTGAAGATAAAGCCTTTCATGATGTATTTTGTTATACCGTTTTTTTATTTATGCGGAATGTTTTTAAAACAGACTTTTATGAATAGGCTGCAGTTTTGGAAGGTACTGGAAAGATGTTTTGCAGCTGTTTTTTATGGTACGACTGCAATCATAGTAATACTTTATTTTGTGAAAGAAGCAGGTAATACTTCCAGACTTTTTGTTTTATTGACAGGTATTTTTGCATTTTGTTTTATTATTTTTTTCCGATATATTATAAAAAATATTTTATGTAGATTTGATATTTTTAAAATGCCTATTTTGATAATAGGTGGAGGCAAAACCGCCGAGGTATTAGTAGATGGAATCAGAGATAATTACGGTGAAGCATATAAGATCATAGGGATTTTAGAAGATAATGAACAAAGTGAAAAGTTGAAGGAGTATCCTATTTTAGGCGGTTTTGAGGATGTTGAGCGCATTATCAAAGAAAAAGGAATAAGTAATGTAGTAATTGCCGCCCCTGGATTAGAGCAGAATAAGCTTATTGGCTTGGTTAACAGGGTACAGCCCTTAGTCCATAATTTGTCGATAGTGCCTAACTTAATTGCTATACCGATGAGCGGTATTGAAGCAGAGCGTTTCTTTAATGAAAAAATAATGCTTCTACGATTGAAAAATAATTTAGCCAGTCCGCTGAATAGATGGTTAAAGTACAGTTTTGACTTTTTCTGTACCTTATTGGGAACTATTGTTATATCTCCGTTGCTCCTACTTATTGCGGCAGCAATTTATTTTGATTCTCCTGGAACAGTAGTTTTTAAGCATACTCGAATCGGTAAAGGTGGTAAGCCTTTTGGCTGCTATAAATTCCGGACGATGTGCATGGATGCAGATAAGAAGTTAGCTGAGCTTTTGGCTAAAGATGTTGTGGCAAGAGAAGAATGGGAGAGAGACTTTAAATTAAAGGATGACCCGCGCGTAACTAAGATAGGCAAGTTTTTAAGGAAAACCAGCTTGGACGAGCTGCCGCAGATTTTTAATGTGCTCAAAGGGGAAATGAGCCTGGTAGGACCGAGACCGGTAGTGCAGGCGGAGCTGGGAAAATACGGTGAATACCTTGACGATTATCTGATGGTACGACCTGGTATTACCGGGATGTGGCAAGTTAATGGACGCAGTGACACCACCTATGAAGAACGTGTTCATATGGATAGTTGGTATGTAAGAAATTGGAGTATGTGGATTGACATTATGCTGCTATGGAGGACTGTGAAAAGTGTCATTAAATGCGAAGGGGCATATTAAGTCGTGTTAAAGTTTTCTGTTTTAATGTCCGTTTATAAAAATGAAAAACCTGAATATTTAAAACAGGCAATAGAAAGTATAGTTAATCAAACTTTAATGCCTAATGAAATTGTTATTGTAAAAGATGGTTTGCTTACTGATGAGTTAAACCAAGTTGTTAAATATTATAAAGATAATTATAAAAATCTCTTTAGAATAATAGATTTTAGTGAAAATAGGGGCTTAGGATTAGCCTTGAGAGAAGGTGTTATGGCTTGCTATAACGAATATATTGCCAGAATGGATACTGATGATATTGCTTTGCCAGATAGATTTGAGAAACAATTGAATTATTTGGTGATGCATCCTGAGATAGCTATTCTTGGAAGTTGGGTCAGAGAATTTTCTAATAATCCGTATAAACCTGATACAGAAACAAAGCTGCCATGTACTAACGAAGAAATATTAATTTATGCAAAAAAAAGAAATCCATTTAGACATATGTCAGTAGTATTGCAAAAATCGGCTGTTATACAAAGCGGGAATTACAGAGACTTTTTGTGGTTTGAAGATTATGATTTATGGGTAAGAATGTTAAGCAAAGGTTATGAAGGCGCAAATTTGCCTTTATATTTAATGAATGTCAGAGCTGGAAATGATATGTTTAAAAGACGAGGTGGATGGAAGTATTTAAAACAGGATATCAATTTTCAGCGATATTTATTAAAAATTAGTTTTATAAATTTGTATTATTTTATTTTTAATATCTTGGTCAGAGTTGTTATTCGTATGGTTCCTAATTATATAAGATTAGTTTTTTATAGATATGCATTGAGAGATAGAATAAAAGAGAGTTAATATGATTCCTAAGATAATACATTACTGTTGGTTTGGTAAACAACCTTTAACTGAAAATGTGAAAAAATGTATATATTCTTGGAAAAAATATTGTCCGGAATATAAGATTATCGAATGGAATGAGGATAATTTCGATGTTAATCAAAATGTCTATTGCCAAGAAGCCTATAGCGTAAAAAAATGGGCGTTTGTAAGTGATTTTGTGAGATTAAAAGTATTATATGAATATGGTGGTATTTATTTAGACACTGATGTTGAGGTTGTAAAAAATATGGATAATTTATTATTACATAGATTTTTTGCAGGTCTTGAAGCAGAGAATATTATGTCTACGGCTGTTATAGGAGCAGAGCAAAACTCTAAAGTTATAGCTGAATTTTTATCATTATATGATGCTATTCATTTTATTCAAGATGATGATATTTATGACTACACTACTAATGTACAAAGATTGAGTGCCTGCGTTAAAAATAAATATTGTAGAGAATTAGTTAAGCCGCCTATCGTATTATTTAAAGATGCTGTTATATTTGATATTGATTTTTTTAGTGTTAAAAATATATATGACGGAACAATAAAGATTATCGGCAATACCTATACGATTCATCATTTTGCTGGATCATGGTTTAATCAAAAGATGAAGATAAAAACTATTTTAAGAATCTCTATAGGAAAAATATTTGGAACTAAAATAGTAAAAGTTATAAAAAAAATAATTGAGTGAAGAATAATATTATGAAATGTAGGGTTTTGCTATCAATAATTATTCCTGTATATAATGTTGAAAAATATATAAATGAATGTTTTCAATCTATCGTTAATCAAAATTTTAATGATGATAATGTTGAAGTTATTTGTATAGATGATGGTTCGACAGATAGAAGTGGTATTATTTGTGATGAGTACGCTGGCGCATATAAAAATTTTATGGTTGTACATAAAAAAAATGGAGGGGTATCATCTGCACGTAATTTAGGATTAAAAATAGCTAATGGTCAGTATATAGCATGGATTGATCCTGATGATTATATTAGTAATAATTGGTATAGAGAAATAAGTAAATATTTAAACCAACAAAATGATGTTATTTTATTTGATTATACAATTTTAAAGCATAATAGATGTATAAAGAAAAATTTTGGGGAATTATCCCAATATGTTAAGAATGATGAAATATTAAAAGAATTAGTGATAGATCAGAAACTTCAAAGTCAGTTATGGCAAAAGGTTATAAAAAAAGATTTATTCCAAGGGATAGCATTCCCGGAAAATATTAATTGCATGGAAGATTATGCTGTTTTACATAAAGTTTTTTTAAAAGCTAAAACTATCTATTATTTATCTAAAAACTTGTATTATTATAGAGTAAGAGATAATAGTTTGGTTACTGATGTCAATATCTATAAGAGCTATAATTGCTATTTAATTGCTAAGGAAAGGTATGATTACTTAAGTACTAAGAATATTAAAGTTTCAAAAATAGGTTTTTTAATACAAGCATTAGGAGTTTGTGATCAGTATTACAGTTCTAAGAGTAATGAAAAAAAATTATATTACAATCTCTATATAGTATGTAAAAATGATATAAAAAATCATATGTTATATATTTTGTCTTCTAACGAATGTAATAATATTCTACGGATTAAATTTATACTTTGCTATATAGGGGTCTTTTATTATTGTAAAAAAATTTATAGATTGATAAGAGAAAAAATTAAGTGAAAATGATAGATAAAATAAAACTGTTTTTACAAAAGATTTTGCCATCATATAGGGTTTCCTTGCGAATAGAAGAGCAACTTTATAGAATGGAATACAATATGAAATTAATGAATAAGCGTCAGGAAATGATGTTTTGGTATTGTATGCGCAAAGAAAATGAGATTTTGACGGAAACAAAAAAAAGGTTTTTTGAAGAATTGCCAAAAGCTGAAGGCGCTTTAAGGAAGAGACAATTATCTTTGCTCAATATCTTAGTTCAGTTTGATGAATTTTGTAAAAAAAATCATATTGGGTATTGGATTGATTGTGGCAATTTGTTAGGTGCTATAAGAAATGGTGGATTTATTCCTTGGGATGATGATATAGATATTGCTATGTCACGACGAGAGTTTAATCGTTTAGCTAATTTGCTTTCTAATAATAATGTTTTTGAGCTTAAATATCTGTATGACTATAAAAATATATATGTTATGCCTAAAATTTTTTCAAAGAAAGAAGATTCTTCTTATTTTATTGATATAATAGTCTATGAAGAGGTACATTGCAGTAATTTGCAGGGATTAGAAGAACAGTGGAAAATAAGAAATATATTGCAAAATAACCTTCGCAAAGAGTTATTTCATTGCTTAGGATTAAATGCAATGGAACATAATTATAGGGAAGTTGTAAATATTAAAAATGAAAAAAAAATAGTTGCTATTTGTAATGAGTATTCAGAGAAATTTTGCAAACTATATCAAGAGGGAGAATTAACTTACTTTACTATATGTATGGAGTTTCCTCAAGATTTAACTAACTATATAAGATGCTTTGAAAAGCAATGCATATATCCATTAAAACAAGGAAATTTTGAAAGTTACTTGTTACCACAACCTAATCAAGCTGAAAAATATCTTGAAGTTTTATATGGTAATATTTATGATTTACCAAATGATTTTGGCTATCAGAAGCATATATAATATTCTTATATAAATAGTTAATTATAATCACTTACCAAGTGATTTTTAATAATTTGATTTAAAGGAGTAATGAAAATGACTGAAACAAAAAAAATCGAAATGCTGGAAGAAATGATGGAGCTTGAAGCAGGTACTTTAAAGGCTGATACTGTTTTATCTGATATTGAAGAATGGGATAGCATTGCTTTAATTTCTTTTATTGCTTTGATGGATGATGAATTTGATAAAGTTATTAAAGGCTCTGTAATCAAGCAAGCTAAAACTGTAGCTGATTTAATGGCTTTAATGGAGGCCTGAGATGATTAATCCGATGGAGCTTACCGGTAAACATATCCTTATTACCGGTGGCTCTTCCGGTATCGGAAGAGCTGCTGCAGTACAGGCAAGTAAATTAGGTGCTAAAGTTACGATTATTGCGCGTAATGAAGAAAGATTGCAGGAAACCATATCTATGATGGATAATGCTGAACTTCATAAATACTATGTTATGGATTTAAATGAAGTAGAAAAGATTGAGAGCCTAATTAAACAGATTGTTGCAGAGCGCGGTGCTGTTGATGGTTTTTGTCATGCTGCTGGAATTGGTACTGCTAGAGTGTTAAAAAGTTCTAAAATTAGTTATGTTGAAAAAATGTTTAAAATTCATGTGTTTTCCTTCATAGAAATGGTTCGTTGTTTGAGTTTGAATGGTAATTTAAATATGAATGCATCTATTGTAGGAATATCTTCTGTTGCTGCTGAGAAAGGTAATATATCGCAATGTATTTATGGATCAGCTAAAGCAGCAATGAATGGATTTGTAATACCGGCAGCTTTAGAATTATCTAGTAGAAATATAAGAATAAATACAGTTGCATTTGCTATGGTTAGAACGGAGATGTTTGATGACTTTTTAGATGTTGGCGGAGATGTGAAAGTATTAAACAAGCAATATTTAGGTGTAATTGATGTTGAAAGTGCGGTCAGCACTATTAATTATTTATTTAGTGATTCTGCAAAGTTTATTACTGGTAGTATAATTCCAGTATATGCAGGTTATTAAATTATCTTTATAGGAGGGAAATATGGCGACAGCTATTTTTGAAGGAGTAAAAATTACAGGTATTGCTTGTGCTGTGCCTAAGCATAAGGATAGCATTTATGATTTTGAAGAGTCATTTGGAAAAGAAAATGTAGAAAAATTTATCAGTACTACTGGTGTTAAAGAGCGTAGATATGTTCATGATAAGCAGACAAACAGTGATTTATGCTACGAAGCTGCTGAAGCCATAATTGCTCATAAAGACTATGATAAAAATAGTTTTGATGGACTGATTTTAGTAACTCAGACACCTGATTATGCCAGACCTGCGACAGCTCATGTCTTACAGCATAGATTAGGATTCAGCAAAGATTGTATGGTTTTTGATATTAATTTAGGATGTTCCGGATTTGTGTATGGTGTTAATATTGCAGCTTCTTTGATAAAAGCTGGTGCATTAAAAAGAATTCTTTTATGTTGTGGTGAAGCACATACTTGTTTAAGTCCTAATGATGATAAAGCTACTTCTATGCTTTTTGGCGATGCGGGTTCCGCGACTATTGTGGAAAATGGTAATGATACTATAAAAACTTTACTGAAAGCCGATGGAGAGGGGTATCGTGCAATTTTAACACCTGGCGTAAATGCCAGAGTCAAGATTGATGTTCATAATCTTGATTATGACAGAATTAAAGAAACTATGGATGGCAGTGCTGTATTTGAGTTTGCCTTGATTCAAGTTCCTAAAAGTTTCAAAGAATTTTTTAAATTCTTTGGGGGAACTATTGATGATTATGATTACTGTGTATTTCATCAGGCTAATTTGTTTATGTTAGAGCATATACGCAAGAAAATAAAATTGGCACCAGAAAAAATGCCTATTTCTATGGATAGATATGGTAACACAAGCAGTGTAAGTATTCCGTTGACTATTGCGGATTTATGCAATAGAGAAAACTGTAAAGAAAATTTAAAAATAATATCTTCAGGATTTGGTATAGGATTATCGTGGGGTATTGCAGATTTTACTGTTGATAGAAAAGATATATTGCCTATTATTGAAACTGATGAATATTTTAAGGAAGCATTTACTGGTAACTAAGTAGTGTATGGAGGAAGAATTATGATAAAAAATATACTGGAATATTTTGAAAAAACTATAGTAGAAAAGAAAGATAAAATAGCAGTTATAGATGGTGAAAGGGAAACAACTTTTACTGAGTTATCACAAGCCTCTTTCTCCGTAGCAACTGCTATTAATGAAAAAAGTAATAATGCTATAAAGAAACCAATAGCAGTATTTTTGCCCAAAAGTATTGAGAGCATTATTGCTGATATAGGTATAGTATATAGTGGCAATGCTTATATGAATTTAGATGTTAAAACTCCACTTGAGAGAATATCTAATATTTTGAAGCTTGTACAACCACTGTATATAATCACGGATAGCAGATATTCGGTTAAATTAAAAGAAATATTTACTGAAAATCAAATTTTAGATATTAATGATTTAATAAAATGTCAATATAATCATAAAGAATTGTTAGAGAGTTTAGAAAGGGTTATAGATACCGACCCACTTTGTTTAATAAATACTTCTGGCTCTACTGGTACGCCTAAAAGTGTAATATTAAATCATAAAAGTTTTATAGATTTTACTGAATGGGCTATGCAGGCTACGGTTTGGACTGAGAATGAAATCATTGGCAGTTTATCTCCTGCGGTTTTTGATATATATAGTTTTGAATTATGTATGCTTATGGCTAAATCAGCTACAATAGTTATCATTCCGGATACTTGGGCCGCATTTCCGGTAAAAATTTTACAATTATTAAATGAGCAGCATGTAACCTATTTATTTTGGGTACCGACAATAATGGTAAATATTGCCAATATGGGATTACTGGATAAAATTTCTTTGCCATATTTAAAAATGATTTGGTTTGCAGGGGAAGTATTTCCCACAAAGCAATTCAATATTTGGAGAAAACATTTACCTGACACAACTTTTGTGAATATGTATGGGCCAATAGAAATTACTTTAGATTGCACATATTATATTGTGAATAGAGAAATACCGGATAATGAACCGATTCCCATAGGACATCCATGCAGGAATACAGATATTTTAATTTTGGATGAAGAAAATAAGCTTGTTGGTAAAAATGAGCCTGGGGAGTTGTGTGTAAGAGGAACATCTTTGGCCATGGGATATTACAATAACCCTGAAAAAACAGCTGCCGCTTTTGTGCAAAATCCGTTGAATAATGCATATCCTGAACTAATATATAGGACAGGTGATATTGTATTTGTAAATGACAGGAATGAAATTGTTTTTAAGGGCAGAAAGGACAGCTTGATAAAACATTCTGGTTACAGAATTGAGTTGGCAGAAATAGAGCATGTTATAGTTAATACTTTAAAACTTGTAAAAAATGGCTGCGCTGTATACGATTATAAGAAAAGAGAAATAGTTTTCTTTTATGAAGCACAGGAAGAATTTAAAGTTGCTGACTTGCGTAAAGCTATTGCAAAAGAGTTGCCTAATTATATGATTCCTACAAAATATATTTATATGCAAGAACTACCGAGAAATACTAATGGTAAGATTGATAGATTAAAATTGAAAGACAGGATAATCAATGGATAAAAAATTAGAAGTTGATATTTTAGAAGATATTATTGTTTTTGGTTCTGGAACGGTAGCAGCTAAGTGTATAGATTATTTGCGTGAAGTTTTCAAAGGTACTATATATGTATTTGAAATTAAACATAATAATATCTCGATTTTACAAAAATATATTAATAATCTGCATAATGTAAAATATTCTTATGTAGACAATAATATTGAAGATAAAATTAATAAGATCAATTGTAAAGTTATCTTTAGTATAAGCAATATATATATATTCAAAAAAGAAATATTAAAGAATCATATAATTATAAACTACCATAATGCGTTATTGCCAAAACACAAAGGTAGATTTGCGGAAGCATGGGCAATTTATTCTCAAGATAAGGTTACTGGTATAACTTGGCATGTAGTTAGTAAAGATATTGATTGTGGAGATATCATATATCAAAGTAAAATTTTATTAGATAATAAATTTACTGCATTAACGTTATTGATGTTACAGAGTAAATTAGCAATTAGCTCTTTTAAAAGTATAGTAAATGACATTTTAAAGAATAAGATGATAAAGATTAATGAACAAAAAAATATAGAGAAATTTGGGGCGATTCATTATTCTTGGGAAAAACCAAATGAAGGGTATTTAGACTTAAATTGGGATGAAGATAAGATAAGTGCTTTTTTAAGAGCAATGGATTATGGAGTATTAAAAATGTTGGGAGAGCCATATTTAAGATTGGATAGTATGGTATTTTCATGGAGAAATTATTTAATTGAAAATTTTAGACCTGAGTTGAAAAAAAATCAAGTTGTGTATGATGAATTTAGCAATTGTATCTTAATAAATAAGGAAAATATGTGTATAAAATTATTGGATGTACAGAGAAAGGATAGATAGATATGGAGAAAATAATGAATATCTTGGTTGGAATAAGACCTGAAAGTGATTTTAAAAATAGTCAAGATTTTATCAGTGATGGCTTATTAGATTCTTTTGATTTAGTTGCATTGGTAAGTGAGTTAGAAAGTACATATGGAATTTTGATTGATGCTTTAGATATCTTGCCAGAGAATTTTTGTAATGCAGAGGCAATTGCTAAAGTGGTAGTAAAAAATGGAGGCAATATTGAATGAAAACAATATTCCACAATAAACGTATAAGTGGATTATTAAGTGTTGTGCCACAGAATGTTGTAAAATTTGAGGATGAAGTTAATAACTATACCTTTCCTCCTAAGCAGACTTTGCGCTTGCAAAAAGTTATGGGGTTCAAGCAGCATAGAATTGTTAAAGAGAGTACTGCAACATCTGATTTGTGTATAGCGGGTTTACAGTATATCTTAGATAATAATTGGCTGAAAAAAGAAGAAATTGGTGGTATTGTTGTAGCTTGCACATATTCGGATCATTTTATTCCACCAGTGAGTTCAATAGTACATGGTCATTTTTGTCTGGATGAAGATGTGTTTTGTGTTGACATGAGTCAAGGATGTGTCGGCTTTTTAATGGCACTTAATGAAGGTTTTATGCTTTTGGATCATATTACAGATAAAAAAGTAATTGTATTTGCTGCCGATGTATTAAGTAAACTTGTTTCCAAGAAAGACAGGAACAGTTATCCTTTAATTGGTGATGCTGCTGGTATTGCAGTTTTAGAAACTTGTGAGACTGAAAATGATATTTACTCAATTGTATATAATAATGGTATGATGAGAAATGCTTTAAAAGTACCAGCTGGAGGTTCCCGTTTAGCACCGAGTAGAGAGACAGCTGAACTTAAAGATTTTGAAAATGACGGTAACTTACGTTCTCTGAATAATCTTACAATGCAGGGAGCTGATGTTTTTACTTTTGTACAAACTAAGGTTCCTCCTATGATTGAAGAAATTTTAAATTATGCTCAGATTGATAAATCAGAAATTGAAAAATTTTTATTTCATCAGCCTAATCAATTTATGTTGAGAAAATTAGCTGAAAAAATAGGTATTCCTTACGAAAAGGTACCTATGAATATTGTTGAAGAATTTGGCAATTCTTCCGGTGCTTGTATTCCTGTATGTGCAGCGTATAATGTCGCTGATTTATTAAAAGGTAAAAATAAAAAGTATTGCTTATCTGCGTTTGGTTCAGGTTTAACATGGGCCGCAATGGTATTGGATATGGGAGGGTTAGATTTTTGTGAAATGCTTATATCAGATTGCTGATTATGATGTACACGTTTTTAAGATGCCAGTAATAGATTCTAATATGTATATGATTATTGATAAAAACCAAGCATTAGTAATTGATCCGTGCATATCAGAAGAAGCTGAGAGTATACTATTAAGTAATAATACACAGTTTTGTACTATCTTATTAACGCATGAACATTATGATCACATTTCTGGAGTTAATAGATTACGAGAATTATGCCCATGTGAGGTAATATGTTCTGAGGCATGTGCTAAAAATATTTGTAATTGTTTAAAAAATGGTGCGAAGACATTTGGTGCTTTATTTTTAGGGCATAGTAAAGAGGAACAAAAAGATATAGATAAATTATGGGATCCCTATTATATTTGTAGTTCTGATAAAATATATAAAGATAAATATATTTTTACGGTTTTTGACGGTGCGTTGAAAATTGAAATGCAAGAAGCCCCGGGTCATTCGCAAGGCAGTCAGATAATAAAAATGAATGATAATTTTATTTTTACTGGAGATAGCCTGATTCCGAAAATTGAAACTATCACCAGGTTACCTGGAGGAAGCAGAAAGATTTATGAAGAGAAAACATTGCCTATAATAAAGGCACTTGATGACAATAGTGTTATTTTTCCTGGACATGATTCCGTGTGTACAATGCAAAATGCATTATAGTGATAGATTTAATAATAGAGAGGTTTTAAATTTGAAAACTTTACATGATTGTATATATCAATTGTTATGTGAAATTGATGATATATGTAATAAATATAATATTCGATATTATTTACATGCCGGTACAGTAATAGGTGCTGTACGTCATAGAGGCGTTATTCCGTGGGATGATGATATTGATATCGCTATGGAATGTTGTGAATATGAAAAATTTAGTAAAATAATAGAAAGTTTAAAACTTAAGAATAGAGTTTTAGTCACTCCAGAAAAATATCCGGATTATAAATTTACTTATCCACAGTATAAAGATACAAGTACTTCTGTATTTTATCGTAGTGGTTTATATACTGATTTTCCATTAGGGTGTTTTATAGATATAATGATTTTAGACCCTATCAAAGATGATGATTGCTGTAAAAATAAACATTCTGAAAATTTAAAATTATTAACAGAGATTAGAAGCGATTATTATGTTGTTAACAGAAGTTCGAACTATACCAAGTATAAATTTTATAAAAAAATTTGTGAATATATTGGAAAAGAGAAAATTATAAAACAATTGGAGAAAAAATTATTATATTCTGGGGCTGAGTGTGATGGATATATTCAAAAGGTTGGATTGTTTACTACATATTGGGATAAGAAATTTTTTCAGCAACCAGAATATAAAGAGATAAATGGCAGACTATTTCCTGTGCCTACGTATGTTGAAGAGTATTTAAGATATACATATGGCGATTCATGGATGTATTTCCCAGATGTTGCTGGCAAAGCAGATCATGGGTTTACATTTTTGCCAAATATATATATGAATGTTTGCAGAAATGATTATAGGCCATATATTAATATTTTAAGATATAGAAATGCTTTTAAAAGGTATAAACATTGGCGTTTCAAAGCAATTAAGTTTGAAAATAGTGTAAAATTTTGTAATACACTTAGGATGTCTGAGTTGTTCAAACTTATCATAGAAAATAAAGTAGCTGGTATTGATTTAAAGAAATTGTATGATAGTCGTAGCTTTGAAAAATTAGAAGATGTTTTACATATATATTATAAATATCAGCTAAATAGCAGATTTTTTCAAGATCGGATAGCTATTGAAGTTAAAAAAGAAATAGTTTATTATGCTTGTATGTTACTTATTTTAAAAGGGGAATATTTTACTGCTGATAAGATTATTGGCATATGTGATTATTTAAAAGATACGAGTGAATATGAAGAAGTATGTCAATTAATTGAGATTACCCGGGAATTGTCCATAGCAATATATGAAGAGCACTATAATGATGTTAGGATAAAAGAATTGGTAGATCGTGTATTGCCAAAGTATCCATATCATGTTGATTTTATTGCTGCTCAATGCTATATATTATTAAAATACTATAATGATATTAAAAATGTCAAAAAGATATGCAATGATGCTTTAACTATATATTTAAAACATCCAGTATTATTAAAAATTATTGCTGATGCTGAATATAAAGGTAATAACATAGAGAAAGCGTTATCATTGTATCAGGAAGCATATCATCTAACTAATAATGGTATGATGAGGTTAGAAATTGCGGATATTTTAACAGAAAATAAAGTTTCTGATTATGAAGAATATAATGATAAAGAGCCTGATTTAAGGATATATAATGAATTAGTAGAAACAGCTCAAAGTAAAATATTTAAGCTACTTCAAGAACTTGATAAGATTTGCGCACAAAATAATATAAATTATTTTTTAGGTGGTTATTTGGCTGCCGAAGCTGTCGAATTGGAAAGCTTTGCACCAGAATGTTGTTCTGCCTATATAGTATTACACCCGTTGGATAGAGAGAAGTTTTATACTGCAGTATCAAAAAGTTTAGGAAAGAATAGGTTTTTGGAAGCTTTTGAAAACAACAGCAATTATCCTGATTTTTCAATGAGATATGGTGATACTGATACAGTAGTTTTTGATTTACGAGAAGAGGGATTTTATAAATATTCAGGGCTTAATATAACAGTACTTTTTATGCAGCCCTTTAGAAAAAACAAATGGTTAAATAAATTGAATATGGGATTATATGCTGCTGTTGAAGCAACAGCATTTCCAAGTATCTTTATAAATACAACGAAGGAAAAAATATTAGCTGGAATGTTAATGTCGATACCGAACTTTTTATTTGGCAAAAAGTTAACTAAAAAGTTAGTATGGAACATAATTTATCATAATGATCATTGCAGAAGAATAATTAATGGTTATATAAAAACGTATTGGTACAAGCATATATATATACCTGCTATTAATTTTAATGAATATAAATTGTGCAAATTAAATGATAGTGCTTTTAAAATACCTAAAAATTATAGTGAGTATATTAAACCGCAAATCAGAGGAAACTGGAATAATGGAAAAGCCGTTGGTAAACTGTTAAAAGGTAATATTATTGCGGCAATGAATGTTAATTGTACTAATTATATGGATAGCCTAAAAAAAATAAACGTAAAAAATGAATTTTTTTATAATTGGAGTAAGTTAGTTAGGTGCAATAATAAATGCAGCAGTGAATCGTGGTATGCTACTAATTATGCTTGGAAAATAGCCATGAGAACATATGAAAGGTTTAGGTTGTGGCAAAAGTATGCTCCATTGAAAAAAGAAATCATAAGTTTATACAAAAATGATAAGATTGATCAGTTAAGAGATATTTTGTCAGATTATATAGAACAGTTGGAGAAATATGCTCCTATAGGTGTTGCTATTATTTTTGATGAAACAATCTTTAGAATAACGTGGGATGTTTTGCAAAAGGATAGAAAATTATGGCTGATAAAAAGTATATTGAATAAAATTCCGCCAGCACATTTAAATCCTATACTATTATCTTGTGGAGAGGTATCAGATATGAAAAAGGCTGTAAATAGTGATGAAATTATTAGCATTCTAGAATATTTAGATAATGATGTAGAAAACTGTTTATATATGTATGCTGATATTGAGAAATATGGATTAGAAAATGACAATATGTCTGTTTGGTATGACACAGATGAAATTGGCATTAGAATGGTTGTGATGAAATATCATAATAACTTTCAAGTCTATTCTAATAGAGGATTTTATGATTTAGAAGGCGTTATAGAATTAATAAATCAATATAATCCCAATGGCATATCTGGCAGAAAAGAGATTATTGTGTATTTGCAAAAGTATCTATCAGAAAAATATCATACTGAATATGGCGTTATTTTTAGAGGAAAAGCAATAGATAAAGAAAAGATAAAGAGTGCTTTAGCTGATTGCGATGTTTGTATTGAATTAGCAAAAGCAGAAAATGCTAAGGATATTGCTGAGTTGGTATGTATGGACGAAGAATTAGGCAGTGTATATACTGTCGAATCATTGGCTGCCGAATTGAGTGATCGTATTAATACTGGGATGGGCAGAAGTTATATCATCAGAGATAATGGAAAAGTAGTAGCGCATAATGCTACGTATGCAGAAAGTAAAAAATTTGTTGTTATAAGCGGACTAATGATCCATCCGGAATATAGAGATACAGAATACGCTTATTGGATAGATTTAAAATCAAGTCTTGAGTTTCAGGAAGAAGGAAAAGAAAGGTATTTTTTTGCTCTGAATCCTAAAATTATAAGATGGCATAAAAATATTAAGACTCCAATAGCTGCAGAATATGGAAAGCTTTCATTAATAAAAAAATAGTATACGATTAGGAGAGATTAGTTATGCAAGCTATAATATTAGCCGCAGGCATGGGTAAAAGATTAAAGGATTTAACCAAGAATAATACTAAATGTATGGTAAAGGTTAATGGAGTATCGCTTATAGAACGCATGTTACGTCAATTGGAAAACAAACATTTATCTAAAATTGTTATCGTAGTCGGATATGAAGGTCAGAAGCTTATTGATTTTATTGGAACGTTAAATATAAAAACACCTATAGTATATGTGGATAATCAAATATATGACAGGACTAATAATATTTATTCATTGTTTTTAGCTAAAGAATATCTTAAGCAAGAAGATACCCTTTTATTTGAATCAGACTTAATTTTTGAAGATTCTGTAATTGACATTCTTTTAGAAGACCCAAGAGAAACGTTAGCATTAGTAGATAAATATGAAAGTTGGATGGATGGAACATGTGTAAAATTATCAGAAGACGATAGTATAGAAGCATTTGTACCTGGGAAAAATTTTAAATTCAATGAAATTAAAGAATATTATAAGACGGTAAATATATATAAGTTCAGTAAGCACTTCTCTGAAACACATTACATTCCATTTTTAGAGGCGTATTCTAGTGCCTTGGGCAATAATGAGTATTATGAACAGGTGTTAAGAGTTATAACAATGCTAGATGATCCTGGAATAAAAGGGAAGAAATTAAATGGTCAATTATGGTATGAAATTGATGATATTCAAGATTTGGACATCGCTACTTCTATGTTTACTCCGGATAATGATGAAAGAGTTTCGTTGCTTCAAAACAGATATGGCGGATATTGGAGATATCCTAAATTATTAGATTTTTGTTATTTAGTTAACCCATATTTTCCCCCTCAAAAATTGATTGATGAAATAAAAGCAAATTTTAAAAAATTATTAACACAGTATCCATCTGGTATGAGAGTTAATTCACTCTTGGCCGCAAAAAATTTTAGTGTTAAAGAAGAAAATATTTGTGTTGGGAATGGTGCTGCTGAGTTAATAAAAATTTTGTTGGAAAGAATATCAGGAAAAATGGGGTTGGTAAAACCGACATTTGAAGAATATCCTAATAGATTTAAAAATGTAGAGGTGTTTTATCCCCCAAATAGCAGTTATAGTTATTGTGCCGAGAATCTAATTAATTATTTTACAGATAAGAATATTGAAAATCTTTTATTGATTAATCCTGATAATCCTAGTGGGAATTATATAAATAAAAAAGATTTATTAAAATTAATTTCGTGGACTAAAGAAAATTCCATTAAATTAATAGTGGATGAATCATTTGTCGATTTTGCTGAGGAAGAAAATAGTACTTTGATTGACCAAAATATTATAAATGAAAATAAACATCTTTATATTATAAAAAGTATTTCAAAATCTTATGGTGTGCCTGGTCTAAGATTGGGAATTTTAGTTTCTGGTGATGTTAATTGCATCTCATTAATAAAAAAAGATGTTTCAATATGGAATATTAATTCCTTTGCAGAGTTTTATATGCAAATTGAAGAAAAGTACAAATCCGCTTATATTGATGGCCTAAAAAAATTTAAAGTTGAACGTAATAGATTTATAAAAGAATTAAGGGATATTAAAGGTATTAGAGTGATTCCTTCCCAAGCAAATTACATTATGGTACAAATTATAGATAAATTTTCAGCTAAAGATCTTACAAAATTACTTTTAATTAAATATAATATTTTGATTAAAGATTTGACTAGCAAAGTAAGTTCAGAATTTGTGCGCATTGCAGTTAGAAATACAGTGGAAAATAATAAATTAATAGCAGCTTTACATGAAGAATTCAAATAATACAGGGGGTAGCAAATGAGCATATTTAGTTCAGCTGATATTTTAATTCCTAATATAGACAATATGAAAAAATGGTCGGTAATTGCATGTGATCAATTTACGTCTCAGCCAAAATATTGGAATGATATTACAGAATATGTTGCAGAAGGATTTTCTACATTAAATATGATCTTTCCTGAGGCATATTTGAAAAGCTGTTGCAAAGAAAATAAGATTCAAACTATAAAACGTAATATGCGTGATTATTATAATAAAGGTATATTTGAAGAGTATACTGACTCCATGATTTATGTTGAACGCAGATTAAGTAATGGGTTAATTAGAAAAGGCGTTGTGGGAAAAGTTGATTTAGAATCTTATGATTATAATCCGCTATCAGATTCTGTTATTAGAGCTACAGAAAAAACAGTAGTAGAGAGGATTCCTCCCAGAGTTGAAATACGTAAGGATGCTTTATTGGAATTTCCACATATTTTATTATTGTGTGATGATAAAGAAAAAATTCTAATTGAGTTTTTGTCTAATATAAAAGATAAAATGAAGTTGATATATGATTTTGATTTAATGCAAGAAGGAGGGCATATATCTGGATGGCTTGTTGAAGGTGATAAATTAAGGCGTTTTAATGAGTTATTAGGCAAATATATATGCAAAATTGAGGATCAATATTCTAAGTATAATGTGTCACCAATATTTTTTGCAGTAGGTGATGGAAATCATTCATTAGCTACAGCTAAAGCTTGTTATGAAAGTGATAAAAATGAATTAACGAGATATGCTCTTGTAGAATTATGTAATCTTCATGATGAATCTATTTCTTTTGAGCCAATTCATAGGGTAATTACTAATATTGATTCAGAGAACTTCCTACAGTGTTTAAAAGATAATATTGTTGGAGATAATGGCGAATCTATCAAACTTTATGTTGATGGAAAAGAGCAGGAGGTTCACATTATAGTACCTAAGGATAAGATATTATTAGATGTGCTACAGAATTTTTTAGATAATTATATTCATAATAATGGTGGAGAAATTGATTATATTCATGGTGAAAAAGATTTAATTGAATTAACAAAAGACAAGAACAGTGCAGGTATCATTTTACCCAGTATTAGCAAAGATGATTTATTTGAAATTATAGCTAAAAAGGGAAGTTTGCCAAGGAAAACTTTTTCTATTGGTGAAGCTAGGGATAAGAGATACTATTTGGAAGGAAGAAAAATAAAATAATAAAAATTTTTATGTATAAATAATATGTATTCAAAAAGTTTGCAAAATAATTAGAAAGTGTTCATGGACTTGGTTTGGTATTATGCTAGGCTGAGTCCTTTTTGTTTTATCATATTTGTTAGACATTATAATATATTGAATAATAGCGTGGTGTTTTATTATGCCTAAAGTAATACAGAATAAACGCTATATAACAGAATTCAAAAATAAGTCGTTGAAGCTGTCATACAAGATAGCATCAGTTATCAGGAAACTGTCAGAATATAAGGATTTTCATGGTATAACAGTATTCAAAAAGCCGGGAACGAATATATAAAGAATGTCCTGAAGGCGTTGCAGTAGAACGACAAGGAAGCAAAAGTACAGGAAGACCAAAGAACAGATAGTAAGCGTAGAAAACTTACTTGCCGAAGTTCAGCAGTTACGTTCTAAAAACGCTTACCTAAAAAAAACTTACAAGCCTTGGTTTTGGAAGAAGAGCGACGCTAGCACAAGAAATGTAGGTGTTCCAAAAATTGAGGCAAGAAATCTAGCTGTTCCTTATACTTAAAATCGCTCAACTACTGTTGGCTACTTTTTAATACCATCTGAAAAGGAGGCAGAAAGCAGATAAATATGCAGAAGTAAAAGCAGAAATTTCTTCTATTTACCACGAAAACAAATGACGGTATGGATACCAGCGTATGGCTATAGTATTATTACAAAACAAAGGAAGACATTTGAACCACAAAATGGTGCAGACACTCTTAAAGCAGATGAATATGCTTTGACGTATCAGAGCAAAGAAATATCGTTCTTAAAAAGGAGAAGTGAATGATATTGCATCGAATCTGCTGAATAGAGGCTTCTATGCGGAAAAGCCAAACCAAGAGTGGGTTACCGATGTGACAAAGTTCAGTTTGTTTTGCTAGAAAATCTATCTTTCGCCTATTTTGGATTTGTATAACTGAGTTATACCATTTCAGAGAGACCGGGTTTGAGCATGGTGACGAGCATGTTCAAAAAAGCCTTTGCAACGATACCGAATGAATCGGACTGATTCTTTACTACGATAAGGATTAGCAATACTAGCACAAGCAGTACCAAAAGATGCTCAAAGCAAAAGGTATTAGGCAAAGTATGAACCGAAAAAGTAACTGTCTAGACAAAGCAGTGGCAGAGAAATTTTTGATCAACTCAAAAATGAGCTACTCTACCTGCAACAATTCCAGTCCATAGAACAATTCAATAAGGAGATGTTTGAATATCTGAACCACTATAATAATCGGCGCATTAAGGTAAAGCTAAAGGACTTGCTGCCTGCAATTAACAGACAACAAGCCCTTTCATTTGTTTGAATAAGTTTTATTTGAAAATATTGTCTAACTTTTTGGAATCACTTCAATATAGACGTTTTATTTCTTTTTAATTAAAAATTGTTGATAATTATCACAAATTTCTTTGACATTTGAGCCAAATGTTATTTGCTTCCCTTTATCTAACCATAGTATTTTATTACATAGAGTTCGTATTTGTTGTAAAGAATGTGATACAAATATTGTTGTTGTGCCACTATTTATTATTTCTTTCATTTTGGCTTCACTTTTTATTCTAAATGCACCATCTCCTACAGAAAGTACTTCATCAAGAATTAAAATATCTGGTTGTATCATTGATGCAATAGAAAATGCCAACCTAGATTTCATTCCTGAAGAAAGATGTTTGAATGGCCTATCTTCAAATGCTTCTAACTCTGAAAATGATATAATATTGCTATACATTTGATCCATGAAAAAACGAGTATATCCTAATAATGCACCTCTTAAGTAAGTATTTTCTCTTACAGTTAAATCACCGTCAAAGCCGCTCGCTAGTTCTAAAAAAGCCGCAATTTTACCTCGTCTGATTATTTTTCCTGTACACGGCAACATTATACCTGAAATAGCTTTTAATAAGGTTGATTTTCCAGCGCCATTTGTACCAATGATGCCAAGCATATCACCTTGATTTAAACTAAAAGTAATATTTTTATTTGCATAAAATTCATTTTCAATATAATTACCTTTTATTTTGCGTAAAACATATTCTTTTAATCCAATGCTTTTCAAATCGCCAGTGATATATTTTATTGAAATATTTTCAACATTTAATATTTCCATTCTTACCTCAGATATAATAAATAAATTTATAGTTGTATTTTTTATAAATAAAAATACCAAGTATCAATAGAATTACAGAATATAGAAGTAGCAGTAAATGTATCATAATATCAGGTATTGTATTTTGAATAATAATAGTCCTAATATATTTAATACATACGTAAATGGGATTTAGAAGGAAGAAATATTGTATGTTCGAAGGTAGAAAATCTATATTATAAAAAATGGCGGATCCATACATTACAATTTGTGTAAATAATCTATAAAGATATTCTATATCTTTAAAAAAAATGAATAATGCAGATAATATCAACCCTATACCTATATTCATTAGAATGAGGCAAATTATGGGATAAAATAGTAATATAAAAATCCATGTAAATGAAATTCCATCAATAAAAACAAATAAAAAATATATTATTAATATCAGAATAAAATTAATAAAAGAAGAAATATTTTTAGAGAGCAAAAATAAATATTTTGGAATATTGATTTTACTGAAAATATGCGCATTTGAAGATAATGCATTCATACCTTCCATTGTTGACTCTACATAATAATTAAAAATTATCTGACCTGTAAAAAGGTAAATGATATAATGTTCGGTGTTATGACTAAAAAAATTACTGAAAATTAATGTTAGAATAACCAGTATCATTAATGGAGACAATATGCTCCATAACATACCAAGAATAGTTCTTTTATATTTTTTTTTGAAGTCCCTTTTGACTAATTCTTCAAATAAGAATTGATATTCTTTGATTGATATATGCATAAATATCTCCTTTTATTATTCTATATATTATAGTATATTATAACATATAATCGTATCAGATAATTTTAATTTTAGAGGATTTATCATGAAACTTCTAATCACAGGCGGTGCCGGATTTATTGGTAGTAACTTTATATACTACTATCTGCATAATCATCCTGAAAATGAATTTGTATGTTTAGATGCATTGACTTATACTAAATATAAAACGTTTGCTTGGCATTGTCAAGCAGGAAAATAAAAAACACTGCATCAAAGTAAGTATGCAGTGTGTGGAAGTAACTTTTATCAGCATATATTTACTAATATATTTTGAATATAATGCCATACATCTATCTACAACAGTAGAAATTTTTGATTAACGACTGCTATACTTCCATAATCAAGTATACTGGGATAGATAAAAAATAGCAAGTGCATAGCAGGCAGATAATTTTTAAATTTAGGTTTTATATGCTCTTATAAAAAGTTTTTTAAGTATTCATGTATACATGTCTAATGATGCGGGAATTTGTTGTCAACTTATGTTATAATATCGCCATAGGCTTTTTTTAGAGCTGCATATTTTTACAATGAGGGGATAAAACATGAGAATTTCACAACGTATTCAGAATTTGAGCTTGTCGCCGATCAGAAAGCTGGTACCTTATGCCGATGCTGCCAAAGCCAAAGGCAAAAAGGTTTATCATCTCAACATCGGCCAGCCCGATATCGAGACGCCGTCCCAGTTTATGGACAGCATCCGTAAGTTTGACGACAAGGTTATCGCTTACGGCAATTCCAAGGGCGAGCCTGTTTTGATTGACGCTATCCAGAAATATTATGCTGAAAAAGGCATGAACTATGCCAAAGAAGATATTTACGTAACCAACGGCGGCAGCGAGGCGCTGATTTTCGCTGTTATGGCGCTGTGCGACGCCGATGACGAAATCATGGTCTTTGAGCCGTATTATGCTAACTACACTACCTTTGCCAAAGAATTCGGCGCTAAGATTAACAGTGTGCGTACCAGCGTAGAAAACGGCTATCATCTGCCGTCCATGGAAGAAATTGAAAAGCACATCACTCCTAAAACTAAAGCAATCCTTTTAACTAATCCGGGCAACCCCACAGGCGTTGTCTATACCCCGGAAGAAATGGACGTCATTGCCAAAATCGTGCTTAAGTACGACCTGGCGCTGATTGCCGACGAGGTGTACCGCGAATTTGTTTATGACGGCGCTTATAAGAGCTTCGGTACTATGAGCGAGCTGGACGAAAACCTCATCATCATCGACTCCGTTTCCAAGCGTTACAGTGCCTGCGGCGCGCGTATCGGCTGCATTATCAGCAAGAACAAAGAATTGTGCGGCCAGATTATGAAATGCTGCCAGGGCCGTCTGTGCAGTCCGGCGCTGGAACAGATAGGCGCAGCTGCATTGTATACTACGCCTGTCAGCTATCTGGAGGATGTCAACAAAGAATACAAAAAACGCCGCGACACCATCGTGGCCGAGCTGGCCAAGCTGCCCGGCGTGGCTGCTTCCGACCCCAAAGGCGCTTTCTATGTCATGGTTAAATTCCCCGTCGACGATGCGGAAAAATTTGCTATCTGGACGCTGGAAAACTTCGACGTGGACGGCGAAACCGTGATGTTTGCTCCCGGCAACGGCTTCTACAGCAACCCGGAAGCCGGCAAGGCGGAAGCGCGCCTGGCTTACGTGCTCAACTGCGACGATTTGAAAAAGGCTATCTACATCCTGGGCGAAGCGTTAAAGGCTTATCCCGGCAGAAATCAATAAGTGAAAAAATAAACCCCGCTGCACTGTAAGTTGCAGCGGGGTTTTGCTTTATTGCTTTAGCAAAAATAAGCGTGAAACGCTTATTGAACAACCGCCCGCTATGCGGGTGTGATTAATGCTTAAG
>CANREP010000004.1 GCA_947629685.1 uncultured Phascolarctobacterium sp.
TCATTTAGGCGCTGGCCTTTGTTATGCCCTTATAGGGCTATTGCGAACCACCCCTCTTAGGGGTGGGAGCGATTTTTATCTGTATTAAAGCAAAGATTATACTTTATTTTCCGCCGCAAGTATGATGCTCGCCGCAGTGGTGTTCGCCATGTTCATGGTCGTGATGGTTGCAGTGTACGTCAGGATTAAAAGCGAGCTTGCCTGCTAAAAGCGCAGCTACTGCTTCGTCGGCGCTGCCGGCTGCTCCGCCGTATAATTTAATGCCTGCCTGTGCCAGTGCGTTTTGTGCGCCGGCACCTATGCCGCCGCAAATCAGCGTATCTACCTGCAGGTCGGCAAGCAGCGCTGCTAAAGCGCCATGTCCGCTGCCGTTGGTGCTGATGACCTGGGCGGAGACGACTTGCCCGTTTTCGACTTCATATACTTTAAACTGTTCGGTATGGCCGAAATGCTGAAAAATATTGCCGTCATCGTAGGTTACTGCTATTTTCATAATTATTTCTTCCTTTCATAAAGAGCCGCTTGCAGCAGCTGTGTAAATCAGCGCCGTAAGGGACATATAATTTTTCTGACATATGACAATAATATTATAACGCTGGCGGGCAGCGGTGGCAAGCAAAGTTTACAAAAGAAAAATAGCTGTTAGCTATTGACAACTCAAAAAAAATATAATATAGTGTTCTTAAACAGGAACAATAAAAAGAAGAGCTAAATGAGGGACAATGGAACTTATCGAAGGATTGACAAACTTTAATCTCACTAAGCAGGAAGCAACGCTGTATGTACTGCTGCTCAAGGCAGGCAGCCTGACCGGCTACGAAGCAGCCAAGCAGACTGGCATCTCGCGCTCCAATACCTATACGGCTTTAGCCGGATTGGTAGAAAAAGGCGCCGCTTATATCCTCGAAGAGGGCAAGGTAACGCGCTATACGCCGGTAGCGGCGGAGGAATTCTGCCAGAACAAGCTGGAACGGCTGCAGAAAATCAAGCAGGATATCCTGCAGCAGCTGCCGCAGTTAAAAAACGATGCCGAAGGCTATATTACCATTAAAGGCGAGCGGGAGATAATCAATAAACTAAAAAATACCGTCCGCCAGGCACAGGCCAGGATTTATGTTTCTGCCAATGCCAGAGTGATGGAGCTGTTGCAGCAGGAGCTGCAGAAGGCTGTCGACAGGAAATTAAAGGTTGTAATCATCAGCGATAAGGATTTTACGATGCAGGGGGCTATCTGCTACTCTGCCAGCAAGCAGCATGAGCAGATCCGTCTGATTGCCGATTCGCATACGGTACTGACCGGCGATCTGGCAGACGAAGAAAATTCTACCTGTTTATATTCCTGCAAGCGCAACCTGGTAGATTTATTTAAGGATGCGCTAAAAAATGAAATCAAACTAATAGAACTACAGAAAGGTGATAACCGTGGCTGAAAAAATACCGTTTGTTAACAAAGAGCAGCTGGATGAAATTGCTGCACATTATGCAACTCCGTTTTATCTGTATGACGAGGCTGGCATCCGTAAGACTGCCCGCCTGGTAAATCAGGCTTTTGCCTGGAATAAGGGCTTTAAGGAATATTTTGCTGTTAAGGCAACGCCTAATCCTTTTATTTTACAAATCCTGCGTGAGGAAGGCTGCGGCGCAGACTGCTCCTCTTATACTGAACTGGTAATGGCTGACGCTGCCGGTTTTAAAAACGATGAGATTATGTTTTCTTCCAATGCTACTCCGGCAGAAGATTTCCAGCTGGCGCGCAAGCTCAATGTAACCATCAATCTGGATGATATTACCCATATTGCTTTTCTGGAAAAGGTTGCGGATATTCCCGATACTATCAGCTGCCGTTTCAATCCCGGCGGCCACTTTGCCATTGAGAACAATATCATGGATAACCCCGGCGACGCTAAATACGGTCTGACCCGTGCCCAGATGACCGAAGCTTTTAAAATCCTGCTGCAAAAAGGTGTTAAGCATTTTGGTATGCACGCGTTCCTGGCTTCCAATACCGTGACTAACGAATATTATCCTGAGCTGGCAAGAATCCTCTTTAAGACCGCAGTAGAGCTGAAAGAAGAAACCGGCGCGCATATTGAATTTATCAACCTTTCCGGCGGCGTTGGTATTCCTTACAAGCCGGAACAGGAGGGTAACGACATCCTGGCTATCGGCGAAGGCGTGCGCAAAGCATACGAAGAAATCCTGGTGCCTGCCGGTATGGACGATATAAAAATCTTTACCGAGATGGGACGTTTCATGCTTGCTCCTCACGGCGCTCTTATTGCTAAAGCTATCCATGAAAAACATACTTATAAAGAATATATCGGACTGGATGCCTGCGCTGCTAACCTGATGCGTCCGGCTATCTACGGCTCTTATCATCATATTACCGTTATGGGCAAGGAAAACGCTCCCTGCGACCATAAATATGATGTTACCGGCGGCCTGTGCGAAAATAATGACAAGTTCGCTATCGACCGTATGCTGCCGAAAATCGATATCGGCGACCTGCTCTTTATCCATGACGCAGGTGCGCATGGTTTTGCCATGGGCTACAATTACAATGGCAAACTGCGCAGCGCCGAAGTACTGCTGAAAGAAGACGGCAGTACTCAGCTGATCAGACGCGCAGAAACTCCGGCAGATTATTTTGCAACTTTTGATTTCACCGGTTTATTTAATAAATAAAAACAGGAAAATTTGCTAAAAATAAAGGAACTGTATATGATATATATAGTTCCTTTTTATTTTGAGGAGATTTGTTGCGTTGCCAAAAAGTCGGAGGAGGAAAAAGTATGCAGGATAAATATGCAGTGTATGTGGAGGCGTTGAAGGCAGAGCTTATCCCTGCCATGGGCTGTACCGAGCCTATTGCCATTGCTTATGCCAGTGCGGTATGCAGAGAGCAGCTGGGGGGCTTTCCTGAAAGCATAGATATCTATGTAAGCCGGAATATTATTAAGAACGTTAAAAGCGTAGTAGTACCCAATACCAATAAGATGCGCGGCATCGAGGTAGCTTGTGTTGCCGGTTTTGTTGCTGCTCATTCCGAGCGGCAGCTGCAGGTACTGGCTTGTATCAGTGAGGAAGAAAAAGCAGCTATCAAAAAATATACGGAAGCCGGCGTAGTAAAAGTGCATGTGGCAGAAGAGCCGGATATTTTCTATATCAGGGTAGAGGCGGCGCTTAGTGGCCATACTGCGGCGGTAACTATCCGTACAGACCATACCAATATTACCTGCATTACAAAGGACGGACAGGTAATACTGGAAAAACCTGTGGAGCCTGTACAGGCAGAAGAAGCTGTGAGCTTATGGAAGCTGGACGAAGTTATCAGCGCGGCTGCCAATATGCCGTTAGAGCCGGTAGAGAAGTTTTTGCAGCGTCAGATTGATTACAATATGGCTATTGCCGAAGAAGGGCTGAAAAACGAATATGGCGCCAGCATCGGCAAAATCCTGCTGCAGCGTGAGCCTGACAGCAGACGTATCCAGGCCAAGGCCAATGCGGCGGCAGCTTCCGACGCCCGTATGAACGGCTGCGAACTGCCGGTAGTAATTGTTTCCGGCAGCGGTAATCAAGGTATCACTGCTTCTGTGCCGGTAGTGGTTTATGGACGCGCCATGCAGGTTGGAAGAGAAAAACTGCTGCGGGCATTGTTGTTAAGCGATTTGATTACTATTTATCTGAAACAGGGCATCGGCAAACTGTCTGCTTACTGCGGCGCAGTCAGCGCCGGCTGCGGCAGCGGGGCGGGGATTGCTTTTTTGCACGACTGTACTGCCAAGCAGATCGAGCATGTAGTAGAAAATGCTTTGGCTATCAATTCCGGTATTATTTGTGACGGGGCTAAATCTTCCTGCGCGGCTAAAATTGCTATTTCTATCGAAGGCGGCCTTTTGGCTTTTGATATGATGATGGCGGAGAAGAACTTTGCCGGCGGCGACGGCATCGTACAAAAGACAGCGGATGAAACCATTGCTGCCGTAGGTAAGATTGCCAGCCAGGGCATGGTGGAAACGGACAGAGAAATCATCGACGTTATGCTGGGAATCTGATAATTTGTAAAAACAGAATAAAAAAGCACTGCTTATGCAGTGCTTTTTTATTCTTCTGATACTTTTTCACCTGTTATTTGCTGCAGGAAGACAATATTTTTATTGTGCGTCAGTATATAAAGAAAATCTCCGGCGCGGATCCTGGTATTACCGGCCGGTACCAGCCTTTGTTCACCGCGTTTGATGTCAACCAGCAGGGTATCTTGCGGCCATGCGATGTCGCGTACCAGTTTGTTTTCCACGGCGCTGCCGCTGCAGACGGTAAATTCCGCTATATTACGCTGTTCCAGCAAGGCTGGTTCAGGCTGTTTTTGCCGCAGAGAACGCTGCAGCAGTTCTTCGTAAATAGGCTTGCTGCGGCATAGCTCGGCAATGATCAGCGCTACCATGGAGGCGATAGCCAAAGGCAATAGCTGCTCATAGGAAGCAGTCATTTCCATAATCAGTACCGTACCCGTAATGGGCGCGCGCACCGAAGCGGCAAAAAGCGCTGCCATGGCCATGATGACCATGTCGGCTGCATACTGGGGAGCAATGAGCTGGCAGGCAACAAGGATATTGCTGCAGATACTGCCGCAGAGCGCGCCGATGACCAGCATGGGCAGGAAAAAACCTCCGGGAACGCCGCAGCCGTAACTGAGCAGGGTAAAAAGCAGCTTGACGACCAGCAGCAGGAGAAGCATTTGCAGTGATACGGGAGCAGCAGCTAAACTGTTAATCAGCTGGTTGCCGCCGCCTAATACCTGCGGCAGACAATAACCTAAAATACCTGCGATAAACAGGGAAAAGCAGATTTTAACTATCGGCTTTTGCAAACAGGGCAAAGCATAAAAAGCAGGGATGGAAAGCAGTCCTTTATTAAAAATAATGCCGCAGAAGCCGGTGATGATTGCCACTAAAACAACATAGCCGTAATAGGCGAGCGGCAGGGCTGGCAGCTGCGGAAAGATGAATACTGCCTCGGCGCCGAACAGTGCGCGGGAAACAATAGTAGCGGTCATAGCGGCAGCCATGGCAGGCAGCATGACGGCTACAGAAAAATTACGGTGCAGTTCTTCCAAGGCAAAGATCACGCCAGCCAGAGGGGCGTTAAAGGAAGCTGCCAGACCGGCGCTGGCACCGCTGGTGAGCAGATAGCGTTCTTCCATACGCGTCCGTCCCAATAGGCGGCTGACGCCTTGGGCGGCCACTGCACCCAGCTGGATGGAGGGACCTTCACGGCCGAGAGAAAGTCCGGCGCCGATGCCGATAATACCGCCTGCCAGCTTGGTGCAGAGTATGGGAAGCCATCGTAGTTTGACAAGGCCCAGCAGTACGCCTTTGACCTGGGGGATACCGCTGCCGCCGGCCAACGGTTCAAAACGGATCAGCAGGGACAGAAGCCAGGCTAAAAAAAGCAGCAGCAGGAACCAGCCAAGATGCCAGGGCCAGGACGCGCTGCTCAAAAACAGATAGATGAGGCTGCGCAGTTCTTCTGCCTGTTGCAGTCCAAAGCGGAACAGGCAGATAACAAGGCCGGCAGATAGCCCTACCAAGATACCTTCGGTAAAAAGGCGCAGCCTGAAGCCGTGCCAGTCACTTAAAGATTTATAGGTATTGATGACCTGATATTTACTGTTCATAGCAGTACTCCCGGCGCATCGCCGCGGCTGACGGGCGCGCTGTAGCCGATTTCAGCCAGCTGAGCTTTTAAGATGGCTATGCCTTCGGCGGCCTCGCTGCCTGTAGAACGCTTATTATCGTATAAGGTGTACTTAGCGCGCACGTCCTGCGGCGACAGATTAGGCATGATGACATTTGCTCCTGCCAGTATGCCCAGCTGATGGCCCTTAGCCGACAGGGTATTGAGCGCCGTAGTAGCCGGCAGCAGTACTTCCGGCAACAGCAGCCGCAGGATGGCCAGCAGCCTGAGCGTCAGCTGGACGCTGCCGGCGGGGAAGGCGGAGAAAGGCGTATCATGGTGCGGGATAAAAGGGCCGATGCCGACCATATGGGGCCGGAATTTTTTTATAAACAGCAGATCCTGTACAAGGTTTTCATCGGTCTGCCAGGGAGAACCCACCATGAAGCCGGTACCGACCTGATAACCGATTTCCTTAAGACTGTACAGACATTCAAGACGCGGCTGCAAGGAAAGCTCTGGTGGGTGCAGCCTGCCGTAATGCCCGGCGTCAGCTGTCTCGTGGCGCAGGAGGTAGCGGTCGGCGCCGGCTTCAAACCATTGCCTGTAAATATGTACTGGGCGCTCGCCGGCAGAAAGGGTAACAGCGCAGTCAGGATGCTGTTTCTTTATATTGCTGACAATACTGGTAAGTTTTTGGTCGTCATAGGCGAAATCTTCGCCTCCCTGCAGTACGAAAGTGCGCAGACCAAGTTTGTAGCCTGCCTGGCAGCAGGAAAGAATATCTTCCGGTGTCAGACGGTAACGGCTGACATTTTTGTTGCTGCGGCGAATACCGCAGTAGAGGCAGTCGTTGCAGCAGTAATTGCTGAATTCAATAAGGCCGCGCAGATAGACATTGCTGCCGAAAACTTGCTGCGCCTGCTTACGGGCATACTCAAACAGTAACTTATCAGAAGCTTCGCCGCTGTGTTGCAGCAGCTGTAAAAGCTCCAGGGCAGATAGCGTATGCTCTTTTGCAAGCTTGTTTATAAATACAGATATATCGTTAGAAGGCATATTTTTCACCTCTTTATTTTCTCCGTTCATTATAGCATAAGCGGCTTTGTCAGAAGGCAGATTTTATAAAAAAGACAAAAAAATACAGTACCGCTACGCGATACTGTATTTAGCGAGTATTTTATTTGGCTGTTTCTTCAGCGGCGTAATCCGGGTCGTATTTTGGATTCAGGAAATTAACAAAAATCCAGGCCAGGACAGCGCCGGAAATATTATGCCATGCGGAGAAGATAGCGCCGGGAACAGTGGCCATAGGCATGGAAGCAAAATGAGCTTTGGCCAGGCCGGTGGCCAGGCCGGAGTTCTGCATACCTACTTCGACAGAAAGAGCGATGGCCTTTTTCCAGGTCATGCCGGTGAGACGTGCCAGCAGGAAGCCCAGGGTGTAGCCCAGGCAGTTGTGCAGAATGACTACCAGCAGGATGGTGCCGGAGGTCTGCAGGATATTGTCGCGGCTGACTGCGATAACGCCGGCGATAATCAGAGAGATAGCGATAGCGGATACTGCAGGCAGATAGTCGGTAGCGGTTGCTGCCAGTTTAGGCAGGAAAGATTTTACTGCCAGGCCCAAGCAGATAGGCACGATAACGATTTGGACGATGCTCCAGAACATGCCGATGGGATCAAAAGCGATTCTTTCACCAATCAGCTGATAAGTGATGAAAGGCGTAAGGATAGGAGAAAGCACGGTAGAAACGCTGGTCATGGTAACGGACAGCGCTACGTCGCCTTTGGACATAAAGGTAATAACGTTGGAGGAAGTGCCGCCGGGGCAGGTGCCTACGAGCACTACGCCCGCAGTAAGCGCCGGGTCAAGATTAAACGCGCTGGCGATAAGGTAAGCCAGGCCGGGCATGATGATAAATTGGGCGCAGGCGCCGATAAATACATCCAGCGGTCTTTTTAATACAAGAGCAAAATCCTTGAGGTCAAGGGTGGTGCCCATACCGAACATTACTACGCCTAAAAGCAGGCTGAGGACAGCTACGCCGCCGAATTTACCGACTACCCAGGTAAAGTTCTGCGGCATCGTCATGCCGAGAATCAGAAATAGTACGGCGATCATGCCGAAATATTTTCCGATAAGCTTACATAAATTCTTCATACTGAAAACCTCTTTCCCTTAAAATTTAAAATGGACTAATGTCTTAGAAAAGTGCTCTTGAGCCGCCTTTTCTTTATATTTGTGCAGTATTATAACAAATATAAATTGTAAAATAAACATAAAATCAAGAAATGTATAAAAAATACAGAAAAACACTTTTGTAATAGAAAAAATATGTAAAGATATTTACGATACTACAGAAATCAATAAGAAATTTAGTAAATATTTTCAGCGAAATTTTAAATAAAATTATCTGCGTGCGTTTGCATAATGAGTGATTATGGTATAATAACAATATATTTAGAAGGAGGAGCAGCCTTGTTTACCATTGTCAAAGATTTTCGGCAGGAAACGGTCATTGAGAAATCACGGTTCATCTGTACGCTGAAAAAAGTGGAGGATGAAGCACAGGCTCAGGAATTCATCAGGAATATCAAAAAAGAATTCTGGGATGCCACGCATAACTGCTCTGCCTACATCATAGATGAACTGGCGCAGCGCTCCAGTGATGACGGTGAACCGTCCGGCACGGCAGGTATACCCATGCTGGAAGTTCTGCGCAAGAACAAGCTGACTAATACTGCGGCTGTGGTAACCAGGTATTTCGGCGGTATCAAGCTGGGAGCCGGCGGACTGGTGCGGGCTTATACCAACAGCGTCGCCGGGGCGGTACGCGGCAGCGGGATTGCCGAAAAGGTGCTGATGGGCAGATATTCTTTTATGGATGAGCTGAATGCAGCGGGCAAGATACTCAATATCCTGTATCAGCAGCAGCTTTTTGAGGTTGCCGCAGTGGAATACGGGCTGCGGGCCAAGATAATCCTGCGAATGAAAGAAAACGATAAGCAGCAGGCGGAAGCATGGCTGACCGAGAAGCTTAACAGGCCTGTGGAACTGGTGCTGGAAACGCGGGAGATTGTAGAAGTACCTGTAGAGTAAAAATATTTTAGGAGGCGGAAGAATGGAATTTATCGAAAGTATTGTAGGAACGCTTAACGGTTTTTTATGGTCCTATGTGCTGATTATCATGCTGATCGGTCTGGGCCTTTGGTTTACGGTGCGTAGCGGCTTTGTTCAGCTGCGCTGCATCAAGGAAATGGTGCGTCTTATTACTAAGACGGCAGGCAGTAAGGTGGAAGAAAACAGCGTTTCTTCTTTCCAGGCTTTCTGTATCAGTACGGCGTCCCGTGTAGGCGTGGGTAATATCGCCGGCATCGCCATTGCTGTTGTTACCGGCGGTCCGGGTGCGATTTTCTGGATGTGGGTTATCGCCCTTATCGGCAGCGCTACCGGGTTTGTGGAAAGTACCCTGGGACAAATTTACAAGGTACCGCGTGAAGGCGGCGGTTTCCGCGGCGGCCCGGCCTATTATATTAGGAATGTACTGGGCAATAAGCCCATGGCAATCTTATTTGCTGTCTTGATTAGCGTTACTTACGGCCTAATTTTCAACTCTGTGCAGTCTAATACGATTGCGGTTTCTTTCAGTGCTGCTTTCGGCGTCAGCCGTACCGTGGTCGGCGTAATCATTGCGGCCTTGACGGCAGCCGTTATTTTTGGCGGCGTTACCCGTATTGCTAAAGTAGCGGAAATGATGGTGCCGGTAATGGCCGGTATCTACCTGCTGGTAGCTTTGTATGTTACTGTTGTCAATATCGCTCTGGTACCGCAGATGCTGACTGATATCGTTACTTCTGCTTTCGGCTTGCAGGCTGTAGCCGGCGGCGGTATGGGCGCGGCCTTGATGACAGGTATCCAGCGCGGCCTGTTCTCTAATGAAGCCGGTATGGGCGCGGTACCTAACGCTGCTGCAACTGCTTCTACCAGCCATCCTGTCAAACAGGGACTCATTCAGGCTTTCGGCGTTTTTGTCGATACCCTGTTTGTCTGCACTGCTTCTGCTTTCATCATCCTTTTGACACAGGATTATACGGCCAGCGGTAAAACCGGTATCGAACTGGCGCAGGTAGCGCTGTCCGAGCACATCGGCAGCTGGGCTCCCACTTTCCTGGCGGTGATGATTATTCTCTTTGCTTTCAGTTCTATCGTGGGCAATTATTACTACGGTGATATCAATATTCCTTTTATTAACAAGAACAGGTCTTTTCTGATGGTATACCGTGCCGCGGTTGTCGCTATGGTCATGTTCGGCAGTATTGCCGAGGTGCCTTTTGTCTGGAATCTGGCAGATTTGTTTATGGCGCTGATGGCGATTACCAACCTGGTAGCTATTGCTTTCCTGGGCAAATATGCTTTTATCGCTTTGCAGGATTATCTGCAGCAGAAACGTTCCGGCATTGTGGAGCCGGAATTCGATCCGGCTGTAATGCCTGATCAAAAAGGTATCTTCTGCTGGGGCAAAAAAGGTGAAAAATAATTTATCCGTTGAAATAAAAAACGTCTGCAATTTTTTTTGCAGACGTTTTTTGCTGTTATTCACTTGTTCAGGAGCTTGATGATTTTGTCGTAAGCGTCCAGGCCGCAGCCGATACCGTGGTCGTGCAGGGCCAGCAGTTTATCGGGTTTGATGTCCAGACGGTCTATCTCCAGCGGTATCTGGGGACGGATAATAACGGCCTTGCCTTCTTTTTCCAGCTGTTCTACATATTCCAGCTGGCTGTTATACAAACTGGGACGCTGCTGCATGATTTCCCAGAGTTTAGGATAATTTTTGTACCAGGTTTTTAATAGAAGTTTCGGTACGGATTTTTTCTTACGGTAGCCGCTGTTGCGGGTCAGGACGATAATAAATTTTTTATAGCCTGCTTCCATGGCCCTTTCATAGGGAATGGGAGCTACCAGCGCGCCGTCCAGCAGGTCGCGGCTGCCTATGTGCACTATGGGCGCCAGAAAGGGCAGGGAAGCGGAAGCGCGGACAGGCAGGAAAGAGTGGCCGATAGCTTCTTTGCCGAACCAGACGGACTGGCCGCTGCGGCAATCCGTAGTGCCTACCTGCAGTGTGCCGGGATAGTTGTAATAGGTTTCAAAATCGAAAGGCAGCAGCGTTTGCGGCAGATCTTCGAAAATGAAATCAAAACCGAAGATGCTGCCTTTTTCCATCCAGTTCTTAAGACTGAAATAGCGTTTATCGGTAACGTAGTTTTCAATGATCCTGCGGGTACGTAAGGGCTGGTTGGACATATAGGATAAAATATTGCAGGCGCCGGCGGAAACGGCTGTGATATAAGGGAAGACAAGCCCTTTGAGCATAAAGGCTTCAAATACTCCCGCCGAAAACATGCCGCGCATACCGCCGCCCTCTAAAACAAGGGCTGTATCAGTTATTTGCATAGTCATAATCCTCCGGGTTCTTATTATACACTACAATTTTCAGTGCCGTGCGGAATTTTATTTAAGAAAATATTGTGTTATGATAGAAGCAGGTGACAAAGAAAGGCGGAACTAAGATGAAGAAAGTAGTCGTAATAACTACAGGCGGTACTATCGCCATGAAATACGATGCTGCGGCAGGCGGTTTGGTGCCTGCTGTAAGCGGAGCCGATCTGCTGCAGGCCGTACCGGCGCTGCGTCAGATTGCCGAGCTGGAAGTAAAAGAGTATGCTAATGTGCCCAGCGGCCATATGACGCCGCAGATGATGCTGGAAGTAGCTGCTTTGGCGGATGCATATGCTGCACGTCAAGATGTAAGCGGTATAGTTGTTACCCATGGTACTGATACTATGGAAGAAACTGCCTATATGCTGAGCCTGGCCTGCAGAACGGTGAAGCCAGTATGTATCACAGGAGCGATGCGCGGCGCCAGCGATATGGGTTATGACGGTCCGGCCAATATTCTGGCGGCGGTAAAGGTAGCTGCCTGCAGCGAGGCCGGCGGCAGGGGTGCGTTGCTGGTATTTAATGATGAGATACATGCGGCTGCTGAGGTGACCAAGAGCCATACGGTGTCCTGCAGCACTTTTGCTTCGCCGCACTGGGGTCCTGTAGGCTATGTTTATGAAGACGGCGTAGTTTTCCGCCGCCGCAGTGAGAATCTGGAAAAAATCACTGTTCAGGGCAAGCTTGCGGCAGAAGTGGCATTACTCAAAGTATATGCCGGTATGGATGATTTCTTTTTCCGCTGCGCTGCCGAGAAGCCAGTACAGGGACTGGTAGTGGAAGCCGTAGGCTGCGGTAATGTGCCGCCTGAGGTGATGGAAGGTATCCGTTATGTGCGTGCTAAGGGAATACCGGTAGTACTGGCCAGCAGGGTACACGCAGGACGTGTAGTGCCTATTTACAGTTATTTAGGCAGTGCCGGTTCCATGAAGGATTTCGGCTTGCTGTATGCCGGTGAGCTGACGGGGCAAAAAGCGCGTCTTAAATTGATGCTGGCATTGGCTCAGACAGCTGATTTTAACGAATTAAAACAGTATTTCATTGAGGAGGCAGCAAGATGAAAATAGTAGTTATGGAACCGTTAGGCATAAGTAAAGCACAGCTGGACACACTGGCTCAGCCTTTTAGACAGGCTGGTCATGAATTTATAGCTTATACCGACAGGGCGGCAGATAACCGGCAGCTGCTTAACCGTATTGAAGATGCCGAGGTAGTAGTTATGGCGAATCAGCCGCTGCCGGGAGAAGTCATTGCTTCCTGCAGCAAATTGCAGCTGCTGTCCGTGGCTTTTACTGGCGTAGACCATATTGATTTAGCTGCCTGTAGGGCGAAAAATATCCTTGTCTGCAATGCGGCAGGTTATTCCACTAACGCGGTAGCAGAGCTGACTTTCGGCCTTGCTATCAGCGTAGTCCGCAATATCGTACCCTGTGATGCGCGCTGCCGCAGCTGCGGTACTAAAGACGGCCTGGTTGGCTTTGAACTGTATGGTAAGACTTTCGGCGTTATAGGTACTGGCGCTATCGGCAGCCGTGTGGCGCAGATTGCCAAAGCCTTCGGCTGCCACGTAATTGCCAGCAGCCGGACAGAAAAGCCGGAGCTGCAAGCGGCAGGCGTAGAATATGTATCGCTGGAAACCTTGTTGCAGACAGCAGATTTTATTTCTCTGCACGTGCCGCTTACAGAAAGTACGCGTCATCTTATCGACGCCCGGGCAGTAGCGATGATGAAGCCGGGCGCAGTGCTGCTCAATACTTCCCGCGGGCCGGTTATCGACAGCGAAGCTGTTGCTGCTGCGCTCAATGAGGGACGTCTTGGCGGCGCCGGTATCGACGTATTTGAGAATGAGCCGCCTATCGCCGCTGAGCATCCTTTGTGCGGCGCTAAAAATACCGTGCTGACGCCGCATGTTGCTTTTGCCAGCAAGGAGGCGCTGGAAAAACGTGCAGAAATAGTTTTTGCCAATATCAGCTGCTGGTTGGAAGAAAAACCTCAAAATATCGTAAAATAATATCAGAAATATATAAAAACAGCCTGTCAGGCTTGCGTGCCTGACAGGCTGTTTTTGTATGTTTATAATACTTTTTGCAGCAGATTTAACACGTTGCGGTGTGTAATCTTGGCGATAGTTTCATCGCTGTAATTTTTGCTTTGCAGATATTCTACCAGCGGACGGTAATCCTGCACGCCTTTAATGTTGTAAGGCGGATGACTGATGCCGTCAAAATCGCTGCCGAAACCGATATGGTCGTCGTTGCCCATCAGGTTCAGCATATAGTCGATATGACGGTAGACGCTGTCGATGCAGGCGTTGTTATAGTCCTCTTCGAGGAACTGGCCGGCAAAGGTAATGCCGATTAAGCCGTCATTGGCGTTAATAGCGGCAATCTGTTTATCATCCAGGTTGCGGGGGTGGGAGCAGAGGCTTTTGGCATTAGAGTGGGTAGCGATAATAGGCTTGCTGCTGGTCTCGATGACATCCCAGAAGCCTGCGGGAGCGATATGGGAAACGTCCACCAGCATACCAAGTTTATTCATTTCCTGCACTACCTGACGGCCGAAAACAGTCAGGCCGCCGCCGGTTGCAGCTTCATTGATGCCGTCGGCAATATCGTTGCGGTTGCTCCAGGTAAGGGTCATGGCGCGTACGCCCAGGTCGTACAAGCAGCGCAGGGCTTCCAAGCTGCCGTCGATAGCGCCGCCTTCTTCGATAGCGAGCAGGGTAGCAGCCTTGTGATTTAAAACGTCGGCTGCGTCTTTTTTAGTGAGTACGGGCAGCACGTCGATGCCGTCTGCCTGCATTTTTCTGATTTCCTGCCTGTATTTGTCCAGTAAGCAGAGGGTGTAGCGCAGGCCGCCATAGTAACGGAATTCATGGGTGGGCACGAAGATAGCGCAAAACTGCAGGCCGCCGCCCAGCTCTATCTGACGTTTAATGTCGAAATGCTGGTTGTTGCTGTACAGCGAGGTCTGCTTTTTAAACAGTTCGGTAAGGGTATCGCAATGACAGTCGCAAATAAACATAGAAATCATTCCTTTCCAAGCTAAATAAAAACAGCCGGCTGCCTTGGCAGCCAGCTGTCAGTAAGTTAATCAATAACCGGAGTAATAGTAGAAGAAGGTCATGCCAATAGTTACGATCATAGCGCCTGCCATCGGGATGGCGGTACGTTTTACCAGGTCAAAGGAGGACACGCCGCCCATGCCGGAGGAAACAACGATAACGGCCGTAATAGGAGAGCAGTTGCGCATGATGGAAGCTGCAAAGTGCATCGGCAGCAGCATCAGTACTGGATGCAGGCCGGTGTGGGCTGCCACAGCCGGAGTAAGCGCGGCAAAGGCAAAGAACGGAGCGTTGCCGCTGCCCATTACTACTGCGGATACGGCAATGATACCTACCATGACCAGCATCATCGCCATCGGGCCAAAGCCCAGGTCTTTACTGCTTTCAATCAGGGTGTTGATAGTTCCCATGGTAATCAAGCCCTGAGCAAAGGTCTGGCCGGCGATAATCAAGGTGATAACATTGGCCATCTGCATACCGAGACCGTCGAAGAAAGCCTGGATGTCGCCGAAGACTTTCTTGGCATCACGCCACCTGATATATTCGCAGCACATACCAACAAAGAGGCCGATAAACATAGCCATGACGATGTTCATCTTGACGGTAGTAATCCACAGGGAGCTGAAAGAAAGAATCAGCGCCAGGGGGATTACCGGCAGGATAGCGTAAATCATCGGGGCGGTATCAGATTCATCTTTTACGGTTTCTACTTCCATAGGGGTCACAACGTGGCCGGCACGTTTATCCATATATTTTTGCGTAAAATAATGCAGTGCGCCTACGACAACGAAAGCCACGGCAACGATGGGCACCTGATAGTGGCTCCAGTAAAATACCGGGTTGACGCCGGCGGTTTCAGCAGAAAGGATGGTGCCGGTGTCGCTGGGGCTCCAGTCGAAGCAGAGCGTAGTAGCTACAGCAGCAGTAGCAGACAGGCGGCTTACGCCAAGACCCAGCAGGATTGGGAACATGGTAACCATGAGCAGCATTGCCAGGCCGGAAGCACTGTTGATGCACAGGCCAATCAGCATACCTACGATCCAGGTGCCGGACATTACCAGATAAGGCGATTTGAGCGCCAGGAGCGGTTTAATGGTCAGACGTACCAGCGCGCGGGAAGCGCCGATTTTATCCATATAGCGGGCAAAGGCGCCTACCGACATAATGTTCAGACCTAATTTGCCCACATTGGAGCTCATGGCAGAACGCATAAATTCAAAAGCATCAAAGAATACGGAACCGGTCCTGGCTTTTTCTCCGAGAATCTGGCCATAACCGAGGATAACAGCCAGATACATCAGGATCATACCACCGAGGAACAGTACCGGCTGCGGCTTGTATTTCTTGTAGATCAGATAACCAACCCAGAAGGTAACAAGAGCCGAAATAACAACACCCATTTGCAACATCCTTTCTGAAATAAAATAGATTTTAGGTAGGTAAAGTATATCATTTTCAGAAAACTTTGGCAATGTAAAAATATTTACATAAAGTAAATGCCTTGATTTTATATATGAAATAAAAGGAAAAATGTTGCCGTAAAATGTAAAAGTTATTTGATTTGGTTGAAAAGCAATGCCTGTAATGCATGACGGATGTACAGGGACTGGACAGCCTTATTGCGCCCCAGACCGTACAGATGACCGCAGGTGGCGATGCCGAGGCTTTCGATGCGGTTCTTCCAGCTGTCTTTATCGTTGCCGTACATATCGTTGGCGGCGTGTTCTCCGGCAACTACCATTAAAGGATACATATGTACGCGCTGATAGCCGCGCAGTTTTAGCTGCTGCTGTACGGCAGCGAAGTTGGGGCTGTCTTCATCTTCTACTGTGCCCACGATGACGGGCAGCTGCAGAGCGTCAAAATTTTCCTGTAAGCGTACATACGTCTGACCAAAGGCCTGGTTGTTCCGGCGCGGAGTACCATGCCCCATGAGGATGACGCCTTCAGAAGGAGTAAGCGGCGGGAACTGGGTGGCGATGGCGGCAGCAACAAGGGGATAGTCATTGGCGGCTGCAATCAACGGCGTGCTGATGACAAAAGAGTCGAAAGAGGCGGCAAACCTGTCCTGCAGCGGCAGAATCTTCTGCTCAAATTCTTCTCCATGCAGCAGGTGGGTAGGCTGCAGCAGGACGTTGCGGCAGCCTTGTTCCAGCAGTTTCTGCAGCGCAGTCGCGGGGTCGTCGACCAGGAGGTTTTTTTTAGCCAGCTGGCGGCGTACAAAGGCGGAGGTATAGGCAAAGCGATGTTGATAATAGGGAAAGGCTCCTGTCAGAGCCTGTTCAATGCCGCCGATATCTTTCTGACGGGCTTCGGGAAAGGTAGAGCCGAAGCTGACGATGAGGAGCGCACGGGTATTTTGCATGGTGATGACCTCTCAGTTCATGGGATGTAAAGAAATATATTCGTGCAGGCAGTATAAAAATCCCTGCCGGATGGCAGGGATTTTTTGTTTAAACGTATTTATTTTTGCAGTGCTTCCCAAGACTGTTCAGCTTTATCTACGAATAATTTCTGGATAGCCGGGTTTTCTCCTAAGCCATGGATATAAGTATTTACCTTGAAGCCTTCTTTTTCCAGGATGGATTTATGCGAATCTTCTTCGCTGCCTGCCATATCGTTGTTGGCATGGTCGCCGGCAACCATCATCAGCGGCATGATAGTAAGATTCTTAATCTTTTTAGCTTTCAGCTGCGGGATAACAGTTTCCAGGTGGGGCCAGCCTTCTACAGAATAAATGAAGACATTGTCATAGCCCAGTTCGTGCAGACGGTCCTGCATTACTGCATAATACGCATTGGCCGGATGGGGAGTACCGTGAGCCATAATCAGGATACCATCTTTTTTACCAAGTTTAGGGAACTGGGTAGACAGAGCCTGCATGGTTGCGGTAATGTCGTCATCCTGGCCTTCCTGCCCTTGCCAGTACATCAGCGGGGTGCCGATGGTCATTTTCTTGAAGTCGTTTTTATGCAGGTTGTAGACTGCTTCCTTATAGGCGTATTCCATGCCGGGGATAATATCCAGAGAAGCCAGTGCCACGCGGGTATAACCTTCTTTTTTCAGCTGTTCCAGCGCCTGCTCGGGAGTGGGGTATTCGATGCCCTCGTTGGCTTTGATACGGTCGATGATGATGTGGGAGGTAAAGGCAACCATGACTTTGGTATCAGGGTGTTTTGCCTGGATGGCCTGGACGGTTGCGTCGATAGTTTTTTCCCGGGTATCTTTAAAGGTGGTGCCGAAGCTCATGATCAGGATAGCATCCTTATCAGGCAGCTGCTGTAAAGCGGCTGTTTCATGGGTGCGTACGCCGATCTGGGTGGCCTGCAGTAACGCCGGGGTGGGGGCTTTGACTTCCTCGCTGAGACTGTAGGCTGCTTCTGCAGCAGGTACTGTGCCCAGCAGGGCAGCGCAGGTAAAGGTCATTACTGCTAATTTCTTCATACTGGATTTCATTGTGCAAACACTCCTTTTTTATTGGCTGAATACGAACAGAGGAATAAAAAAACCTTGCCGGTACGGCAAGGGAAAAATATTTCTTCAATTTCCTCCCTATCGCTCGTAGATCAACGGTAAATATAGTAATGCAGGCCGGCTGCAGCAGCCGTTAGCGGCGGGACCGCGTCACAAAGGACTTAATATTCTAAAAAGAACCTGCTTCGTATTCAGCTTTAGATATTAAAATTATAACATTTTTTATTGATAAGTCAATAAAAATGATAACAGATTTTAATAATAAAAAACAACATATAAAAACAGCTCTGCTTTAGCAGAGCTGCCTGAATATTTTATTTACCTTTTTTGATATTTTTCAGTAAATCCTTAGCGGAACGTTCCAACATACCGCTGGTATCATAGGTACCGCCGCGCTCACGGGAGTCGCGGCTGTTGAAAATCATAGTGTCGGTTTCCGGGTCGTAGAGATTATAGATGATTTCCACATGGGAAGTGTAGTAGGTAGACTCAGGAACATAGACCTGATGAGTAACAGGAACGCTTACTTCGTTGTAATTACCGTTACTGTCTTTAACTTTTGTTTTGACGTAATCTACTTTATTGTCGAAATGTGCGGGAATAACAGTCGAAGAATAGCCCAGTTTATTGACTGTAATTTGCAGGTTGATGATTTTGGGTGTTTTCCGAGTCTTTTTGAAGAAAGATGTCTGGCTGCCAGTAGCAGTATTTTTTTCGGCAGCGATATTTTCTGTGATTAAAAGGTTCTGTTTGGAGGCAGCTGCATAAAGAGCAGCCATGACATTTTGTTGGGCATTGTTTTCGGCAGTTAGATTTTCTACTGATTGGCTGTTATTAGTAAAATTAGTGACATTGATGGTAGTTATCTGGGTTAAGTCGTATTCGGGGTGTGTCCAGTGACTGGGAGAAGCAGAAGCGGTTAGTGTGAAAGACAGTAAAGCCAATACACAAGCCGTTAAAATAATTAGTTTTTTCATTGCGCACCTCTCTTATTATATTTTTAGATTTTCGGCTCAGCCAACAAGTTTTTGATACCGTTGAAAGTTTCCGGGCTGATGATATGCTCGATGCGGCAGGCATCCTTTTCGGCAATTTCTACGGGCACTTGGAGATATTCGTTGATGAAGCGTGTCAGCGTCACATGCCTGTCCAGTACGGAAGAAGCTTTGCGCATACCTGCTTCGGTCAGGTTGATTCTGCCGTCGGCTTCCATGGTGATATAGTTGTCGCGTTTTAGAATGCTCATGGCGCGGCTGACGCTGGCTTTAGTAAAGTTCATTTCCGTAGCGATATCGATAGAACGGACGCTGCCGTTACGCTGTTTCAGGATGAGGATGGTTTCCAGATAGTTTTCTCCGGACTCGAGCAAGGGCATGATAAGACCTCCGTACAAATTGTTATATATATATTTTAGCATAAGAAAAGAGATTGATAAAGCAGTATCAGCGGCAGGATGCGATAGTGTATAATGATAGTTACAGAAAGAACGGAGGTTATTATGCTGGATTTTATTAAAGAAAAAAAGGATGTCTGGGAAAAACTGCTGACTGCGCGCAAGCCGATAATCCTGTACGGGATGGGCAACGGGGCTGATAAGATATTGGACTGGTGCGAGAGCAACGGTGTGCAGGTCAGCGGTATTTTTGCCAGCGACGGCTTTGTCCGTTATCAGCAGTTCAGAGGTTTTACCGTATGCAGTTATCAGGATATTATCGAACGCTTCGGAGAGAATATCCTGATTGTGCTTGCTTTTGCCAGCGAGCTGCCGGAGGTGCTGGCTAAATTCAGGGAACTGGCGGCCAGGCATGAAGTGCTGGCGCCGCATCTGCCTCTCTTTGCGGAGGAAGATACAGTTAGCTGGCAGTGGCTGGTAAAATATGCAAGCCAGCTGCAGCAGGTATATGACAAGCTGGCGGATGAACAGTCGCGTAAAGTATTTGCCGCTGCGCTGAATTATAAGCTCAGCGGCGATATTAAGTACCTGCTGGAGTGCGAAACTGAAAGGAGAGCAGATCTTACAACGCTGTTTACCTGGACTGACGACGAAGTATACCTTGATTTGGGCGCTTATAACGGCGATACAGTGCAGGAATTTTTGGAGCTTACCGGCGGCAGGTACCGTAAAATAATTGCTGTAGAGCCGGACAGACGTAATTTTAAGAAGCTGGAAAAATTACATGAAAAGCTGCGGAATAATTTTGTCACCTATCAGAAGGGGATATGGTCTCACAGTGAAGAAAAAGGTTTTTCCGACAGCGGCGGCAGACAGTCTACTTTGATGGCTGAACAGAAAAAAATAGTTTCGGTTGATTCCATAGATAATCTGTGCTGTAATCAGATTATTACCTATATTAAAATGGACGTGGAAGGCGTGGAAAAAGAAGCGCTTGAGGGCGGCAGAGAGACGATTAGTAGTTGTAAACCCAAGATTATGGCGGCAGCCTACCATTATGATGCAGATATATTCCGGCTGCCGCTGCTGCTGTGGCAACTGGTACCGGAATATAAAATCTACCTGCGCAAACATCCTTATATACCAGCCTGGGAATTAAACTTTTTTGCCGCTATCAAGCGGGACTAAATAAGTCCAAGCAGGACAAAATTTGCCAAATGTAATATGATGGTGGAATGTCTTTTTTAAAAGCGTTAAAGTGACATAATTTTATAAAAAATCGTAAAGATTTTGTAAACTGTAAGCAGGAAAAAATCTGCTTGAAGCGAAAATTAAAAAGGAAAGTATGTGTATTGTAGGCTATGAATGATAATTAAAAAAAAGAGGAGTGTTAACAATGAAAAAGTCTAAATGGATGTTAGGTGCTGCCGCTTTATTAGCTTTGTCCGTAGCTGTTGCAGGTTGCGGCGGCGACGACAAGAAAGCTGACAGCGGCAAAGGCGGTCCTGCCGGTGAAGTAATGGTTTATACCTCTATTTACCCGGACATTATCGACACTATGTGCAAACCAAATGTTGCCAAGGCTTTCCCGAAAATGAAAGTAAACTGGTTCCAGGGCGGTACTGAAAAAGTTATCACCAAGATCACTGGTGAAATCAAAGCTAAAAAGATTGCTGCCGATGCCCTGATGGTTGCAGATCCTTCTTATTATCTGAAACTTGACGAGCAGAAACTGCTGCTTCCTTATGTTTCTCCTGAAGCAAAGAATGTTATCAGTGATAAGGATAAAGAAGGCGCATGGACTGCAGTTCGTATCAGCAACATGATCATTGCCTACAATTCTGATAAACTGAAACCCGAAGATGCTCCGAAGACTTGGGAAGATCTGACCGATCCGAAATGGAAAGGCAAAATCGCTATGCCCAACCCGATGCTGTCCGGCACCGCTTATGTTGCAGTAGGCGCTCTGGCTGACAAATATGGCTGGGAATATTTCGATAAGCTGAAAGCAAATGGCATCCGCGTTGAAGAAGGTAACTCCGCAATCCAGAACAAACTGCTGACCGGCGAATATGCCGCAGCTATGATTTTGGAAGAAAATATCCTGAAACTTGCCAATACTAAGAACGAGCCTTTGAAAGTATCCTATCCTGAAGACGGCGTAGTAATGGTTCCGTCTCCGATTGCTATCTTCAATACCACCAAGAATCCTGATGGCGCGAAAGCACTTGTTGACTGGTGGCTGTCCAAAGAAGGTCAGGAAGCAGTTGTTAAAGGCTGGATGCACTCTGTACGCGGAGACGTGCCTGCTCCGAAAGGCGCTCCTGAAACCAAGAAACTGGTAGAAGGCGCAATCAAGGTTGACTGGAAGAAACTGGCTGACAATAATGCCGAAATTAAGGAAGAATTCCGTAAGAGAGTTATGGAATAAGCTGCCAAAATTTATTGCACAAATTAGGTAGTCTGGCGAAAAACAGGGACGTTCTTACGTTCCCTGTTTTTCCTGCGTTATAAAAGTAAGTGTTTTTCCTCCGGCTTTATGTACAGAAAGGAGTATTTTTTAATTTATGGGAAGAATTAACAGCAAATTCTTAGTCATTGCGTTTTCCGTACTGATGCTGATATATTTTGTAATATTCCCTATGGGCGTGCTGCTTTATGACAGCATTATCTATAACGGCAGTATCAATTTTGAAAATTATCGTAATGTTTACAGCCAGGATGTCAACTGGCGGGCGCTGACCAATACTATCAATCTTTCGCTTCTGGTAATGGTTGCCAGCGTCATCATCACTTTTCCTCTGGCCTGGCTGGTAGGACGTACCGATATGCCGGGTAAGAAAACATATCGCACGCTGCTGGTTTCCAGTTATATGATCCCGCCCTATGTGGGCGCTATTGCGTGGGTGCAGCTGCTGAATCCCAGCGTCGGCTATATGAATAATATCTTTAAGGTATTATTCGGCCTTGAGCAGGCTCCCTTTGATATTTACACTATGGGCGGACTGGCATGGGTACTGACGCTGTTTTATTCTCCTTTTGCGTTTATCACTATTTCCCGCGCCATGGAGAAAATGGATCCTACGCTGGAAGAAGCCGCCAGGGTATCCGGCGCTTCGCCGCTGCGTACGCTGCTTGACGTTACCCTGCCGCTGATGGCTCCCAGTATCTTTGCCGGCGGCCTCCTGGTATTTATTGCGGCCGGCAGCTGCTTCGGTATTCCTGCTATCGTCGGTATGCCTGGTAATATCGAGGTAATGACCACCCGTATCGTGACTTATATCTATATGGGCGATGTAGACGGTGTGCGTGACGCTACTGCGCTGGCTGCTTCGCTGATGTTTTTAGCTAACTTCCTGCTGTTCTTCATGACCTGGGTAGTAGGGCGCAAGGACTATACTACTATCAGCGGCAAGAGTACCCGTCCGAATATCGTTGAACTGGGCAAATGGAAATGGCCTGCTTTCTGTGCCGTAGGCGCTTACAGCATGATTTCCGTTATTATCCCGCTGGGTTCCATCGTTCTCACTTCTCTAATCAAGAGTATGTCTAAGCCGATTACACTGGACAATCTGGGCTTTGACGCCTGGATACCGGTTATCAGCAGCTCCCAGTACATGGAAAGCATCTGGAATTCCGTTGTCTACGCAGTAATTGCCGCTACTATCGGCACGCTGCTTTCGTTGTTTGTTGCTTATCTTGCTGTTAAGACCCATGTTAAGGGACGCAGCATTCCTGACCTGCTGACCGTTATCGGCGGCAGTACGCCGAGCATTGTTATCGCTTTGGCGTTGGTTGTTACTTTCTCCGGCAATTTCGGACTGAATCTGTATTCTACCATGTGGATACTGGTAGTCAGCTACCTGGTAAAATATATGACTATGTCCGTACGTACCATTGCCGCTTCTCTGAGCCAGGTACATATTTCTCTGGAAGAGGCGGCGCTGAATTCCGGCGCTAACTGGCTGAGATGCTGCAAGGACATCATCATGCCGCTCATTGCTCCGTCAATCATTGCAGGTTGGTTCCTGATCTTTATGCCGTCATTTTACGAGCTGACCATGTCATTGCTCCTGTACGGCAGCGATACCAAGACCATCGGCGTACTGCTGTATGAACTGCAGACTTATGCCGATACCCAGAATGCTTCCGTACTGTCGGTAATCATCCTGGCTATCGTATTGATCGGTAACCTGATTCTTAATAAACTGAGCAAGGGCAATGTTGGTATTTAACGAAGGAGTGTAATCTATGTCTGAAGTACGTATTGAACATGTTTATAAAAGATTTGGTAAAGTAACTGCTGTTAATGATTTTGACCTGGTTGTAAAGGACGGCGAATTTGTCTCCATCCTCGGTCCTTCCGGCTGCGGCAAGACCACTACCCTGCGTATGATCGCAGGTTTTGAGCGCGCTACGGAAGGCGAGATCTATATCGGCGATGCCTGCGTAAGTTCTTCTGTACAGGGCAGTTTTACTCCGCCGGAAAAACGCGACATCGGTATGGTATTCCAGTCCTATGCGGTATGGCCTCATATGACGGTAGAGGAAAATGTCGCTTATCCGCTGAAAATCCAGAAAGTGCCCAAAGAAGAGAGAATGAAACGGGTGCAGGAAATGTTGGAGCTGGTACACCTTGGCGAATACGGCAAGCGTTATCCCCATCAGTTGTCCGGCGGTCAGCAGCAGCGTGTGGCACTGGCCCGCGCCCTGGTTGCTCAGCCGGGACTCTTGCTGCTTGACGAGCCTTTGTCTAATCTGGATGCTAAGCTGCGTGAAAGTATGCGCTTTGAAATCCTGTCTATCCAGAAGAAGCTGGGTATCACTGTTGTCTACGTAACCCATGACCAGAGCGAAGCTATGGCAATGAGCGACCGTGTAGTAGTTATGAGTAAGGGCGTTGTGCAGCAGATCGGCGCCCCCCATGAAATTTATACTACGCCGGCTAATAAGATGGTGGCTGACTTTATCGGCCTGGTTAACTTCATGGACGGCGAAGTCAAGGGCGACCGTGTCTTCATCAAAGGTACGGATATATCTTTTGCCAACTCTGCCGATGTCAGCGGCGAAGCAGTTATTGCCGTGCGCCCGGAAAACATCACCATGTCCCTCAGCGGCGGCTTGATTAAAGGCGTGCTGGAACATCGCTTCTATCTGGGCGATGCTGTGGATTACCGCATTAAAGTAGGCGACCATGATGTGCGCGTAATTGAAAAAGGTGCAGACTTACATAAGTTTAAAGATGGGGACACCGTATATCTCGACTTTGAACAGGTAATGATTTTTGCCCGTGACTGATAAATATAAAAAATCCGTAAAGGCTGACAGGTCTTTACGGATTTTTTGTTTGTGAGAAGAAAAATATTTATGTCTTGGCAAGAATTTATGGACAGCGATAAACAACGCCGCTTGCAGGTATGCTATAATGAAAGGCAGAAAGGCGGAATAAAATGCATAGATTTCTTATAACAGTGCTTGTATTTATCACCCTGTTGACTGCCGGCTGTCAGCAACAGGAGGACAAAGCGGCTGAAATAACTGTCTGCAGCAGTATGGAAAGCAAGGCGACGGCCATCCTGGCAGAAGACTTTACTGACAAGACGGGTATCAGGGTCAAGGTGATACGCCTGCCTGCCGGCTCGTTTAACGACCGTGTAGACTTTATCAGGAAAAATAACGTGGACTGCTGGCTGGGCGGCACGGTAGAAGAATATTATCTGGCCAGCCAGCAGAACCTACTGCAGCCATATCTTACCCAGGAAGCTTATAAAGTGCCTGCGTCCATGCGCAGCAAGGAAGGGTACTGGACCAGCCTGTACTTGGAATATGTTGCCTTTATCAGCAATAAAGACAGGCTGCATGAATTGGGGCTGTATGCTCCCGATACCTGTGCCGAACTGCTGAAGCCGCAGCTGCGCGGCGAGATCGTGATTCCAGATTATATCTACGGCGGCGCCAGTTATGGACTGCTGACTTCTATCTGGCAGCTGCGCGGACGCGAACAGGCGCTGCAGTATGCTGCCAAGCTCAATAGGCAACAGGTAACTTACAGCGACCATATCAGCGATGCGGTGGATATGATATATACAGGCCGGAAGACTGTGGCCGTGCTGCCGCTCAGATATGCGCTGAAGCTGGAAGAACGCTACAATCATTTATTTGCGACAGTGGTAGAAGACGCTAACAGGAATCTGCTGACCGGGGCTGCTGTTATCAGCAGCAGTAAGCATCAGCAGGAGGCCTGCCGCTTCCTTGATTATCTGATGAGCGATGATAGTATGCAGGTGCTGCATAACAACGGATATCAATATTTATGGCATGTCAAAGATTATCCGCACAATAATCTGCGCGAGGAGTTGTTGGGCAATGTGCGTGTGCCGGTGGATGACCTGAGCTGGACGGCAGTGGAAAAAAACGAGATCATCAGGCAATGGCTAAGCGCAGGTGCAGAGGAGGTACACTGATGAAGAAACTGGGTATTTTTACATTGCTGGCTATGCTGGCGGTAAGTGCGACTGCGGCAGCAGAGGGAGAAAAAGATAATTTTTACTGGTTGGGACAGATTAACAAGGCTACTGCCGTGATCAATACGCAGCAGGGGCTTCTGACCAGAGAGCAGGGGCAGGAGTTTGCCAAAAGTATTGCGCAGGTCCTGCAGGAAGGCGATGAGGGCGGCGCCCGTCCCCAGCTTGTGATTACCTTTGAACCTTTGTTGATCAAAGCCTATGGCAGCGAAGAAATTACGATGCTTCATGCCGGGCGCTCCAGTCAGGATATGCTCAGCACGGTAAATTTTGCCATGAGCAGGGAGCAGGCTTTAGAGCTTGCTGCGGCGCTGGACGAGATGCAGACAACCTTGCTGAAGCTGGCTGCCGAGCAGCAGACAACGATTATCCCTAATTATACCAACGGGGTGGCTGCTCAGCCCAACAGCCTGGGACATTATCTGCTGGGATATGCTTATGCTTTCGGGCGGGATGCACAGCGGCTGCAGCAGTATTATGACAGGCTGAACCGTTCGCCTATGGGGGCAACGGTACTTAACGGTACCGGCTGGCCGTTGGATCGTGAACGTATGGCAGGCTACCTGGGCTTTGACGGTATTGCCTACAACACTTATGATGCGGGGCAGATCTATACTTCGGAAAATGCCGCTGATGCTGCCGCTGTAACGGATAATATTGCGCTGCATATCGGCAGTTTTATTGAAGAAATCATGCAGCAGTACGCTCAGCCGCGCCCCTGGATTATCCTGCGCGAGGGCGGCGGCAATACCTATGTTTCCAGCGCCATGCCGCAGAAACGTAATCCGGGTATTCTGAATAATGCCAGACGCGACGCTTCCATGCTGCTGGGCGAGGGAACGGCGGTACTGTTTAAAGCGCATAACATTCCGGCAGGAATGCCTGACGGCAGAACGGGTGCCGAAACATTGCTGAAAGATGCAGCTGTGCTGGTACGTAATTTTAACCATATCTTGCAGGCTTTGGTAATCGATCCCGAGCGCAGTCTGGAGGAGTTGAATCTGGACTGGACCTGTTCACAGGAGATTGCCGATGTGATGATGCGTAAGTATCAGATTCCTTTCCGTACAGGACATCATTTCGCTTCTGAAATCGTTACCTATGCCCGGAAAAACAATATCCCACCTTCGGATTTTTCCTACGAAGATGCCCAGAAAATATATCTGCAGCTGGCTGCTGCAGATCAAAGCCTGTCGGCAGAATTGCCGCTGAGCAGGGAAGAATTCCGGGCGGCGCTGGATCCTGCGGCCATTGTTGCCGCCAGAGCGGTTAAAGGCGGGCCCCAGCCGGAAGAAATGGCTAAGATGTTGCAGCAATGCGATAAAGAGCTGCGGCAGAACAAAGCTTGGACTGATGCTGCTGTTAAACGGCAGCAGGATGCTGAGCAGAAATTAAATAAGGATTTTACTGCCCTGTTGCAGGAAAAATAAGAAAAAAGCTCTTCTGATTTTAGTCAGAAGAGCTTTTGTGTTAATATACCTTATGCTTGACATGATCCAACGCCTGAGCGAAAAGCGTTAAGACATGCTCATCGTCCAGAGAATAAATGACTTCTTTGCCGTCTTTGGTGTATTTCACCAGATTAGCGGAACGCAGGAGGCGCAGTTGGTGGGAAATTGCCGAGTGCGTCATGTTCAGAGCTTCCGCAATGCAGCTGACGCAAAGTTCCTGCTGCGCCAGCAGCGCCAGGATGCGGATACGCGTAGGGTCGCTGAGCACCTTAAAAATGGCGGCCATGGGCATGATATATTTTTCGTTTTCGTGTCCCGGCAGCGGGAGCGTCGTTGTATGTCTGGAAGAAGTCGTCATTGGATTCACCTGTTTTTGATATATGTTCTGTAGCCCTGCGAGAAAAAGTAGATCAGTATTGCGCAGTAGAAAAAGCCGCCGACAGGGGTACGTGTTATGAACCAGGCGGGAAAGATAAAGAAGCTGATCAGCAAAAACAGCAGCTGCGGCAGTGTCGACAGCAGCCCGACGAGTCCTGAGGCAGTAAGGCGTTCTTTGATTTTCAGGCAGGAAAGCACGCTGTAGCGGGAAGCGAAGATGCCGAAGCAGAAGCCGCTGAGCGCATAGAGAATATAGTTTATCAGTGTGCCGATGTCCATATTATTTGTCCGTTCTGCCGTCGAGCCGGCTTTGTTTCAGAATACCGCTTTTGATAAGTAGCCCGGCGATGATACTGCCGCCGATAGTGCTTACGAGAAAAGGCGGGATGAAAAACCAGGCGGCTGCGTCGCTGCCCAATACAAAAAATGCAAGTAGCCAGGCTGCTAACCCGCCCAGCACGCCAGTGCCGATTATTTCTCCGGCCATAGCCGCAGCAGTGCTGTGATAACGTGCGAAGGCCAGGCCGGCCAGCAGGGCGCCTATCATACTGCCGGGGAAAGCCAGCAGCGAGCCGGTGCCCAGCATATTGCGCAGGCAGGAGATGATAAAGGCGATAGCCGTGCTGTAAAAAGGACCCAGGATAACGGCAGCCAGGACGTTGATAGCGTGCTGTACGGGAAAGCATCTGGAGATTCCGGCGGGGATGTAGACCAGATGCGCGCTCAGCGTACCAATGGCAATCAGCAGCGCCGCTGTGGTAAGTTTGCGTACCTGCATGGACAGACCTCGTTTCGTGATAGTAAGAGATAATTTAATTTTTATTATAAGCATTAGCCGGCAGCGGCGCAATAAAAAATTGCAGGTGAAAAAGAATTTTTGTAGAATTTAAAAAAGAAACTATTTTGCTTTTGTGAGGTACGTTTATGCAGGCGTTAGAAGGTATCAAGGTCATAGATTTTTCCAAATGGCTGCCAGGTCAGTACTGCGGTATGCTGTTAGGCGATTACGGCGCGGAGGTAATCAAGGTAGAGGATGTTGCAGGAGACAGTACGAGAAAATTTTTCCCGGCAAAAGCAGCGGGAATGAGTTATTGGCATCTGATGCTGAACCGTAATAAGAAAGGATTGGCGGTGGATATACGCCGCCCGCAGGGACGGGAGATACTTTTGAAGCTGCTGCAGGCGGCCGACGTTTTTCTGGAAGGTTTCCGCCCCGGCTACCTGGAGCGCTATGGGTTAGACTATGCAACTGTACATGCTGTCAATCCGCGTTTAGTATACTGTTCGATTACCGGCTTTGGGCAGCAGTGTCATAAACCTGCTCATGACCTTAATGTAGTAGGATTGGCAGGACTTAATTCTTTAGATGATACTGGAAGCGCCTGTGTGCCGGAGGTACAGGTATCTGCTATCGGCAGCGGCCTTAATGCGCTGAGCGCTGTCTGCATGGCTTTGTTGGCCCGTGAACGCACCGGCGCAGGCCAGCATATTGACGTGAGCCTGTATGCGACGGTGCTGAGTATGCAGGTTACGGGCATCAGCAGCCGCTGGGGCAGTGAAGAAACAGGGGAAGCCGAGTTTGGCCGCACGGCTCATTATTATAATATTTACCGTACCAAAGACGGACGCTATTTGACCGTCGGAACTATCGAGCCTAAGTTCTGGCATCGTTTTTGCAGTTTGATAGGCTGCCGGGAGCTGGCTGAGCGGCAGTATGATTTTGCTCATGCAGAAGAACTGAAAAATATTATTGCCGCGAAGATTAAAGAACGCACGCAGCAGGAGTGGCTGCAGCTTATCGGTGCAGAAGAGTTTTGCGTTACGCCGGTATGCACTTTGCAGGAGGCGCTGTACAGCGAGTTGACGGAGCAGCAAAAAATACTGTTGGAAGGCGACAGCGATATCGGCAGACTGCGGTATGTGGGAGCGCCGGTAAAATTTTCTGCTCAACAGGCTTCTGTACGTCGCAGAGCGCCGCTGCTGGGCGAACATACGGCAGAGATACTTGCCGGACTGGGTTACAGCGAAGCAGAAATACTTACTTTGCTGCAGCAGAAGGTCATATAGCAAGGAGGAACCATGAAGAAAATATTTTTAACTATATTATTTGTCTGCTGCCTGTTTTTAGGCTTTACGCCGCCTACGGAAGCAGGTATTATCAGCCAGCAGCAGGAAATAGAGATGGGCCGCGAGACGGCTATGCAGCTGGAAGCTCAGTATGGCGTGGTGCAGGATGAAGAACTGCAGGCAAGGGTGAACAGGATCGGACAAAAGCTGGTCAGCGTCTGCGGGAGGCAGGACATAGAATATTCATTCAAGGTGCTGAACTGCAATGAAGTCAACGCGCTGGCCTGCCCGGGCGGCTTCATCTACGTGTTTAAAGGTTTGACCGACTACATGCCCACAGATGCTGAACTGGCCGGAGTGCTGGGACATGAAATAGGGCACGTTGTGGAAAAACACACGGTACATCAGATAGAAAAACAAATGCTCACCACGCTTGTGCTGCTTGCCGTAACGCGGGGAGAAGCGCTGGGGCTGGTGCAGATGGCTCAGCAGGCTCTGTTTGCCGGTTATAGCCGTACTGATGAACGCGGCGCCGATAAGGAAGGTTTTTACAACACTGTCAAGGCAGGTTATAATCCTTACAGCATGATTATCACGCTTAATAAGCTGGACGATCTGGCTGCTCAGCAGGGCAATCCCGGCTACGGGCTTTTTTCCAGCCATCCCGAGCCGGAAGAGCGTGTAAAAAGAGTTATGAAGCTGATTGACAAGCTGGACGTGCATCCTGATGTCGTCATTGAGGATGACGACCATGCCTCCGTCTGCGAAGGGGATTGGCGTTTTAACATCAGCCGCAGCATCGGCAGCAATAAGGCTAAATACCGCGCTTATCTGCTGGCCGGCAGTTTGTGGACCGTGCGGCAGCGTGGGACGGTAAATCCTGATTATTTCGTCGTGTATGACAACGGCAGCTATGCCCATATCTATTATGACGACATCCAGCTGCTGACAGTATATAATCAGGAGGCTGGAGCTTTCGGTTCTGCGGGAAGTTATGCGGCGGCCTGCACTGATCTGCTGCGTCAATGGGCAGCTGTGGCCAATGCCAATGATGCTGCTGCCAAAGCTAAAAAGAAGAAGTAAAAATGTGTACAAAAAAAACTCCGTCATCATGATGATGACGGAGTTTTTAATCGGGGGATTTATTAAGCGAAGTAGCGTTTCAGCAGGCCTTCGAATGCTTTGCCGTGGCGAGCTTCGTCACGTGCCATTTCATGAACAGTGTCATGGATTGCATCCAAGTTGAGAGCTTTAGCGCGTTTTGCCAGGTCGGTTTTACCTGCGGTAGCGCCGTTTTCAGCTTCGACACGCATTTCCAGGTTCTTTTTAGTGGACGGGGTAACAACTTCGCCCAGCAATTCGGCAAATTTAGCTGCATGTTCTGCTTCTTCAAAAGCAGCTTTTTCCCAGTACAGGCCGATTTCAGGATAACCTTCACGGAAAGCGACGCGGCTCATAGCCAGGTACATACCTACTTCACTGCATTCGCCGTTGAAGTTAGCGCGCAGGTCAGCTTTGATATCTTCAGGAACGTCAGCTGCGATGCCTACTACATGTTCAGCTGCCCAGCTCATTTCGCCGGACATTTCGGTGAATTTGGAAGCAGGAGCTTTACATTGCGGGCAGTATTCAGGAGCTGCTTCACCTTCATATACATAACCACATACTTGACAAACAAATTTTTTCATTGGGTATCCCTCCACATAATTATCTTGATATTTGAATTTTATTGCACATCTTTGTTGATGTAACCTTGACATGTCATATAATAACATACTTCGAATGATTCGTCAACAATAATTATTATTTATTACGAAAAATAAAAATAAAACACGTACCCGAAAGCACGTGTCAAATAAACATCAGAATTTTACGGTTACGCCCATGTTGACGCCTCTGGCTTTCATATCGCCGTCGTCGCCGAGAGCATCCTGGAATTTATGGTCATAATAGGAAAGATTGAGTTCTACATTATTAAGGATGGGTTTGCTGACACCGATTTCATAGGAGTTATTTTTATTGCCGTAGCCGACGTTGCCCCAGACGGTAAAAAGCAGCGGCAGTTCAAACTGTGCCTGCAGGCCGACCTGCCCGGAATTATTATTGTGACCGCCCGCATGGTCCGTATCGGTATCGGCGTTGAGATAGCCGGCATAAGCGGAAAGATTGGGCAGCAGTTTATACATCAGATTCAGCTGCTGGGTACGGGTCTTACCTTCGTCTGCCTTGAAATTATCCCATCTGTAGTTCAAGGCGGTATTGCTGCCGAGGCCTACGGTTGCGCCCAGGTAGATACTGTCCGATTTGCTCATTTTATAGTTGTCGCCTTCAATGCTGGAAGGAAGGGTGATACCGGCATCGATCGCTACCCTGCCGGATTCGTAGTTTTTCAGCGGCGAAGCGTATACTGCAGTAGAGATAGCTGCAGTGAGAACAGCGCTTACAAGGAGGGCTGTATAGATTTTCTTCATAATAGTCAGTCCTTTACTTCAAGTATTTTATTTTCATTTTAACATACTGAAAATTTTATGCAAGAATAATAAGTGTCAGTTATTTTACAAAAGCTTGAAAATACTTGTAAAAAGCCATAAAAAATAGGATAATATCAATGTATATCTAATCTTAAAGGCGGAACATATGAGCGAGACTGCAGCTAATAACGATAATAAAAAATTTCTCAAGGGTACGCTTATCCTGACGGCATCCAGCATCGTGGTCAAAGTAATCGGGTCGCTGAACTGGATTATCCTGTCCCGTGTGCTGGGCGGCGAGGGCATCGGCCTGTATCAGATGGGCTTTCCTATCTACCTGATGGCGATTACTGTTTCTTCGGCTGGTATTCCGGTGGCGATTTCCATTATTACTGCCGAAAAACTGGCTAATAAGGATTATCGTGGAGCCAAACGGGTATTCAGCGTCTCTCTGCGCTTGTTGCTGGTCAGCGGATTGCTGTTTTCATCAGCGCTATTTTTCGGAGCCGGCTGGCTTATCGACCATAATTTTATTCGGGACGGGCGCGCTTATTATTCCATTATCGCGCTGGCTCCGGCTGTGTTCTTTGTAACTTTCCTGGCCAGCTTCCGCGGTTATCTGCAGGGCTGGCAGATTATGACGCCGACAGCGGTATCGGAAATCGTCGAGCAGCTGATGCGCGTTATTACCATGCTGATTTTTGCAGATCTGCTGCTGCCTTACGGTCTGGCTTATGCTGCCGGCGGCGCCAGCATGGGCGCCGGTGTGGGCGCTTTTTGTGCCTTGCTGGTACTGATGTGGTTTTACCAGCGTCTTAAACGCCAGCTGCATTCTGAGATAGCCGCTCAGGACGACACGGCGGAAGTAGAGGGAGCCTGGCATATCATCAAGAGGATGCTGCGGCTGGCGCTGCCGGTATCGCTGTCCAGTCTGATGCTGCCTATCGGGGCCAATCTTGACCTTTTGATTGTGCCGCAGCGGTTGGAAGCTGCCGGTTTCAGCGTCAGAACGGCTACAGAGCTGTTTGGCTACCTGACCGGTATGGCGGTGCCGCTGGTAAATCTGGCGGCTATCTTTACGGCGGCTATGACTATCAGCCTTGTGCCTTCTATTTCTGAATCAAGGGCGCTGGGTGATTTGACTGCTATCCGGGAAAAAATCAAGATTGCTTTCAGAGTGGCCATGATTATTACCTGCCCCTGTTTCATGGGACTGTATTTTCTGGCAGAAAAGGTTGCGGCACTGATTTATAATGCGCCGGGTGCCGCTTCTGCTATCCAGACAATGAGTGTGGGCATTTTGTTTTTAGGTTTGCATCAGATCAGTACAGGCATTTTGCAGGGATTGGGCAAGACCTCTATACCGGTAATCAATATGATTTTGGCCGGCGTAGTCAAGGTGGTGCTCAGCTGGACGCTGACTGCCGTGCCGACTTTGGGCGTCAAGGGCGCTTCTATGGCTACGGTGGCGGATTTCGCTGTGGCTGCCGTCATCAATATGTGTTTTATCTATAAATTTACCGGTTATCATCTTTCCGTGGGCAATCTGCTGAAACCGCTGGCTGCCTCCGGCGTGATGGGACTGGTAATCTACGGGGTGCTGTATTGCTTCGGCGGTTGGGGAGCCTGGGCTATCCTGATTGCCATGGCGACGGCTGTACCGTCTTATGCGCTGGCGTTAATAGCCTGCGGCGGCCTGCACAAAGAGGATATGGCAAGTATTCCTTTTGTAGGCGCAAGGATGCTGCGGCTGGGACAACGGTTCGGTTATTTTAAAGGATAAGGAAATGAAAGAAGAAAAGAAATTTACGCAAGAAGAAAAATGTGAAAGCTGCAGGATCGTGCTGCCGGGCAATAAGGTGTTTTCCTGCAGTGCCAGCAGTTTTAAATGGCTGGTGGTACTGGGAGCAATCATAATCCTGGCATCCGTGTCAGCTGCGGGATATTTTGGTTACCGCCTGTACCAGTTCCGCAGTGAGCAGAGCGCTTTTGCCGAGTATCAGCTGCATAAAGATGAGGAGCAGGCGGCCCTGCAGAAAATGCTCAATGATAACGAAAAGATGCTGCGCGATATGGCAGAACTGTCTAATCTGGAAAAGAAACTGCGCCGCACGCTGATCCGGGACGTTGACAACAGTAAACTGGCCGGCAGCGACGATGCGGCAGTTGCTGAAACCGCCGCGTCTGCCCGTTATCTTGGTCAGGGTGGACCTAAAGAAGAAATAGGCGTCAGTGAGCTCAGAGCGTTACTTCAAATACAGAACCAGAATATCAGCCAGATGATTGCGGAAAGAAAAAATTCGGTTTCAGAACTGCTGCAGTTAATCGGCGGGCGCAGCGGCACAATGGCAGTATTTCCTGATAAATGGCCGGTGCAGGGCGGCGAGATAAGTTCACCCTACGGCAGCCGTGTAGGTCCGATTGAAGGCGGTTATGAGTGGCATCAGGGGATCGATATTGCTGTTGACTTTGGCGCGCCGGTATATGCCAGCGCTGCCGGCAAGGTGGAACAGGCCGGCTGGAACGGCGGTTATGGGCGTTATGTGCGGATAGATCACGGCAACGGCTACGAAAGCGCTTACGGGCATATGAGCAGTCTGGCAGTGGAAGCTGGGCAGCAGGTTGCCAAAGGGGAGATCATCGGCTTTGTAGGCAGCAGCGGCTACAGTACCGGGCCTCACGTGCATTATGAAGTACTGGTAGACGGGCAGGCTGTCGACCCTTATTATATGCTGAAAAGTAAAGAGTAAAATAAAAAAGCAGTTACATCCGAGAGGATATAACTGCTTTTTGTAATTATAATCAATTATTTGCCCAAGATGATCTTGGTCAGATCCATCGGGTCAACGATTTTGCCGTCTTTGTAAACGCGCATATTGCCGCTGGCGATTTCGTCGATGAGGATTACTTCATCGTTGTTGTAGCCGAATTCAAATTTGATATCATACAGATCCAGGCCTTTTTTAGCCAGATCAGCTGCAACGATATGGGTGATTTTCAGAGTTTGCGCTTTCATGCTCTCGAACATTTCGCGGGTCATGATGTGCAGCGCTTCCAGACCTTCGCAGGTAACCAGCGGATCGCCTTTAGCGTCGTCTTTGAAAGTGGTTTCTACATAACCGCCGGGCAGTTCTGCACCGTCAGCAATATAATCGCCGTAACGGCGGATGAAGCTGCCGGTTGCTTTCAGGCGGCAGATAACTTCCAGGCCTTTGCCGAATACTTTGGCGGGCAGTACTTCCATGGTTGCTTCGTCAACGTTAGCGGATACATAATGGGTCTTGATGCCTGCTTCTTTCAGAATTTCAAAGAAATGGATGGAGGTTTCCAGGTTTGCTTTGCCGATACCTTCAATGGTCAGGCCGATGCTGTTTTCACCCGGATCGAAAACGCCGTCTTTGCCGGTGCAGTCATCTTTAAATTTTAACAGTACATTACCGTTTTCCAGTTGATAAACGGTTTTGGTTTTGCCTTCGTAAATTTTTTCCATAATAGCACCCTTTCGTTAGTAACAAGTTTATCTGAACATATTTATCCTATCACAAAGTGTTTTTTTGCTCAAGAAAATTGTAAAAAAATTGCTCTTTTAAATTGTTTCTGCATACTGATATATAATGTCTGCCGGGAATAAAAGCTATGCTGAAAAGTAAATTGCTGTCTGTATTCATCTCCATAAATAAAGACTGCTGTCGGGCGGACGGAAACTTTATCATAAAAAAACAGGTTGTTGTGTAAACAAAATACTTTCGGACTTTACATCTTTATTCCTGCCTGCGCAGGTGATTCAGCTATTGCCGGTGTATTTTGCTGCAGCTCCCGGCAACCGGCAGAAATGCTGAGCGGAATTTGACTGCACTGATTCTGAGCGTGCTGATTTGCCGGCTTCTATGATTGCCGGGAAATTCCTGTGGGTTGGCCTTTCTTTCCGCAGGGTAAGCAGTTAAGCGTCAGCTTAGTTGCAATGCTTCGGCGGGTATGGTATAATACGGAAGAATAAAAACTTTAGCTGCGGGTATAGCTCAGTGGTAGAGCAGCGGCTTCCCAAGCCGCGTGTCACGAGTTCGAATCTCGCTACCCGCTCCAGAAAAAAATTACGTCCTCCGGTTTTCGGAGGACGTTTTTTATTACGGAAGCAGGATTTCTGCCGTACTGCCGCCAGGGATATCTTCTGGTTTGGCTTCGGAAAAGACGGTAATTGTTGTTTTTTCTGCTGCTTGGATATAACCGGGAAAAGGCGGATACCCGTCGATATGGATAGTAACCGGCTGCTGCACCTGCAGTTTTGCAGCGAGCGCCGTATCGGCGTTCACGGTGACAGTACAGGTATCAGTAGCTGTTATTGTCAGTATCTTCTGGCCTGCCTGTGCGGTAGAGTTATTTTCGGCTGCCTTTTCTGTGATGATGCCTGTGCAGGGGCTGCTGGCTTCATTTTGCAGTTGTTTTTCCCGCAGCTCTTTTTGTTCTGTCTGCAGCTGTTCAATCAGCTGCTTTTGCGAGTTTATGGCTTCCGGGGAAGATGGTCTGAGCAGGATATTGTGCTGGCTGGCGGCTTGCAGAGCTGCCTGGGCGGCAGCAAGTTCTGTTTGAGCGGCCTGCGCCTGTCTGCGGGAGACAGCTCCCTGCGCCAGCAGGTTGTTCATTTTGTCTGCTTTCTGACGCGCCGCTTCGTAATTGGCTTGAGCTGCGGACAGATTACCGGGAGAGGCGCCAGCCGGGGCAGGTTCTTCCATGCTTTTCAAATCTGCTTTGGCTTTGGCAAGCCGGGTAGTGACGTTTTCTTCCTGCCTGTCAGTGTCTTCATCATTGATAGCAAACAACGGCTGCCCTTTGCTGATCCGCTCTCCTTGTTCGCTGATCAGGCCCAGTATGGTGCCTGAAGCAGGCGCTTCGATTGTATAGACGGGAATGTTTATCTTGCCGCTGCCGATTTTTTGTCCGGCAGGGTCGTTGCTGCTGCCGCAGCCGCAGATGGCAAACACGGCAATAAGCAGCAGGGTCAAAAGTATTTTCTGCATAATATTCAGTCTCCTTGCTTTAAATATAGCACAGCAGGCGTAAAAAATGAACTATTAAATATTTCAGACAGAAATTCCTCCTTTAGTTGCGGAAAGACAAAAATATTTTACAATATAGAATAAAAAGCAAATTTCACTGTATCAAAAGTAACAAAAAGTTCACTCAAGGGGAGTTACAAAAAAATAAAATTTTAGTATAATAGATTGTAGAAAAATAAATTTACTTTTCTGTAAATCGGCGCTGGTTTATTTGCTGTACAAAATACAGCCTTTTGTTTTGAAATGATTTATTTATATTATTAGGAGTTTAGATATGTTTTTTGATACTTATGACACACCGGTTTTCAGACCGCCAAGCGAGGCGCGCAGCTTTATTTTAAGAGTTACCAGGGGCTGCGCTCATAATAAATGTACTTATTGCAATATGTATAGGGGTGTACCCTTCCAAATATTGACTGATGAAGAAATTTCCCGGCAGATTGCGCTGGCCGTGCTGTACGGGAAAGAGACCGTCCGCCGCGTTTTCCTGGCTGACGGTGATGCGCTGGTACTGCCGACGGCCAAGCTGCTGAAAATACTGCAGGCGCTGCGGGAAAACTTCCCGAAACTGCAGCGTGTCGCTTCCTATGCTGCGCCTAAGGATATCCTGCGTAAGAGCGAAGAGGAGCTGCGCCAGCTGAAAGAAGCGGGTCTGCAGCTGCTGTATTACGGCATGGAGACCGGCGACGATATGACGCTGAAGGCGGTAAACAAAGGAGTAGACGCTGCCGAGGCGATTGAAGCCGGCAGGCGTGTAACGGCCAGCGGTATGAAACTTTCGCTGATGGTCATCTTGGGCCTTGCGGGTAAAGAAGGTTCGCAGCGCCATGCGCTGGCAACGGCCAAGGCCATCAATATTATCCAGCCCACCATGCTGAGTGCATTATGTTTGATGTTGTACCGCGGCAGCGAGCTGTTGAATCAGTTTGAAAACGGTCAGTTTGATCCGCTGTCGCCTCAGGGACTTATGGAAGAGCTGTATCTGATGATGGAGCATATCAACCTGCCTCAGGATAAACACTGCCTGTTCCGCAGCAATCATGTTTCCAATTATGTGCAGCTGGCAGGTACGCTGCCAAAAGATAAAGAAAGGCTGCTGCGCGAGATTGCTTACAGCGCCAAACAGCTGGGTAAACTGAAAAGTTGGGACGTTTATAATAATACTAAATACTAATCTCTGACAGGAAGGTGATTGCGTTGCTGAAAAAGTGGCTGGCATTAATGGCTGTAGTAAGCGTGCTTGTCCTGCCTCTGTCTGCGGATGCCAAAACCTATACCAGAGGAGATCATGACTGGAAGATCAAGGTAGCGCAGCAGAAGCTGCAGACATTGGGCTATTTGAAAGAAAAGCCCAGCGGCGACCTGACTGCTGCTACGGAAGAAAGCTTAAAAAAATTCCAGAAAAACAGTAAATTGAAGGCCAGCGGCAAGCTGGATGACAAAACCTATCAGAAGCTGAACTGGGCGGCCTTTACCAGAGAGGGAATCCAGAAAGTCAAAGGCAAGGATATCGTCAAGACGGCGGCCAAATTCAAGGGCGTGCCTTACAAATTCGGCGGTACTACGCCTAAGGGCTTTGACTGTTCCGGCTACGTGCAGTATGTGTTTAAAAAACAGAACGCAGAGCTGCCGCGCAGCGCTGACGTACAGGTACTGGAAGGAATCTTTGTCTTGCAGAAAGATTTGAAACCGGGCGATCTGGTTTTCTTTTCCACTTATGCGCCGGGAGCTTCCCATGTAGGTATTTATGCCGGCAGCGGTAAGTTCTGGAGCGCGTCTACCTCTAAAGGGGTGGTGCTGTCGTCGTTGCAGGACAGCTACTGGAAAGCGAGATATTACGGAGCCCGCCGCGTTTTGATAGAAAACGGCGAAGCATGATATAAGTTAGCTGATGAAAAGAAGGGTATTTGAGGAGGGTTTTATTTATGATTCGTGAACGGCGTAATAAGGAAAAGCTTGCTTCCTATTACAAGAAATTTATGGAAGAGGGGATTATCGATCCTAACGTGCATCCATGGGTAGCTGAGTCCTGGCAGCGCTGCCGGGCTATGAACCTGCCCCATGAAACTATGCCTAAGATCAATAAGCTCAGCAGGGAAGAAATTATCGAGCACCAGAAGACTCACGAATTTATCGTTAAATATGTCGACGGGCTGTATGAACAGAGCAAACAGCATTTCAATATCCATAATTTAAGTATGCTGCTGATAGACGAGGGCGGCTATGTTATTAAAAACTATGCGTTGCCTTTCTTCCAGCGGGTTATCGAGGATATTCAGGGAATGCGCGTACTGGAGGAAGATGTGGGAACTTCCAGTATCAGTATTGCCCGCGAGCATAATGTGCCGTTCCTCATGTTCGGACCGGAAATGTGGATCAAAGACAGCCATTCCGGCGATGCCTGCAGTGCGCCTATTTATGTGAACGGTAAGATCAGATATATTATCTCTTTCTTTTCTTTGGATCAGAATGATCTGCCCTATGATCTGCTGCTCAGCCTTTTGATGACTATGAAATATTCTATTGAGCAGCATTTGTCCATGCTGGAAAGCTGGAGCATCAACCAGATCATGATGGAACAGCTGCCTATTTCTGTTTACTGGATCGGCAAGAATGCCAAAATCAAATACTGCAACGAAAACGGCAGAAAGCGTCTGGACGGGAAGGAAGAATTAGAGGATATCTTCCTTAATTATGAGCACATTCCCATCAAGAAGGCTTTGCAGGGCGTGCCTACCTATCGCCGTGAAATTACCTGGATAACCCAGGACCGTACATATGAAGATATCACTACTGTCATGCCTATCAAGGTAGGCAGCGAGGTGGAAAGCGCGCTGGTATTGTCCATGTCTATAGAGGACCTGAAGACTACTATTGCTCACGCTACCGGCTACAGTTCCCGCTACAGCCTGTACAGTATGGTGGGCGAGACCAGTGAATTCTTGGCGCTGCAGCATAAAGCGACACGCGTGGCGCGTACCGACCACAATATCCTGCTGCAGGGCGAGCCGGGTACCGGCAAGCAGCGTCTTGCTCACGGTATTCATCAGGCCAGCTCCCGCGCTGCTGCGCCGCTGATCGTAGTTAAATGTTCTAATGCGCCGTTAGAAGAACTGGAAGAGGAATTTTTCGGCCGTATGGACGGCGACCAGCCGCTGGCGGGCAAACTGGAGCTGTCGCTGGGCGGTACCTTGTTCCTGGACGAAGTGGAAAAACTGTCGGTGGAAATGGGCGATAAGCTGGCAGAAGCGCTGACTCACGGTATCGTCAATAAAAAGACTGGTATTACCAAGAAATTTAATGTCCGGGTTATTGCAGCCTGTGATTCCAACCTGAAACGGCTGGCAGACAAGGGCTTGTTCTCCCGCAAGCTGTATGAGCTTGTGCTCGATACTACTATGCGCGTACCGCCTCTGCGTGAGCGTGTCAAAGATATCGAGGTTATTGCCACCCATATCCTGGCAGAAATGTCGGCGCAGCATAACCTGCCGCCGAAAAAACTGTCGCCGGAAGCAGTTGGTCTGCTGCTGAGCTGCAGCTGGCCCGGCAATATCAAGCAGCTGCAGGGCGTTATCGAGCAGGCGTTCTTCCATACTCCCGGCAGCATCATTGAAGCGGAAAACATCAAGCTGCCAGGCGACCGCACTTTGGAAAAATCCTGGAAATACGACAAGGAATCTTTTATTGCTGCCTGGAAATCTGCCGGCGGCAACATCAGCAAGCTGGCTAATATGCTGGACGTCAGCCGCGTAACCTTGTACAGATATCTGAAAAAATACGGCCTGGGACCCAAACACAAAGAAGATTGACGAAAAATAATTACTGCTGTAGACATTTTGTTTACAGCAGTTTTTTTCTGTGCAGACGGCCGCCGAATGTTGCATAATCTTTAAAAATATTTTCCGGCGTTAGAAAAATTTGACGAATAATCTGTTACGTTTTACAATAAAAAGGATTGAGTAAAATTTTATTAAGGAAGTTATTGTAGGAGTGCATTGGATGACGACAGAGAAAGTGAAGGATTTTTACAGAAAACTTAACGAACTGTGGCGTAAAAACCATTATTTTACTTTTTGGTTTATTCCCGGCAACGGACAGAATATTGCCAGAAAGAATATCGAGAAAAAACGATTGAAATACGTGCTGTCCAGCATGGCCGTGGTGGGAGCATTTTTTATTGTCAGCTTTGGCGTTATGGCGCATATTGCCTACAAAAGCTATGTACAGCAGCAGGAATTGAAAGAGTTTCAGCAGACTAAGCAGCAGCAACAGCAGAAGCTGCAGGAACTGGCGGCTATGGCGGAAGAAAACCAGAAAGAGCTTGCCTATCTGGGCAATTTAGAGGAGCAGCTGCGCCAACAGATGGAAAAAAGCGGGGCAACACTGCCGCCAAAAGACAGTACGGCCGCTTATGGCGGTAAGGGCGGACCGATGGACAGTAAGGAAGTGTCTCAGCTTAACGTGATGCTGGAACAGGAAAAGAATATCCAGGCGGAGATGCAGGCGCAGAAAAAGAATATGGAAAACTTGCTGCGCGTTATCAGGGATGAAAATTACCGCAGGGAATTTACCCCGGATTTATGGCCTACGGACAGCTATGACATCACTTCCAGCTTTGGGGGCAGGGTAAATCCTTTTGATAATTATAGTTCTGACTGGCATCCTGGTATCGACATCGCCAATTATTACGGGGCGCCCGTTTATGCCAGTGCTTCCGGCGTTGTGGAACAAGCCGGCTGGTACGGCGGGTACGGACGTTATATCAAAGTGGAGCATGATTACGGCTATAAGACGGCTTACGGCCATCTGAGCAGTATCGCCGTCAGTGCCGGCGAGTATGTGGAAAAGGGGCAGCTGATCGGACGTGTAGGCAGCAGCGGTTACAGTACCGGACCCCACCTGCATTTTGAGGTCATCAAGTACGGCGAGCAGGTTAATCCGTCGGCAGTAATATAAAGAATGAGAGGTTACTATGCGTTTAAGAAAGAAACCCTGGATTGAAGAGGCTATTAAGGAGCTGCAGGATGAATATGTCTATATGCACGATCTGGAAAGATTTAAGGGCAAATGGCAGCAAATGTTTCCCGGCAAGAAGCTATGCCTGGAAATAGGCTGCGGTAAGGGACGTTTTACTATCGGTATGGCAGAGCTTAACCCGGACAAAGCCTTTATCGGCGTGGAAACCCAACAGGATGTGGCGTATTATCCGGCTAAGGCGGCTAAGGAAAAGCAGCTGGATAATGTCAGGATTATCTGCGCTAATGCGGAGAATCTTACCGAGTGGTTTGAACCAGGCGAAATCAAGGAATTGTATCTTAATTTCAGTGATCCCTGGCCTAAAGCACGCCATGCGAAAAGAAGGCTGACGCACCGTAATTTCCTGGCTAAATACAGTCAGCTGCTGGGTAAGGGCGGTCATCTGCGTTTTAAAACGGATAACAGGGGACTGTTTGATTTTTCTGTAGAAGAGTTCAAGGAATTTGGACTGGAAATAATCGCTTTAAGTTACGATTTGCATCATTCGTCATACGCTAATCCCGTTCAGACAGAATATGAGCAGAAGTTCAGCGCTTTGGGCACGCCTATCAATTTCTGTGAGGTCGTGTTCTAAAAATCTTGGGAAGCAATAAGGAAGAAAATGTTTGCACTACTCAATAATCCTAAGAAGTTAATATATTTTCTGGTAATCCTCCTGATAAGTATCGGCGCTATCAACGTTCTCAGCGCCAGTTATCTGGAAAATGGCTATGCCTATTTTATCAGGCATTTTGCTTACGGTATTATCGGTTTTGCCGTCATGTACTTTATCAGCAAGAAGGATTACCATTTCTTTCTGCGGAGTAATTTCCTGCAGCTGGCCTATGTGGCGGTAGTGATACTGCTGCTGTTGGTAGACGCTATCGGTGCGGTTAATAAGGGCGCGCAGCGCTGGCTTTATCTTGACCCTATTTCCATTCAGCCGTCGGAGCTGGGCAAGCTGGTAGTCATCATGATGTCGGCGAAGCTTTTGGGCAATATGCTGCAGAAAGGCGAATATATCAGCCTGATCAGCGGCAAGGGCAGCAGGGGCTTTTTAGCGGCAGTCATTTTGTCGGCGCTGGTCTATGTCCAGCCTGACCTGGGTACCGCAGCGATTATTTTTACGCTGATGCTGTGCGTATATATCGTGGCAGGTATTTCTTATAAAGAGATTTTCAGCATCGTTGGCCTTGGCCTGACGGGAGCCGTGCTTTTTACGTTGTCCACGCCTTACAGACTGGAACGCATCAAGGTATGGTTTGACCCCTGGCTGGACGAAGTGGGAGCGGGTTATCAGATGGTGCTGTCGCTGCTGACTATCGGCAGCGGCGGCCTTGTCGGCGCCGACTGGGGTCAGGGCAGCGGTAAATACCTGTATCTGCCGGAATCGCATACGGACTTTGCTTTTGCCGTATTCTGCCAGGAAAACGGTTTTATTGGCGCGGCTGTATTGATGGTGCTGTTCCTGTTGTTAGGCTGCGCCTTTTTCAAGATTGCGGCCGGTACTAAAGATAAGCGCGGCTTCCTGTTAGTGACGGGGGTCAGCTTCCTGGTGGTAGGGCAGGCTGTTGCCAATATGGCCATGGTCTGCGGTATTTTCCCTGTCATCGGCGTGCCGTTAGTGTTTATCAGCTACGGCGGTACAGCGATGCTGGTTTCCATGGCAGGTATCGGGCTGGCCCTGTCGGTTTATAATGAAGAGATGAAGCAGCGTCAGCAGCAGGATAACAATAGCCTTTCGCCGCAGACAAGACGCTCTGACCTGCGCGTAGTAGGCAGGACGGGAGGCAGCAGATGAAGAAACATTATCATGCAAATCCTTTAGGACGTTATGCCATGCTCTGCCTGGTGCTGGTCATGCTGGCGGCGCTGGTCGTAGGGCGTTTGGGGTGGCTCCAGCTGGTAAAAGCTCAGGAACTGTCACAAAAAGCTGCTGATAAGATGACTGCCAGCGGTATGCAGAAAAATCCGCGCGGCAAGATCGTGGATCGCAACGGCGAGGAACTTGCCGTCAGCATCATGACAGGAACGTTATATGCAGATCCGCTGGCCATGGAAGATTCTGAAGAAGACAGGAAAAATAAACCAGGACGTGACGTGCGTAAGCTGAGCGCCGAGTTGTTGGCGCCGGTTTTAAAGATGGACGCCGCCCAGCTGTATAAAGATTTTAATGAGCAGCTTCATTTTATCTATATAAAAAGGGCGATGGAGCCTAAGGAATACGAGGCGGCCCAGAAGATTATCAAGGATAATAAGCTGCCGGGACTCCATTTTTTGAAAGAAAGTAAACGCTACTATACTAAACAGCACGCTGCGGCGCAGGTTATCGGCTTTGTGGGCACTGATGATAAAGGACTGAGCGGTATCGAACTGCAGCTTGATTCGGTGTTGCAGGGCAAAGAGACAAAATATAAAGCTTTTTATGATCTGGCCGGCAAACGCATCCTGGGGAGCGAGTATGAAAAAGGCGAGCAGAAAAGCAATCTTTCCACGGTGTATCTGACGCTGGACAGCAAGATGCAGTATGTGCTGGAAGACGCTATGGATGACGCTATCAAAAGGACTAAGGCCAAAGGAGCCGCAGCCATCATTATGAACCCGTATACGGGTGAAATCCTCGGTATGGCCAGCCGTCCTACCTTTGATCCCAATACTTTTTACAAATATCCTCCCGCCAGCTGGAGTAATAAGACAATCTCTATGATTTATGAGCCTGGCTCCGTTTTTAAGCCCATTGTCGGCTGTATGGGCCTGACAGAAGGGATTATCACTCCCGATACGCTGATCCAGGATAACGGCAGCATTAAGATTGCCGACCGCATCATCCATAACTGGGACGGCGAAGGGATGGGTCTGGTGCCTTTTACCGAAGTTATCAAGTTTTCTATCAATACAGGCATGGTCCAGCTGGGAATGAAGCTGGGGGCAGAACGGCTGATAGAATATAGTAAGAAATTTGGTTTCGGCAAGCCAACGGGCGTTGATTTGCCGGGTGAGGAATCTGGCATCCTGTATCGGGCGGAGGATATGTATGAACCCGATATTGCGACGATGTCCATAGGGCAGGGTATTGCCGTAACGCCGCTGCAGATGCTGCGGGCTATCTGCGCTATTGCCAACGGCGGCGAGCTGCTGCAGCCTTATATCGTTAAGAAGATCGTAGACGCCGACGGTAATACGGTTAAAGAAGGCGAAAAGAAAATCGTCAGTCATGTCATCACGGAACAGGTGGCAGCCCAGATGCGCGGCATGATGGAAAAAGTAGTCAGCGAGGGCGGCGGCAAGCCGGCGGCTATCCGCGGATACCGTATCGCAGGTAAGACGGGTACGGCAGAAAAACTTGCCGAAGGCGGCGGTTATGCAGCTGGAGAATATATTGCGTCGTTTGTAGGTTTTGTGCCTGCGGATAAGCCTAAGTATGCTATGCTGGTCATGCTGGATACGCCGCAGGGAGCTTTCTACGGCTCGCAGGTTTCCGCGCCTATTTTCCGCGATACGCTGCAGCAGATACTGGTTGCCAAAGGCATCCAGCCTTTCAGCAGCGAAGGCCTGCCCTCCTTTACAGAGATGAACCAGCAGCAGAACGCTTTGGCTAAAGCGCCGCAGAAGCTGCCGGAAATGCAATTCCTGCCGGGAGGCAAAGTCAAACTGCCTGATTTTTCCGGCATTGATATGCGTAAGGCCGCCGAACTGTTGCAGTACGGCAAGCTGCGTCTGCAGCCTTACGGCAGCGGTAAGGCTTATCAACAGAAGTCGGCTGCCGGTACCGAGGTTGACGAGGGGACGGTAGTGGAAATCTGGTTTAAATAAATTGTTTCAGTATAGGCAGGAAAAAGCTGGCCTGGTACAGAAATATCAATAATTATGGATTTATAAAATATTGGAGGAGGGCTAAATTATGTTATCTGATATTGAAATAGCTCAGCAGGCAAAAATGCTGAAAATCACCGAGGTTGCGTCTAAGCTTGGTATCAGTGAAGATGATATTGAAATGTATGGCCGTTATAAAGCAAAATTATCCATGGATCTGATCCGTTCTTTGGAGGCAAAGCAGGCAGGCAAACTGATCCTGGTAACGGCTATTACACCTACTCCGGCAGGCGAAGGAAAGTCTACTACCACGGTTGGCCTGGCTCAGGGACTGGCAAAGCTGGATAAAAAGGTTATCGTAGCGCTGCGCGAGCCTTCGCTTGGACCTTGCATGGGTATCAAGGGCGGCGCTGCCGGCGGCGGTTATTCCCAGGTAGTGCCCATGGAAGATATTAACCTGCATTTTACCGGCGATTTCCACGCCATCACTTCTGCACATATGCTGCTGAGTGCCATGCTGGACAATCATATCCAGCAAGGTAACGTTTTGAATATTGATCCGCGCCGGATTGTCTGGAAACGTGTCGTAGATATGAACGACCGCGAGCTGCGCAATATCGTCGTAGGCTTAGGCGGTAAAGCGCACGGCGTGCCCCGTCAGGATGGTTTCGATATCACCGTGGCTTCGGAAGTCATGGCTATCCTCTGTCTGGCTACGGACCTGCATGACCTGAAGGAACGTCTCAGTAAGATTATTGTCGCTTATGATTACAGCGGTAAGCCTGTTACTGCCGGACAGCTCAAAGCGCACGGCGCTATGGCTGCTTTGCTGAAAGATGCAGTAAAGCCCAATCTGGTACAGACGCTGGAAAATGTGCCGGCTATCATTCACGGCGGGCCTTTCGCCAATATCGCGCACGGCTGCAACAGCGTCATGGCTACCAAAACGGCTATGAAACTGGCTGATTATACGATTACCGAAGCAGGTTTCGGCGCTGACCTTGGCGCAGAAAAATTCTTTGATATCAAATGCCGTTATGCAGGACTGAAACCAGATGCCGTAGTGCTGGTAGCAACGGTACGAGCATTGAAGATGCATGGCGGCGTGCCTAAGACTGAATTAGCCGTACCCAATGTGGCAGCGGTTAAAAAAGGTATCGTCAATCTGGAAAAACATATCGAAAATGTTAAGAAATTCGGCGTGCCCCTGGTAGTTGCCATCAATATTTTCGCTCAGGATACGCCGGAAGAATTGGAAGCAGTACGCGAACACTGTGCGAAGCACGGCGTCAATGTGGCCTTGTCCGATGTCTTTGCCCGCGGCGGTGAAGGCGGCATCGAACTGGCGCAGGAAGTAATCGCCCTGGCTGAAGGCGGCACGGCTGCTTTCCATCCGTTGTATGCGAGCGAACTGTCGCTGAAAGAAAAGATTGAGACTATTGCCAGGGAGATTTACGGTGCTGACGGCGTCAACTACAGCAAAGATGCCGACAAGGCGCTGAAAGAATTTGAGGAAATGGGCTACGGCGCTTTGCCTGTCTGCATGGCTAAGACCCAGTATTCTTTCTCCGATGATCCGGCTTTGTTAGGTCGTCCCAGCGGTTTTAAAATCACTATTAAAAACTGCCGTATTGCGGCAGGCGCCGGCTTCGTCGTCGTATTGACCGGCGACATTATGACTATGCCGGGACTGCCGAAAGTTCCTGCCGCTGAAAAAATCGATGTAAGCGATGCTGGCGTAATCAGCGGCCTGTTCTGAGGAGAAAGATATGGAAGCACTGTTGATGAAAGGTAAACCGGTCGCTGATGCGTACCGGGCAAATATTACCGCTAAAATAGCTGCCGCAAAGGAAAAAGGTCACCTGCCTACGCTGGTTATCCTGCTGGTGGGGGATGATCCTGCTTCCTGCGTGTATACGGAAAGACTGGCAAAACTTACCGAAAGTCTTGGGGCTGCCGCGAAAGTAGTACGGATGCCTGAAGAAACAACGGAAGAAGAAGTAGTCAACCTGATCAAGAAGATGAACCGCAACAGGTACATCACCGGTATATTGCCCATGCTGCCCATGCCGAAGCATATCAATAGCGATGCTGTAGGTGCAGCAGTAACAAAACATAAGGATGTAGATTGCCTGAATCCTACCAATGCAGGCGAATTTTATCTGGGACGCAGAAGCTGGGCTCCCTGTACGGCCAGAGCCTGTATGGCGGCGCTGGAACATTACCAGATTGATTTAAAAGGTAAACGCGCCGTAGTCATCGGGCGCAGCAACGTAATCGGCAAGCCGGTGGCGCTGCTTTTACTGCAGAAAAATGCTACTGTGACTGTCTGTCACTCCAGGACGGAGAATTTGGCTGATATTACCAAAAAGGCAGATATTATCATAGCGGCTGTCGGTAAGGCTGGCTTTGTTACTGCCGACATGGTCAAAAAGGGTGCTGTACTTATCGATGTCGGCATCAACGAGGTTGACGGTCAGCTGGTCGGGGATATTGCGCCGGAGGCAACGGCTAAGGCGTCTGCTTTTACGCCGGTGCCGGGCGGTATCGGTGTCATCAGCAACATGATGGTGATGGAATGCCTGGCTGCCTACGCTAAATAGGGAGAGCGCTATGCAGAAGATATTGTGGCTGATCCTGCTGGCGGCTTTTACCATGCTGATTTTTTTGAGCTCGTCGCTGCCGATGTCAGAATCCGGCAGGCTGAGTTCTATGGCGGCGGCTTTCCTGCGTCAGCTTTTGGACGTGGCAGGAGTTGCCGCAGATGGAAATCTTGAGCATTTATTGCGTAAGCTGGCACATTTCCTTGCTTTTGCCCTGCAGGGCGGGCTGCTGTGCCGTACTTTCAGCGAGTTCCGCCTTGCCAACAGGATGACTAACGGTTATGTGCTTTTCCTGGGACTGCTGACGGCGGTTGTGGATGAATATATCCAGGGATTTTCTGCCGGACGTACTTCCGCAGTTAATGACGTATTGCTGGATTTCAGCGGAACTCTGTCTATATGGCTGGCCTGCCGTATATGGCAGTGGAGCAGGCGCTAATTAAAAAGCAAAACAAACTCTGCTTTTCGGGATATACTGAAGAGCAGAGTTTTTTGTTACAAAACTTATAAAATTATAGTTGGCTGCAAAAAATATAAATTTGACCGTGCGTGCAGCGTTGACCGTCGCTGCATTGAATGTTATACTCGAAAATAGTATCTGAGAATATTATTGTGAGGCGTTGCAAATGGATGAAAAGAAAAAAGATCTTCCTCAGCTGATAGAGATAGAACCGCTGCAGGACGGCTACCGTTGGGTAGCTATTACGGCCATGCTTTTGGCCATCGGCATCATCCTGCATACCGTCAGCCCTAATGTGGGCGGCGTTACTCCTAACTGGACGATTGCCATGTACTCCATCGTTATCAATCTGACGAATCCAAAACTGTCCCAGGCGCTGGGCATCGGCTTCATTGCCGGCCTTACGCTGGTGCCCTCTTCTAAGTCGGCGTTTCCGCTGGGTAATCTGGCCAGCGAGATTGCCGGTGCTACCGTCTGCTGCATCATGGTTAAGGCTATGCTGGCAGCAGGTTTTGGCAGCTGGCGCCTGCGTCCGTTTATCACTGGTTTTGTGGCGACCATGGTCAGCGGCGGTCTGTTTACTTTTATTTTGAAAATCGTCCTGGGTCTGCCGTTAACAGTGTGGGTTTACGCCATGCTGCCGGTAGTAGCCGTAGTAGGCGTGCTGAATGCGCTGATAACCTTTCTGTTATATGCGCCTGTGCGCAAGCTGTTTTTTGTACAGGAGGATGAACGATGATGGAAAGCGCTATCCAGCTGCAGGATTTTTATTTTGCTTATAAAAAATCGGATATCGTCCTGCACGATATCAATATCAATGTGCGTAAGGGGAGCTTTACTGTGCTGGCAGGCCCCAGCGGCGCCGGTAAGACTACTTTGTGCAAGGCTATGACCGGGATTGTCCCCTATTATATGGGCGGACGCTACAGCGGCGATGTCAAGGTGTTGGGAGAATCTACCAGGGGACGGCGCGTGTCCGATATCGCAATGCGCGTGGGCTTTATCATGGAAGACTATGAAAGCCAGCTGGTGTCGCTTACTGCCGGAGAAGAAATTGCTTTCAGTCTGCTGAACCACGGTTTTTCTGCCAAGGAAGTGGCAGAGCGTACCAGGAAGGCTTTGGAAGATGTCGGACTGCCGGGAAGAGAAAGCTACCAGTTAGACGAATTGAGCGGCGGGCAGCGGCAGCGTCTGCTGCTGGCGGCTACGCTGGCCGTGCATCCTGAAATCATCGTGCTGGATGAGCCTGTTTCTGCCATGGACCCGGATGGGGCGATTTCATTGTACAAGTTGGTATATGATATCCATAAAGCTTATGGGACGACTATCGTAGCGGTAGAACACCGCACTGACTATCTGCTGCCCTATGTTACCGACCTGATTGCTTTGAAAGAAGGACGGGTAATCGCCAGCGACAGCTTTGAAGCGGCAGCGCCGAAAATGTATGCCGATCCTGAGCTGCGCTGCCTGCTGCCGTCGCTGTGGCAGGTAAAACTTGGCCTGGAAGAAAGATTCGGCGTCGATTTGGGCGACTGGCGCAGCGAACAGGACGCGCTGGCTGATTTGAAAACGTATAAATTTGAGAGGAGGGCTGACTGATGCTGGAAGCTAAAGAAGTAAATTTTGCCTATCTGCGCGGGCAGCCTGTAATCAACGATATAGGGATCCGTATCGAGGACGGTGAGTTTGTCGCACTGCTGGGGCATAACGGCAGCGGCAAGACTACGCTGAGCCGCCTTTTTATGGCGCTTTGCCATCCGCGCAGCGGCCAGATTTTGATTGACGGGGAGGATATCGTCAAAAAAGAGCCTGCTGATTTAGCAGATAAAATAGGTTATGTATTCCAGAACCCTGATTTGCAGATTCTGGAAGATACTGTGTATGACGAAGTAGCCTATGGGCCGCGGGCCAAGAAACTGACGGAAGAAACCATTAACAGACAAGTATTGGAGGCTCTGGAAGCTATGGGTCTGACCGAGTTGCGGGAGGAATATCCGCGTCTGCTTTCTTTTGGGCAGAAACGCAGGTTAGGTGTTGCCGCAGCCCTGGCACTGAATCCGCGGACGCTGATTTTGGATGAAATAACTAACGGACAGGATGCCATTGAAAAAGTGCGGATGATGGAATATCTGCAGGCAATCAACGTCAAACGCGGCATGACCATCGTGCTTATTTCCCACGATATGGAAATCGTGCGCCGATATGCCAAGAGGGTGCTGGTACTGCACCGCGGTAATCTGGTATTTGACGGTACGCCTAAAGAGCTTTTTAACGGTTCTTATCCCGTAGAGCGTTGGGGACTGCACAGACCGGTAGTTGCCTCGCTGGCCGCGTCGCTGGGTATCGATGCGGCCCAGCCGGAAGAATTTTGTGATGCAGTATGTATCAAAGAAGGTGAGCACCAATGAAACTTACGGCTTTCACACAGATCATAGTGACGATTGCAGTAACTGCCTGGGTATTCATCCTGCCGGTAGAAGCGGTGGCTACCATCCTGGTTATCGAGCTGGCGCTGCTTTTGTATATCAAACATGACAGGATGACGATGGCTGCTATTGGCGGCCTGGCTGTGTTTACCGGCACCATGGTGCTGCTGCAGCTGCTGTTCGGTACGCCGTTGGAACAGTCGTTGATTGGCGGCCTGCGTATGCTGGTGATGACTATGGCCTTTTTGTGTATGTTGGCTGCGACCAGGATCCAGGACATCGCCAAAGCGTTGGTAGATAGATTCCGCCTTCCCTGTGAATACGCTTTCATGCTTACCACGGCGCTGCGTTTCGTGCCTAATTTCCTGACAGACAGCGCGATCACGCTGGATGCTCAGAGCTGCCGCGGATACTCCAACCGGGGCAATATAGTCAAACGTTTTCTGGCCTATCTGGTAGTCATCAGGCCGCTGGTCATGCGTGCCGTTGCCAAGTCGGAGACTTTGGCGCTCAGTATGGAGCTGAAGGGATTCGGCGGCAATACGTATAAAAACATGCCATCAGAGCCGCTCGGCTTTGCCGATTACCTGGTGCTGCTTCTGGTAGTTGTCTTAAGTACCTACCCTTTCTGGATTGAATACATATAAAAAATTAAGGCTTCTGCAAATTTAATTGCAGAAGCCTTTTTGCTTAAGAGGGGGAAGCATTTATCATTATTTAGCGGTTGCGGCGCTGTCAGCAGGAGCATTGAACGGGCAGTCGGCCGGCGGAGCCATGCGGAAATGTCTGCCGTGATGCCTGAAGCCGGGGCCATAGGCGCGCAGCGCCTGACGTTGTTCCGGGGTCATCTGTTCAAGACGTTCACGCATAGCCTGACGCTGTTGGTTACGGTCCTGGATGAATTGCTCTACCTGCTGACGTTGTTCGTCAGTAAGTTTGCTGAGACATTCTTCTCTGTATTTAGCGCGTTCAGCCTGCCATTGTTCCCGAGCCTGCTGACGCTGCTCCGGGGTCATCTTGGCCCATTCGGCACGTTTTTCCTGCCATTGCTGCATTTGTTCTTCGGTAGGACGGAAATCTCTATGGTGTCTGTAGCCATAGTCGCCGTCAGCACGGCAGTGCAGCATTGCTGCCGGGCAGCCGTTGCCGTTGGCAGGCTGGGTCTGTACCGCATCAGCGGCGAAAACAGCGCCTGCGCAGAGAGAGGTTAATACAGCGGCGGTTAATAAGGTTTTTTTGAAGTTTACTTTCAACATATTTATCACTCCTTGATTTTTGTAGGTTTCTTTTGTTTGATTTTATTGTAGCGGGGATTTATGACAAAATAATGTTTTTTTGCTGGTTTACTGAAAAATTTTTTTGCTGCTGCTGACAAGTTTCTGCCATATTTTCCTATTATAATTTATAATATTGATAGAAAGAAATTCAGTAGCCGGAGGTACTGATATGAATAAGATTTTGATTGCTGACGATAATAAGCAGATTACATCCATCCTGGCAGGTTATGCTAAAAAAGAAGGGCTGGAGCCTGTCATCGCTTTGGACGGGAAAGAGGCGCTGGATGCTTTTGCCAGGTACGGCGACGAGATTGTCATGATCCTGCTGGATGTGATGATGCCGGAGATAGATGGCTTTGAAGTCTGCCGCCGTCTGCGCAAGGAGTCCATGGTGCCTATCATTATGGTTACGGCCCGCGGTGAAGATTACGACAAGATCATGGGACTCGATATCGGCGCTGACGATTATATCCTTAAACCGTTTTCCGCTAACGAGGTCATGGCCAGGGTACGCGCCGTACTGCGCCGGATACAGGTGCAGGAACAGCAGAAACAGAATGTTTATCAGGCTGGCAGCCTGTTTATTGACCTGGACCGGTACATGGTAAAGATCAACGATGAAGAAGTGCCGTTGACTAAGAAAGAAATCGAACTGCTGTGGACGCTGGCGAAAAATAAGACCAAGGTATTCAGCCGTGAAAACCTGCTGGACAGTATCTGGGGTTATGATTATTATGGCGACAGCCGGACGGTTGATTCTCATATCAAACGGCTGCGGGCCAAGCTGGATAAATACGAGCATATCGGCTGGGAAATTAAGACTATCTGGGGCGTAGGCTACAGATTTGAGGAGAAACAGGATGAATAACCGTATTGCCTGGAAGCTGACGGCATATTTTGCCGTGGTGCTGGTATTTTTTGCTTTGGCAGTAGGTGTGGCGTTTACCCATCTTTTTAAACAGCATACGATAGATATAAAAAAGAAAGAGATGCAGGTGCGGGCGGTCAGGATTGCGGAAGTTATCAGCGATAACATGAGCTTCCTGCAGGAACGGTACGGCAACAGCATTTCCAACAGCAGATTCATCCAGTATCTGGATAATGTGACGATGGAAGATGTCTGGGTAGTAGATGCGCAGCGCAATCTGAATATGCCGGCTGCCGCCAGCCACCATATGCAGGGCGGACAGCAGGCTCAGGGAAGACGGCATCACCGTATGCAGCTGGAAAATAATCCCCGCGCTGCCTACGATGCTTTATCCGTGGCTGCCAAGAGCCATATCGACGAAGTTTTTCAGGGCAAACCATTTACTCTGGAAGAGTTCAATCCCGTTCTGGAAGATATCGTCGTTACCGTAGGCGTGCCTGTCTATGACCAGGACGGACAGATCAGGGCGGCGGTGCTGCTTAATTCGTCGGTACAGGGGATGCAGGAGGCTGCCTGGGAAGGGATCAGACTGCTGTTAATCAGCGGTATTTTGGCTATGCTTTTGGTGATTGCGCTCAGCATCATTTTTTCCTGGCATTTTACCAGGCCGCTGAATATTATGAAAGATATTGCCGGCCGGCTGGCTGACAGGGATTATCAAGCAAGATGTAATATCGTACGTGATGATGAGATTGGCGCTTTGGCCAGGACGATTGACGAACTTTCCGGCCGGCTGCAGGCTGCTGATGAAGAAAGCCAGAAGCTGGAAAAACTACGGCGAGAATTTATTGCCAATATCTCCCATGAGCTGAGGACGCCGGTAACGGTAATCCGCGGCAGTTTGGAAGCGTTGCAGGACGGCGTGGTGACTGATGCGGAAGAAGTTAAATACTATTATGAACAAATGCATCGGGAAAGCATCTTCCTGCAGCGTCTGATCAATGACCTGCTGGATTTATCGCGGCTGCAGAATGTTGACTTTCCTATCGAGAAAGAACTGCTGAATCTTTGCGATGTTATCCAGGACGTGCTGCGCAGCGGCAGACAGCTGGGTGCGGAGAAAAAACTGCAAGTCACGGCTGTTGTGGACACGGATGTTTACGTAGTTAACGGTGATTACGGCAGACTGCGGCAGATGCTGATGATCTTTGTGCAGAACAGCATCAAGTTTTCTGCCGAGGGTGGCAGTGTCGAGATAGAGCTTGAGAAAAACAAGCTGACTGTTACCGACCATGGCTGCGGCATCAGACAGGAAGATCTGGCCCATGCCTTCGACCGTTTTTATAAAGCACGTAATGAGCATAATAAATCGGGCAGCGGTCTGGGTCTTGCCATTGCCAAGCAGATAGCTTTGCGGCATAATATGCAGCTGTCGCTGGAAAGTGAAGAACATGTATATACACGAGTGACAGTAACATTGCCGCCTAAAGAGGAAGTATGACATGGGGAGGAAAAGATGAATAAATATGGTTGCGAGGGACTCAGCGTCGTCATCAGCGGCGGCACTTCCGGGATCGGGCTGGCTGCCGCTGAAAAAATGCTGTTAGACGGAGCAGCTTCTGTATGCCTGTTAGGGCGCAGTAAAGCAAGAGGAGAAACTGCGGTAAAAAGTCTTTGGGAAAAGACAGGCAGGGAAGCGCTTTATCTGCAATGTGATGTTTCACATCAGGAAGAGTGTGTTAAGGCGTTTCAGCAGCTGGGAGTTAAGCAGGATATTTTGATTGCTTCTGCAGGTATCTATACGGAAGAACGCTTAGAACAGATTAGTGAGCAGAGCTTTGAACTTTTGGACACTAATGTTAAGGGGACTGTTTATTTCCTGCAGGCAGGGCTGCCTTATCTTGAGGCAGGTGGAAGTATTGTGACTGTTGCTTCTGATGCGGGGGTGAGCGGTAATTATGGCTGTCCGCTCTACTGCGCATCTAAGGGAGCTGTGGTTGCACTGACCAGGGCGCTGGCGCTTGATCTGGCTCCTGTGGTAAGGGTTAATTGCGTCTGTCCGGCGGATGTTGATACGCCGCTGCTGCATCGGCAGCTGGAACAGTGCGGAGGCAGTTATGGCATTGAAGATATGAGCTCGGTATATCCGCTGCAGCGTATTGCGCAGGCGGAAGAGATTGCCCATGTAATCTGTTCGGTGGCATCGCCGCAAAATAGTTTTATGACCGGCAGCATCATCACCGTTGACGGTGGTCTGACAGCTAAATAAATAGAAAAGCTCTGCCTTTTGGCAGAGCTTTTTTCGCCTAAAGCAGTAAAGCGTGCTATAATATAAAGATGGAATATTTATGTATTGTGAGGGGAATTTTTATGAATAAAGATTTGCCGATAGGCGTGATAGATTCAGGAGTAGGCGGTTTATCCGTGCTTAAATGCCTGCGTCAGGCGCTGCCTGATGAGCAGTTTATCTATGTGGGGGATACGGCTCGTACTCCCTACGGTTCGCGCACGGAAGCCGAAGTGCGTACTTTTGTGGAAGAGATGCTTTGCTGGCTGGATAAACAGCAGATCAAATTGGCGGTCATTGCCTGCAATACGATTACCGTCCTGGGTATTGATACGCTGCAAAAAGAGCATAAATTTCCGCTGGTGGGTATGTCTAAAGGCGAAGAACTCGTCCTGCAGGCCAGCAGGAATAAGAAAATCGGCGTTATGGCAACACCTTTTACCGTAAGTACGCGTGCGCATGAGAAGGCAATTTTAGCTAAAGATTCACAGGCCCAGGTTTATTTGCAGCCATGTCCTGATTTTGTACCGCTCATTGAAAAGGAGATATTATCAGGAGCAGAAGTACAGCAGGCTGTGGCAAAATATGCAGATCCTTTAAAAGCAGATGGTGTTGACACGGTTATCCTTTCCTGCACTCACTATCCTTTTATTAAAAACATTATCAGTGATGAGTTTGGAGCGCAGGTTACCGTGATAGACCCGGCGGAAGCAACTGCAGCACTGACTAAGGATTTATTGGCAAACAATGGCTTGCTGCGTACTTCGCAAGCTGCAGAGAGTATCATCTGCAGTACGGCGGATATCGGCAGGGTAAGACGCTTGGCTGAATTTATGCTGCCGCAGGGAAATTACCTTTACCGTCAGATTTGCCTTACAGAAAAATAACAAAAGTTATTTACATTTTTTTTACATAATTGTAAAAAAAGCAGGAATTTAGGGATTTATGTCTAATACATAAAAAGTATTGAAGGAGGTTAGAAGATAACCTCCCTGTCAAATAACTGCATTTGTACATATGGCCGTGGTCGGAGCAAGCAGATGCCGGTTTCACAATAACGTATTGTGAAACTGGTATTCTGTTTGATTTTATGGTTGCGCCGATTGCGGTTGCAGATAATCTTTTCAGAAGAAAGGTGGTAACCGTGGAAAAACAGAGTGTTTTGCATGATAAAAGCATAGTCGGTTCCCCGGTAGTGCATTTGGTAGGTATGGCGGTGGTGTTATTTGCTTTCTGGATGATTTTGTCCGGCCGTACAGAAGTTAAATTTATAGTCTATGGTATACTGACGAGCGTAGTTACATCCTGGATAACCTATCCGCTGCTTTTGGTTCCTAACAAGGACGGCAGCAAGAAGTTTTTTGTTTTTGGCATCTCGCTGCCGAAATTGCTGAAATATTCCCTGTGGCTGCTGTGGCAGCTGGTACTGGCAAATATTGACGTCGCTAAGGCGACGACCAGCCAGGAGCTTGATATCGACCCAAAGGTAGTACGCTTTTATTTCAGGTCAGAAAATCCTATGGCGGCTGTGGTACTGGCCGATTCTATTACGTTGACGCCGGGGACGGTAACCATCAACGTTACTGACGACGGCCTGTTTGAAATCCACGCACTGACCAAAGGCGCGGCTGCCGGAGTGCTGGACGGCAGTATGCAGGAACAGGTAGCCAAGCTGTTTGGCGAAAAGCTTGATTTTGCGGTTGCAGAAGGTGAGGGCTGATTATGAATATTATCTTTGCTATCCTGATGGTTTCTATTATCTTTGTCATCGCCATGATGCTGCAGCGCGTGTTCCAGGGGCCTACCATTTACGACCGTATGAATGGCTTAGGCGTCATCGGCGCAGATACCATCCTGCTTTTAGTGCTGTTCGGCTATATCGACCAGCGTCCAGATATGTATGTGGATATCGCCATATCCTATGCGATGCTGGGATTTGTCGGCTCGGTAATCGTGGCTAAATATTTGGGAGGTAAGAACATATGACATTTGATTTTACCGCCAGAGAATTTTTGGCAGCGCTTTTCATGCTCGGCGGAGCAATCTTCTTTTTAGCTTCTGCCATCGGTATGATGCGCCTGCCTGATTTTTACAGCAGGATCCATGCTTCCGGCAACAGTGAGACCCTCGGCTGTATGCTTTCCTTTATCGGACTGATGATCTATGAAGGGGCGACGCTGACTACCGTGAAGATGGCCCTGGTATTTATTATCGTATTTTTAGCCAATCCTATTGGCTCACATATTCTCAGCAAGGCTGCCTATAAGTCCGGGCATAAGGTATGGACTCTGCAGGATTTGAAAAAGGAGGAAGATGAAGATGCAGATTTACATCATTGAAGCAGTTCTGCTTATTTTCCTCATCCTGATAACCTGTGCGGTTATCTTCTGTAAGGATATCCTGAGCGCAGCTATCATCTACAGCGCTTTCAGCTTCTGCGCGGTGCTGCTGTATCTGATGATGGGCGCGCCTGACGTTGCCTTTACGGAGGCCGTCATCGGTACGATCTCGACCATCTTTTTTGTAGCTTCGCTGAAGAAAATTGACAGGTGGTGTAAATAATGCGTGGATTAGTAGCTGTGCTGCTGGCTGTTATTACCAGCATGTTCTGTACTGTCGTGACTTATCTGCCGGAAATCGGCGATGTCGATACCGCTCCGAATCAGCATGTTACGCCTACGTACATTTCCCGCAGTGCTGAAGATACCGGCTCGCCCAATATTGTTACCGGCGTAATTATCGATTACAGGGGTTTTGATACTATGTGGGAAACTTCGGTAATGTTCTTGGCCGGGCTGACTACGGTGCTGGTGCTGACCAGCAATACTGTGGGCAGGCGACCGGAAGAAGAGCCGGAAGATCCTGATGAAGGGGAGGTAATCAAATGAGAGAACCTTTTGGCGGTCTGATTTTAAATATTGCCTTCCGTATGCTGGTACCGTTTACTATCGTGTACGGCATCTATGTTCTGTGTTTAGGCGAGTTTTCTCCCGGTGGCGGTTTCCAGGCTGGCGCTTTGCTTTCAGTCGGAGTTTTGCTGTCGCGGATGATTATGGGGGAAAATGCTAAATTCAATGTAGCCGGCAAGACGTCTGTAGTGTTGGCGGGCGTGGGAACTTTTCTTTATACTTTTACCGGCTGGCTGACGCTTTTTGGCGGCGGCAGATTTTTGGAATATGATTTTATGCCCATCCATATGGAGCCCATGCACGAGATGCATGCCATGGCAATCTTTCTGATTGAAATCGGCGTTGCCGTCTGCGTCATGATGACTATTATCAACCTGATGGACGCAATCATAAAAAGGGGGGACGAAGATGGAAGTAGTAAATGAATTCTTAAAAACTAAAGGCATCTATTCCCTGGTTATGATTTTGTTCTTCCTGGGTGTGTACGGTATGGTTCTGAGCAAGAACTATATGAAGAAGCTGATGGCGATGAATGTCATGCAGGTTGCCGTTATCTATTTTTATCTGTGTTTTGCCCAAAAAGACGGCGGTATGATACCTATTTTAAATGGTGCGACTACCAATCCTGACGCTTATATCAATCCTTTGCCACATGGTCTGATGCTGACGGCGATCGTTGTCAGCCTTGGTACTACAGGTGTGGCTATCGCCTTACTGATGCGTATTAAGGAAATCTACGGCTCTGTGGAAGAAGTAGAGGTTTTAAGGAGGGCTAGCAAATGATGCAGCATGCTCCTGTAATGATCGTCCTGCTGCCGGTATCGGCAGCTTTGCTGTGTATGCTGTTCAGCAGGATCAGTAAGAATCTCGGTTCCTGGCTTGTTATCGCCTCAATTTTTGGAGCGTTTTTCAGTGCGGTTACGGCTCTGCAGCAGGTGATTGCCAATAACGGCGCCCCGCTGCATTACTGGATGGGCGGCTGGCAGCCACCTATAGGTATCGAGTTCGTTATCGATCCTTTAAGCGGTATCCTGGCGGTGCTTATTACCTTTATCGCCTTGTTGGTTTCTATTTACAGCAGGCCCTTTGTTAAAGACGAGGACTGGCTGCATATAGGCGGTTATTATACGTTGTTCGGCCTGATGACGGTTGGTATGTGCGGTATGGTCATCACCGGCGACGTTTTCAATCTTTATGTATATCTGGAAGTAATGTCTTTATCCGGCTACGGACTTATTGCCCTGGGCGGTAAGAAGTCCATGCTGGCAGCTTTCCGATATCTTCTGATTGGTACAATCGGCGCTTCTTTGTATTTGTTGGGCGTCGGTTATATGTATGCTATGACCGGCACGCTGAATATGGCGGATATGGCTGCGCTGTCTGCAGGTCATCTGCATTCGCCGCTTTTTGCCATGGCGGTGGGCTGTTTCGTTATCGGTTTCGGTATCAAGATGGCCTTGTTCCCGCTGCATGGGTGGCAGCCTGATGCCTATACCTATGCGCATCCTGGCGCAGCAGCGCTTATCGCAGGTATCATGAGCAAGATTCCTTCTTACGCAATGATCAGATTCTTATTCTATATGTTCAAGGTAGATAATCCTGTGGTAAGCAGCGCGCTGAATGTTTTGGGCATCATGGGTGTTGCCGGTATTTTGATTGGTTCAGTCATGGCGCTGGCCCAGTACGATTTCCGCCGTATGCTGGCTTATTCCAGCGTGGCGCAGATCGGCTATATTGCCATCGGCTTGGCTATGGGCAACATGTATGGCTTTATTGGCGCCGTGCTGCATATAATCAACCATGCTTTTATGAAATGCGCGCTGTTCCTGGTCATCGGCGGTATCGAGTATCGTTTTGGCGAGGTTAACCTGTACCGGCTGGGCGGCTTGAACAAAAAAATGACTATCAGTACGATTACCGTTACCTTTGCGGCTTTATCCATGATCGGCCTGCCGCCGACAGCGGGATTTTTCAGTAAATGGTACCTGCTGCTGGGGGCTTATACCGGCGCGCAGTACTTCTACATCGGCGTGCTGGTTATCAGCAGCCTGCTGAATGCCATTTATTTCTTCCGTATCCTGGAGCAGATGTTCATCCAGCGTGAAGCGTCGCTGACGGAAGTCCACAGACACAAAGGAAAACTGGGACTGCCGGTAGAAATGGCTGTGCCTATCTTCGTGGTCGGCATCGGTATCATTGCTCTTGGCTTCTACAGCGTGGATATTGTTACTGATATAATCAAACTTGGCTTGCCGGAGGTGTTTCTGAGATGACTATTATAGACTGCAGACCATTTCTGGCCGTGGGCGTATCTTTCCTGGCCGCCGTATTGATTGCTTTCAGCCGCAAGTATCCTAATCTGCGTGAAACCTGGAGCGCTATCGCCTCCATAATCAAGTTCGGCATCATCTTGTCCATGGTGCCTGAGGTACTGGACGGCAATTATTATGAATGGACGCTGTGTCAGATTACCGATACAGTGGGACTTACGCTGCGCACCGACCCGGCAGGCATGATTTTTGCCGTGCTCGCTTCCATGCTGTGGGTGCCGATGAATTTCTATTCTATCGGTTATATGCGCTGCAATAATGAAAAGGAGCAGACAGGTTATTTTGCTGCTTTTGCTATCTGCATGAGCTCTGTCATGGGTATTGCCATGGCTGCTAACCTGCTGACTTTCTTCATGTTCTATGAACTGCTGACACTGGCCAGCTATCCGCTGGTACTGCATAAGCGTAATGAAGAAGCGCTGATGGCCAGCCGTAAATATTTGATTTATACTTTGATTTCCGGGCAGTTGTTTTTGGCCGGTATCGTAGCAGTATATTGCATTTCCGGCACTATGGATTTCACAGCAGGCGGCTTTTTGACTACTGAGATGGCGCCGCGCTGGTTATTGCAGGCTATTTTCGTGCTGATGATTTTGGCCGGCTCCGTAAAGGCTGCCGTTATGCCGCTACATGGCTGGCTGCCTGCTGCTATGATTGCACCGACGCCTGTCAGTGCGCTGTTACATGCTGTGGCCGTAGTTAAAACCGGCGTTTTCTGTGTGCTGAGAGTTATCGGTTTTGTCTTCGGCCCGAAACTGTTGGCGGAAATAGGTACCGTGGACGCTCTGGCGTGGGCCGCTGCGGCAAGTATCCTTATTTCGTCGCTGATCGCTCTGCGTCAGGATCATTTGAAACGCAGGCTGGCGTTTTCCACCATCGGTCAGCTTTCCTATATTGTCTTGGGTGCGGCGCTGCTGTCGCCGTTAAGTATCAAAGGCGCTTATCTGCATCTGGTTGCTCATGCAGTTATGAAGATTACCCTCTTTATGTGCGCGGGTCTTATCATTGCCCGCACGCACCGCAACAATATCAGCGAATTATATGGCATTGGTAAAAAGCTGCCGGTAACAATGGCCTGCTTTACGATTGCGTCGCTGGGCATCGCCGGTATGCCGTTCCTGGTAGGATTTATCAGCAAATGGAATCTGGCTTTGGGCGCTTTACAGGCAGGTAAGCCTCTGTATGTGCTGGTATGGGTTGCCAGCGCTTTGCTGGCAGCAGGATATTTGATTCCGGTATGCCAGATGGCTTATCTGAAGAAGGATCCGCATGAAGATATCCGCGAATATGGTGAGATAAGCTACAGGATGCTGATTCCTATCTGCATCACTACTGCGATGGCGGTTATCCTGGGTATCATGCCCGATATTTATCCGCATTTTTATGAACTGGCGACGATGGCTTCCCAGGCTATTTGTGCCGGCTGGACGGGAGGATGGCTGTAATGACTGAAAAATCGGTTTATATCTTAGTTGCCGTTATTCTTCTGCTTTCTGCAGTTGCAGAATTTTGCGGCATACATCTGCACAGTCCGGCGTGGTGGCCCTTGCCTTTCGGATACAATATCTTCTTCGGCTTTGTCGGCTGCTGGGCGCTGATTATTGTGGCTAAGCTGCTGATGGCGCCGCTGCTGCAGCGGGACGAAGATTATTATGATGACAGAGGTGACGATAATGATTGACGGAATTCTTCACCCGGGTCTGATTTTAATATGCGTAGGCTTTCTGGCTATGATGGCGCCGAAAGTTTTGCGGAAGGTACTGCTGGCCTGCGGCCCGCTGGTAGCATTATACGCTGCCTGGCAGCTGGTACCAGGCACTGATATCAGCCTTCCTTTTGTCAACAATTATAAGCTTGGCGTAATTTTTGTGGACAAACTCAGCTGGATTTTTACCTTTATCTTTGCGCTGATGGCTGCTATCGGCGGAATTTATGCAGCGCATAATGAAAACAGGATGGAAGCTTTATGCGCTATGTCCTATGCAGGCTGCGCCATAGGCGTTACCCTGGCTAAGGACTGGCTGACTTTGATCTTTTTCTGGGAAATGCTGGCAATCACTTCCCTGTTTTTGATCTGGTGCCGTAAGACGCGTGCATCCCGCAGAGCCGGGTTCCGCTATCTTTTGGTTCACATGTTCGGCGGTAATATGCTGCTGGCAGGAATTTTCCTGAAGCTCAGCAGCGGAGAGGCGCTGATCAGTAATCTGGCCAGCGGCGCTCATGATTATGCGTACTGGCTCATTCTGATCGGTATTGCTGTCAATGCCGCTATACCGCCGCTCAATGCCTGGCTGGTAGATGCTTATCCCGAAGGTACTATTACCGGCAGTGTATTTTTAAGTTCTTTCACTACTAAGGTTGCCGTATATTGTCTGATCCGTATTTTTGCCGGCGAGTACTTCCTGATGGGTATTGGTGCTTTTATGGCTTTGTATGGAGCCTGCTACGCCGTAATAGAAAACGATATGCGCCGCCTGCTGGGTTATCATATCATCAGCCAGGTAGGTTTCATGGTAGCAGGCGCAGGTATCGGTACGGCGATGGCTCTCAACGGTGCTACCGCTCATGCCTTTTCTCATATCCTGTATAAATCCCTGCTCTTTATGTGTGCCGGCGCTATCATCTATGCTACCGGCATCAGAAAGATCAACCAGATTGGCGGGATAGCAAAGAAGCTGCCTTTTGTGACCGTGTGCTTCTTTATCGCCGCATTTTCCATTTCCGGCATCCCGCTTTTCAACGGCTTTATCAGCAAGACCATTACTGTAAGCGCAGCACAGCTGGCAGGACACGATATGATCTTCAATCTGCTGGAACTGGCCAGCGTCGGTACTTTTCTGTCCATAACGCTCAAGATGGGCTACTTTATCTTCCTGCGCAAGCCTGACGTTGATGTAGCTATCCAACAGGAGCTGCCAAAGAATATGTATGTCGGCATGGGACTGGGCGCTTTCTTCTGCTGCCTGTACGGTATCTGCCCTGATCTTTTGTATCAGTATCTGCCCTTTGATGCTCCGGCCTATCAACCGTTCCTGCCGGAACATATCCTGCAGTATGTGCAGATGCTGGGCATGACCATTATTCCCTTTATGATGTATCTGCCTAAGATGGAGCCGCATACGGCGCTTTCGCTGGATACCGACTGGTTCTATCGTAAACCTTTCCGCGGGTTTATCCGCGAATGCAGTTATGTTTTCTGTGCGCTTTGCAGTGCGTTAGGTTCTGCCTGGAACATCCTGTATGAGAAATTTATGGAGCTGACCTCCAATCCTATGGAATTCTTGGATGCACGGCCGTTCCGGGTAAGCAGGAAATATAACCCGGAAAATTACCGTACTTCCATTGCTGATCCGATGATGATTACGCTGACGGTACTCACTTTTGCTATTGGTTATTTTGTAACTTCCATGTAGGAAGCAGACAGACGGCTGTCTTTTCAGGCAGCCGTTTATTTGTCTTTTGAATATTTTCTTACTCATAAAAATTTAACGACAGGAGAAGCAAAGAGAATGAAGCAGAGGTTTTTGCGCGGAGTGCTGTTGATTGTAGCGGCTGCTACAGCCTGGGGTATGGGCGGCGTGGCCGGGCAGTATCTCTTTCAGAATTACCATGCAGATGCCGTCTGGCTGGTCATGGTGCGTCAGATTATCGCCGGAGTCCTGTTTTTGCTGTTTGCCAAAATGCTGCTGCGTCAGGATATATTGCGCATTCTGCGTGAAGATTTGAAAGCGATAGCAGCTTTTTCTTTTATCGGCGTGCTGGGGGCGCAGCTGGGATTTTATCATACAATCTCCCTGTGCAATGCTGCGACGGCTACTGTATTGCAGTATATGGCGCCGGTGTTCGTCATGCTGTGGGTGTCGCTGAAAAATAAATCGCTGCCGGAAGGGCGTGAACTTCTGGGTATCGTTTTTGCTGTCGTAGGGGTGTTTCTTATTTCTACTCACGGCAATCTGGATAAAGTGGTTTTGTCGCCTGCCGCACTGGCTGTAGGCATTTATTCGGCTATAGCTTACGCTTATTATACGGTGATGCCTGTAGAGCTGCTGCAAAAATATCCGGCGACTGTAGTAATTGGCTGGGGTCAGCTGCTTTCCGGGCTGGGGCTCGTATTTTTCCGCAGCCCCCTGTCGCTGCCTTCCGGTTGGGATAATCATGCCACACTGGCATTTTTGTATCTGCTTTTAGGCGCGACTATTGCCAGCTACAGCCTGTACCTGGCGGGGCTGAAAATCGTAGGTCCGACCAAAGCCAGCCTTATTTCCTGCGCGGAGCCGCTTGCTTCAATTATTGCAGTGGTAGTGCTTCTGGGAACGGTACTGACTGTCGAAGATCTGATAGGCATGGGCTGCATTATCTTTACGGTGCTGATGCTGTCGCTGCCGAAAAAATAAGCGTACTGCTCCCCAAACAGGCTTCTTTATGCTAAAATGAAATTAACAAAAGAGTTTATGGGGGTGTTGAGATGACTAAAGCAGATTATTCCTATAAATACGGACACGGTTATAAGGATTTTTCTCTGGAGCAGGAAAAAGTCATGGCAGAAATCAAGGTAGCGGAAATGACGCCGCTGACCGATCTGCGTCAGGCTGTGCTGGATGCAGTCTATCATCCGATTGGCAGCAAGCCGCTTAATGAACTGCTGCAGCCGGGACAGAAAGTAGCTTTTATCTGCAACGATCCTACCCGCGTGGCGAACAGCCATGACTTTATGCCTATTTTAGTAGAAGAGTTAAACAAATTAGGCATCAAAGACGAAGATATGCGCATCGTCTTTGCGCTTGGTACCCATCGCAAGATGACGCAGCAAGAAATGGTCGAAGCCGTAGGCGAAGATGTGGCGCAAAGACTGCCTATGTATAACAGCGACTGCAACAAGCTGGAAGATTTCGAGTATTTCGGCGAGACTTCCTTTGGAACGCCTGTCTGGCTGAACAAGCTTATTTGTGACGTCGACCTCGTCATTATGACCGGCACCATCGTGCACCACTTTTTCAGCGGTTTTGGCGGCGGACGTAAAGCCGTCCTGCCTGGGGTTGCGGCCATGGAAACCATCAGGCGCAATCACAGCCTGATGATGAGCCCGGATTCACAGCTGGGCAAACTGCACGGTAATCCCGTCTATGAAGACCAGATGGAAGGCGTGCGACTTTTTGCCAAAGAGCATAAGCTGTTCCTGTTCAACGCCGTACTGGATGCGAAAAAGCAGTTTTTGAAGATTTTTGCCGGCGACTGGGAAGAAGCGCATCTCGAGGCCTGCAAATTTGTCGACAAAGTATACGGCGTGGAAATTGAAGCCCCTGCCGATATCGTTATCGCCAGCTGCGGCGGCTATCCTAAAGATATCAACGTCTATCAGCTGCAAAAGACTATGGATAACGCCTGGTGCGCAGTAAAAGAAGGCGGCGTAGTCATCATTATCGGCGAATGTGAGGAAGGCAGCGGCAGCGCAGCATTGGAAAAAGCATTGCAGGAGCATCCGTCGCCGGATGCTATCAAGGCGCAGCTGGAAAAGAATTTCGTTATCGGCGCTCATAAGGCTTTTGCTATTACACGTTTAATGAAGAAAGCAAAATTTATCCTTGTTTCGGCGTTAGATAAAAAGATTGCTAAAGATTTGTTGTTTGATGCTGCGGACAGTGTCGATGAAGCTATCGCGTTGGCAGAAAAGTATGTGGGCAGCGATTATAAAATCATCCTCATGCCGCAGGGCAGCCTGACAGTACCGCTGCTTAAAAAATAAATTATCTGTAATACATAAATTACCTGACTTAAACCCTTGCCTTAAAGAAGTTTTTCGGCTATAATATCTAATACTGATGTGTATTGTCCAGGCTTGTCTGGCAGTATATATGGTGACTGAAGGAGAGGGTTTAGTGAAGATGGATATTGATTATAAGGCTATAGGTGTGAGGATAAAGGCGGCGCGTACACGTAAAGGCGTAACCCAGGGCAATATCGCCAGGATTACCGGGCTTTCTACGCCGCATATCAGCAACATCGAGACCGGCAACACCAAGCTGGGCCTGCCGACCATTATCCATTTAGCTAATGTATTAGATGTTTCTGTTGACGAGCTGTTGTGCGATAACATTCACCGCAGCGAAAAGATTTTCCACAATGAGCTGTCTGAACTGCTGCAGGACTGCACGGTCGACGAGCTGCACATCATTGCAGAACTGGCCAAGGTGATTAAGAAATCCGGCATCAACAGCGTTAAAAAAGTAAGAACTAAAAAAGCGAAAGCATAAGAGGTTTATGTGCTACTGTAGCTCAGTTGGTAGAGCAGCTGATTCGTAATCAGCAGGTCGCAGGTTCGAGTCCCGTCAGTAGCTCCAAATAAAAATCAGCGCCGCAGTTAATCTGCGGCGTTTTTGTTTGTTCAGTTTTACTTGTGGTACAAGGGTCTGAGGGTTATAATAAATAGGTAATTTCTATGATAATGAGGGGAAAATATGCAGAAACAAATAGACGCTTTATATCTTGCCATGCTGCAATATTTTGCCGGTGATGCTAAACGCTGCCAGCATTTTATCAAGGTGCACAGCCTGGCGGCGCTGATTGGCAGGGCAGAGGGGCTGGATGAGCATACACAGGTTTTACTGGAAGCGGCGGCTCTGGTACATGACTGCGGCATTAAGCCCGGTGAGGCTAAATACGGACGCAACGATGGAAAAATTCAGGAGCAGGAAGGACCGGCGGCAGCAGAGCTGCTTTTATCTGACGTTGGTTTTGCGTTGCAGGACAGAGAGCGTATCTGTTATTTGGTAGGTCATCATCATACTTATAATAATATCGACGGACTGGATTATCAGATTTTAGTCGAGGCAGATTTTCTGGTTAATTTTTATGAAGACCAGCTGCCGAGGGAAAATATTAAAGTATGCATAGAAAAAATTTTTAAGACTGCTGCAGGGCTTCGTCTTGCACGGACAATGTTTGGAGTTTAAGGAGGTAAGCCATGCGCCCGCAAATAAAACTTACTCTTATAGAGCAGAAAGGCTGCCGCAGCTGTCATCGCGGCCATAAGGTTGGCGATACTTTTGATTTTGATACGCAGCGCGGCGAGCTTTGCCCGATGGCGCTGCATACAGGCTTTCCTTACATAGACATCCTGCGTTATGGCGGCAGTATTCCCGGGGAGCCGGAAGGGACGGCGCGTTTTTGCTGTCCTGATCCTGATACGATTAACGTCTTTAAAGTAGAGATAGTTGGCAGCCGCAGTTGACGGACTGCCGGAAGTATGTATAATATATTTATTGACAAGTGCAGAAGACAGTTCGTAACCATCCTGTCTTAAAACAAAACTACGGATGTCAAGGGCGCCGTAGTGCGCCCTTTTTTCTTTTGGAGGTAAGGATATGGGAACGGTGCCTTTTGAATGCAGATACGCCTGCATTGATGAAAAAAATTCCCGGGAAATAGTGTTGCTGCGCGGCAATGGCTGTAAATGGCGTCGCTGCCGTTTCTGCGACTACCATCTTGATTTTTCTTTGGATGAAGCGGAAAATTTTCGCCTTAACAGCAGGGTACTGCAGCAGGTGACAGGTAAATATGGCAGGCTGGAGGTCATTAACTCCGGCAGTTTCTGTGATTTGGATGCGGCGACGGTCCAGCTGCTGCTTGATATCTGTTCTCGACTGGGTATCAGGACAGTGTATTTTGAGAGCCACTGGCTGCATAGGCAGCTTATTACTGCGTGGCGGCAGCGGTTTGCTGCTGCGGGCATTACGGTAAAAATGAAGATCGGCGTAGAGACTTTCGACAGTCTGTTCAGGGAAAGTTATCTTGATAAAGGCATGGGTATGGCAGCGCCGCAGGAGATTGCAGCATATTTTGACCAGGTGTGCCTGCTGCAGGGGTTGCCGGGTCAGACGAAGGAAAGTATGCTGCGTGATATTGAGCTGGGCTTGCAATATTTTGAAAGAGTCTGCGTTAATATTATGGTGGCCAATACTAAGCCCATTCTGCCTGATGCAGCGGTCATTGACGTCTTTGTCAAAGAAATATATCCCTTGTATAAGGATGACGAGCGGGTGGATATCCTGCTCAATAATACAGATTTCGGAGTAGGTGTATGATGCAGAATGAATATTTGCTGCTGCTGAACTTGATTGCAGTTTATGGCGGCGTACTGGTCTGGCAGGTGCTGTTCAAGGATAAGGGGCTGTATTGCTGGACGGTGCTGGCGACTATTGCTGCCAATATCGAGGTTATGATCTTGATTAAAGCTTTTGGGATGCAGCAGACGCTGGGCAATATCCTGTTTGCTTCTACTTTTTTAGTAACGGATATCCTGAGTGAGTTATATGGCAGAAAACAGGCTGACAGGGCGGTTAATATGGGGATTGCCTCCTCGGTAAGCTTTATCCTGCTGTCGCAGTTTTGGCTGCATTACCAGCCGGACGGCGCCGATACGGTGTTTCCGCATATGGTGGCGGTATTCAGTAATACGCCGCGCATTATGCTGACGGGACTTATTGTCTACGGCGTAGTACAGAAGTTTGATGTGTGGCTTTACCACTGGTGGTGGGAATTTACCAGGAAGAAGTACGGTGATGCAGAGAGTTTTCTCTGGCTGCGTAATAATGGTTCCACGCTTATTTCCCAGTTTCTGAACACGGTGCTGTTTACGTTAGGCGCTTTTTACGGCGTGTATGAACAGTCTGTGTTGATAGATATTATTTTGTTCAGCTATGTTATCTTTATTGTTACAAGTATTGCTGATACGCCGGTAGTTTATCTGGCGCGTTATCTGCATAAGAAATATAATACGGCAGAAGGAAAATAAAAAACCGCCTACAAAGGCGGTTTTTGCTTTACATAAGATTGTTATTGCTGATGTCGCTGTCGTCATGCAGAAGACTGTCCAGCATTTCCCGGTGGACGGTAGATTGGATATGGGACTGGGCTGCGACGATAGCCTTTTTCAGCGTCAGGGTAAGATACTGGTAAGGCCATTCCCGGAGAACATGGTAAGCCATGCCGATGAGGATTTCGTTCTGAGATTGCAGCAGGCGGGTAAGGATAGTATCGCCCTGTCCGGGATTTTCCTGCAGATAAGCTAAAGGTACGAGCAGCGTCAGCGGATAGAACATATAGTAATCAAGATGCTGTTCGATAATGGACAGGGTGCTGGCCGCTTGTTCTGCAGTGCCGCCCAGCAGATAAGGCAGCAGGTCGTTATCTTCGGGGTGAGCGGTAAAATATTCAAAAACAGGCTGCCAGATATCTAGGTCCAGATATTTGGCGAAATCACAGAGCAGATGATTTATCCTGCCGTCTTTATCGAAAAGCTGTTCCCGTACTTCCTGGTTCCAGTCTTTCTGATAGATGATGCTATCGCAGGCGGCTACATAGGCGTGGCACTGATTAGCCGACAAGTGGGTCCAGTTATCGTTTTCAATGAGCTGCTGCAGCTGTTCGCTGATAAAGATGATGGGCAGCAGCGTTTCCGGGGTAACGGCGTGGCAGCGCGCATGGCGTAAAAATTCTGTCAAGAGAGGCGGCAGGTCTACCTGGCTGACAGGAAAGAATTTTTCCAGCCGCTGCAGGTCGTAGGAGGTGAGCAGTTCCAGAAAATTGAGCACGGCAGAGGCTGCTCCGTGATAAAGAGGGTAGCTGATTTTGCTGGCGGCCAGTTCTTTGGTAAGTTCACATTCCAGGATGACCTTTATCGCCAGAGGCGGATAATCAGCCTCGGTATCCAAAGCGTTTTCTATGCACCAGAGTCTTTGCTCATGGGTCGTTATTACCGCTTCTTCTAAAGCAAAGATGCGGCCCCAGTTCCTGGTGTGATAAATAATCTGCCATAATTCTTCCTGCAGTTCGGGCAGGTCGGACTTGGCGGCCAAAATGAAGAAATAGGTAAATTCTTCGCAGCGGGCAGCCAGCAGCAGGTCTTGCCACAGTTCAGGATTATTTTTTTTGATATTCAGCATACCGGAACAGGAAAATAATAAGTAAGCCAGCTTCAGCGCCTGGCGGCAGCCGGAATTATAAAACAGTTCCTGGGCCAGGATGAGCATATTACTGTTATAATCCTCATTAGTAAATTTTATCGAGAAGCCGTACAGTATTTCAATCATAACCAGCCCCGAAAGAGTGTTTTCAAGCTGCTGGCGGTTTTCTTCCGTAGGGAAAGCGGCATACTGACGTAGCTCAGCCAAAAGCTGGTCGGCGCTGTCTTTGTCTTTGGGGATGCCGGTGGTGAAATAGTGGCCTTCTTCGTCGCCGAGCAGGTAAGCTATTTCCGGCTCCGGGTCGTCCGGCAATACCGGCGAGGCAAAGAAGCCGTCAGCGTCCATGTGTTTCTTTATATATTCAAAAATGCTTGTTTTTTTCATAAATATTTTTCCTCATCTGAATTATAATACAAAATATTATAGCATATCTGCCGGGTTTTGCCTGTTTTGCTGCTAACATAATTGTAAAATTTCTGTACAAATAAAGAAAAGCCCTTCATAAAAGGGCTTTTCTGATGCTTATTAAGCAAGCGGAGTTATTTCTAGCAGGCAATCGCCGCTGTCGACACGTTCGCCAGCAGCAACGTGGATGACGCTGACAGTGCCGTCGATGGGAGCGGAAAGAGTGGTTTCCATCTTCATGGCTTCGGTCACAATCAGCGGAGTTCCTTTAGTTACCTGCTGACCTTGTTCTACCAGTACCTTGACTACGGAGCCGGACAGGGAAGCGCCTATCTGGCCGATAACTGACTTATCTGCCTTCTTGCGGCTGACGTTGGTAGTCTTGGCGTTGCGGTCTTTGACTTCTATTTCGCGGGGCAGGCCGTTGAACTCGAAGGAAACTGTGCGCATACCGTTGGCATTAGCTTCCGAAATATGATCCAGTTTGATGATGAGGACTTTGCCCTGTTCGATTTCTACGCGGATTTCTTCGCCTGGTTTCATGCCGAAGAAGAAAGTAGGCGTATCAAGAACGGAAACGTCGCCAAAATTATTGTAGCGTTCTACCCAGTCTGTAAATACCTTGGGATAGAGGCAATAGGAGCTGACGGCTTCATCAGTAGTGGGAGCGCCCATTTCTGCCAGTTTGATGCGCACGGCGTCAAAGTCTGCCGGGGGCAGTACTGCGCCGGGACGGACGGTGATTGTAGAGCGTCCTTTAAGGATGATTTTCTGGAGTTTTTCCGGGAAGCCCTGGTAGGGCACGCCGATGCGGCCTTCAAAGAATTCTACTACGGAAGCCGGGAAGTCCAGCACGTCGCCTTTGGCGTAAACGTCTTCTTCGGTCAGGTCGTTCTGCACCATGAAGAGCGCCATATCGCCGACAATCTTAGAAGAAGGGGTTACCTTGATTAAGTCGCCGAACATCATGGAAACGCGGTGATACATGTCTTTGATGTCTTCCCAGCGCTGGATGATACCGAGGGCCTGGGCCTGCTGTTTGAGGTTGGTGTACTGGCCGCCGGGCATCTCATGTACGTATACTTCAGGATTGGGGAAGTTTTCAGTTTTATCGGCCGCTTTGTAATACGGGCGGACAGTTTCCCAGTAACGGGACAGCTCGTTCATAGCGTCTACGTCAAGATGCGGCTGACGCGGGTGGCCGCTGAGAGCATAGTAGAGGCTGCTGCCGCTGGGCTGGGAAGTGCCGCTGCTCATAGCGCTCATAGCGGTATCGACAATATCGACGCCGGCGTCGATAGCACGGGCGTAGGTATAGATGGCGTTGCCGCTGCCCTCGTGAGTATGCAGATGGATAGGTACGCCTACATAGGATTTCAGGCTGCTTACCAGACGGAAAGCAGCTTCCGGTTTTAAGAGGCCGGCCATATCTTTGATAGCAATGATATTAGCGCCGGCTTTTTCCAGTTCCTGCGCCATATTGACATAGTATTTCAGGTCGTATTTATCACGGCTGGGGTCAAGGATATCGCCGGTGTAGCAGAGAGCTGCTTCGGCTACCTTGCCGGTTTCGCGGACGGTATCGATGGAAAGACGCATATTATCCAGGCCGTTCAGGCTGTCAAAGATACGGAAGATATCGATGCCGTTTTTCGCTGCCAGCTTGATGAATTCTTTGACTACGTTATCAGGATAGCTGGTGTAGCCTACGGCGTTAGCGCCGCGCAGCAGCATCTGCAGCATGATATTGGGCGCCGCTTCTCTGAACTGCGCCAGACGCTGCCAGGGACTTTCATCCAGGAAACGGTATGCTACGTCGAAGGTTGCGCCGCCCCAGCATTCAAAGGAGAAGAGGTTGGGCAGCTTGCCTGCCGTATCGCGCATAACTTTGAGCATATCGTTAGTACGCAGGCGGGTGGCAAACAGGGACTGGTGGGCGTCGCGGAAAGTGGTGTCGGTGATGAGCACTTCTTTCTGGTCCATTACCCAGTCGGCAAGGCCTTCAGCGCCGCGCGCGTCGAGGATATGCTTAGCGCCCAGTGCCGGAGTGCCGGTAAAAGGTTTGGGCATATTCAGCGGCGCAAAGTCCGGCTTAGGCTGTACGCCTACATTGGAATAGCCGTTGACTGTGATATCGGCGATATAGCTCAGCAGCTTAGTGCCGCGGTCTAAAGTTTTGGGGAAAATAAAGAGTTCTGTATTTTCATCTACAAAATTGGTAGAGTAGTCGCCGTTGGCAAAATGCTCGTTTTGCAGTACGTTTTCTAAAAATTGGATATTGGTCTTGACGCCGCGGATACGGAATTCTTTCAGGCAGCGCAGCATCTTGGTGATGGCAATCTGGTGGGTCAGGCCCCAGGTGGTCGCCTTAACCAGCAGGGAATCGTAATAGGGAGTGATAACGGAGCCGGTGAAAGCGTTGCCGCCGTCCAGACGGATGCCGAAACCGCCGCCGCTGCGGTAAGCAATGAGCTTGCCGGTATCGGGCATAAAGTTATTGGCAGGGTCTTCCGTAGTGATACGGCACTGGATAGCGTGGCCGTGATACTGGATATCCTCCTGATGCGGGATAGCGATTTCAGGGTCGTGCAGGGCGTAGCCTTCGGCAATCTTGATCTGGGATTGCACGATATCGATACCGGTGATTTCTTCGGTAACGGTATGTTCAACCTGGATACGCGGGTTAACTTCGATGAAGTAGAAGTTGCCGTCGCCGGTCGCCAGGAATTCTACGGTACCGGCGCTGATGTAATTGACGTTCTTCATCAGCTTGACTGCCGCGTTGCAGATAGCCTGCCGCTGCTGCACCGACAGGGAGAATGCGGGTGCGATTTCTACCAGTTTTTGATGACGGCGCTGTACGGAGCAGTCGCGTTCAAAAAGATGGACCAGGTTGCCGTACTGGTCGCCGATAATCTGAACCTCGATATGTTTGGGGTCCTGCAGATATTTTTCCAGATAGATTTCATCGCTGCCGAAAGCTTTCTTGGCTTCGCTGCGGGCCATATCATAGGCAGAGGGCACTTCGTCGGCGCTGCGTACTACGCGCATACCGCGTCCGCCGCCGCCGTTAACGGCTTTGATGATGATGGGGTAGCCATATTGCTCGCCGAAGCTCAGTACTTCTTCTACAGATTCGACGTTGCCGTTACTGCCGGGAATCATCGGGATGCCGGCCAGCTCGGCCTGATGGCGGGCGTTTAATTTATCGCCGAACATGATGAGATGTTCAAGACGGGGGCCGATGAAGACAAAGCCTTCCTCTTCGCAGCGGCGGGCAAGATTGCTGTTTTCAGACAGGAAACCGTAGCCGGGATGGATGGCGTCGACATCGTGTTCTTTGGCAATCTTGAGGATGCCCTCGATGTCAAGGTAAGCTTCAGTAGGGCTTTTTCCCTCGCCTACCAGGTAGGCTTCGTCGGCTTTATTGCGGTGCAGAGACATTGTATCTTCTTTAGAGTATATAGCAACGGTACGGATACCCAGTTCATTGCAGGCACGGAAAACACGGATGGCGATTTCGCCGCGGTTGGCCACCAAGACGGTTTTAATTTTTTGCATGATTAACTCCTCCTTCAGTGTTACAGAACCATTGTATATAAAACTTTCTGCCTTTGCAATAAAATACAGCGATGTATACATAATTCTTATTTCTGTCTGTACACTGTATACATAGTAAAGAATTTACAGCTTTTTCACTTGCATGTTTTTAAAGTTCGGTTTAATATTATAATGAATTATTTGATATAGATAACATATTTACCAAGGAGATGAATAATTTGGGCGACAGTAAGAAACCGCAAAAACCAATGATTTATTATTATGCGATGACGCTGCTGTTTATACTTTTGTTGAATACGGTAATTTTACCGACTTTTTTCAGTCCGAAAGTAAACGAGGTTTCCTACGGCAATTTCCTGCAGATGGTTGACGAGGGCAGAATTTCCAAAGTGGAAATCACCGACAATAAGATTGCGTCTATCTGCAAGGACGACGGAGAGGACAAAATCTACGTTACGGGGCGCGTAGAAGACCCGCAGCTGGTAGACCGCCTTATTAAAAGCAAGGTAGAGTTTTCTCAGGTCATTCCTAAAGAGAATTCGCCAATCGTTAATTTCTTCCTGAACTGGATCATGCCGATTATGATTTTCTTTGCGCTGGGGCAGTTGTTCATGCGCTACATGGGCAACAGGATGGGCGGTAACGCCATGACCTTCGGCAAGAGTAACGCCAAAATCTATGTAGAGGCACAGACAGGCAAGAGTTTTGACGATGTGGCAGGACAGGATGAAGCTAAGGAAGCTTTAATGGAACTGGTGGATTTCCTGCATAATCCTGACAGGTACAAGGCTATCGGCGCTAATATGCCGAAAGGCGCGCTCCTGGTAGGCCCTCCGGGTACAGGTAAGACGTTGCTGGCCAAAGCTGTAGCCGGTGAAGCAAAGGTACCGTTCTTTTCCATCAGCGGCAGCGAGTTTATTGAAATGTTCGTCGGTATGGGTGCGGCCAGAGTGCGCGACTTGTTCAAACAGGCGCAGGAAAAGGCTCCCTGCATCGTGTTTATCGACGAGATTGACGCCATCGGTAAAAAACGCGATACCGGCAAATTCGGCGGCAATGACGAGCGCGAACAGACTTTGAATCAGCTGCTTTCTGAAATGGACGGTTTTGACGGCAGTAAGGGCGTAGTAATCCTGGCTGCTACCAACAGGCCGGAAACGCTCGATAAGGCGCTGCTGCGTCCGGGTCGTTTCGACAGGCGTGTGCCGGTAGAGCTGCCGGATCTGAAAGGCCGTGAAGCTATCCTGCGCGTACACGCAAAGAACGTAAAGATTGCTGACAATATCGATTTTAATGCGCTGGCACGAGCTACTTCCGGCGCTTCCGGCGCGGAGCTGGCCAATATCGTCAACGAGGCGGCGCTGCGTGCCGTGAAGATGAAAAGAAGCTATGTGGAGCAGGCCGACCTGGAAGAATCCATTGAAGTGGTCATTGCTGGTTATCAGCGCAAGGGCGCTGTTATTTCGCCGGAAGAAAAACGGGTCATTGCTTACCATGAGATTGGTCATGCGCTGGTAGCGGCTATGCAGAAAAATTCTGCGCCGGTGCATAAGATAACTATTATCCCCCGTACTAACGGCGCGTTAGGTTATACTATGCAGATCAGTGAAAACGAATCCGTACTGATGAAGAAAGAAGAGCTGTTTAACAAGATTGTTACGATTACCGGCGGCCGCAGCGCTGAAGAAATCGTATTCGGCTCTATTACCTCCGGCGCGGCCAACGATATCGAGCAGGCCACCAAGATTGCCCGCAGCATGGTTACCCGCTTGGGTATGACAGAAGAGTTTGATATGATGGCTACGGAAATCATGAGCAATGTTTATCTGGGCGGCGATGCGTCCTTGCAGTGCAGCGAAACTACAGCCGGCAAGATAGACGCCAAGGTGCTGTCCATCATTAAGGACGCCCATGAAAAAGCACGGCAGATTCTGCTGGCGAACAGGGAAAAACTGGACGTACTGGCTCAGTTCCTTTTGGAAAAGGAAACTATTACAGGTGAAGAATTTATGGCGCTGCTGCGTAAGGAAGAAGCCGCTGAAAGCGGCAGCCGTGAGCAGGCTTAATCGTACAGGAAAAGTAGTATATAAAAACCACGCTTCAATTTTGAAGCGTGGTTTTTAGCTTTCCGTATCTTCTGCCAAGAGTTTCAGGAGTAATCCTTCTGTCAAATCTTCTTCGCTGTACAATTTGTAACCCATGTGGGCTAAATAAGCGGCGGCTACGCCCTGCCCGGGCAGGGCAGTTTTGCTGAAACTGCCGTCGTAAACCGCATGTACGCCGCAGGACGGGCTGCGTTCTTTAAGGATGACGGCGGTTATCTTATATTTTTTCGAGAGACTGGCGCAGACAAGCGCTCCGCGGCAGAAATTTTCGGTAACGTCAAGGCCGCTGCTGTCTTTAACACGGCACTGTCCCTGCCATACGGCTGCGCCGCTGTCGTGCTGTATCTCAGCGGGGGGACGCGGGATGGGCAGCTGGCCGGCACATTCCGGGCAAATGGGAAGAAAATGGCCGCAGTTTTTATATTTTACCAATAAAGGACAGGGTCTTGATTTTCCGTCAAAACGGGCGGGATTGCCTAACAGGCAGGAACTTACCAGGATCATGATGCATCTCCTTAGTTATGGATTGACTGGACGTCACACTTATGGTATCTTAATAAAACAGGGAATGAAGTTCTCCCGGGATATTTAATCCGAACCGCTTTAAGCTGATGACTTCTGCTATGGGCAGGAGCATCGGCTTTTTTATTTTCTGGAGGAGGTTTTATGTATGGAGGGATTAGTTGGTATCGCTTTAGGCGGTGCGTTGGGAGCGGTATGTCGTTATGAAGCCGGGAATCTGGCCGTAAAGCACCTGGGGGACAGTCTGCCCTATGGAACCTTTATGATCAATCTGGCAGGCTGTTTCTGTATGGGATTCTTAATGACGCTGATTGTGGACAAAGGCTTGCTGCCGCCTGTCTGGCGTCTGTTTTTGTGCGTGGGATTTTTGGGCGGCTTTACTACCTTTTCTTCTTTCGGTTATGAAACACTGACCTTGCTTATGGAAGGCAATATCCTGATGGCTGCTTGTTATGCGGCGGCCAGCACGCTTCTTGGCCTTTTAGCAGCCGGTGTCGGTGTGCTCTTGGCTAATATTTTTTGAATGCAGGTTGAGGATGATGACCGAAGCGAGGATGAGGATAATACCCAGCAGCTTCTGCCAGGTTACAGGCTCGCCGAAGCAGAGGATACCTACACAGGCGGCCACTAACGGTTCCACCGTAGCCAGGATGGATGACTGGGTTGCTTCTACTTCCTGCAGGCCGCGGTTATAGAGCAGGTAGGGAATGACGGCGCATAAACCGCCGATGCCGAGAGAAGCCAGCAGCGTCGTCAGATCCCAGCGGCCGCTGCCGGAAGAAAAGTCTGCCAGCGGCAGGGATGAAAGTGCGCTGAAATAAAAAGTATAGGCAGAAATAGTAGCGGAAGAATATTTACGGACGGCAAATTTACCGAAAATACTGTATAAAGCGTAGCCGATGCCGCTGCCAAGGCCGTATAACAGCGCTGCAAAGGAAAAGTCGGCAGCAGTGTTAAAAATGCCTGTAATCAGCGCGCAGCCGGTAAAAGTCGTCAGCAGGGCGATACCTTTGGGAAGCGTGAAACGCTCATGGAACAGTATCAGCGACATAAGCATGACGAAGATAGGCGCCGTATAAAGTAAAAGAGCGGCTGCCGCCAGCGAACTGGCGTTGATGCAGTTAAAGTAGCAGTAGTTGAAAAAGGTGAGGCTGAGGATACCCGTACCGATGAAAAGCCAGAGATCCTGCCAACGGACACGGAAATAGTCTTTGCCGAGTTTGACAAGGACGAGGGTAATACAGGCGGCAGAGGCCAGGGAGCGCAGCGCCACGATCTGCATGGAAGAAAATCCCTGCGCAGATAGGATTTTGACGAAAAGGCCGATCAGTCCCCAGAGGGAGGCCGCGGCAATAATATACAGATAGGCCTTGATTTTCATAATTGACTCCTGTGATAATAATCTTTTTTCAGTTTAGCACAATAATCGCAGAGATTCAAAGGCTATTGCTGGAAGAAAGTAAAAAAGGGAATACGTTTAAACGTATTCCCTTTGCTGTTTTTATATGGTGGTTACGGCAACGGTGCTGCCTGGTCCTTGACGCAGCCTGTTCTTGCTGACCACTATTTTTTTGCCAATCATTTCTTTGAGGTCGCTGACGTGGGAAATGATGCCTACCAGACGATTGTTCTCAGATAGCGTATTGAGGGCGCGTACTGCCTGGGTTAACGCTTCTCCGTCCAGCGAGCCAAAACCTTCGTCGATGAACATGGTGTCTAACTGTATGCCTCCGGCTGCCGACTGGACTTCGTCAGAAAGACCGAGCGCCAATGCCAGTGACGCTTCAAAGGATTCGCCGCCAGATAAGGTTTTGACGCTGCGTTCACTGCCGTTATAGTGGTCGATGACGTTCAGTTCCAGACCGGCCTTGCCGCGTTTGCTGCTGCCGTCGGCTTCACGTTTGAGTTCGTACTGGCCATTGCTCATAGTCATGAGCCGCACATTGGCGCGGCGGATGATACGGTCGAAGTAGGTCATCTGGATATAAGTTTCCAGTTCTATCTTGCGTTTGCCTGCTAAAGTTCCGTTAGCCGTATCTGACAGGGTTTTCAGCCAGCCGTAGGCAGCTTCTGCTTCCTGCAGCAGCTGTTTTTTGTCGTTAACGGCAGCAAAAATCCTTTTATTGGCAGTATAGGCGGCAAAAACTTCCTGCTGCTCAGTTTCCAGCTGCTGTTGCTGCAGCTGCAGCGCTTTGCGCTCTTCTGCTAAGACGTCCTGCTGCAGGTTTTCTGTTTCTGACAGCTGCATAGACAGGGTGTTGGCGGCGGAGAGCAGATTGCTGTATTGGCTGGCAAGCAGCTGATATTTTTCGGCAGCTGTTTTTTCTGCAGTCAGCAGCGTTTCTTTCTGCTTTTGGAGAGCAAGCAGCTGGCGGGAGTTTTCTGCCTGGGTCAGCGTGCCGAGTTCCTGCTGCAGGGCAGCAAGCTGCTTAGCGGACTGTTCATGTTCTGCTGCCGCTTTGGCAAGTTCAAGAGCAGCGGCGGCAGCCGTCTCGGTAAGAGAGGAGGTTTCTTTTTCCAGCTGCGGCAATAATGTTTCCAGCTGTTCTTTCAGCAGCAGCTGAGTATGGTTATCGGCAAGCTGCTGCGCGAGCTGGGTTAAGTCAGATTCTAAGACAGATAAGTAAAGAGCAGCGGCAGCTTCCGGCTGTTGTTCAGTTGATTTCGCTGCTTCGTGCTGACTTAAAAAACTGTCAAGCTGCGCCTGCAGGTCCTGCTGCCTGCTGAGCAGGATGCTGCTGGCTGTGTGCAGCTGGTGCAGCAACTGCTCGCTGTCTGCTGTTTTCTTAGTCAGCATTTCTATTTGCTGCTGAAGATTGTTTCTTTCCTGCAGCTGTTGCTGCAGCTGCTGTATTTGCTGGGTGCTGCTGCTAAGCATGTGCTGCAGGGCGCTTTGTACGGCGGCGGGAGTGGTTGCCGCCTCTTGCGTCAGCTGCAGTGCCAGCGCTGCCTGTTCGGCAGTTTTTGCCAGTTCGGCAGCCTGCTTTTCCTGTTGCTGTTTGTTCAGAGAAAGACGCGTGTGAAGCTGCTGCAATTTGGTTTTATTTTCATCTTGCTGCTGTTTCAGCGTTTGGACTTGTTCGGTCAGCAGATTTTTTTCCTGTATCTGCTGTTCGGTTTGCAGCAGCTGCGTCCAGCATTTATCGCAATATTGCTCAAGCTGTGTTTGCAGCAGCTGTATGGCGCTTTCCGGCAGCAGAGAGGTTTGCAAAGCGGACTTCCTGTAGTGCTGTATATCGGGCAGCTCGTTTAGCTCCTCGTTGCCAAGCAGACGGAGCAGCAGCTGCTGCTGTTTGCTTTCGGCATGGCTCAGTGCCAGCTTCTGCAGTTCGGCGGTCTGCTTTTCCTGCTGCTTCAGCAGCAAGGACTGGGTTTCTTCTGCCTGCTGTTTCAGGAACGGCAGCGAATCTGTCAGCTGCTGGGCGTCAGTTTCTTCATCAAGCAGTGCAGCGATACGGTTTTTGACGGCTGCTGTACGAGTTAAATACTGCCGCTGTTTTTGGATAATGATTTCATCGGCAAAAAGCAGATTTTCTCCGTCCAGCAGCTGTTCTGTTTCTTCCTGCAGCTGTTCCTGCTGCAGTTTGGCCTGACTGCTGAGGCTTATGACCTGGCTGTGGCAGGCGTCAAGCTCTGCTTTTAACGCGTCAAGGGCATCCTTTGCAGGTACCTGCTGCTGCAGCTGCGCCGGCTGCGGGTGATGGGTGGATCCGCAGACGGGGCATTTTTCGCCTTCCCGTAAGGAAGCGGCAAGCAGGCCGGCTTGAGCGTCCAAAAATAGTTGTTCCTGCTGGTTATAGTCAGATAACTGTTTGGTATATTTCGTTGCGGCGCTGCTGTAAAGCTGCTGCGTATGCGATAATTGCTGCTGCAGCTGGCTGCGGTTTGCAATTTGCTGCAGCAGTTGCTGGAGCTGCTGCATTTCGCCGTTCAAATCTGTCTTAGCGGCAGCGATGTTGGCCAGTGTGATTTTGGCGTTTTCAGCAGCGGTAAGCTGGCTGCTGAGACGTTCCTGTGTTTGCTGCAGCTGCGCCAGCTGCCCGTCGCCGTCTTTTATTTCTGACTGCAGTTTACTTTGCAGGGCTTGCGCAGCGGCAAGTTTAGCTGCCGCTTCGTTATAATCGGCTAATAAGTCTTTGAGGGCAGCGCTTTTATAGGACAGGGTGAGCTTGCTTTTTTCAGGATCGCCCAAAGCGGCAAGTTTTGCTGCGGCTGCCTGCAGGCTGTTTTCGATAGAGTCCTGCGCGGAACTGAGGGCGCAAGCGGACTTTTGGTCTGTTGCTGCCGCTTGAGCAAGCGCTTCCAGTTCACTTTCTGTCTGCAGCAGGCTGTCCTGCCATGAATGCAGGGCGGCGGTATGCTGCTGCAGTTGCAGTAATGTGATTTCCTGTTGTTGCAGTTGCTCAAGCTGCCGTTGTGTATCCTGCAGCAGTTGTTTGTTTTTGTCGGCAGCAGTTGTTTCTGCAGAAAGGGAATGCTGTTTTTGCAGTAACTGCTGTTTGGTGTTGTCCAGCTGCTGGAGCATTTTTGTGATTTCTGCGGCTTGCTGCTGCAGATTGTCGCGGCGATGGCGAAGCTGTTCTTTCTCAGTCCCGAGATTGCTGAGACCGTCCAGTTTTGCTTTTGTTTGCTGCTCCTGCAGCTGCAGCTGTCGTATTTTTTCCTGCAGCTGCGTATGAGCCGCCTTTTTCTCCTCAAGCAGGTTGGCTTCCTGACGGCATTGCTCCTGCTTTTCTGCCAGCTGTTGAAATTTTTCTTCTCTGTCGGCAGCTGTACGGAGGGCATCGTCCAGCTGCGGGCATATTTCCGTAGCTGTCTGTGCCTGCCGCCAGGCTTGTTCGGCTGCCTGTTGCTGCGGCAGCAGCTGTGTCAGCAATTGCTGCTTTTCTGCCAGCTGCTGCTGCAGATTGTAATAATGACGGGCCTGACCGAGCAGCTGGTCTTTTTCCTGCAGCTTGGCTGCCAGTTCATCTGCCAGCTGTTTGTAGTGAGCCAGACGGGAGCCGTCCTGCTGCAGCAGTTCCTGCAGTAATTCCAGGCCGCGGGCCAGCTGCCCGGTAAATTTTTGTTCTTTTAGCTGGGTCAGTTCAGTTGCCAGCGCATTAGTGCCGGAAATATTGATGTTTTCCATATACTGGGCAATGCTGCGGCTCAGTTCTTCATATTCTGCGTTTTTTTGGCTCAGCTTTGCTTTGAGCTGCGCCTGCAGCTCCTGGTAGATGTCGGTATGGAAGATTTGCCGGAAAATTTCGCTGCGGTCAGAAGTGTCGGCAAGAAGTATTTTCTGAAAATCGCCCTGGGCAATCAGGGCGATTTGGGTAAACTGCTTATAATTCAGGCCTAACAGGTCGATAACTGCCTTGGTAACGTCTTTATACCTTGTTACCGGCTGCCGCTGGTCGGGGTAGAGCAGTTCGGCATCAGCCTTTTGCGTGGTCATACCGTTGCCGCGTTCTTTGGGACGTTGGTATTCTGGCTTACGGGTTATTTTATATTCCTGTCCGCGATATTCAAAGATGAATTCTACAAACGTAGGCGTGCCTGCCGCAGCATACTGGCTGCGCAGCATTCCTGCTTCACGGTTGCGGCCGCTGGCTTCGCCGTATAAAGCAAAAGTAATGGCGTCAAAGATAGTCGTCTTGCCTGCGCCCGTATCGCCGGTTATCAGATAGAGCCCATTAGAGCCCAGTTTGGTAAAATCTATTTCTGTTCTTTCAGCATAGGGGCCAAAAGCGCTGATGATAAGTTGTTTTGGTTTCATGATATGGCCGCTTTCTATAAAATGAAGTCAAAATGAAATCAGGAAGATTTCAGTGTAGTCAGCAGTTCCTGGACAAGTTCCCGCTGCTGCGTATTCATTGGCGTGTTGTTCTGCAGCTCGAAAAATTCCTGGAACAGCTCCAGTTCCGATTTCTGCGCCAATTTTTCCGCAGCGGTGATTTCGCCGCTGCTGCGCGTACGGCGGTTGTCGTATTCCAGCTGCAACAGATTGGGATAGATGGTGCGCAGCTTTTTTACTGCATCCAGCACGTCGTCTTCGTCAGTCAGGGTGATATGAAAGTAGTCGTTGCGGTCCAGGTTTTGATAAAAGTCCAGGGAGGTAAGCTGCATATAAGTGCCTTTAATTTTTTTCAGGTCGTGCAGCGGCTGCAGCGGCAGGCAGCGGACTGTAAGCTCGCCTTTGGCGTGGAGCTCGACTACGGTCAGCGATTTTTCCTGCGCTGCTTCGGAGAAAGAATATTTGAGCGGAGTACCGCAGTAGCGTACTTTTCCGCTGCCGATATTCTGCGGGCTGTGGATATGCCCTAAAGCCGTATAGTCAAAGTCCGCAAACAAAGAGGCGTCTACGTTATCGAGGCCGCCGACAAAGATTTCCTCCGAATCGCTGCGCACTGCTCCCGTGACAAATTGATGAGCCACAAGGACATTGCGTTCAGAAGTATCTATTTCCATATGTGACAGCACGGTCTGCAGGGCTTCGTTAAAATTGCCTGCCGGAGCATCTTCAAAGACGCGCCGTACTGCTGCCGGCTTGATGAAAGGCAGCAGATGTATGTGCACTTTGCCGTAAGCGTCTGTAAGGGTGCAGCAGGGTACGGTGCCGTCATACAGACGGGAAAAATGAATCTTGTTCCGGGAAAACAGACGGGAGCCGAAAGTGAGGCGTTCTGCTGAGTCGTGATTGCCGCTGATAATAAAGACCGCCTGACCTGCCTGCGCCAGTTCTGTAAGGAAATCATCAAACAGCTGCACTGCTTCTACCGAGGGGATGGCTTTATCGTATACGTCCCCGGCGATGATGACTCCGTCAGGCTGTTCCTGGCGGATGAGCCCGGTTATTTGTTCAAGGATATATTTCTGGTCCTCCAGCAGCGAGAACTCGTTGAGTTTTTTGCCGATATGCAGATCGGACAGATGGATAAGTTTCATGGTTAATCTCCTTGCAAACTGCTTTCTGTCTTATTATAACATGCACAGCGTAAGAAAAACTAAGGACAGGCTTTCAGGCCTGTCCTTTATGGGAATTTTTTTCTGCTATATATTTTTTTGCGTATTCAGGACGCGGATTCTGAGGGCCGGAGGGTTTGAGAGTGAAGCCACGTCCGAAGACGTCGTTGACGTCGTGGATGATCATAAATGCGTTGGGGTCGATTTCACGGCACAGGGATCTGATTTTTGCCGTCTGCGTCAGTTTGGCGACGACAAAGAGGATTTCACGGTTCTGATGGGTAAAAGCGCCTTCGCCGTGCAGATAGGTGACGCCGCGTCCGACTACTTTGATGATTTCTTCGGCGATATCGTCGGCACGGTCGCTGATTATGATGATATTTTTCTTAAAATCAAAACCTACGATGAAAGTATTGCAGGTCTTGGTCATTACAAAAAAGGTCAGCAGGGTGTACAGCACCGGCTCGATACCGAAAAAGAAAGTGCTGATGGTCAGCAGCAGGATGTTGAACATGAAATTGGTGTTGCTGACAGTAATCGAATAATTTTTCTGGATAATGGCGCCGATGATGTCCGTGCCGCCGCTGCTGCCGCCGGAGCGGTACATACAGGCCGCGCCGATACCGTACAGTACGCCGCCAGCTATGCAGGCCAGCATGGTATCATGCACAGGACGGTAAGCGGAAAGAAAATGGAAAAAATCCAGCGAAAAGGCAAAAAAGAGCATACCGAACAGGGCGTTAAGCGTGTACTCCCGATCCATATACTTATAGGCGATAAAAAACAGCGGGATATTGCAGATAATGCTGGTCAGACCCATGGGCATACCAGAGATATAATAGGAGAGTACGGCGACGCCGCCGATACCGCCGCTGAGAAGCTTGTTGGGCATATAAAAGGTGTTGAGGGCTATACCCATGATCGAACAGCCCAAAGCGGTCATAACATAGCGATACAGGATAGTTTTGGTATACTTGTTCATGTCGGCTCCCTTAGTTGAAATTAGAGATATATTAGTATAGTAACATTTTTAACAGAAAAAGCAACCGGCAGGATTTTCCTTTTAGGTAAAATTATTTTAAAAGCAAATAAAAAAAGAGCCGTGCCGGTGGAATGTTCGAAATTTAGCTTGCGGTGCAGGTTAAAGCAGTATACAATAATATTGTATACAAAAATATTTAAGGTGTGCTGAAAATGACAAAGATTAGTGAAACTGCTTATGCCAAAATCAATCTTGGCCTGAAGATACTGGGGCGACGCAGCGACGGATACCATGAAGTAAGCATGATTATGCAGAGTGTGGGTTTGTGTGATGAAATCATTATCGAAAACGGTAAAGACATCGAACTGACGTGCAATCTTCCCGGCCTGAGCTGCGGCAGCGACAACCTGGCCTATAAGGCTGCCAAGCTGCTGGCGGACAGATATCATATAATTCCGAACGTTCATATTACGTTGAACAAAAAAATTTTTCTGGCGGCCGGTCTTGCCGGTGGCAGCAGCGACGCTGCTGCTGTGCTGCGCGGCTTGAATAAATTTTGGCAGCTGGGGCTTACTCTGCAGCAGCTGGAAAGCCTGGCGGCTGAAATCGGCAGCGACGTGCCTTTCTGTCTCAGCGGCGGTACGGCGCTGGCGAAAGGACGCGGTGAAGTAATCATCCCGCTGGCGGATATGCCGGAAACGATTGTAGTGCTGGCCAAGCCGCGCGGACTGGAAGTATCCACAGCCTGGGTCTATAAAAATTATGACCGTGGGAGGGTAGTACAGATGCCCTGCATCTGGAATATGATGGAAAAATTACCTCAGGGAGGACATGCCATCATACCCTGTATGGGCAATGTGCTGGAAACTGTAACCATCCCTGCGCATCCAATTATTGCTTCCATTAAAGCTGCAATGCTGGGGGCAGGAGCATATTATGCCATGATGAGCGGCAGCGGCCCCACAGTTTTTGCGCTGGCGGACGATATGGCGGCTGCGGCGCGGATAGAGGATGCTTTGCAGGCTTTTGACGTAGAAATGGCAGTAACGACTACCAAAGGAAGGGTGGAGATATAATGGCAGGACATTTACAACCGATTAAACTTGACAGTTATAAACCGCTGCGCGAGCTGGTATGTGAAAATATCCGGCAGGCAATTATCGACGGTACTTTCAGTCCCGGCGAAAGGCTGATGGAGATCCAGCTGGCAGATGAAATGGGCGTCAGCCGCACTCCTGTAAGAGAGGCTATCAGAAAACTGGAGCTTGAGGGCTTCGTGGTGATGATTCCTCGCCGCGGTACCTATGTAGCAGATATTTCCATCAGAGATATTACGGAAATTTACGAAATCCGCACCTGTCTGGACGTTTTATCCGCTGGTTTGGCAGCCGAGCGCATAACCGATGAAGAATTGGAAGCACTGAATCGTCTGCTGGTAGAAATCGGCCAATATATCGCCGAAAACAATATGGAGAAAATCGTTGAAGCAGATACGGCTTTCCATGATATCCTGTATCAGGCCAGCCGTAACGAAAGACTGCGTTCCATTATCAATAACCTGCGCGAGCAGCTGACCGGTATCCGTGGCCGTTCCATGAGCTATCCTGGACGTCTGGTGGAAACCATGGATGAGCATAGGGCGCTGGTAGACAGCATTGCTGCACGTGATGTGGAGCGTGCCCAGAATGCGGCGAGGGCGCATATTGAAAATGCGGAACACACCCTCATGAAATCTCTGACGATGGCGAAATAACCATGAAGAAGATGTATGACGCAGTTATCCTGGCGGGCGGCTATGCGCCGTGGCTGCGGGAGGTGGCCGGTACGGATATCCGTTGCCTGGCCAGATTGAATGAGAAAAGAATCCTGGACTATCTGACCGAGGCGCTGCAGGACAGCGGTCGGATCAGGAGGATTATGCTGGCGGCTCCTGCCGGAGCAATCAAGCCGGAGGAACTGCCGGACGGTGTGGAGATGTGCGAGGCAGAACAAGATATGCCGACGACTTCCCAGAAGGCGGCAGATGCGCTGGGTAGCAAAGAAAAGCTGCTGTTTGTCTGTGACGATATCCCCATGCTGCACGCGGCGGCGGTAAATGATTTCCTGGATAAATGTGAAGCATATCCTGATAGACAGGTATATTATCCCGTTATTCCGCAAAAAATCTGCGCAAGAGATTATCCCCAGGCGCAGCGTACCTATGCCAGACTGGTGGACGGTACCTTTACCGGCGGCAATATGATGGTAGTTGACGCTTCTATCATACCGCAGGGACTGGCGAAAGCCAGGGAAATCTTTGCCAGGAGAAAGCAGCCTTTTCAGTTGTGTAAGTGGCTGGGCTTCGGGTTTATCCTGAAATTCCTGCTGCACCGGCTGACGCTGATAGAAGCGGAAAAGCGGACTGCTGAGCTTTTGGAGTTGCCGTGTAAGGTAGTTGTGAGCAATTATGCCGAAGTAGGGATGGACATCGACAAACCGGCAGACTGGGAACTGCTGGCCGGATACCTTACTGCAGGCGGGAAATAGATCATATCATTACAGAATAGAAAAGAGGGCGATTATGGGAAGGGCAAAAAGAATGGAGCGAGTAGTGGCCTTAACCAAGCAGTTGACGGATCATCCGCACCAATTATTTTCATTTTCCTATTTTTGCAAAAAATTTGAAATAGCTAAATCCACTCTCAGCGAAGATGTGCTGGCAGTCAAAACCGGCCTTGAACTTTACGGGCTGGGAAAAGTGGAAACCTTGGCAGGAGCCGCGGGAGGCGTGCGTTTTATTCCCGGGCGGTCGCTTAAAGAGGATCATGATTTTCTGCAGGACCTGGCGGTAAAGCTTTCTGTGCCGGACAGGATACTGCCTGGCGGGCTGCTGTATACGACTGATTTGCTGTGTATGCCCGACGTGGTAGTGCGTCTGGGTGAAATCATCATGAAACGGATGCGGCATCTGGAGCCTGACTGTATCATGACGGTGGAGACCAGAGGCATACCGCTGGCGCTGTTTGTGGCCAGGGCTTTTAATGTGCCGCTGGTGATGGCGCGGCACAGCAGTCAGATTACCGAAGGTTCCGCTGTGAACATCAATTATGTCAGCGGCTCATCCAAGATGATCCAGACCATGGCCATGCCCAAGCGGGCGCTGCAGCCGGGCAGCAGGGTGCTGATCGTGGATGATTTTATGAAAGGCGGCGGTACGGCCAGAGGCATGGTCAATCTGGCGAAAGAAGTCGGCGCCGAAGTGGTGGGCAAGGCTTTCATGATTGCTACTGCAGAGCCGGAGCATAAGATGGTGGATGATTATACGGCTTTATTTATGCTGCACAGCGTAAATGAGCTGGAAAGTAAAATCTTTATTGAACCTGTACAGGTAAAGGAGTAAGCAAATGACAGAATTAAGAGCTGTAATTTTAGCTGCGGGTAAAGGCACAAGGATGCGCAGCAAATTACCCAAGGTTTTGCATAAAGTGGGCGGCAAGCCGATGCTGCAGCATGTGCTGGACGCTGCTGACGCTGCCGGCGCTGCCGAAAAAATCGTCATCGTGGGACACGGAGCAGAACTGGTGGAAAGCATGGTAGGCGAACAGGGCAAGATAGTCCTGCAGGCTGAACAGCTGGGTACTGGTCATGCTGTGATGCAGACGCAAGAGGCATTGGCAGGTTTTACAGGCACTGCGATGATTTTATGCGGCGATACGCCGCTGTTAGACGGTGTAGAGCTGAAAAAATTCTATGAAGCTCACGTGCAGTCCGGCGCTGCAGCTACCGTGCTGACTGCTTTTATGGATAATCCGTTCGGTTATGGGCGTATCGTGCGCGATGCTGAAGGCAATGTGCGGGGTATCGTGGAAGAAAAGGACGCCGATGCGCAGCAGAAGCTGATTAAAGAAATCAATACCGGTATTTACTGTCTGGAATGTCCGTTGATGTTTGACGTGCTGGCAACGCTGACCTGCGATAATGCTCAGGGCGAGTATTATCTTACCGATGTGCTGACTAAACTGAATGAAGCAGGCAAAAAAGTTGGCGGCGTCGTTACTGAAGACAGCGACATGGTCATGGGCATCAATTCCCGCCGGCAGCTGGCAGAGGCCGAAAGCGTTATGCGCGTGCGTATTTTAAATAGACTGATGGACGAAGGCGTGACTATCATGGATCCTGCCAGCACCTTTATTGAAGGCAGCGTAAAAATCGGCAGTGATACCGTTATCTATCCGTTTACCTGGCTGGAAGGCAGCACGGAGATTGGCGAAGACTGTGAAATCGGTCCCAATGTGCGGCTGACTAATGTACAGGTCGGCAGCGGCACCCATTTGCAGTTCGTTTATGGACATGACTGCAAGGTATGCGACGAGGTAACTGCAGGTCCGTATGTACACCTGCGCCCTGATGCAGTTATCGGCAATAAGGTGAAAATCGGCAACTTTGTGGAAGTGAAAAATTCCAACGTGGGCACCGGCACCAAACTGCCGCATCTTACCTACATCGGCGACAGCGACATCGGCAGCGGCGTCAATATGGGCTGCGGCTGCATCACTGTTAATTACGACGGTAAGAAGAAGCATCGCACTGTGGTTGAAGACAATGTTTTTGTCGGCTGCAACACCAATCTGGTGGCGCCGGTAACAGTCAAGGCAGGCAGCTATATCGGCGCAGGCTCCACTATTACCAAGGAAGTGCCCGAAAACAGCCTGGGTATCGCCAGAGCTAAGCAGAAGAATCTGGAAGGCTGGGCAGAAAAGTATCGTAATAAGTAAGCGAAGGTTAAAGAGTTTGCAAAAAACTTGTTAAAGGATTGCTTTTTAGGTATAATTAAACAGAGAATTAAATATTGACCAACAAGGTACAATTTGGAGGGATTGGGACATGTTGTCAGATGAAAATAAGTTTAGAATTTTTGCAGGTAATGCTAACCCGGATTTAGCGCGCGAGATTGCTGCTTATCTTGGCACTACCGTAGGCGATGCTGTTATCAACCGTTTCAATAACGGCGAAGTACAGGTTATGATTAACGAAAGCGTACGCGGCAAGGATATCTTTATCGTCCAGCCGACCTGCGGACCGATTGTTAATGACAATGTAATGGAACTGCTGATTATGGCAGATGCTTTCAAACGTGCATCCGCCCAGCATATTACTGCGGTTATTCCTTACTATGGCTATGCCCGCCAGGATCGTAAGGCTCGCGGCCGTGAACCTATTACAGCTAAACTTATGGCTGATCTTTTGGAAACTGCAGGTATTACCCGTGTAGTTACCATTGATCTACATGCTGCACAGATCCAGGGTTTCTTCAATATTCCTTTTGACCATATGCCTGGCGGCCCGATTTTGGCTGAATATATTAAGAGCAAAAAATTGGATGATATGGTAGTAGTATCTCCTGACCTTGGCGGTGTAGGACGTGCCCGCGGTTTTGCGGAAATGCTGCAGTGCCCGTTGGCTATTATTGATAAACGCCGTCCTGAACCAGGCGTAGCAGAGGTTATGAACCTCATCGGCAATGTAGAAGGCAAGACGGCTATCATGGTCGACGACATGGTAGATACGGCAGGTTCTCTGACCGAAGGCGCACGCGCCCTGAAAAAGCTGGGCGCAAAAGAAATCTACGCCTGCTGCACTCATCCTATCCTGACTGATCCGGCACTGTCCCGTATTGCTCAGTCCGATATTACGGAATTGGTAGTTACCAATACCATTCCGCTGCCGCCGAACAAGAAACACCCAAAGATCAAAGTGCTGTCCATAGCTCCTATCTTGGCAGAAACTGTTCTGCGTATTTACAACGACTGGTCTGTAAGCCAATTATTTGATACTCATAAATAAAATAACAAAGGCTTGCCTTGATGGCAGGCCTTTTTCTTTAGAAAGCAACGGTTGCTAAAAATGAGACTTATTTACATTATTGCCTGCTGCGGCATTTTAGGAATGGCAGCGCTGTGGCTGGGGAAATTGCATCTTATACGCAGAAAGCCGGCTTTGCTGACAGCCGCTGCAGGAGTTTTGCTTGCGGGCGTATTGACGCTGTGCGCTGTGCTGCCGCAGAATAATTTTTACGGGCAGGTTATCACCAGCGTGCCGGTGCAGAAAAAACTGGTGGCCTTAACGTATGACGACGGCCCGTATCTGCCCTATACATTGGAGCTGCTGCAGGTGCTGCAGGAAAAAAATGTTAAAGCTACCTTTTTCATGGTGGGAGAGAATGCTTTTAAAAAGCAGGAAGCGGTGCGTATCGTAAGCAGGCAGGGACATGAGATAGCCCTACATGCAGGAACTCACCGCGACTTACTTAAGCTGGACCGGGAAGCTATAGCTGCCAATATCGACAGCGGCAAAACCACGCTGGCCTGGCTGAGCGGACAAGACATAAAGTTTATGCGTCCGCCGCACGGATTTCGTGACTGGGCCGTAATGGCGGAAATACGGCAGGCAGGTCTGACTGCTGTTAACTGGAGCGTTATTCCGCGTGACTGGACTAATCCTGGGACGGATGTTATTGTAGACAGAGTTTGCAGTAAAGTGTTTCCTGGCGCTATTATCCTGCTGCACGATGGCGACAGCCCTAAAAATGCTGCTTCAAGGCAGCAGACTGTAGAAGCCACCGCTGCCATTATCGACAGGCTGCGCTCGGAAGGATATGAATTTGTAACAGTCAGCCAGCTTGTGGCTGCAAAGGAGGAAAAATAAAACTTATGAAACTGATTGTTGGATTAGGCAATATCGGCAGAGAATATGCTCATACGCGTCATAATATCGGCTTCATGGTCGTTGACGAGCTGGCCAGGCGCTGGGGTGTGTCTTTTGACAGGACGGACCGTAACGCCATGTATGCGGAATACAGGCTGCCGGAAAAAGTGCTGCTGCTGAAACCGACTACCTATATGAATCTGAGTGGGGTAGCGGTAGGAGCATATGCTGATTTTTACAATATTGCGCCGGAAGATATTGCCGTCATCCAGGATGATATGGATATGCCCTGCGGGCAGCTGCGTATCCGCCGCAAAGGCAGCGCCGGAGGCCATAACGGGATAAAGTCTGTACAGCAGCATCTGGGAACGGGAGAATTTCCCCGTTTCAAGATAGGTATAGGACACCCGGAGCGCAGCAGCCAGGCCGTGGTAAATCATGTGCTACATGCTTTTCAGAACGAAGAAAAGGAACTTATCGAAAAAGCTGTGCAGGAAATGGCTGACGCAGTAGAATGCTGGCTGCGGGAAGATATTGAGGCGGCTATGCAGAAATATAATAAGAAGCCGGCGAAAGCATAGTAAAAAAAGCACTTCATTATGAAGTGCTTTTTAGCTGTTTAATGCCAGCAGTAATTTCTGCAATTCTGGAATAGTGGCCGCATAATAATCGGCGCCAGCCTCCGAAAGTTCGTTAAGACTGCCGAAGCCGTAGCCGATACCGATACATTTTATGCCGTTATCATGGGCGGCAAGGACATCTTCCTGCCGGTCGCCAATCAGCAGGATGTGAGGTTTATCTTCTGCTGAATCACGGCTGAGGCGGCGCAGGGCTTCTGCAACGACGAGGGCTTTATTATCTAAGCGCCTGTCCAAGCTGCTGCCGACTATGGCCGACATATAGGGAGCAAAGCCGAAACGCTGGGCAATGGGAAGGGCGTAGATTTCCGGCTTGCCGGTAGCAATAGCCAGGGTAATGCTGGCAGCGTGCTGAGAACGGATAAGGTCTAAAATACCAGGATAGGCTTCGTTTTCGTAAATGCCGATATTGTGATACCGTTCGCGATATTTTTGTGTAGCTGCTTCCGCCTGCCGGGAGGTGAAGCCGTAATATTTTTCAAAAGACGCCCGCAGCGGCGGTCCGATGAATTTGCGCAGGCTATTTAGGTCAGGTTCGTCGATACCGGCGTCATGCAGCGCATACTGGACGCATTTGGTGATGCCTTCGGCAGAGTTGGTCAGCGTGCCGTCTAAATCAAAAAGTAAAGTATGAAACATTATTTTCTCCTGTTATAAATAAATTGCTGAAACTTTTACTGATTATAACACAATGGTTATGAAAGTGATACAATATTCTTGTTTTGAGGGGGGTCTATTTATGACTGAAAAATTATATGAAAATAATGTGCTGCTGAAAAATTGCAGCTGCACGGTGCTGGCTTGTCAGGAAAAAGAGGGTCGTTATCTGGTCGAACTGGACAGAACCGTGTTTTTCCCGGAGGGAGGCGGGCAGCTGAGCGACAGAGGCACTTTGGGCGGCGTCAGCGTAGAATATGTATATGAAGCTGACGGACGCATTTTCCATGTATGCGGGCAGCCGCTGCCTGCTGGAAGTACGGTTGAGGCTGCGCTGGACTGGCAGGTACGCTTGGACAGGATGCAGCAGCACCTGGGAGAACATCTGCTTTCTTATGCCTGCTGGAAGCTGTTTGGCGCAAACAATGTAGGTTTTCACATGAGCGAGGATTTGGTGGCTATAGATCTCGATAAAGAGCTGACGGCTGAGGAACTGCTGCAGGCTGAACTGCTGACTAATGAGATTATCTGGGATAACCGGCCGGTAACTATAAATTATCTGGACAGTGAGGAGGCAGCCAAACTGCCGATGCGCAAGTTTAACAGCAAGCTCAAGGGACTGCTGCGTATCGTGGCTGTAGAAGGAGCTGACTGCTGCACCTGCTGCGGCACACATCCGCCTTATACGGGGATGGTAGGACTGGTCAAGGTTATCCGCAGCGACAAGCATAAACAGGGAATAAGGGTGGAATTTGCCTGCGGCAGGAGAGCTTTGCTGGATGCAGACAGCAAAAATTCCGTCCTGCTGCAGACTGCCGCTGAGCTTTCCGTAAAGCCCGTGCAGGTTTATGATGGCGTGATGCGTCTGAAAGAAGATATGGCGCAGCTGCGTGAAACAGTTAAAAATAAGACTTTGCAGCTTTTGCGTCAAGAGCTGCAGCAGGCGGCAGGACAGGCTTTGCGGAAAACTGACGGGACGCCTATAATAAAGATGGTGACTGACGACAGTAAGCATATCAAACCGCTGCTGACGCTGGCCGGGGGATATACAGACAGTCTCAGCGTGATTTTTGCAGTACAGCGGGAAAGACTGGCCTATGCCGTAGCCGCAGGACACGACTTGCAGGCGGATTGCCGCGTCTACATCAAAGTACTGAATGAAGTATTTAACGGCCGCGGCGGCGGTAAGGTGGACTGCACTCAGGGCGGCGCTGATTTTTGCGCTGACTGGCAGGAACGTTTGCAGCAGGCTTTGCAGGCAATGCAGAAACTGCAGTAAGATATTGTATAAATGCACTGTATGCAACAGTGCATTTATTTTTTTCGTGAAATAGAGGATGTTTTCTGTTTTTGTCGAAAGAATTAAAGTCGAGTTATACGTATTTGGCCTACGGTTATTTATGGAGAACATCATGCAGAAACTTTGGAAAATTATTTTAGCGGGTTTTGCTTTTTTGGCAATACTTTATTACGCTTTAGTGACATATGTAGTGCCGGGTTATATCCGTCAGCTTTTACCTCAGGCAGAGGTGCTGGCGCAGGACTATATCAACGGCAGCGTCCAGATAGGCGGCGTTGTCTGGAACGGCGGGCTCTCGGCTGAAGTGAACGACGTAGTAATCCGTGATAAAGACGGCGACAAGGTAGCGGTGCTGCCTAAGACGATTGTCAGCTTTAGACCTTGGCTGGCGCTGCAGGATCCGGCACGGACTGTGAGCAGGATCAGACTTCTCCGGCCGCAGGTTTGGCTGGTCATGGACGACCAGGAGCAATGGAATATGCAGCATCTGCTCAAGCCGTCTCAGTCGAAGGAAACTCCCTTTTACGGACTGTTGCAGGCGGAAGGCTGCGCCTTGAAAGTAGCGACCCCTTATGGCAGCTGGGATTTTACTGTCGATGCGGAAGCGGACGGTGGCGCCAATCCCGATTTCGCTTTAAAGGCTGATGTAGCTGCAGGCGAGGATGAGCTGCAGGTGCAGGGAACGGTGACCACGAAAGGGATCGGCACCCTCTACCTTAAAACGGACAGACTGCAGCTGGCAGCATATGCGCCGTTGGCGGCTCATTACGGACAGGTAGAGGAGCTGCAGGGCAGCGTCAGGGAACTGCAGCTTACCTGGGTCAATGATGGCACGCAGGTGCGCTTGTCTGGCAAAGGCGATTTGACGGCGGTTAACGGAAAAATGGAGCTGGCAGGCAGCAGACATACGCTGCAGGTTGATGGCAGGATCGACGCTGCTCAGAGCAGGATAAATACGGCGCAGCTTACGGTAACTGTTGATGGTCAGCCGGTATCTGTACAGGGTGAGGCTGATCTGCAGGATATGGACAATATTTCTGGTAAGGTCAGCATCCAGGCTCCGGCGCTGGAGTGGGAAGAACTGCGGGCA